>JBOFYZ010000108.1:0-84744 GCA_051654925.1 Lachnospiraceae bacterium | reverse complement strand
GGTGCTATATTCACCGGAACTTATGCAATGCAGTACTAGCAATAAGTTCCTCTACCAACGCTGCTGAGACCACATCGTAACATAATTCCTGGTCCCCCGAGGCAATACTGTAAGACACCTCATTCTGAACGGTCGTGGGATCTGTCTTCCAGTCTTTGCAGGAGCTGTGAATCCGGGTCAGGCCGGTCAGATCCATCAGAGTCCTTGCATTTGAAACATTGACTCCACTTCCTGCCAGTATCTGAATTTCTGATCCATACCGGTGGTGCAGCTCCTTCAGCACCTCATGCCCATCGATTGCTTTCGGTTTTAAACCACTGGTCAGAATCCGGTCCACGCCCACTGCAATCAATTGTTCGGCAGCAGCAAAGGGATCTGCACTACAATCGAAGGCCCGGTGGATGACCGCCTCTTTCCCCATTCCTTTGATTATATCCATCATCTGTTTTATTTTCTCCATATCGAAAGAAGCATCTTCCTTTAAACACCCGAAAGCAATCCCGTCGGCACCATTCGTGACCAGGGTCCGGCACTCAGCGGCCATAACTGTAAAATCTTCCTCTGAATAGCAGAATCCTGCCCCCCTGGGACGTACCATGGCAATTACTTTTAGCACCGGAAAATCCGTTTTAACCATCGTCAGAGTATCCACCGAAGGGGTAAGGCCGCCAAGCATCAGCGCACTGTTCAGTTCAATCTGTCTGGCACCTCCCAATGCCGCCTGCTTTGCGTCATAATAGCTGCCGCAGCATATTTCAATCGTTGGTTTCATAAGTTGCTACCTGCCTTTCTTTATGCTGTTCCTTATTATACTACAAATTCAGAAAATATCCATACATATATGGCTAACAGCGCAAGTCATTTAATGGTATTTTTTGCCTTTTTATTCTGAAATAAGAAATGAAGAGACGGATTATGCCTCCTCCGCCCTGGAACATGTACCACTTACAGTCCCCCTATATTACACCCTCCGAATATTAAAAATCGGCGGCTTTAATTTTATCAAAACCGCCGTCGGCAACACGCTATGCTGTTTTGGGCAAAACTTTTAGCCGCCGCAGCACTGCGTCAGTATCTTCAATTCTAAATCTGTTTTGGTTGCACCAAAATGCTCCTTGAATAAAGGCAACAGAATGGTCTGGAGAAGTCATGCGTCAGCTAGATTAGGGACTCTAAATCCAAAAAACATCTCCCAGAAATTCACGTTCTTTATTTATATCTAATATAATAGAATATATCATAATAATATTCGGTAGGTGCCCCATTAAAAACCCAACATCCAAAAATAATATAACAAAGCCATGTCTTTTAAATCTTCCGCCCAAACAGTTCTCAATATTATCATCTATAATGGGACTATCATTAATTGACGGCCTTAATATAGACCAGCAGAATGCTGTTGGTAACTTTATGGTGAATGTAGGACAAAACATATTAACTGCTGCGGCTCAGGCTCAGGCTTTATCCAGTAATGATCAGGACAACAATATCGCTGAAGAAATAGATAGCTTAAAGTGCCAGCTCAAAAAACTGGAAGAACAGATAAAAAACAACTAAGAGATTATTGATTACTGGACACATTAGCAGCCTCCGGTTGATACTCAATAAACGGCGAATACATCATTATTGCATGATTCTCCACAACATATTCATCTGCCTCCAGATTACCATCCCGATCAAACTTTCGCCGATATATCATATTGTGTCTCGTATATCCGCCCCAATATTCAGGCTGCATAAGATGCTCTTTTTCGTAGACTTCGTAAGTAGATTCCAACTCCCTGCCGGCACGCCATTCCCCGACCAGATAGTCATTGTCAAAACTGATGTGCAGTTGAAACACATCATCAGTATTGTTCACAATCATCAGATCGCCGTAGTTATAAAAACAAGTTGCCCCACTCCCAAACGGCTGGGTCCGGTTAGAATCAGGAAACACATCGTAACCATGCCGGTGACGCTCTGTTACCGTCAAAGGTGTGTGAATGGTCATCCAGTAGATGAGGTTTGACATCTGACACAAGCCACCGCCGGTTCCCGGAAGGTAACCACCGTTTTTAAGTACCATTCCCTTTACATAACCCTTACGCCGACTGGGTCTTCCGATCGCCTTCCAGTATGAAAATGTCTCGCCCGGACGAAGTGTTATTTTGTCCAGTTTATTAGCTGCAATCTTTAAATTGGTTATCTTATTATACTGCAGATACATATCCACATCTTTCAACTTCCTGAGCATTGGTGTGGTATGTGTAAATGCCAGATATGGCTGGATCTCTTCTCTGATTTTTGAAAATTTGATTCCGCCAAGATACCAGAGACCATAACGGCAAAAAGTGTAATAAATTCTGCCAAAAAACAATCGCAGATCGGAGCGTTTTTTGGGTTGTGGAGTTATATGTAACATCGCTTACTTTCCTGCTTTCATCGTATATTTGTTGAGTGGCAATTTCTTCCTCAGTACTTTCTGTAATTTTACCACGCTCATACTAATGATTCAACAAACAATTAAGCAAACGCCAAACGCCGTGTCTACATATTTCCTCCACAAAAAAAGGAAGTGGCTATATTAAGCCACTTCTAACCTTCTGTAAATTATTATTGTGCATTGGTCAGGGCATTACCAACCATTTATTTATCACCTTGCTGGAGTTGGTACCGATGCCGTCAGGGCCCGCAGGCTTTGTTTAGCGCGACAGCCCCTTGCTCTAATACCTTCACCGATTTTACGCTTCCAGCCGTTCTCTCGTCTCCCGTGCAATTGCCAACTCTTCATTCGTAGGAATCGCCATTACTTTCACTCTTGAATCCGGGGTTGAGACAACCACATCAGCACCTGAAATCGCGTTCTTCTCCTGGTCAATGTTGATTCCCAGGTATTCCAAATTTCTGCACACCTGCGTACGAATGTTTCTATCATTCTCGCCAAGCCCTGCGGTAAAACAGATAATGTCGACACCGTTCATTGCTGCGACATAAGAACCGATGTATTTAACCACCTTATATCCATAAGTTTTCAGCGCCCGCTGAGCATTTTCATTTCCGTTGGCAGCTTCGGAATTCAAATCACGGAAATCACTGGTCAGCTCCGACAGACCCAGAACTCCAGATTCCTTATTCAGCATCGCCATCACTTGATCGATATCCATTTCTTCTTTATGCATCAGATATTCCAGCACGGCCGGATCAATATCGCCGCTCCGGGTGCCCATAATCAATCCTTCCAGCGGCGTCATGCCCATGGAAGTGTCTACCGACACGCCACGTTTTACTGCGGTAACTGATGCACCATTACCCAGATGGCAGACGATGATCTTCAGCTCCTCAAACGGGCGTCCATCCATCAATGCTGCCTGCTTAGCCACATAGTTGTGAGAGGTTCCATGGAAACCATATCTTCTCACTTTGTGCTTCCGGTATAACCGGTACGGAATGCCGTAAAGGTAAGCCTCTTCAGGCATGGTCTGATGGAAGGCAGTATCAAACACAGCCACCATCGGTGTTTCTGGCATCAGCTCATGACATACATTGATCCCGATCAAGTTCGCCGGATTATGTAATGGTGCCAGGTCATTACATTCTTCAATCGCTTTCAGTACTTCGTCATTGATAATCGTAGAATTGGCAAATCTCTCGCCGCCATGAACCACCCGATGCCCTACTGCATCAATCTCGCTCATACTTTGAACCACACCAATCTGCGGATCGGCCAGGGTATCTACTACCAGTTTAATTGCTTCCTTGTGGGTTGGCAACGGCTGCTCCATCACTTGTTTTCCCCCGACCTGACGGTCATAAACAAGACGGCTTCCATCAATTCCAATTCGTTCACACAGCCCCTTGGCAATGACCGTTTCGCTCTCCATATCAATCAGCTGATACTTAAGCGAAGAACTACCACAGTTGATTACTAATACTTTCATGTTCCGCTCTCCTTCTCCTGAAATCTTAAGTTTCTATATGTCATCTTAATCAAGTTTGTATTTAGTTGTACATTGTATACTATAGCGTCATTTAAAAAGTTTGTCCATAAGTTTGATTGTTCTTTTTTCAGAAATACTCGTCATTAATTTAACATTACCAATCCGTTAGACGGGCAAGATAAAGACTGATACAAAAACATCCCCGAATGAAATGGCCGATGCTTGTCAAGCCGGATTCATTCGGGGATATTTATATTCAGGTTTCTACTGATTAGTTACAGCAGCTGCTGCCTCCTGCAACCGTACAGCATGGTGCAGAATAGTCCACGCAGCATCCACTTAAAGTTTCTGCCTGGCTTTCAGGTTCCCATATGCCATCGATCATAGCTTCCAGATTCGACTGTAACGCAGCAAGCGGAGTCCTGAATTCGTGGGCATAGTCCTGAGCCAGCCGCCGCCGCAGTTCCTTTTGCTTACCCAGCGTTACCGCAAGCGTATTTACACTGCTGATCAGCTGTTCCATCTCCAGTGTATTGGAAGATTCCTCAATCAGAGCAGCATAATTCCCGCTCTCAATCTCCTTTGTTTTCCGGATAACCTTCTTGATCGGACCGGATATTCTGCCTGCTATAAATAACCCCAGCAAAACCGAAACTGCCAATGCCCCGGCGGCCGCAATGATAAATCCCCGATTAAGCAGGGTTAAAAACTGAATATCCAGATTACCCTCATATTCTATTCCCAATGCACTGTTTATCAGTTCTTCTCTGGTAAATGCCTTTTTAGGATAATTCGCAAGTGTAGATAACAGCTTAAATTCATTTGGAGTCAAGTTGATAATCTCTCCATTGCAGTGAACCTCTCTTGAAGTGAAATTGATGGTCAGCTCCCCCTGATTCCAGGTCATTACATTATATAAAGGTTCCGAAGATTCCGAACAGCGCCGCAGAACACTCTGTACTCTCATAACCAATTCTCTGGGGCTGAAAGGTTTTGTCACATAATCATCGGCACCGATATCAAATCCATTTATCTTATCCCCTTCCGCCGACTTTGCCGTCAGCATGATGATGGGAACCCGCGAGTACTTCCTGATATGCTGACACACATCCTCCCCACCAAGCTTTGGCAGCATTAAATCCAAAATCAGCAAATCCGGTTTTATTCTGTCAAAAAAATTGATTGCCTCTACACCATCCGCACAAGTATAAACCGTATAATTATCATGTTCCAGATAAGCCTTTACTGCTTCAACAATCTTCTTTTCATCATCCACAACCAATATTTTCTTAACACCCATACCGATATATCCTCCAGCTTTTTGTTTATTAAGATTATTAGTATATTCTATTAATGTGGAGATTTTATGGTTTTTTTAGTTATATTATCTCAAATCGTTCCAGTGCCTTCGCAATACCGTCTTCATCATTTGAGGCCGTCACATAATCAGCTGCCTCTTTCAGCGCCGGCACCGCATTATCCATAGCTACTCCGGTTCCGACGTATTTGATCATGGAAAGGTCGTTCATGCCATCACCAAACCCGATCATATCCTCCGGTTCATATCCCATTGGTCTCAAAACAGTATCGAGAGCCTTCGCCTTATCAATCTCTTTCGCCGTAAACTCAAAATAGAAATCGGCTGTAAACATGCAGCTCAGTGTATCTTTAAATGGTTCCATCATTGCCTTGTAGTTTTGCTGAAGATAATCCGGGTCTCCGGCTGTCAGAATTTTATTTACTTCATAATCTAGAAATGATGTTAAATCGGCTTGTTCACAAAGAAGAAAATTACCGTTTCTCGCCTCATACTGAATAATATTGATATCTCTCCCGTTCCAGGTAATCAGATCAGCAAATACATCATTGACATACATGTAATTCCCCTTATCAATCATCGGGTACACCTGAAAACCTTTCATGTGCTCAAGAACCTGTTTTCCGGCTTCAATACTCAGCGGCTCATTAAATAAAGTCTCCCTTGTCTGACAGTTAACCACTTTGCTCCCATTGTAAGATACAAACAATCCATTATGCTCATTCATCATAAGCTCCTGCCCCAGTGATATCAGACCGGTTGTCGGCCGTCCTGAAGCAAGAATCAGTCTTACCCCCTTCTCCTGAGCGGACAGCAGCGCCGCCTTTGTCTTTTCTGAGATAATTTTTTCGCTGTTAAATAAAGTCCCATCTACGTCCATAATAATTACTTTCATCTCACATTACTCCTTCTTTCTGACACAGTTTTTAAACTAATCCCTACCATTGCAATCATCAGCAGCAGTAACCCGCCCACAAAAAACGGAAAGAGCTGATAGCTGACTTTTGCTGCAATCATTCCGAATAACGGCGGCATAAAGGTGGTTCCCACATATGCACATGCCATCTGCAGCCCCATCATCGCCTGGGAATAGCGGCTGCCGAATTGATTTGGTGTTTCGTGAAGCAAGCTGGGATATATCGGGGCACAGCCCAGACCGATCAGGAACAGCCCGCCCAGCAGCACAATTCCCTGCAGCGGCAGCAATAAAATAATGATTCCTGTGCCGATTACCATCTGTCCTAACAGAATCATCTGTTTATGCGCAAGCTTGATTGTCAGAAAACCGGAAAGAAATCTGCCCAGCGTAATCCCCAGATAATAGACAGCAATCCATCTGGCGGAAGTCTCGGCGGAAATGCCCCGAATCGTTACCAGATAACTGCTGCCCCACAACCCAACCGTACTTTCTATCGCACAATAGCAGAAAAATGCAATCAGTGTCTGCTGCGCTCCCGGCAGACGAATCAACTGCCGGATCCCGGTATCATTTTGCCCGGCATTCTCACTCTCCGTCTGAGGATGATGCACCTTCTTCCAGAGCGGCAGTGTCACCAGCAGTACAACAACCAAGACAATCTGCATTATGCTGACGGAGCGGTAACCCATACTCCATGAATCCCATTGAACCAGGCTATACGACATGATAATTGGCCCCAGTGATGCCCCTACGCCCCAAAAACAGTGCAGCCAGCTCATATGCATAGCCTTATAATGCAGTGCCACAAAGTTATTCAAAGCCGCATCCACAGAGCCAGCCCCAAGTCCAAGGGGAATTGCCCAAAAACAAAGCAGACCGAAACTGTTGGAACACGAAAATCCCATCAGTGCAACAGCAGTCATCGCAACACTGATAAACGTTACCATCCCCGTTCCAAAACGCCGGATCAGCTTCTCACTAAATAAACTGGAAATGATTGTCCCGCCGGCTATAATCATCGAAATAATCCCGGCACTGGCAATCGAAGCTCCCAGACTATGATACATGGACGGCCATGCACTGCCCAGAAGCGAATCCGGCAGACCTAAACTGATAAATGCAATATAGATGATCACCAATAATAATACCACTGAATTCCCCCTCACTTTCTGTCGCTTTTTTGTCAGTTTTTCTGTCAATAGCAGCACGCTATAATAATATCGACTTTTCGTTCTTGAATCAATCAAATTATTGCCGTATACTATAATAAAAGCGACAAGAAAGAGGTGAATCCTGTGGCAGTCAAACCATGTCCACTTACTATTGATATTGATTTACATGAAAAAGAAATCAGGGGTACGCCGATGTTTCCCTGCGGCAGCTATAAAACTACCGTCGGTGACAATCACACAAAGCTGATTCCCTGGCACTGGCACGAAGAAGTGGAAATTATGTTTATTACCAAAGGGACACTTAAAGTCGAAGTTCCCAACAATACAATTATTATAAAGGAAGGTGAGGGTGCCTTTATCAACTCCAGTGTACTGCAGACAGCTGTCAACCTTAATAATGATATCTGTCAATTAGATTCTTTTGTATTTGACCCCTCACTCATCTTCGGCAGCTTAGAAAATGCCATCGAGCAAAAATATGTCCGCCCGCTGATCACCGCCCCGGAACTCAGTCTGATCCGTTTCGGTACAGAAACAGCCTGGCATCGTGAGGTACTTCAGCATATGAAAGCGGCCTTCCAGGTTTATTCAGAAGAAATGTTCGGATATGAACTGCTGGTTCGCGATCATCTCTCCAAATTGTGGTTTCTGATTGTAACCAACCATCAAAACCAACTGTCGATGCAGCAGAACACGAGAAATGCCGAAGCCGTCAGAACCAAAGAAATGCTGGCATATATCCATACAAACTACGCCGAGAACCTGGATTTGAAAGAAATCTCTCAGTCCGCAGCGATCAGCACACGTGAATGTCTGCGCTGCTTCAACAAAGTCTTAGGCACTACCCCGATGAAGTATTTACTCAATCACCGTATCTCCGTGGCATCCGGTCTGCTGATTAATACCGACCTGAATATAACTGAAATATGTAAGTTGTCAGGTTTTGAATCGCCAAGTTATTTCTCACTGAAATTTAAAACATTAACTGAAAAAACACCGAGCGAATATCGCCAGCAGCATAAAAACTAAAAAAGGTATTCAGGATGTCAATCCTCTAAAAAACAGACCGGAAGATATTCGTAATATTATCTCCGGTCTGTTTTCATGTCATTTTTGTAATAATTTTCAACTATTATATAATGATTTTACTTTCACATCGTTTTCTGGTCATCTTCAAAAAACTCTTGCCGCTATTATATTACCAGCATGCCCCAGAATGCACCTAAGTCCGGCGGCGGGTCGAAATAGAATCCGTGATACGCATACCTGCCCGTTTGAGGTCGATTACCACATTGCTTAGGATGCGATTCAATTTAACTGATGGCGCGGCGACGCTCAATGTCCCGCCCAACGTTCCGTGCGCATCGAAAAAAGGGGCGGCTACGCTGCTGATTCCAATATCAGTCTCCTCAAGCTCGGTTGCGTAGCCTTGGGAATACGCACGCTCAATAAGTTCCGCAAACTTCTCCCTGTCAGTAATTGTATGCTCAGTCAATGGCTCGAGAACTATGCTGTCCAGAATTTTTTTCCGTTCAAGTTCGGGCATATAGGCAATACGCAGTTTGCCCGAGGCAGACGCATGCAGTGGCAGATTTGCGCCTGACTTGGGAGCATAGGAATAATGACTGCCCGGCGCTTCCAATATCTCTACGGTATAGATACCCCTGTAAAAGCTGGTCTGCAGCCAGGATGAGACGCCATATTTTTCGGAAATGCGCTCCATATCAGGAAAAGCGATATCCCGTATCCTCTGGATTTGAAGCTGGTAGACCAACTTTGATTTCGTCAGGAATTCAAATCCCAGGGTATAAGTCCCCTGTTCCACATCCTTGGAGAGAAATCCATTGGCAAGAAGCGTCTGTACCAATCCCCGCGTAGTGTTGATGTTCAGTTCCAGCTTCGAGCTGATTTCATTGAGCGTTATCTTTCGTCCGGCATCCCCTACGCAGTTCATGATGTCGATTGCCCGCTGCACCGACTGTATGGTTTTTATATCGTCCTTCATATCGTGCCTCCCGTCAAAATGACTATAATAATTCATATTTATATGTATTATTTTAACAATTTTCAATTTATTCACGACATTACCGTTTATGATATTGCATCGTCGTGATCTTCTGTTATTATAACTTTATAAACTAAAGTTGTCAATTCAAATTCCGTATACAACATCAGTATACAACAATTAATTCAGGAGGTCGAGACAAATGGCAAATATAGTGCGAATGCAGTGGGATATCGAGCAGCTGAAAAGTATCTCGGAGCCATGCGACGCAGGAATAACACGAATCGGTTTCACACAAACCTACCGCATGGGAGCCGATTTCTTCAAACGCCGCATGATGGAAGCAGGCTTGTCCGTAAGGGAGGACAATGCAGGAAATATATACGGTAAACTGGAGGGATCTGAGGCTGGCTTGCCGGTTATCCTGTCAGGCTCGCATTTGGATACGGTGCGCTGCGCCGGGGCTTTCGACGGTATTGCCGGAGCGGTATGCGCGCTTGAGGCAGCGAGGATGCTGAGAGAGAACGGTGTATCGCTGCGGCATCCTTTTGAGGTCATCGGAACCATTGAGGAGGAAGGCACACGTTTTGGGCAGGTGCTGCTGGGCAGCCAGTTCATAACTGGGGTGTTCGGCGATAAAGAATTAGATACCATTAGTGACTCGGATGGAATCACTTTAAGGGAAATCCTTCAAGATTACCTGCCTGCAGATGCTTGTCCCGCATATCGGGAAAACAGCGAGATTTTAGCAGTATTGGAGCTGCATGACGAACAGGGGCCGGTTCTCGAAGCTGAGAATATCGACATCGGCATTGTTGAGAATATTGTGGCGATTTCATGGCTTACGGTAACAGTTACAGGCTTTGCCGGCCACGCCGGAACGGTTCCCATGCCTTTGCGGCAGGATGCGGCTACAGGTGCGTGCCGCCTGATCGACAGCATCGCCCGCCATACCGCCGCGAATTATGCTCACAGTGCGACGGCAACCATTGGAAAGCTTGAATTACTGCCCGGATCATCAAATTGCATCCCTTCCAAATGTGTTTTTACGGTAGATCTTCGCTCGGGTAATATATCAAACATTGATGAATTGACATCGTTTATTCAAAAAAGTAGCGAAGAAGTAGCGAAAGAATGTAATTTGGAGATTCAGATTCACATCGATTCCCGTAAAAACCGAATTGAAATGGATGGAAAACTGCGGGGATTGCTCCGAAAAAGTTGTGAGCAATCAGGATATTCCTGCCGCGATATAAACAGCGGCGCAGGTCACGACGCAATGATTTTTTCCGCCCGCTGGCCGACTGCTATGCTATTTGTTCCCTGCGTAAAAGGTATTACTCACAACCCTGCGGAGCATGTCTCCCCCGAGGCACTCGCGAGAGGGACGGATGTCCTGTATCAAACCATCCTTGCGTTGGATGCGGAAAGTGCGGAAACATAAGCTATTTCAGCTTTTGTAAATAAAAATTTTTTAAGGAGGAAATGACACAATGGAAACAATGGAAAAGACAGAAGGTGCAGTCAGCATGAAGGACAACGAGAGCAAGGAACCGGTTTCGTGGTCAACTTTATTTTGCCGTCTTTTTGCGAACATCGCAAAAGAAGTAGTCGACAAATTCGGCGAAGAGGGAGAAAAAGCAATCAAGGACGGAGTGTGGGCGTTTGGTGTGGAGCGCGGGCGCAACATCGCCGAGCGCGCCAGAGCCAACGGTTGTGAGATCGACACTTATAGCTATCTATCTAACTACGATATGGGCAGAGGCGACGATTTTACCGCCGATAACACATATGGAGACAATCAGGTTGAACAGCTCTTTTCACAATGCGGATTTGCCGACCAATGGCTCGAGGATGGAACAGAGAGATACGGCAAGCTGTACTGCGATGTTATCGACCCGGCAATCGCGAAGGGTTACAGCGAGAACCTGGAATGTATTCATGACAAGCGTATTTACGAGGACGGTGTATGTTCCTTCTGCTTCCGCATGAAGAAAAAAGACGAGTAACGAAGATGGGAGAAAAGGTTATGGAGAAAAATGTCTATGACAATTATATAGCGATTCTTCGCAGCGAGCTTGTTCCCGCGCTTGGCTGTACCGAGCCGATTGCCATTGCTTATGCCACGGCAAAAGCTGTCTCGCTTCTCGGCTGCCGCCCCGAGCGAATAGAAATGCTTTGCAGCGGGAATATCGTCAAAAATGTGCAGGGCGTAACCGTACCGAATTCCGGTGGGTTAAAGGGAATCGAAGCTGCGGCGATTCTTGGCGCACTAGGCGGCGATGCATCCAGGGAGCTGGAGGTGCTGGAGGGCATCGCCCCGGCAGTTGTATCGGAAACGGCTCTTCTGGTCGGAACCGGTTATTGTACAGGCAAGCTTGCGGAGGGGGTCGCAAACCTGTATCTGCTGGCTAAGGTATATGCCTGCGGCCACAGCGCCGAGGTGGAAATAGCTTATAAGCATACAAATATTATCCGCATGATGGCAGACGGCAGGGACGTGTTTTTTAGCGGCGATTCCAACGATAAGACCGGTAGTGTCGCGGGAGATAAAAGCCTGCTGAATGTCCGGGACATTTTGACCTTTGCCGATTCGGTGGACATTAATGATGTAAAAGAAGTGCTAGATAACCAGATTCGCATGAATACCGCCATTTCCGATGAAGGCTTAAATGGAGACTACGGTGCCTGCGTGGGTAAGACACTGATTCAGATTTACGGCAACGACATAAAAATTCGTGCCAAGGCCCGTGCGGCGGCGGGTTCCGACGCGCGCATGAGCGGCTGTTCTCTGCCGGTCGTCATCAACTCTGGCAGCGGCAATCAGGGTATGACCGCTTCGCTGCCAGTCATTGAGTATGCAAGGGAGATGAAGCTTCCCGGGGAACGGCTGTACCGTGCTCTTCTGGTCAGCAATCTGATTGCTCTGCATCAGAAAAAGTACATAGGAAATCTATCCGCCTATTGCGGCGCAGTCAGCGCGGCCTGCGGAAGCGGTGCTGCTATTACCTATCTTTACGGCGGCGGCTATGAGGAAATCTCCAAGACGATCATCAATACAATAGCTAACGTGGGAGGGATCGTCTGTGATGGGGCAAAGCCGTCCTGTGCCGCAAAAATCGCCTCGTCGGTTGACGCGGCGATCATGGCGCACCATATGAGCGTCAACAACCATGTGTTCGGGGACGGGGAAGGCCTGGTGCAGAGGGATGTGGAGCGGACGATCCACAATGTCGGGCATGTCGGCTGTGTCGGCATGAAATCCACCGATGTAGAGATTCTGAACATCATGCTGTCAAAAGACATAGCCGAACAGGAACGTATTATCCAACCAGAATTATCAGAGGTCGTATGTTAATAAGTATAAAATTAAATTTACAAGGAGAAGGTTACTATGGAAAGCAAACAAGTATCGAACGTGAATACGGATCAACCATTGTACAATAAGTACACGTTTAAAGAAAAAATCAAGGGAATGGGTCCTGGGATTTTGGTTGTAGGCACCTTTTTGGGTCCCGGTTCTATAACTAGTGCCACCCGTGCCGGAGCAAGTTTTGGTTATACGTTGTTGTGGACCGTTGTATTTTCTATTGTCGCAGTAATTGTTTTACAGGAAATGGCGTCTCGCTTTGGTATTGTCACGCAAACAGGTCTGGCGGAGGGGATCATGTCTTATCTAAAAGACAGGCCTGTTTTGCGGAAAATTTTAGCGACCGTCATCGCGGTTTCTATCACTCTGGGCGGAATGGCCTACATGGGCGGCGATTTGACCGGAACGGCCATGGGGGTTTCCACCATAACCGGAATTCCTACAAATGTTGTAGCTGCCGCATGGGGCTGCTGTATCCTTATCATAATAAATATCG
This sequence comes from Lachnospiraceae bacterium, assembly GCA_051654925.1. Lineage (GTDB taxonomy): Bacteria > Bacillota > Clostridia > Lachnospirales > Lachnospiraceae > Brotaphodocola. The sequence continues at coordinate 71,544 of JBOFYZ010000108.1, read as the reverse complement.
GCGATGATGTGCTTAAAACGCTTATGAAGCTTCTGGCGGTTACCGTAACGATCATGGCGGTGGTGTTTACACTGACGATGATCGTCTCAAAACCAGATCTCGGCGAAGTTTTCAGAGGTGTGATTCCAACGATTCCGTCGGGTTCAGCTCTCACCTGCGGTGCAATGATTGGTACAACGGTTGTACCGTATAATATGTTCATTCACGCAACAAGCTCCAGAAGAACCTGGTCGGATCCCAAACAGCTTCCTCTGTCCAGATTTGATACAACAATCACCATGATCATAGGCGGTTTCATCACTGCCGCAATCATGATCAGTGCAGGTGCAGTCATCCGCGGTATTGAGGTAACTTCCGCAGCGGATATGGCAGGCTCTCTGGATCCGCTGCTGGGGCGTTTTGCGAAGCCGTTTCTGTGCATTGGCATGATTGCCGCCGGCGTCTCCGCTTCCACCGGTACTCCATTAGGTGTTTCTTATGTTTTGGCTGGTCTGTTTGGCTGGGAAATGAGTAAAAAGGATAAGCGGTTCTTCTTTACTAATATCATCGTCGTGGTAACGGGAATTATAGTCGCCGCAACCGGATATAATCCTGTAAGCATCATTATGACGGCGCAGGCGTTAAACGGAATCTTCCTCCCGATTGTGGTTTTCCTGCTGATTTATCTGACCAGCCGCGAGAAATTGATGGGCAAATACAAGAGTACACCTATTCAGAATATATTAGGTATCCTGGTCGGAATCATAACCCTTGTTGTCGGGATAAGCAGTGTTGCATCCTTCTTCTAGCGTTATGGGGCGCTGCTATATCAATGAACGGAACTCGCGATTAAGGGGATGCATTTTTGCATCCCCTTAATCTACCACCTGTCAGCGACCCATGCAGGAGCCTCGCCAAAACTCATTACATTATAAAATCATATTTAATATCAACAACTCAACTACACCTACTCCAGCCATCACCATAGAAACTGCAGTCTTACATTTTAGCTGATCTTTCAAATCCGTCAATCCAAACATTCCATTAAACACCCAGAAACCGGAATCATTAAATTAACCAAATGATATTGCTCCAATACAGCAAGCCTGAGCCAGCAATACCGGGCTGACTCCCAGCATCGAAATTAATGGCGCGGTCAAAGATGCTGCAGTAGTGATTGCAACGGTAGCAGACCCTAATGCAATTCTCATCAATGCTGCAATAATAACCGGAATTAAAATTGCTGGTATCGGCCATGCAATAACCATATTGCCAAGCCCATCGCCAATTCCACTTACCTTGATTACGTTTCCGAGAGAACCACCAGCACCAGTAATCAACATAATAATTCCGGTATCTTTGATACTGTCATTCATAATATTGATAATTTCGTCCTTGGTGTTCTTCACGCCTAAGCCATAAACAGCAATGGTGGTACCGATTGCAAGTGCTACAATCGGAGAACCAATCAAATTAACGAGATGATAAAATAGTCCACTCTCTAAGGTGGTCAGGCTAAGACCTGTTTTACAGAATATCAGGCCTAATGGTACAACAATCGGTGCCAAAGAATTCCATAATCCCGGAAGTTCTTTTGTATCCATAATGGAATCTAACTCTTTCATCGTTTTTATGTATTCTTTCTTAAACTCTTTGCGGTCATACCCGCCATCAATCCTGGGAATCTGATATATTTTTTTACCAATCCATTTGGAGTAAAGTATAGCTGCAATAAAAATTGGTATGGAAAGCCCTGCTCCAACTAATATCATCTGTCCTACATCCACGCCCATCATGCCAACTGCTGTCAGCGGTCCTGGAGTTGGTGGCACCATTGTATGCGTACACTGCAGCCCACATGCCATTGCCAGTGCCAGACCAATCACTGATTTGCCTGAAACTCTTGATAACGCTTTACATAACGGTGCAAAAATGACGACTGCCGAATCCGCAAATACAGGAATTGAGACAATCCATCCAGTAACGCCAAGAGCCCACTCCTCTTTCCCTTTTCCGATCAGTTTAATAAAGGTATATGCCAGGCGTTCAGCTGCTCCTGACTTTTCCAGTACACCACCCATCATAACACCAAGACCAATAATAATTCCGGTACTTTTTAAGGTATTTCCAAACCCATCCTGAATTGCAGTTAACGCAGCATCCGGAGTCATCTTGCCAACCAGTCCGGCAATTAAAGCTGCCAGAAGGAGTGCAATAAATGTATGTGTTTTAGTTTTCATTACAAGAACAATCATAACTGCAATTCCTAGAAACAAACCTAAAAGCATCTGCATCTCATGTGTCATATCCTATCTCCTTTTCCTCTAAATTCCTTTATAAATTTGATGTGTCAATAATGGCTCCTGTATCGGATGAACTGACCAGTGCCGCATACTTGGCTAAAGCAGGTTTGCGTGGTTTGCGCAACGGCTCCCACCCCAGCTTTCTACGGTTCAGTTCCTCTTCAGAAACAGCTATATTCAAAGTTCTGTTTGCAATATCAATCTCAATAATATCCCCATCTTCAACAAATGCAATCGGTCCGCCAGCTGCGGCTTCTGGAGATACGTGCCCAACACATGGACCGTGTGTTGCCCCTGAAAAACGTCCATCAGTAACCAGAGCACAATCCTCATCCATACCTCGGCCCATAATAAGTGCGGTAGTTGATAACATTTCTCTCATCCCCGGACCACCTTTAGGACCCTCGTATTTGATAACCAGAACCGTACCTTTTTCAATCGTGTCACCACTAATTGCAACATCCGCCTCTTCCATTGAATGGAACACTCTGGCTTTCCCTTTGAAATAGTACATTGACTCCTTAACGCCTGATTGCTTGATAACAGCACCATCCGGTGCCAGATTTCCGTAAAGAACTGCAATTCCACCCTCATGTTTCTGCGGATTCGCCATCGTTTTTAATACATCATCCGGCTTTGCCTCAGTCTCTGCCAGCAATTCACCTAATGTCTGTCCGGTTACGGTCATAACATCTGTATCCAGTCGTTCCTCAATCGTTTTTAATACTGCTGGGATTCCTCCGCTGCTGTCGAGAGATACAATCGGATACTTGCCCGATGGCTGCAGATTGCAGACAAAAGGTACCTCCCGACTGATCTCATCAAAGTCTTTCAGCGTTAGTTTAACATCTGCCTCATGAGCAATCGCCATCAAATGAAGTACCAGGTTGGTTGAGGACCCGGTCGCCATCGCCCCGGAAATTCCATTTAACATCGTTTTTCGTGTCAAAATATCACGAGGTGTAATATTTTCTTTTAGCAGTTTCATAATATGGCGTCCAGAATCTTTCGCAATCCGCTTCCTTTTATTGGATACTGCCGATGCAGTACCTGCTCCTGGAAGAGCCATTCCCAACACCTCAGTCAGCATGCACATCGAGTTAGCTGTTCCCAGATGAGCACAACTACCGACAGTCGGCAAGGCGGCCATCTCTGCCTCCTTCATCTCCGCTATTGTGGCGGTTCCAGCTTCCACCCGACCTGGATACTCTCTTAGCTCACTGGAGCAAAATAATGGATTGCCTTTAACGTTTCCCGGAAGCATTGGCCCGCCCGGCACAACGATTGCCGGAATATTAAGCCTCGCTGCGGCCATCAGCATACCCGGTATGATTTTGTCGCAACCCGGAAGCAACACCATAGCATCAAAGTGATGAGCCTCCACAACCATCTCCACTGAATCAGCAATCAAATCACGGCTGGCTAAGGGATAACACATTCCCTTATGCCCCTGGCATAGTCCATCACAGATGGCAATGGTCTCTGATTGTCTCGGAATACCTCCAGCTTCACTAATTCCCTGTTTTACATAATCAGCCAATTCTCTTAAATGCACATGACCTGGCACCATCTCGCTAAATGAGCCAATCACAGCGATAAACGGCTTTTTCAAATCTTCCTCATCCATCCCGGTAGCATAGAGCAATGCCCTCTGTCCAGAGCGTGCCAAACCATTTGTCAGCATACTGCTGCGGTAACGGCTGTCTTTTAATTCAAACTCCTTTTGAATATCCATACAAATCCTCCTCATAAAAAGCTTAAATAACTTACATATGTTATTGATAAATATAGTATAACAAACAATTATTATTAAGTAAATTTCATAAATCTAATACTTCTATTAGATATTTTTCATTAATTTTATTGATTTTAAACGGGGTAACATCTATAATAAAATTAAAGGAGGGTTCTATGAATCTAAAGAATATAGAATATATTGTAAAAATTGCCGAGGAAAGAAACGTATCCAAAGCAGCCGGAAAATTATTTATTACCCCATCCGCCCTGAACCAGCATTTACTTCATTTAGAAGAAGACATCGGGACACCTCTGTTTCACCGTTCCCGTTCCGGCTGGACACCTACAGAGGCCGGTGAAGTGTATCTGTCAACTGCCAGAGAAATGCTTCATATGCGGCGAGAGGCATATAAACGCCTGCAGGATATCACCGCCTCCCAAAAGGGCACACTTACCATTGGCTTTCCGCCAGAGCGGGGCTCCACCATGTTTACCAAAGTTTATCCCCTTTTTCATCAGGATTATCCTGACGTCACGATTAATGTCATTGAAGCAAATGTCAGAAAGCAACAACAATTGATTTCCCAAAATGTCCTGGATATTGGTTTCATGACACTGCGAGAGACTCAAAAAACCGATGATGAATATATTCATATCTGTGATGAAGAGCTTGTTATCGTGGTTCCTGCTGAGCACCCGGTCTGCGATGATTACGAGAACAAAAAAGCAAACGGCATTGCCGCTGGTGCCAAATATCCTGAACTGGATATTACAACACTGCGGTATGAACCATTTGCCTTGATGTATCGGGAATCAACTATTTTTGCAGCAATTGATCAGGTTTTTCGTGAATCCGGCTTTGTTCCAAATGTCTTGTTTCAAACTGTCAGGGCTGTAACCATCATTGACATGGTTGCCTCCAGGCTATGCTGCAGCATTGTCCCTGACTCAGACTCCATTCCGCATCCTAAGGAAGTTGCCTTCTTCCATATGCCGGATCATCCGTCATGGAGTATCTATGCAAGCTACAAGAAGAATACATATTTAAGTAAGCAGGCCAAACACTTTATCGAACTTGCAATGAATTATTGGAATCATCAGCTTACATAATGCTCAATCTTTTCCCAGTCCAGCTCAATTCCAAGACCGGGCTTCTGCGGCACATAAAAATTCATGTCCTGATCATGCTCAAACGGTTCTTTTAAAATCCTGGTTTTTAATGCATTCTCATTTTCTTCCGATTCCATACACTCCGTATTGGCACATGCCGCCGCCACATGAAGACTGGCTGCAAAATGCACTGCCGAACCAAACGAATGAAGTGACATGCTTTTTCCTGCCGCATAAGCCTGTGCACCAATCTTCATAAGCTCGCTGACACCACCACCCCAACCGATGTCCGGCTGGACAATATCAACCATCTTATTGTCAAGCAAATGCTGGAAGTTCTTAGCCCCCTGCTCAGTCTCAAACCCCATCAGACTGATCTCTGGCATCTTTTCAACAATTTTCTGGCAGCCATTGACATCTTCAAATTGAATTGGTTCTTCCAACCAGTCCAGCCGGCACCGCAGAAAATCAGGATAAGCCTTCAGTACCTGTTCGGCCGTCCAGGCCGCATTGATATCCGCCGCAAGCTTCCCGTCACCGATAATCTCCCGGGCTAGTGCAAGCCGCATCATATCTTCCTCATATGTCACACCAAACTCCTGGTTTTCCATATATCGTAAGGAATTATCCATCATCCCCGGATTCCGCCCAATCTTTATTTTCATCGCCCGGTAGCCTTTTTGGGCATAGCCCTCCAGTTCCCGCCGCAGTTCTCCCAGACCCTTGCCGGGGGCATAAAAACCTCCGCTTGCATAAGTCGGAACCTTATCGGAAAAGCTCCCCAGTAGTTTGGAAACCGGCAGCTTCGCGGCTTTTCCCAGCAAATCCCAGAGGGCAATATCGATTCCACTGATGGCCGCCATCACAACACCTCTCCGGCCATTCGCTACAGTTCTCCAGTACATAGTCTGCCACAGTTTTTCAATATCCTCCGGATTCTTGCCGATCAGGATGGGGGCCAGTTGCTTTTCGATAATCTCTTTCCCAACAGTCAGCGGACTTCCATAACAAAAAGCCTCACCGATTCCATACAACTGTGTATCAGTCTCTATTTTCACCAGCAGTGCCTGACGGGCAGTACAGACTGACAGGGCATCACTCATAAGCGCGCACGGCCATTTTAACAATATCGTCTTTACAGATGTTATTTTCATAATTCAGTTCATACTCCAATCCGGTTTTATATTATAAAAGTCCAATACCATTTAAGATGAATAACAGTACAAATCCAATGATTCCTGCCAATGTGGTAATCGGAGTCACATATTTTAGATATTGTTCAGGCTTTAAGTGGAACATTTCACAGCACATCCACATGCCGCTGTCGTTTACATGTCCAAACAGCAGAGAGCCCATTCCAATCGATAATGCAACCGCAACCGGAGTAAGTCCCATTGCCCCCATAATCGGAGCACAAATGCCTGCTGCCGTCATCGTCGCAGTCGCCATAGAGCCACAGGCAGCCCGCATAATTGCTGAAATGGCGAATGGTATCAGTAGCATGGGAATGCCGCTTGCAACTACTGCATTAGCAATCTCCGCCACGGCCGGATGGCTTTTTAAGATAGTGCTGAATGCCCCTCCCATTGCCGTAATCATAATTACCATAGCCGCCACCTTAATCCCCCGTTCGATCCAGTTTCCGAATCCCAGCTCCAAAAGAGTGGGCTTCTCACTGATCGGTACGCCGGATTGAATTGCCGACTCTGTCAGTAGTTTCTTTCTAGCCGCACAGGTGACAAGTAAGATGATGATTCCAATCAGCATCGCTACCGTCTTATCACCGACAAGCGAGGTTACTGCCACGATCGATTCATTACCCGGAAACAAAAGGTTCCCTAATGAACCAATCGTAATCAGCAGTGCCGGAACAATCAGCGGAAGAAAAGCAGCCAGCGGATTCAGCGGATGTTCATCAGCTATTACAAGTGCTTCTGTTTCTGCATCTTCGTCCGCCTCCTGTACACCAACAACAAACTCCGGTTTTGCTTCCGTAAATTCCGTCTTCCTCATAAATCTGATGGTCAGGGCATATGTGATAAGCAATGTACAGAGACAGACAAGGATACTCCAGAATATCGCCATCCCTACATCAGCACCCAGAATAATACATACTGCCAGAATACCTGCCGAAGGCGGCACTACACCATGGGTAAGCCACACACCAACAATAGTATAAGGTGTGATGAGCGTCATGCTGAGCCGCTTTCTTTTTCCGATGCGGGCCGCAATTGGTGCAGTCAAAAGCTGAGTCACATCACCAAAAACAGAAATTGACATAACAAAGGCTGTTAGAGCCGGAGCCAGCTCCAGTCGTTTCCCCCGAAACAATCGGATAAAAAAATTAGTGATCGCCGTTGCCGCACCCGAATCCTGAACCCCCATAGCCAAAACAGCTCCGAGGATTACCACCATGCCAATATTACCAATTGTACTGCCAAAAGCATTGTTTACCGCTGCCAGCGCTTCTGCTGGCGTTCCGCCAAAAAGAATCGCTAAAGCAACTGATGTCACAAACAGTGCTATAAAACTATTAACCTTAAGTTTTACATTTAAAAAGATAAGCACCACAACTGAAACAAGTAAAACCAAAAGATATGTGGCTGTATTCATACCATTCCCTCCAATATTTCAACTTATTTTTCTTTTTACAACTTTGATTGCAATCAAGTGTTATTTGAATTATACTAATCCCAGCACCATTTCTCCAATGAAAGAAATTAATAACAGGTATTAATTTTTCTATATAAAACCTAAGGAGGCATCCTGCATGGATATGAAATATGTCACCTATTTTCTGGCGATTGCAAAATACCGGAATCTGTCAAAAGCAGCAGATCATCTGTTTGTTTCGCAGTCAACCCTCAGCCAGTTCCTGGCAAGGGAGGAAGAGACGCTTGGAGTACAGCTTTTGTCGAGAAACCGCAATGAACTGACTCTCACTCCGGCCGGGCAGCTATACGAAGAAACATGCCGGAATATGCTGAACCTTCAGGAAACCCTCTATAAACGGCTGGCAGACATTACCGAATCAAAAACCGGACATATTGCAATTGGTATCACACCGCAATGGGGCGGAGATATGTTTGCGGAAATATTTCCAATTTTCAAACATAAATATCCCAATTTTTTAGTAAATTTGCTGGAATCCACCACCAAGCCACTGCTTGAGCAAGTGACGAAAGGCTCCCTGGATATCGCCATTATCGCGACACCGGAACATCTCCCACTTAGATTGCCCAATACACTTCTTGCCCGGGAGGCACTGATCCTGGCTGTTCCTGTCACCTTATGTGAACCCACAGAATTCAAGGCAAGGCCGGACATTCTGCTGCCATCCATCGATATCCGGAAACTGAAAAGTGAAAATTTTATTATCTCCTGTTCAGGAACCGCGATTCGTGATATTACAAATAAAGTTTTTGATGATCATTCATTCCACCCCAATATTATTTGCGAAATCAACAACCATGCCTCATCCCTGAAAATGGTGGAGAGCGGTCTGGGCGTTGCCATCATCCCGTTAAGCTATAAAAAAAACACCCCTAATATCCGCTATTTTACAATCGGAACAGGGGTGTTCTGGAATATATGTTCAGTAGTCAGACGTAATTTCATAGCTATGGAACCGGATTTGTATCTCATTGAACTGATAAAAAGGTATTTTTCCTGCTTCTTATAGGAGTATATCCACAGTACGCGCCATGACGCTTCCGGTGCGGTGCATTTCGCCGATGGTCCAGGACTCAGCCTCTTGTTTTTTATGGGCATTCTCCATCACCAGTTCGGCCTTCCACCTCAGCTCTTCGCTATTAAGCATGAGCTTTTAATATAATGGTATCACCAGTATCTTCCACCGCTTTTTACTTGACAAACCCACCCTTAGTTATGAAAGAGCCGCAGTTCACAAACACTGCGGCTCTTGTTGTTACAATGCAAAATCGTTTTCTTTGACTTTCTGAATAGCCTCAACAAACAGTCAGCGGCCCTGGTAATACTCCTGATAACGATTGGCTCCATAAAGCACGTCTGACACTCCAACAAGCTCAATCTGGTTATCTTCAATCCATTGTTTTACCTTGGAACTTTTCAAGGCCATCAAATCCTTTACCCGAATAATCGTATAACTGGAATGCTCCATCACATAATCATCCAGCCAACCGGGATGCATCACCACTTCTACCACTTTATGGCCGCATGTTAAAATTCCGGCTTCATCATTTATAAAGAAATTCTCAGGGTTTAACAGGATCTGATTTTCCAGTTTCTCATGCTCCTTTGCCAATAGTACCGGAGTCGTATAATAGTCCAGATGTTCCCACTCCGGAGCTGGGTAAATCGGCGTAGGACCAATCTCGAAGCCCCCCCGGTAATCTGCCGGAATTCCCATTTCCCGGCCTAACTGCTTCATTTTATCCGCATTTGGACCGACCGGTTTGATATAATCAGGATAATGCCCCATTAATTGATAAAACCGTTCCAATTGTGCTTTGTATTCAATAAATAGCTCCCCCAAATCCGGTTTATAGCCCGGCTCGGTTTTTTTTCGCTTCCGCATCACAATATTGCCATTATCATCCACAAGCGAGGGGATCAATGCTGGGTCAGCACAGGCTTTGCCCTGATAATGACAATGCAGCCCCAAGGAAATCGCCGGATATTCTTTAATCAGTGCCACTGCCTGCTCAGTTCCCGGCATATCTACCATAAGTTCTGCAGTAGTGACAATCCCATGCTTAATACAATCGATGATCCCTAAGTTGACTGCTTCACAGTAACCAAGATCATCTGCTCTTACAATCAGTTTCATCTCAAAACACCTCAATACTGGTAATCAGGGCACAAAACACTTCATCTTTTTTCATAAAAGCCTTGATTTTTGCCGCAATTTCATCTTCTTCCAGTTCTTCCCTTGTTTGATACTCAAAAGTAACCTGCAAGCCCAGCTGACTGGCATCAGTAAAAGCAATTCCGTCAATTTCCTTATGTTCAAAGAGTGCCCGGACACGTTCCGGTTTCGAGCAACTGATTCTCACTTTCCCTTCCACTATCAATACCTCTCTTCCTTAATTTGCTTTGTTAATTTGTTTTCACAGCCTTGCCTTCCTCAGCCACCTCTTCCTCCCAATATTTCTTATCCAGAATCCTGACAAACGGCAGATAAATCATAACTGATATTACAAACAACACAATCCACCAGAACAACCCTTTGAATCCGCCAAACTGAACAAAACTCAAGATAAAATATGGACAGTTACGGATCTGTACCCCATTACAATACGGTAGTAATCCGGTCAGATTCAATACATAGGTTGCCAGTACACACAATGGATAAATAATTATACTCGGAATTGCCATAATCGGGTTTAATACCGTAGGCAAGCCAAAGTTAATCGGCTCGGAAATCCCGAAAACCGCCGGAACCAAAGCAACCGCTCCTACCCCCTTGACCCGCTTGCTCTTACTAAATACCATCACACAAAATATCAGTGGCATCACACCCATTGTCAAAAATAAACCGGTATTAATATTGGGCAGCGGCTGGCCGGCTGAATATGCCGCCAGGTTGGCGAGACGGTTTTCTGTAAAAAGAATATTTTTCGTTGAATAGGTAACTGCTCCGCCGTGAATTCCCAGCCACCAGAGTGTCATCGAAACAGTCTCGATCACCACCACTCCCCATGGCCCTTTGGTAACAACTCCCATCGGTACCTTTAACAGCTCATAGAATGCCGGGACAACACCACCCCAAGTTGTCTTACTGAATATAAAATGAAGAATAACGAAGATAAAAGCAATTGCAAATGCCGGTATCAAAGCGGAAAATGAATTTACAACAAACGGCGGTACCGAATCCGGCAGTTTGATTGTCCATTTCTTCCGCTGAGCCAGGCAGACAAACCAGCCCACAAAGAACGCTACAAAAATTGCCACAAACATGCCTCTGGAACCAATCCAGTAAAACGGAATGCTGACTTCTGACGCAAACCCTTCACCGATCGTGGAATATGGAATTAAACACATAAAGGCAAAAATTGATATCAGCCCGGCACTGATCGCCTGCTTCCGGTTGCCCTTTTTTATGCAGTAATTATACGCCATCGCAAAACTTACATAAATTGAGATGAATTCCGTTGTGTACTGTACCGGCAAGGTCAGAACCTTATCCAGCCCGGTCTCTGCCAGCATGTTCGTCCACGCCTCAAATGGCAGCCCGGCAATCAGTGAGAAGATTGAGCCAATCATCATGAACGGAAAGATCATCATAAATGACTGTGATATTACATTTAATACCAGATTCTGCTGCAGCAATCCTGCCCATTTTATCAAGCGTTCTTCAAATTTCTTCCACATAGCTTACCCTCTCCTTTTAACTTATCTTCGCCAACTTCTCTGCAAATTCCAGAATCACCTCACCGTTACAGCTGCCATAATCACTTTTATCTATAACCGCAATCGGAATATCCGGGTTTTGTTCCGGCATTTCCAGCAACATTTCCCGAACTTCATCCAGGCGAAAGCCCACCTGTGGTCCGATCAATATTACATCAAGGTGATCATCCTCGTCACAGACAGAATCCGCATCAATCGCCCAGATTTTATAATCCTTTCCCTGTCTCGCAGCCGCCTTTTTCATCGACTGTACCACAATACTTGTTGACATCCCCATTGCACAGCATAATAGTATATTCATCTTTTAACTGTTCTCCTTTTCCTTTTATTTCAGACACTGTTCGATTGTTCTCACATATTCTTCTATCGTTCCCGGTGGATATAGGGAATCTATCGTTTCCATGTTCTTCCCATATTCTTCCTTCGGCATCATGTAATGAAGAAATCCATCCGTATATCCAAATACCAACAGACATTTATCCGGGCATCTCTGCTTTAACTGAATTCCGAATTTTGAACCAAGTTCACCGGGAATCGTAACAATAATCATATCACCCAAATCAACCACGGTACTGAACAGCATAATGTCAACTATCTCTATTGCCAACTTTTTTTGGATGCATTTCGCATAAAAGCCCGGACTTATCGGTTTTGACCAGTTCAGTTCCGGCTGCTCCACCGCTTGTCTGCACAAATCCAATTCATGCTCCAACTCCCCTTTAAACTGTTCCATCGAATATTGAACCGGAAATTCCACCTGCTCTGCAGATTTAAAATTCACATTCAGGATGTGTGTTTTTTCTATCGCAGCCAATTCACCGGCAAGTAGTCGGGATACCCGTTCCAGCTCCCCAAAATCATTTCCCTGATTATAATTCCTGGTGCTGCAGTCTCCGGCTGCACCAATAATCATTAATGGCCGATATCCGGTTATCCCGGCATATGCTTCTCTGACATTGCCGGCCAGTTCAGCGGTGAGCATATTATTTTCTGGTGACAGCACGGTTGAATGAACCGCCCAGTTGATTAAACCGGCAACAACCTTCTGACCATCATAAAATTCAACAATGATTACCTCATTATCTGCCATCTGGCCGGGATAATTCCGGTTCCCGTAATAACCGGTAATAATCTTTCGCCCATATCGTGCCTGCACTTCCTGCAATTCTGCTCTGCATTCCTGATACGCCATATCAATCGTTTCGATCAGAAAATCTTCGTACTCTTTACGATATTTTCCGGATGACCAGGTTCTATGATAGTCGCGTACAGACTGGTGATTATGGGTTGCTGAAAAGAATATCAGCTCCGGCTGTAACCCATATCTGCGGCTCATTTCCGCTTTTCTTTCAGAACAAAAATCATCCAGGAATTCTATGTAATCTGCATTAAAAACAAATATTTGCCGACCCTGAATTTCCAGCAGCAATACATTGGCGATAATCGGATCATGAACTCCCCCGGCCGGTTCTCTCCGGCTTTTGAACCGCTCACCATAGCCGATTAGATAAAACTCCCCTTTTGGTGTCAAATCATATTGACGATTGGCCGCTTTCACTTCCCACCTCCAGTCCTTTGATTTTCTGATTAATAATGATGGCCTGTTTCGCCATGTCAATGGCACAGGTGCCCATCGCAAAATGATCCTGACTATGTACCAGCATAATGTTTATTTCGACTGATTCTCCATTGGCCTGTTTTTGCATAAGACCAGTCTGGCTGGCATGGGCTGCCCGTAGCGAATTCTGAGCCTGCCTGATCAGATCATTGGCTTCTTCAAACCGATATTCATTGGCTTTTTTGATGGCATTCATTGCCAGTGATCTGGCATCTCCCGCATCAGCAATTATCTGAAAGCTGATTTCATATATTTCTGTTAATTCCTGCATTTCAAAACACCTCCCTGCACACGTTCCTAATAATTGTTTTTACCGTCTCATACATAGGTTGTTTTACTAATTTAGTCAGATGCTGTCTCTGCCTGATAAACTCCATGACAAATTGAAAAAATAATTCATTGTGTTTCACAAAACCTTTGGAAAACGAGCACAGCAAGACAATCTGAATCTCCCCATCGCCCCATTTTACCGGCTTTTCCAGGATATTCAGGCTTATAATGTCACTGTTTGTGAGCACGCGATCCGGGTGAGGCATTGCCACAAACGGAGACAACTGCGTAGGCTCCAGCTGTTCCCGAGCTATAACCGCCTGCAGAAAACCATCCGGCAAAATTCTATGTTCAGCGATCTGGTTGACAATCTGTTCAATCACTTCCTGTTTGTTATCCCCTCCGACATGGCTAAAAAACAAATCTTCTGCAAAATAATGTTCGATTATTTCTGATTGCCGATTGTTCTTCAGAGCCCTGTCAATAACCCTCTTGCTCTCCGCATCCAGAAACAGTTTGATCTTAAAAATCGGGATCGGAAACGGCAGACGCAGCGGTACCGTTGTAAAAATACAGTCATAATCGGACAAATCCACTTTTTCCAGTTCAAATACATTGCAGGTATCCAAACGGGCCAATTGCTTCTCATATTTTTTCACAAAATCGGACTTCAATAATTGTGCACTTCCCCGGCCACTGGAGCAAACCAATAGAATCTTCTTTTGGACCGGTTCTCGCAGACCATCCATGGCCACTTTTAATGCCATGGCATAGTAACCAACTTCATCGGCTGACAAGGTACATTCAAACAGCTCGTTAATCACACCGCAGCCACAAAGGGCCACTTCATAGGCATACACCAGTTTTTTCTTTATTTCATCCAACATCGGATTCCGCAAGGTCATTCCATATTGAATCCGCTTGATCAATGGGATCGTATGCATCCCCAGGCTGATACGCAAATCGAGGTCATTGGTTAAGTCAATGAAATAGGATTCTTTGATCCGCATAAGCATCTGATCAACAATCTCCATTACCTTTTCATTCAGTAAGTAATCATCATCAAGCACTCGCTTCGCTGTCAAATGCATAATAATATAACATAATTCTTCATCATCAAATTCAACATGAAAGGCTCTGCCAACATACTCTGAGATCGTGGCGGCAATTTCCCGCTCTTTGTTTTCCAGGAGCTTATCGCGTGTCTGTGTATCAAGTTGCATCCGGTGCCCGGCATGCAGTCGTTTTACTGCCACATACAAGTGCACGACCAGATTTTGAATCAGTGTATCCGTCAGTTTATAGTGATGTTGTTTTGCACAGTTAACTACAATTTCTTTTATTGTCGTCAGCGAATCGCTGTAAGAGTCCGGTTGAAAGAAGATTTCATGCTCTTCACTTAATCCCCAATTTTGCATATAGATACTGGCAAGACAGATCCGGATCATCTTTTCAGAAGCTTCTGTTTTCATGCCGTAATGGGGTTTATTTAATAGCTTAATCTCAAATTTCTCAAAAATCTTCTTAACCAGTACAAAGTCTTTGTTGAACTGGGAACGAGAGATTGACAGTTCATCTGCCAGTGCTTCCGCCCGGAGATAATCCGTTTGTTCCAAAAAGCGTTCAACCAGAAAGCGGACTCGATTTTTCTGCTCATTCAGATCCATATTATCGTCTGCTATTTGTTTCGGTAGAATTGTCTCCATGTATCTGACAAACTCCCCATCAGCAAAAACATTCAGCTCATAACCATTGCCCTGGCCTCTTTTGCCGATAATTGCACAGCCATGTTGCTTCAGCATTGGCTTCAGTTCAATAATATCTTTCTTTAATGTGCTGACACTCATTCCCAATAAACCGGCACATTCCTCGGCACCGATCGGATTGTTCGCCTGTTTTAAATTTGTCAGCAGCATCATAATCTGAATATGCTTCATCTTCGTCCCCCATCTCTCTTTGCATGTTTATTATAACAGTCCTTTACCAAAAGTTAATTACACTAAAAGGAACTTGAATTCGTTCCTCTTTAAGTTATTGTAACATTGTTTAGCAATATATGAATCACTTTTCAAAAAAGCAAAAGAAGCGAGAGAGAATCTGCAAACCAATCCGATGTAAAAATCAAACTAGTACACTGTACGCCGGTGACGTTATCAGCAGTTTATCGGTATATGCTTCAAATGGTTCCATCTTGATAAAAAATCCTCCCACCGCTTCGACTTCCGGCTTTACCGTATCATAGGCGGTTACCTTTCGTCCTTTCAAAACGCCGGCTGCAGTCAAAATTTGAACACCGTGGCAGATTGCTGCGACCGGCTTATTGCCATTCATGAAGTACCGCACAATATCAAGAACACGCTCATCAAGACGCAGATACTCCGGGGCCCGGCCACCTGTGATAAACAGACCATCATACTGTTCTAGCCGCAGATACTGAAACGAAGCATTTAACTCTCCCTCCGATTCCCATGGCATCTTATCTCCGGCCTCCTTTAGATATTCCAATAAATCCGGTACCCCATCACCGGTAACCGTGCTGATTTTAAATATTGTTTTACAGCCAGCCAGTTCTAACCAGGCACGAGCGAGATCAACTCTGGCATTGGGCTGATTAATCTGGGTTATAATGCCGATCACATCTCTGGTTGCTACTGGGTATTGTGATATGTAATCGTCTTTCCCTTTAGGGCCTGTGTCAGCGTTGTTTTGCCGGCACCACTGCGGCCTACAAGCATAATTTTCTTCATCGCCGACTCCCCTATGTCACGCTTTGGTGATTTTGCAGATTGTAAACCCCAGTTCTGATGAGTGTGCCGCTGAAACGGTCAATAAACCCTATTTCAACCGCCGAGGCTTTTACCGCCAGATCGGCCGTAATAATGGCTGTTTCACTAGGCGTTAAGGTCAGAACCGTAAGATGTCTAAAAACAAGCGTATCGTTCGCAATGATATCATGGTGAGCCACGAGAAATTGGACGCTATAAAAGAACGTATGGAAGAATTAGGTTGCTGTAACCGTGGCGCATTTCTTCGCAAGATGACGATTGATGAAGCTGATAAATACGAGCTTTTCTTCCTAAAAGGTCAGGATAACTTTTGGTGGCACTCATAGCAATGACACCTGATAATAAAGTAGTTGGCTACCTTTCGGATAAAAAAAAATGATAATATGGGTTGACAAAAATATGGGTTATGCTTTATGATGTATATGCAACAAAATGAAAGGAGGAATAGAATTTGAGCAAAAGAATTGATAATACTGTTTGTCATTGCTTAAAAATGCGCAGAAGTGCTGAAAATGTAATCCACTTTTACGATAATATACTTGCGCCTTCAGGTGTGACAGTAAGACAATATTCTTTGCTTCGTGCCATTTCTGAACATAGTGGTTGTAATGTCCGTGTATTATCAGAAGCTACCTTGCTTGAGCGCTCTACTCTTGCGAGAAGTCTCAAACCGCTTATACAATATGGTTATATCAAAGATAAAAAGACAGAGGGGGCAAGAGATAGTGTTTTAGAACTTTCAGAAAATGGCGTTTCGGTTTGCAATGAAGCCGCTAGTTTGTGGGAAACAGCACAGAGTCAATTGGAAGAAAAATTAGGCAAAGAACAACTAAAAGCATTAGAGAATGTGTTGACGCTGTTACAAAACTTATAGTATGTTTTTGCCTTAATATACATCTATTAGATTAAGGAGGAATTGCACATGAAAATTATGGTATTGTACTATTCAAAAACTGGAAACACAAGGAAGATGGCGGAAATCATTGCTAAAGGTATGGAGTATGTGAAGAATACCCAAGTCAAAATATGCTCCATAGAAGAAATTGATGAAGCGTGGGCAAAAGAAAGTAAGTGTATTGTTTTAGGTTCTCCTATTTACGTTTCAAGTGTAAGTGCTGCTGTTAAGAATTGGCTGGATGGCCCATGTAAAAAATGCCAGCTTGCCGGGAAACTAGGAGGGGCTTTTGCAACAGCCGACTATATTCATGGTGGCGGCGACCTTGGAATCCGTCTGATTCTCGACCATATGATGGTATACGGAATGATGACCTTTTCTGGAGGAAGTGCTTATGGAAAACCTGTAATACATTTAGGTCCCGTGGCGTTGAGCAATCATTTAGAAGAAAGCACAGAGACTTTTTTGACCTACGGCAAGCGCATGGCAACAAAGGCGGTTGAACTTTTCGATACTTTTGAAAATATCTAAAAAAATGATGCAACTTTTACAATGTATTACACAAAGTAGGCATAATATTTTTTGCCTTTTTTGATGTATATACAACTTATTAAGGAGGATTTCTAAATGTCAACAATCATGTATACCCCTTTCCCATTGGGAGACATCCAAATTCCTAACCGCTTGGTGGCCAGCGCCATGTTTGAATATGGTGCAGATAACGGTAAAATTACCGAGAAAATCAAAGTGCGTTATCGCCAGCTCACTGATGGCGGAATAGGCTTAATTATTACTGGGATGCACGCAGTAAGTGCAACTGGTGCCGTTGCACCGATTATGGTCAACACTGAGTATGAAGATTATATTAGCGATATGAACGACATTGCTAATGAGGTACATGCAAAGGGGGGCAAGATAATAGTACAGTTACAGCATTGTGGTGGAAAAACTAGTCAAGCAGAAAATTATGACAACTTTTCGGTCTGTGAAAAAAAGGTATCTGATAACTATATTTATCATGAAGCAACAAAAGAAGAACTACATAAAGTTGCTACGGATTTTGCAGCTTCTGCATTGCGTTGCAAACAAGCTGGAATAGATGGCGTACAGATCCACGGTGCACATGGCTACTTAATCAATTCTTTCCTTTCGCCTTCTACAAATCATCGCATAGATGAATATGGTGGAAAAATTGAAAACCGTGCCCGAATTCTGTTTGAAGTGTATGATGCGATTAGACAGGCTGTTGGAGATGATTACATTATAGGTGTAAAATTTCCATTTAATGATTTAGTTGAAAAATCAATACAGTTGGATGAATCTCTTTTTGTCTGCAGAGAACTTGAAAAGAAGGGAATCCATTTTATCGAAGTATCTTCTGGAATGGTAATGGATAACTCCACTGCTTCATTTACTCCTGTTATCCGTAATGGAAACCAAGCTCCCTTCCTAAAGTACGCTTCACAACTTGCTAGTGAGGTATCTGTTCCCATTATTAGTGTTTGTGGGTATCGCACTCCAGAGATTGTAGAGAAAACTCTAATGGAAACAAAAGTTTCTGCTGTATCCTTTGGGCGTCCACTTGTTAGAGAGCCTAATCTTCCTAACCGGTGGAAAAACGATAATAGTCCTGCAAAATGTATCTCCTGTAATCGTTGCTGTAGCTCTTTTGGAGATGGGATTATTAATTGTCAAATTGAAAAGGCACTACATAATGAAGTATGAAAGTAAAAAAGTGCTGAAATGAATATAGAAAAACAAAACATTATTTCCGAATGGATACGATGCCCTGTTTGCAGAAATAAAACGCGGAACACAGGGACGATAAGACGTTAAAGACGCAGAGCCGATAACTTGTGAGTTTATTCACATGGTTATCGGCTTTTCTTCAGTAGGCGCGTAGCTCCCTGCATAGCGGGATTACTCATCATCTGAATCAACCGGTTCAAGAAATGCCTCCACAAACTTTTCTTCGATTTTCTTATATCCGCTGACCACACTATCCGCAATCTTCTGATAGGCTCCGGTCACCCGTTCGGCGGTCTTGCCAGTTTTTAATGTATATCCATGCCCACTGTCGCTATCCTTTTCCAGAAAGGTGTCACAGAACTTTTCTTCCACACCTTTATAAGCATCAACCACTTTCTGTCCGACTTTCCCTACTTTTAACGTATATTCCTTATTCATAATGTTTCTCCTTTTCGATTATTTTAGAAGAGCTTAAGCCTTCCCACAAACACTATTTATTACCTTACTTAATACCAACGCAAATAGGAATCAGACATAACAGCAATAAGATTCCAATCAGCCCAATCACAATACCAACGACAAAATTGCTCCATACCATTACCAGACACATTCCAATTCCCATTGTCAGTGAACCGACAATTCCTAGTAACAACGTACCAATCAGCTTGCCGCTGAATTTAATCGGTTCCTTGTTTTCCATCTTTCGCCACACGGCCACGGTACACAGGGCAAAAATTATACCAACCACTCCAATTACACAGCCCGGCTTAAAGGCATTCCACTCTGGCAGCAAGGCCATACACATTCCGATTCCAAAAAACATACTGCTGATGATTCCTAACACCAATGCTACAAAATTACTCTTTTTCATACTAATTCCTCCATATTTGATTTTTTTCTTGTTCATTTCTGATATGCTTATTATAAAACCCGTTTATTTACAAATTGCTTGGATATTGTTTAAGAATTATTAATTCAATTTTTTATACAACATTCGGAATCACTTGCCGTAGTCCGCAAAAACTCTCCAATTCTGTTGGCAAATGATTGGGCAGATACAGATTTGGCGATTTCCTAAGTGCCATTACTCCGGAGACAAACAACAGCTCCGCTACAAACTGGGAACAAAAATAATGCTTATTTCTCTGAAATGGCAAATGAAGAAGGGCAAAGAAAACACCGGCCTTAGTATAACGGTACTCTTCTCTATTTTCTTCAAACATCTGGATCGTTTCCTTTAAAATCTGATATGACTGATCAGCAACTTCAATCTGATAGCAGATGCTTTTGTCCACGCCCCGACGGCGATGTTTTTCCATTGTCTCGACACAAAAACCTTTGAAGTTAAAACTGTAAAATCGATCAGCTTCCTCTTCTTCCAGCCCCAGCGAAATATGGGTGTATCCGCGTCCGGTAACATAGTACACCAGACAGGAAAGCAGATCCGAATACTTTGTCAGCAAGATTGATACCTTCTTCATAATTTTATTCCTCCATTTTTCATCAAACACTATCTTATAGTGACATTATAATAAGACATTGTTTGAAAACTAATTGAGAAATGTTTCAGTATTATTAAAAAATTGTATAAAAAAAGAGTCCTGAGAACATTCCCAAAACTCTGAAGACTATCCTTTACTCCACATCAGCCAGTTGTATTACTGCCAAACGGATCATGTATATTCCCAAAAATAAAATAATCAGGCAGACCACCCCGCCAGTTAAAAGATTCATCCATCTGGTATCCGTATCATCGCCTAACGATACAAACATCGCGGTCTGCAAAGAAACCATCGACACCATCGCGTCCGCATAGCCAATATTGCGAATGACCCGCAGCAGCGGTGACTTCATCTTCCCAACCTTAAACATATGAAACACCGCAATTCCAATCTTATAAAAGGTGTAAGCTGCCACTGCAAAAATAAGTGTTCCCGGATATCTTTTTGTCTGTCCGTAAAAAACCATTTGAACCACCGAAGACAGAAGAACAAAGGTTAACATGATAAATAAAATCCCGCAGTTGCGGAAAACATAAAGCTCTTTTCGCCTTATCTGCTCGTCCCGCTTCTTCTTTCCATGCTTTCTTTCATATTGAATCGCCAGAAACCGCATGATGCTAAGAACCAGATAATACCCAGACAATGCTCCAAACCAGGCGGAATGATATAAGATTCCGAACATCCCGTTGCCGAGTGCAAAGAGCAGATTCATCGCCAATGATGAATGAGCAGACAGCATCGTCCGGTAGCGGTAATCAGATGTAACCCGGTGAGCAAAGGGATTCGCCGCAATCCCCGGCCTTATCTTCGCCTTTACCCCGTACCGCAGATCTCCGTATAAGAAGCAGCCGGATAGTGTCAGCCCGCAGCCGGCCATAACATAAAAAAACATCGCCAGCATCTCTGAAAAATAATCAAGTCCCACAGCCGCCAGTGATAATCCGGATAATAAAAGCGTAAGGAGATAAAGCAGCATTCTTAAAGGCCATTTAAGCTTTGGCAGCTTTATCCTCCGGTTTCCGGCTTCCGCTTTCCGCTCCTGTGACTGCTTCATCGCTCCGCCCCCTATCCTTAATTAATTCCTAATAAACGATTTCCTCTCTCACACACGGAATAAATCTCTTCATATTTCGCTTCAATTAAAGGGGTCACCACTGCAGCCCTTTTACGTAATACATACGTATAAGCAAAATATGGTGTAATCCAGCCGATAAATCCCGGAATTGCCAGCACTATACACAGCCAGATAATCGGTGGCTGGTGAACAACTGCAAAGGTCGCTCCGGCGATAAACGCTGTGCCAAGTATTCCAAGTATCAGAGCAACCACCGTGGCCGTTGAATGCCTTGATTGTTCCAACCCTTCAATCTGCTTCATGCAGTCCTCAAAATTCCGCTGCAATCTGGTCAGCTCCGCCTTGTTGATTATCTTCCGGTCACGCTTGAGCCGCAGAGTGGTGCTGCCCCTTTCCCTTATTTCGTGGTTTTCATCCGGAACCCAGCCAAAATTCAGATAGCCGTCCAGATACTGGGACACCCGCTTCTCATCTACCACGATCTCTTTATATTCATATCCAACATAATCCTTCTGTTTTGTATGTTCCATATCCTTTGCTCCATTTCTTTTAGATACTGCCTCTGTTGACCGGCAGGCGAACGGTGAATCTGGTTCCTTTTCCCAGTTCACTCTCTACCGAGAGCGTTCCGCCGGTCAGTTCAATGACCCGGAATGCCAAGGCCAAACCTAGCCCGTTGCCCTCCACCGAATGGGAGGTATCGCCCTGATAGAACTTGTCAAAGATGTGATTCATGGTTTCCTTCGTCATACCGCAGCCGGTATCACTTACCGATACGATAACTTCGTCGCTGGTGGAGGTCTGCTTTACTGAGACCGTTCCGCCCGGCTCGGTAAACTTCACGGCGTTGGACAATAAGTTATTCCAGACCAGCTCCAGCAGACTGGCATCGGCCTCAATGCTGACCCGGTCCTCCAGATCGGCTTCCAATTCTATCTGCCTTTCTTCCCACAATGCTTCAAACTGTAAGACACACTCACATAACTGCTCACATACATCATAAGCTTCCGCCACCGGCTGAATGTTCTGCTTCTCAAGCTTGCTAAGCTTTAAAATATTAGAAATCAGCCCGGACAGCTTCCGGGAGGATTGAATAATCGTTTTAATATATTCCTGTTTAAGTTCTTCCGGCAAGCCCGGATTCTGCAAGCTTTGGGCGTAGTTCAAAATGACTGCCAGCGGTGTCTTGATCTCATGGGAGACGTTGGAAAAGAAATCGGTTTTTAAGGTTTCAATGCTCCCCAACTCCTCAACCATTTTATTAAAATCCATAATCATGACATCCAGATAATCCAGTCGTTCCGCCGTATGCTTTACCGGTAAATATACGGAGAAATTCCCGTGAGCAACCGCATTGGCCGCCTCGGCCAGTTCTTTCATTGGTATTTCATATATTTTCCGTATCTGATAGCGGATAAACAAAGTAAAATTAATGGCTATCACAAACCAGTAGGCGATAATAATTATTGTTGCAATTCCGCCATGCAACTCTATCTGGCTGAATAAAACCATCAGACCGGTGTGGATGCCGGACACCAGCAGAATCGTCAGCAGGATATTGCAGAACAACGACATGGAAAACAACGACTGCCTGACTTTATATTCTTGACCGGCATTCTGCGGTGTCATTGCAGCACCGCCTTATAGCCCAACCCCCGGATGGTTACAATCTTAAAGCCGTCGCAAACGGAGAATTTGTCTCGTAGTTTGGTAATATACACATCCACCGCCCTTAGATTAGTTTCCGTA
This sequence comes from Lachnospiraceae bacterium, assembly GCA_051654925.1. Taxonomy (GTDB): domain Bacteria; phylum Bacillota; class Clostridia; order Lachnospirales; family Lachnospiraceae; genus Brotaphodocola. The sequence goes on along the minus strand of JBOFYZ010000108.1, from coordinate 48,378 downwards.
TCAACACCCCAGAATTCATCCATCAGCTGTACTCGTGAAAAGGTTTTATTGGGATAAGAAAGCAGCTTATATAAAATATTGAACTCCCTGGTTGTTGTCGGAATCTCTTCACCGTCCACGACTGCTGACATCGCGTCGGCATCCATCGCCAGATTCCCAACCGCGATCTTGCGTTCAGTTTCAATATTGGCTCGCCGCAACAGTGCCCGAACACGGAGCAGCAGTTCATCAAACTCAATCGGTTTCACCATATAATCATCAATTCCCAACTGGAAGCCTTTTTGTTTGGACGGCAGGTCATCTTTAGCTGACATAAACAGAATCGGAATGGTTTTGTTTACCTGCCTGACGGTCCTCGCAAACTCAAAACCATCAATCTCCGGCATCATGATGTCTGAAATAATCAATTCATAGATATTGTTATACATGGCATCATAGGCATACTGTGCATTCAGACAGCCTTTCGCCTGAAAGCCACTGCTGTTCAAATAAGAGCAGACAATTTTATTTAAGTTCACATCATCTTCTACTACCAGAATGTTAATCATAATTCCCTCTCCATATCTCCATTTTTCTTGATTATAACATGTGATTGTTTGAAAATTGTTTAAGTTTTAAGTTTTATTAAAAATTTTTTGAAAATTCATTAATAATAAATATCCGGTTCTCTTGGTACTGCTTGTACCGGTAACCACAAGCACCCGTTTTCCATACTGCCTGCCAAGAGTGCCGATTTCGCCAACCCGATTGCGGCCAGGTATGCCAGGAAAAATCCCCACTGTTATGAACGAGTCACCACCTCTGGATATAGATCACCATCCAGCCACATCCAGGTGTACACCGGATAAAGCGGTGACTCCAGCGTTCATCCATATCTGCCCTGCGTTTTTGAATTCGGTCCCGCTGTCTGTTCTTTTAACATAGATAAATTAAACTGGCAAGATCAACATCATTCGACTACAATCCGCCTATCTCTCCGATCCGCAGCCACGTCACAAAATTCTTCACCTATCTAAAAAGGGACTCCTCCCGAAAGAAGAATCCCTTACCCAGACATTAAGTTCAGAGCAATCAGACCCCAGCCAAAGCTTCCTTTTCTTCCGGCTCCGGCTCCGCCTCAAATCTCAAAATCAAGGCTGTTATAAATGCAACCCCGAAACCGACCACACAGCTGATTACATAAAGCCCAAATCCTTCCCCCAGAAAGATAGGTAATGCGGCCAGGCTCGGAAAGGCAAACGTCATTGCCTGAGCACCCGAAAAGCCTGCTAAAGCTCCCCCGATACCGCCACCAATGCAGACGGCAATCATTGGTTTTTTCAGTGGCAGATTAACACCAAACATCGCCGGCTCCGTGATGCCAAAGCAAGCAGAAAGTGCCGCCGATACACAAATTGATTGAAATCGCTTGTCCTTACTTTTTAAACATACCGCCAGTGCGGCTCCTGCCTGAGCAAAGACTGCCGGTCCCATCAGAGCCAGAACAGTATCTGAGCCTTTTACGGAAATATTGTTCATACCAATCAGAATAAAACTCCAATGGAAGCCAAAAATTACCATCAGCTGAATCGATGCTCCCAAAATGGCTCCGGCAATGACCGGGCTGAATCCATAGACAAACTCATATCCGGCTGCCAACACATCGCCGATTACGGTACCAATCGGACCAAACACAAATAATGTCGCCAGCCCTACCACAACAATACAGATAAGCGGTGTTAAAAATCCTTTTACCATGTCTGGCAATAGCTTATAAGCAAATTGTTCCACATATTTCAACAGCCCTACTGCCAAAATAATTGGAACTACACTGGAGTGATAAGTTACCGCTTTCATCGGTAATCCGGCAAAGTTAATACCAATTCCGGCCTCAAAAACGGCTGTCAAAGTTGGATATAATAGGATACCGCCAATGACAATCGCAGTAAATGGATTAGGACCAAATTTTCTTGCTGATGTAAATGCCAGAATCATTGGTAAAAAATAAAACAGACTGTCTGCCATGGCATTTAATACCATGTAAGTTTCTCCCGTATCCGATAATAAACTGGCAGCTGTCAAAATTGCCAGAATTCCTTTTAAGATACCGGCAGCACTCAGCAGATTGACAATCGGAAGAAAAATACCTGATATCCCGTCAATGATTATATTCACAATTGATGTATTCTTTTCTTTCATTAATCAATTCCCCTATTTTAATATTCGTCATGTTACCCTTCAAATGTCAAAAAACACTGCAGTGCACCAATCAGATTTGCATCATTCTGGAATTTGCAGCACACCACATCAGCATTAGGAACATGATATGGGCATTCTGCGTAAAGTGCCTTTAAGTTATTTTTGATATACTCAATAAAGATCGGCTGGGCACTAATCCCGCCACCGATTGCAAACCGCTCCGGATCCAGGACAGTCTGGAGATTAAATATCTGTATGGCAATTTCCTTGGTATAACAGTCCAGACACCAGATTGCGTCCTCATCCTTCTGATGAACCGCTTCAAATACTTTAATTCCGTCTACTTCTTCCTGTTTAAGTCCCTTTTTCGCCGCATACAAGTTACAAAGATATGGTGTTCCACAACGATTTCCCCATACCGTATCATGAACCGGCATACCGTCACGAATGGTTGCAATATAGGAGACTTCCCCTGCCGAAAAATGCTTCCCTTTATGTAGTTTTCGGTCTTTAATAATGGCTCCGCCAATCATCGTACCAAAAATCAAAACAAAACCGTCTGCCACATCTTTTAAGCTGCCTGCTCTTGCTTCAGCCATGGCTGCACATTTTGCATCATTCTCCATATAAATCCTGACCGGGCAGCGTTGATAAAGACTGTGACGCAGATAGAAATCATCATTATACCGCAGAGCCCCTCCCATTGCACAATACCCATTTTCCGAATCAATAATTCCTGGCATGGATATGGCAATACCGGAAACATCCGGCATCTCATCATAGATCGCTCCGATTGCTTCAATCAAATGCTCACGGCCTTCCTGAGGAGTTTTTACCTTTCCCTTTGTCAATATCGTCATATCTTCTTTCATAAAAGCGTATTTAATAAAAGTTCCCCCGATATCAATCACTAAAACTTTCATTTCTGATACCTCCCTCATTTTCTAAAAGAGTGCGAAGTATGTTCCAAACGTTCGCACTCTTAAAAACTCCCCTTGTTACTGTTTTAAATATAAGCCGTTTTCAACACATAACGCATATTTCCCTCAAAATAGTACGTTATTGATTTTTATAAATCAGTGATGGAAACCGCTCCCTGTACACTCTCCCAGTCAGTCTGGAAATCTGCCACAGCTTTATCTACTGCTGCCATTTCAAAACAGGCATGCAGCATTGACGGCTGAACCGTTGCTGTCTGAGCTCCGGCAAGGAACGCCTTATTAACCTGAGCGATATTTTTAAAACTGGCTGCCAGAATCTTACAATCGGAATTATTATCATCAATCATCTGTCTGTAAGCAGAGATACAATCCTCAAAATCCACATCCAGATTATCCATCCGATTGCAGTAAGGAGCGATGAAATCAGCACCTGCCATAATCGCTGCGAAGCCCTGAATTTTGGTGTAGATTGCTGTTGCTGTCACACCTACGCCACGGACTTTTAATGCCATCATGGCCTTTAAGCCTTCTTCCGTAGTCGGGATTTTGATATAGACCTGATCATCAACATTCTTTAAAATTGCATCCGCTTCTGCCAGCATCCCCTCAGCAGTCGCTTCCAGAATCTGTACATGAAGAGTCTTCTCCATTCCAATTATGCTGCGGATTTCTTTTAAATGTTTGAAAAATTCAATCTTTCCCTCTGCTTTTAAAATACTTGGATTACTGGTAATTCCGGTAATTGGATAAAACTGGCTGAATTTTTTTATCTCCTCAATATTCGCTGTATCAAACAATAATTCCATCTTGCTTCCTCCGTTTTATTTTCACTTGTACCCCCCGCTGGAAAACCGGCGGAGGCTATCAGACTATACCAAATTCTGTGACAGCTTATCTGCTGCTTTCATCGCTGCAAACACATCTTCCGGGTTAACCGTAAACGGCATATTTCCCATTGTATCATTACCCGCACAGCTGGCTGCGGCTGCCGCCATCAGCTTAGCATCGTCAACCTGCTCCATACCCAGATCTTTAAATGTAGTTGGAAGACCTAATTCTTTGCAGAATTTAATAATCATTGTAATTTCATCCAGCGGACGATTTTCCAAAACCAGTTGAGAAATGGTGCCGAATGCCACCTTTTCTCCATGCAGCATTTTGTGAGTCTCTTCCAGAACAGTCATACCATTGTGAATGGCATGGGCAGCTGACAATCCGCTGCTTTCAAAACCAACACCGCTTAAGTAAGTATTGGCCTCCACAACGTTTTCTACCGCTTTGGTGCTTAAGCCATTTTCCACTGCAACTTTAGCTTTCAGACCGTCTTCCAGCAAGGTATCCCGACATAACTTAGCCAGTGCCAGGGCAGCTTTGGTAGAATGTCCGCCAGCCATTGTTGTAGCGTTTGACTTTTCACAGGCAGACGCTTCATAATAAGTAGCCAGAGCGTCACCGATACCGGCAACCAGGAAACGAATCGGAGCCTTCGCAATGATATCAATATCCATCACCACAATATCAGGATTTGCGGTCAGGGGAAGATAGCTTTCAAACTCGCCAGTTTCCGTATATACTACTGACAATCGGCTGCATGGAGCATCAGAAGATGCCGCTGTTGGCACAATCATCATCGGCTTACCGGCATAAAATGCCACTGCTTTGGCCGTATCCAAAGTCTTGCCGCCTCCGATACCGATGACAGCATCAGCAGTTCCTAACAATTCTTTGTGCTTGTTAATTTCTTTCATGCAGCATTCCCCACCGAATATCCCGATGTTAAACGCAATATTCTGTGCTTTAAAGCTACTTTCGATGGTTCCCTGATAATTGTCATAGATAAACTTATCGACAACCATGTACACACCCCGATCACCCAGATCCTTATAATAATCTGCCAGTTTCCCCATTTCCCCATTTCCCTGAACATACATACCAGGTGAACAAATTACCTTTTTCATTCCACTACCGCCTTTCATTTTCTTCTTTTTATAGTTAGGTTGATTATATAACTTGTTCAGTTCTTTCAATAATATCATCCTGAGTCTGCTTTGAAAGAACATTGAAAAATGCACTGTAACCAGCTACCCGGACAATTAAATCTCTGTGCTCTTCCGGATGAATCTGAGCATCCAGCAGCGTTTCCCGGGATACGACATTGTATTGCACATGATAACCATGCAAACGGTTAAAGAATGTTCTCAGCAATGCAATCAGTTTCATCTTATCCTCTTCCTTTTCCAGTACCTGTGGCGTTACTTTTTGATTTAACAGGACACCGCCGGTGATCTTTTCAGTTGGAAGCTTTGAAACACTCTTAAATACTGCCGTCGGACCATTTTTATCCATCGTATGGGCTGGAGAACAACCCTCTGCTAACGGTGTTCTGGCATTTCTGCCATCCGGGGTTGCCATTGTTCCCTGACCTTGCCCCACATTTGCCGAAATACTGGAAGTTCCTGCATATCGGATTCCGCCAATCGGACCACGCTGGAATCTGGTATTCGGATATTTTTCAATTTCATTAATATATTTGTTGTACGCATCAACTACCAATTGATCAACATAATCTTCATCGTTGCCGTATTTCGGAGCTTCATTGATCAGCATCTTCTGAATCATTTTTCCCTTTTCGCTCTGGAAATCTTCCTTCATTGCATCCCATAATTCTTCACAGGTTATCTTCTTCTCATCAAATACCAGCTTTTTAATTGCTGCCAGAGAATCCGCCATATTGGCAATTCCTACCTGTAATCCGGAAATGAAATCATAGATTGCTCCGCCCTCTTTCAGTGTTTTGCCGCGGCCGATGCAGTCATCAACCAATGCCGAACAGAGAATATCCGGAACATCCCGTTCGAGTGCCAAGTCAATCGCATTCTCAACAATAACACTCATCCTTGTTAATTCCCGAATAACTTTATCCCATGCATCTGCAAGCTCTTCATAGGACTTCATATTTTTAAAGTGTCCATGCCCCTCAGTAAACCGCTTTCCTGATGTTAAATCAACACCATCATTCATGGCAACCAATAAGGCTCTGGGAAAGTTCAGATAACTCATACCCGTGCAGCGATACCCCCATTTACCAGGCACCGCAGTTTCCACGCAGCCAATTGCACTGTAATTATAGGCATCTTCTTCTTTTACTCCCCAATTGATAAAGGAAGGAATAATGATTTCATCATTATTAAATGCTGGCATACCAAAGCCTAATTTCATCACTTCGATACATTCATTCATGAACCGGTTATCTAATCCAGAATGATATCTGACCGTCAGGTTTGGCTGTGGCAGCTTGGTCTGGGCAACGCTGCGTAACACCAGATAGGACAATTCATTAACTGCATCTTTTTTATCTCCGGTTTGTCCTCCAATGGTAACATTTTGATACAGCGGGCTGCCGGCACTGCTGGCCGTATGAGCCTGACTCCGTACTTTATTAACTGTCAGTGTTTTAATCCATAGGTTGGTCAATAATTCAACCGCACTCTCCTTGGTGATACGGCCACTATCCAGATCGGCTTTCATATACGGATACATATATTGATCAAAACGACCATATGAGAGAGAATGTCCATTTGACTCAATCTGAAGGATCAGCTGAATAAACCAAACAGATTGCACTGCCTCATGGAACGTCTCTGCAGGCTGACAGGGAACTTTCGCACATATTCTGCTGATTTCCATGAGCTCAGCCTGACGTTTCGGTTCTGCAGTTGCCGCTTTTTCCTTTGCCAGCTGTGAGAATCGCTCTGCGTATGTTTTCACGGCATCAATTATGATCAGTACCGCATTGTAAAAATGATATTTATCAATATTTTCCGATATTGTTAAATCCAAGTTAGCTTTTTCTCTCTGGGTTCTTTCTTCATAGCCAATCAAGCCAATTTCTAATACCTTTTGATATTCTACCGCCAAATGAGCATCGCCAGCGTTGAGTTTCCCCTCCATTCCAAAAAATCCGGTTTCCATAAATACACTGACTTCATTCGGCAGTAAGGCTCCGCCTTTGGCTCTTAAGTTATTGTTATCCCAGAAATCCGCAATCGAACGAATATCTTCTTTCGTCTGCTCAGTGATGTAGAAAACATCGCCGTCGCGTTTCTCAAATAAATCTAATTCTTTGAGCACAAAATCCAGGGTGTATTCCGGAAAAATCGGTGCCGCCAAATTTGACGATGCCTGGTTGCCCACGATCATCGTCTCATCTTCTATGTAAATTGACATTTTCTCCAGAATATTATTAAGCATCAGTGCCCGCTTCATTACACTCGGCTGATTTTTATGTTCTTTGTATGCCTCAGTCGCCAGCAAGGCTCTCTCGGCACAGATCATGGGTTTTGTTTCTAAGACTTCTTCCCGGAAGTCATACATCCGTTTAGACAGTGTCCCGAAATAATTTGATTGCATGGTATTTCCTCCTTTTTTAGAGTGATTATATATCGTTTATCTTCTGATTATAATATAACACTTTCTTTTCATTCTGTCAATCATAATCTTTCGTACGTAAGTAACTATATTTTACACGAAATTTATTTACTTTTTAAAAAACCTATGATATAGTAAATTTATAGCTCATAACAATTTAGCAGGGAGAACATTATGACTGCCAATATTTTTAATATTCAAAAATTTAGTATTCACGACGGTCCGGGAATCCGGACAGTTGTCTTTTTTAAAGGCTGCCCACTACGCTGCCTTTGGTGCTCCAATCCGGAATCTCAAGTAGCTCATACCCAGATTCTCTGGGATGCCGGGAAATGTACCCACTGCGGATTGTGCGAACAATCCTGTCCCTCCCGCAGCATCACATTTTCAAATGAGCATTTTGAGTTTCATCACAAGACCTGCAATGCCAGCGAGTGCGGAAATCTTTGCACCAATCGGTGCCCTGGCAATGCTCTGGAATATACCGGAAATAAAATGTCCATCGAAGAAGTGATGACAGCGGTCAGAAAAGACCGTGATTTTTATGAAGAATCCAGCGGCGGAGTCACACTATCTGGCGGAGAGGTTCTGGTCTGGCATGAATTCGTCAGGGAACTGCTGCTTACGCTTCAGGACGAGCAGATTCACACCGCCCTGGAAACAACCGGCTATGCTTTGGAACCAATCTTTCAGGATGTGGTACGTCATGCAAACCTGCTGCTCTTTGATATGAAACACCACAATACCGACAAACACCGGCAATACACCGGCGTTTCCAATGAGTTGATCCTAAAGAATATGGACTGGGCTGTGAATGAGGGAATTCCCGTAATTGCCAGAATCCCGGTTATCCCTGATGTCAACAATTCCCCGGAGGATGCCAAAGCCTTTTGCACTCTGTTAAAAGATATCGGCATTACTAAGGTAAACCTACTGCCCTTTCATCAATTTGGACAAAGGAAATATGAAATGCTGCAGCTGGAATATACACTAAAAGATACTAAGGCACTTCATCCGGAGGATTTGATAGATTATCAAAAAATCTTCGTTTCCAATGGATTTGATGTAACAATATAACCTCCATAACATATAAAAAAAGAACCAACATCATCAACGGTAAGTCCCCAATTGTCATCAGGGAAAGTTGTGAAGTGCAGGTTCTTCTTTTTATTTAATTCACTTTACTAAGCAATAATCACATTGATCTCATGCTGCTGCAGAATATGCATTGCTGCTGCCGGTATTTCCGCATCGGTAACCACCCCGGTCACAGTATCAAACCGCAACTGAGTAACGACGCCCATCTGCTCAAATTTACTGGAGTCGGTCAGCAGCCAAATATTGCGAGCCGATTCTACCAATGCTTTGACCGCTTCTGTTCGCATCATATCACTGCCAGTAAAGCCAAAATCAGGGTCAAATCCGTCAGTCCCTAAAAACAACTTATCAACATGAAATTCTCTGGCACAGGTCCGAACCAGTGGTCCTACCATAACCTGGGACTCTTTCTGATATTCGCCGCCCAGCAAGATCACTTTCGAATTGCCATTTTCCCGGACATAACCAGCAATAAACGCAGAGTTTGTAATAATGGTAACTTCTTTGTCACTTCTGGCTAATTCGCCAGCTAAAAGGGCACAGCTGGAACCGGATTCAATCATAATCGTCTCGCCGCTGCTAACCATCTGAGCTGCCGCCCGGGCAATTTTCACTTTGGTTTCATAACGGATTGCCAAACGGTTATTAATATCATCCTCATTACACTTCACGGCATAACCATGCTCACGGCTGAGCAATCCTTTGTCCTCCAGAGTGTCCAGGTCCTTCCGCACCGTCACCGAGGATACCCCTAATTGTTCTGCCAAAGCATTTACTTCTATCTTTTTCGCTTTATTTACAATATCAATTATCTTTGTATGTCTGTCTATCATCACACTGCCTCCTGTTCCATTCAATCATAGCACAATTCGCTTTCGAGTGCAACTTCATATGATGGCGATTTCGGACAAAAAAGAACATTCTGATTTTCATATGTAATCAGAATGTCCTTTTTATGCTATTTTGCTAATTACCTAACTGTTGCAATTGCTGTTTTTCCTGCTTCAACTGCCATACCGGTTTGGTATCCCAAAGCCGGCAATTCCGGGTCGGCGATAAAGATCATAATCACATCCGGGCACAATCCTTTGCTTTTTACCAATTCCGGATCAAATTCAATCAGCTTCTGTCCGGCTTTCACTTTTTGTCCCATTTTCACAAAGGTTTTAAAACCCTCGCCGTTTAATTTGACTGTATCAATACCGATATGGATTAAAATATTTTTGCAAGAACTCTTCAGGCACCTGATCAATTGTTTTCCATGCAGCAAGTGCCTCCTCGGTACTCATCCCCTTGGCAATGGCATCTTTACGGACTGCATTGACTGCCTGGATCTCTTTCATCCGGCCGCCGGTAAGGGAGTAACCTTTCATCGCCCACAGAGTCAGTACCCAGGCAATCATCGGAATCACACAGAACAAAACCAGTACAATTCCTTTCATCCCCTCCATGTAAGGTGTATCACCGCCAGGCAATGTTGACAGCCCGATAGCTGCAATAGCAACACCGACCACAGTAGAACTCAGAGATGACACCAGCTTATCCACCAGGGAAAACAGGGTGCCCATCACACCGGGGATATATTTGCCTGAACGGTAAGTTTCATAATCTGAGCAGTCCGCAACCATGGGAATCGGCATATCTGCTGTTGCATAGTAAGCCCCATAACCAATTCCAAATAACAGAACAAACAGAATCGTATATAGGTTAATGTCAGTAAGAGACAGATTCACACCCACCTCCCCCGGACGCCAGAGCAGCAGGAGTGCAAACACACCCACATACATCACTAACGCAAGTGCCACAAAACGCATTAGAGACGTTTTCTGCCCATGTTTCTGGGAAGTGCGCACGGTCAATGCAAAAAACGGTGCGGAAAAGACGTAACCTGCTATCATCATCGGCAGATACAGCCCATTATAATCACCCATCATAGAGCCGTACAGCATACACAACACCGTCCCGTTGGTTGCAATAGCAAGAGCCAGCTTACAGCCTGCGCCTGCCACCATCAGTCTCCGGAGGGGCTTGTTTTCTTTTACAATTACAATGTACTCGGAAATCTTAAGTTTCTGCTTTTCTTCGCCTCCCAGTCCGAAATACTTCGGCTGATCTTTCTCCCATATACCAATCACCGCAAGCACTGTGAGAAATGCTGAGATTATCGCCGCGATGGGTATCAATACATCAAAAAATGCAGCTGTGGTATAATCACCGAACTTTGCCCTGAAAATCGGCGCCAGAAACTGAATTGCTCCCATCCCCAGCATACTGGCTACCATATTGAATATCGTAAACATCGGCCGCTGCTTCGGATCGTTGGTCAGTACCGTTTGACCGGAACGGGTGCAGGAAGTCTGAAACGTATACCCGATAACATACACAGCATAAATAACCACATATGCCGTATAACGCAGCCACATCACAGTATCAGGGATAAGCCTTGTACCAAAATACAGCAAAAACGCACTCACAGCCATAATACCATTGCCTATCACCATATAAGGTCTGAATTTACCAAACCGCCCATTTGTTTTATCAATTAACGCACCGATTATCGGATCTGTCACTGCATCAAACAGACGCATGACTGTCACCATGGTAGTTGCAAACATCAGCGTCAATCCCAGCACCCCATTGCCAAAATAGGCAATATAAGTGATGGTCAGAATATAGTAAACATTGGTTGCACCATTATTAAACGGAAACAGAACCAATTGGTAAGGCTTTGCCCGGTTCATGCCGGATCCTCTTGATGATTCATTACTCATTATAGTACCTCGTGACTTTTTATTTAATGCTTTTTAAGAATGAACCAACAATCAACAGCAGAATGGAAAATACGAAACAGGCAATGGAAACCACGCTGGCATAGAATACATTCCAACCAAGCGTATTGCCGGAATTCCAGGAAAACAAACCGGAAATCAACAAGACACGGTTCATAATCATCCCTCCTATAACTGCTGAAAAAAGAGCTACAGCAGCCAAAACAGAAAGGGTGCTGACATAATCATAATTCCCCCAACGATTGGCGGCATAAACAGCAATGACAATCAGGAAAATGCCGGCTGCCGCCCCGATCACAAACAATGGGAACGAAATTAACGCATAGGACTGGCTTATGCTGCTGCTGATCACCATAGCAGCCATAGCCACAAGGCCTGATACCACGGACAAGGCATTAAAGTAAAAAGCGGAACCTTGTTTTTTTATAAAAGCTGTCATTCTATCATACCTCTCTTTCTTTGTGCTTGGAGGCGGCTACATACAATATCCCATTAGCCGTCAGCAGAATACCAAATGCCGCAATAGCCGCCATATATGTCATGCGCCACCATGTCATGTTCTGCTCAATTCGGGTTGTGCTGTTATAACGGTTCATCAGATTGCTCTGACTGAATGCATATAGTATGTTGTGACTTGATTCTTTCACTGCACTCTGCAGTCTCGCATCACCCGCAAGTAACTGAGCACTGAGTTTGGTGCCATCTGCCTGGGTAGAAAAGGTTGAGCAGTTTTCCAGCGTTGTCGCACCGTAAAACCCTGAGATACCGCGAGTATCAAAGCAGGTGGTACCGGAAGCCAGTACTGCTCCGTAGAGATCGGTGTCATCATAGATATCCGTGACCGCATATCCTTTGAATCCCCACTCCTCTTTTAATATATTCGTCATCATCTCGTAGCTGGCCGTACATTCCACCGGACCAATCTTACTAAAGGAAACCATCAGGCCACGCATACCGGCATCCTCATCTTCCGTATCGTACTTGGTTGCCTCAAATGCAATCTGATAAGCCCGCAGTTCAACTTCACGTGCACGCTGCTCCAGCATATAAGGAGCCACACCGCTGCGATTGGTCTCCTGATCATTAAATGCAAAATGTTTTGGTGCTGCAATCAAACCATATTCCAAGGCACCGATCGCAAACTCCATCGCCGCCGCACCTGATAGTACCGGATCTTCAGAATAGTATTCACCGTTACGGCCATTATAGGCATGGCGGTGTGTATTCAGGCCCGGCCCCCAAAGAATCGGAATTCCGACAAAAAGAGCCTCCTCACCGATAAATGCCCCAACCGATTTATATAAATCAGGATTGAACGAAGCCGCCACCAAAGGTGCGTTGGCAAAGACCTCCGGGTGCCAGTTGCCGTTTGGATCACTGGAAGGAATACTCCAGGGTGCCCCGGTATCTTTCGAAGCGTTCAAATTAACTGCAATGCCGTTTCCGGCATTTTCGGTCATATAAGTTTCCACCGTACCTATGGAACTGACTCCGGGAATGCTCGGCCCTCCGAAAGTAGCCAGATACTGCGCTTCCTCAAGGGTCATCTTATCCAGCAAAGTCTGCCATTTTTCGTCATCAAAGTCCACACCATACATTTCGTAGAACATCAAATCATCGTCTTTGCCCCAGGTGATGTGACTGGTATCGTCTTCCGTCTGAATCGTGTAATAGTTCCCATTGAGCAAATCAATCATTTCCTGACTGGTCAAGTTCATACTGGTATAACTTTTCGGATAGGTTCCGGCCCAGTCAGCACGGCTTAGATAAGTAACCTCTCCCGGTTGGAAGTTATTCCAGTCAGCATAAGCAAGCTGGTTAGAAATCTTTGTTCCGGTTTTCGAGACAGAAAAAGCTGTACTGGAAATAAAATCTTCCTTAATTTCACGTGACAGAGCCATCTTGGCATCGCTCCCGCCAACCAAGCGTTTTGCATCTATCCCCTGGCAGGCCATGATATGGTTCAATGCATCATGCGCACCATTTCCCATTGCAAAATAATACGTGCCCGGATCCAGGATATAGGTGCCAAACGTGCCGTCGCCGTTATCGTAAGTATTATCGTAACTGGCTATATACTGTAAGTCAACCTCTACGGAAACAGTCTGGGAGGTTCCAGGCTGCAGGGCATCTGACTTTCCAAAATTCAATAGCTGGATCGCTGATTTCTCTACACTGCCTGCCGTATACGGAGCCTGCCCATAGATCTGCACAATGGATTTTCCTGCCATGCCTCCGACATTTGTCACTTTGACGTCAAAAACTGCCGTGGCATTGCAGACACCTGTTTCCGGATCCATTGATATCGTAAACCGGGGATCTCCATCAAATTCCTGGGTGAAATCTGTGTATGAGAGGCCATATCCAAAACCGTAGACCACCTCGTTGTCATAATTCCACTCTGTCGAAGATGCATAAGCACCTACCGGAGAAACCGCGTTGCCATTGCCCAGTACAGAATCAAAATAGCGGGTCTCATAATAACGGTATCCTACATAGATACCCTCTGCCTCAATCAGGTAATTGCCGGTAGTTCCACCAGTCTGACCGGCTCCGCGGGTGAGCACTTCTGCTCCGTTTCCATATTGGAAGTCCCCCATATTTTGCATGGCGGGAGCCGACATATTATAGGCGGCATAAATATCAGGCAGTCCGCCGGATGGACTGGTTCGTCCGCAGAGGATATCTGACACTCCCACCATACCATAGCAGCCGGGAAATCCGATCCAGAGAATCGCGGCGATATCCGGATCATGCTTCAAATCACCGATTTCTATACTATTGGCAGAATTCAATAACACTATCACATTGTCACTGCATTCCTTCGCCAGCGAAATAATATCCCACTCATTGGTTGTGAGCTGCAGAGGTTCATCAAAACCTAAATCTTCAGCCACGCCGCCGGGAAGATAATCCTTAGACTCCGCGCTGGGACGGCTGATAACCACAATCGCGGCATCTCCATATTCCGCAAAGCTTGCGGCATAACCCGCATTGACAGCACCAATCTCAGCCATGGACGGCTCACCGGGATCATACACTGCTTCTGGAGTCTCGTTCTCGGAGTGAAGATAGGTTTCATTCAATTTGTCATACACATCAACCATTACTGGATTGACCGCAAAACCACCACCTTCAAATTGAAATTCATCTCCGTTCCAGGCATCCAGAGTGATGCCGCGGGTAACCTCACCAGTGGCAAAGTTATTGTTAAGGGAGAAAGCGATGGTGTTCTTAAAATCAGTCTGATTCCGTGAAAGAGCCTGCTCCAGGCTTATGTAAGGTCCCTGGGCCTTGACACCGAAGCTGGATCCCAGCAGTGGTACATGAGATCGGATCCCAAACAGAGTCACACTGGAACTGTCGGCCAAAGGAAGACCATGTCCGTCTTCTGTGTTGTTTTTAAGCAGTACCGCGCCCTCGGCTGCCTGCTGGCGGTTGAGATCGATGGCTTTCTGAATCAAAGCATGAGAATTGCCTGTGCCGTCTTCATTCAACACCTCTGGGGAGGGCTTGAATTTATCGTACAGTGGGTCGCTCTCGTTGTCCTCCGATACAAACCGCTCGCTTAAAGTACCCAGGGCAGTATCAATCGTGGCCTTGTAACTTTCAGCCACAATACCCAAAATGATTGATAATGCAAAAACAAATGTGAATAGAGTTGTCAAACCTCGATGAAGTGCTTTCTTTTTCATAATCAATTTTCCTTCCTATATTACTTATCAATTATACCCAATTGCCGCTGGTAGCTTTTGCCTTAACCAGCTTATATTTCCGGTTCGGTGTTGTCACCTTGGTAAAAACCGCAGTATCCGTGCAGGCACCGGCTTTGGCTTCAACCGTCATCGTGCCTTCCAACTTCAGACGGAAAATAAAAATCTTATTACCTGTTTGCTCTGCTGCCAGACTGCCACCTACATACAACGCTATCTTCGGCTGATTGGTATATACTTTTACGACGGTAACCGCTTCCTCCCGGTCGATGCGGCGGCGGCCTGCAATATATACAAACGGTTCTTCACTCCAGTATGCTTTGTAAAGGTAAAAACTGTCCTTTTTAATCTCCCGATCAAAGGTAATCAAACCCTTATGGTTCATACCCGGCTCTCCCCCCTGATTTCTGGCATCGGCCGCAAAATCAAATATGTTCCATACATGGGTTGCCCAGAGATAAGGATTACGCTCAAAACATCTCAGCATATATTCGTGATAAACCGTCTGATATTCTTCCGTGTTATCCCCCCTGCGCGGTTTACGGGAATGCAGGTTCGGCATCGCCTCACAGCCATATTCCGAGTACCCTAATGCGCGCTTCGGATACCGGAAATGAAAGAATTTCATCCACAGATCATTTAAGAACAATCCCGGAACATACCATCCGAGATAAAGATTCCAGGAGACCAGATCCGTGATGTGAGCCGATGGATGAAACGGTGGGCACATAGCGTAGCAGGCCAGTGTTGTCAGCCGGGTAGGATCCATCTCATGACAAAGATTATTTAACAGCCTGTGATTGTCCAACATGTCCTTGTTATCCTTTGTGGAAATCGTGATCTCATTGGATATGCCCCAGCAAACGATACAGGGGTGATTGTAATTCTGAACAATCAGTTCTTTCATCTGGCTTACAGCATTTTCCCGACCATTTGACATATGTTCGGAGATATAGGGAATCTCCGCCCAGACCACCATACCGTACTCATCACACAGGTCGTAAAAATACTGGTCATGCTGATAATGAGCAAGACGAATGGTATTGGCTCCTATCTCGCGGATCAATTCCATATCCTTTTGATGGTGTTCCTTTGTAATGGCATTGCCCAGTCCCTTCCAATCCTGATGCCGGGACACACCCCGCAGAGGATAACTGCACCCATTTAAAAAAAATCCCTTATCCGGATCTACATGGAAGCAGCGCACTCCAAACCGGCATTGAACCTCATCTGCGACTTCACCGCAGTACTCCAGGCGTGCCACTGCCGTATATAGATATGGATCCTTTATACCATTCCAGAGATGCACATTCGGAATGATAAGTGTACAATCTGCTCCCATACCCGAAGCAACTGTGCTTCCTTCTGCATCCAATATTTCGATAAAGGTTACGGCTTCGGCATCTTCTCCCGGCAAGTTGGTAAAAGTCTGGATCCGCACCGATCCGTCCTCATCCTTAACCTCCGGTGTGATTCGGATTCCATCCCCGCCGCAATCTTCCATATCAAAATGCTGACGATTTACCACCACCAAATTCACATCACGATAGATACCTCCATAAAATGTAAAATCGGCTTTCTGGGGATACACGCGGTCGTTCACACCATTATCCACCTGTACCGCCAGCCAGTTCTTCTCCTGCAGCAGTCCGGTCACATCCATGCGGAATGTGGAGTAACCTCCATCATGGGTACCAGCCTCGGCATCATTTAGATATACCTTTGCACTTGCATTGACTCCCCGGAATTCTAAGTATACCTGATCCTCAGCTTTCCAAAATTGGGGCATATCCAGTTCCAGTTCATACATGCATGAACCGCGCCAGTAATTATTACCGCCGTCTTGTCCATCCACGTTGTTCCAGGTATGCGGCAAATTCACCTCAGACACGATTCCATCCGGACCCGTGAACCGCCATCCATCATTCAGGTTTCTTGTTTTCCTCATAGTTTTCCCTTTTCTTTGTGCTATTCGTCTATACTATAGCAAATAATAAATATTCTACAAGCACTTTTGCACAGGTGGTCGCTTTTAAAACCTAAGTGGCTTTTGACTGGTCTTTCATTAATAAAGATAGGACTGAGAGGAAGTATTCTATCTCCTCTCAGCCCTATGTGCGTTTGTTTTCTGTAATTGGTATTAATATTTTTAATGAAAAAATATCTTCTGCCATATCAATTTTCATAAAACCATTATACTTTTCTATAATGTGTCGAATACTCTTTAAGCCGAACCCATGGTAGCCGTTGCGGGTCTTAGTACTGATGGGCAGATCTCCGTCAAATTCCAATCGATTACCAATGGGATTCATTATGTTTATCAGCAAAAACTGTTTACGGACATACACCAGTACATCTACCATACGCATTTCCTCATTGGCAAGCTGCTTTACGCTCTCAATAGCATTGTCGATGGCATTGCCAAATACGGTATACAAATCTACAGGATCAAAAATATCCATCTGGCCGCCATCAGCGATACAATTAATTTTTATATTGTTTGCCGCGCAGGACAGGCTTTTTTCCGTTAACACTGTATCCAGCACCTCATTGCCGGTCTTCACCATTAAATCATAGATTTGTACCGAATCCTCCACCTCTCGAAGGTACTTCTCCCGCTCCTCCGGGCTGGTTATAGCACGCATTGCAGCAATCTGATGCTTTAGATCATGGCACTTGTGGTTGATCAGAGCAATCGTCTCGCGTGACAGTTCATACTGCTCCTTCTGTTGGTGCCAGAGCTGATTCAAAGTATCCAGTTCCTGCTTCATAGCGCTTTTCTTAAAAAGTGTATTCTGCAGGTAAAGGATCAGAACACAATAGCATTGAATCAACAGGATGATCCATATCTGCACATCCGGAAGCGGCATAACTTTTATGGTCTGTAAAAATCCAAACAAGCTTTCAAATACAGCAAATAAAAAAAGTGCTGAGAAGAATTGCCTTGGCCCCACCTGATAAACTCCGTCTTCCGGCATATATCTGACAACCGTAACACCCGCTGCCCCATAAATAACAACAAATATTACCAGCGTACATCCGACTGTTAAAAACAGATCTGGCACCTTCCTATTATTCAGAACGATAAAGACAATCTCTTGTGCAATCTGCTGTGTGATAATGACCCAAGATACACAATACACCGCTGCACCAAACGGCATGGCTGCACAAGTATAAATAAACAGGAAGCATATCAGGAAATGTGAGACAGTAAGCACCGGACAGGATATGCCCAGTACCCCTGCCGCTGCAGCCATCACGCAGATTCCAACCGTTGACAGAAGAATTCTTATGCCATAATTTGAACGGCGCTTTAGCGGAACCAGATACAACATACATGCCGCCCACAGCGTAACCGCCGCTTCCACATACGTCCATATTATCACGTTCATTTCTTTCACATTCCCACTCCCATATAGTCTGTCAACGCGGACAAAAATGCCTTTTTATTCCTCCGGCTGATTTCCAGCTCATCCCCGGCCACAATTACGATATTCTTGCGGATCTCGGAAACATATTTCAAATTGACCAGATACCAGTGGTTGCATCTCACAAAATGGCTTTCTCTCAGCACTTCCTCCGCTGCCTGCAGCGTTCCTCTGACCACGAAGACACCTTCCTCTGTGTGATAATGAAGCATACGATTCTGCACTTCTACATGATGAATCCGCTCCACCTTCAGCCGCTTAATTCCATCTGGTAAGTTTAGCAGAAGCTCCTTCGAATAGCGCTTTCTCACCCTTGAAATAACACGCTCTAAACGAACGGTAAACGAGTAGTAGTTAATTGGCTTCAGTACATAATCCAGCGCTCCTACTTCGTAACCGTTTATCGCATACTGTGCCATATTCGTGACAAAAACAAGCACAACATCCTGATCCATTGTTCGGATTTTCCGTGCCGCATCCATCCCGTTCATATCACCCATCTCAATGTCCAGCAAGATAATATCAAACTGCGGGCTATAATTGTCAAGCAGTTCGTTTCCGTTCAAAAACACGTTTGTCTGAATCTCACGATTCTTTTCCTGCGCATACTGCCTGATGTATTCCTGCATCTGATCAATGTACATCTTCTCATCGTCTACGATGGCCATCCTCAGCATCTTTCTTACCCCCAGCATTCTTTATCAGTACCGCACCATAAGGCCGCGCACTGTCTCCAATCGATTATCATTATAAATAAGCATGAATTACCTTTATGTAAAAACTTATGGTTCGATTTTAAACAAAATGGTCTGAGGCTCCAATGACACTTCTATATAGATTGGCTCTTCACCTTGAATGATCTGGTTTGGCAGAACAAAGTAAAACTCTCCTACTTTGCGCTGTCCCGCCTGAAATGTGGCACCTCTTAATCCATTGGCTGCACCATAATAGCTTTGAGCATAGAAGCTATTCTGACGATTTTCATCAGTCACTCGGACACTCGGATCTAAAAACATTTTTTCGCCCTTACTGTGATTTGTAATTCGAAATCCAACTATTCCAAAAGCAGCATCATCAGCTTCATCTATATAATACATAATCCCCCTCGCCAGAACTTCGTCTGTGATTCCATTCCAGGATGGATACTGAATCTCCCAATTTCCTATAAATGCAGTCTGTTCACCAGTCAAAAACTCATACTCATGTCCCGGAGTTGCCAGCAGTCCTCCACACACCTCCAGTTGATTGATATTTTCATATATCTGAACAAGGATATCTGCCCGCACTGTATCCGGATAAACGTCACCTTGAGCCACCACACTGGAGTCGTCAATATTCGCATACCCCGCTTCTTCTCTGATTTGCCCCAGATGCCGAATTAAATGTTTACTTTTCGCATCATATAAATCAATTGAAGTTATAGAATGAACAGGTCTTATCTCCAACCGGTTATTCAATCGGTTTATGTAATAATCGCCATATTCATAGTTTTGTGTCAGAACCAGAAAATAGTCAGCTTCTGCTATCGTTTCCGGTGTCTGTTCTGCGGATAAGGTCATTGAAAAATCACCAATAAATCGTAATGGATTTGGTGAGTTTTTGAACTCTTCATGATGGGGATTGCAGTAAAAAGCTACCACTTTTTTATCTTCTAACTCGACAAATTCGTCAGGATTTGTTTCTTCACTATCTATCAGCCCCAGATCTTTATTCACCGGAATCGTTAATGATGTCTGATAGTATGGTTGCCCGGTCATTGAAGAGTTTGATAAGTAAGTCTGGCTTTGATCAAAGTATATCATGGCTGGAATAACATCCTGCTTCATAGAACGGAGATATTCTAAAATTTCATCTTCATCATCGGTCCATATGTTTTTTGGATCTGTTGGTGCTTCAAAATATAATCGGGTCCAAACTCAAGATACTTATCTGGTTTTTCCAGAAACCATTTCTCCACTGCTGTTTTCATGTGTTTTTCATGTACTGCCAGATATTTTTCCGGCATATGCAGCGTTAGCTGGGCTAAGGCTTCCTTATCAATATCATCCAATGCAGCAAAAAACTGCGTGAAATAATTGTATGATTGCTCAGACATATCAAGCGCTTGCCAGAATTTACTGTCTGCTGTATTGACTTGTTGCAAGAACTGTTTCACATAATCGCCGCTGACCGGATAGTCATAGTGGTATCTGTCGTCCCCTTTATCAATCGATAGTTTACTGCTGGTCATAAACTGGTCCACATCGGGATCATCATTAATATGCTTGCGAAACTCCCATTCACATAGCAGTACGATGGCATGAAACTGCTGTTTTGTCGTATAACCATCTCCGCCTGCGGCTTCTTTTAATACCTCTGCATCCAGTTCATCCATATGCTTTTCCACATACTTACGAACCGATTCTTCCCGTGTTGATAGGTTCCACCATGCGTCGGCCGGACTTTTTTTACTTTCCCTGCTGCAGGCAGTCAGACATCCGATCAGACACATAATTAGCATTGCTTTACCTATAAATTTTTTCATTTTTCCCTCTTTTCAGATTCTGTGAAAGCATATAAGTAAATCAAATCATTACAATAATAGCATAAATTATACAAAAATGGTAGTTTCATCACTTAGCAGAAGAGAAAAATAATATTTACAGATTTTTCACAACGTCTGTGCCCCGTCTGCTCGTTTATCCATTGTCGGCAGCCTGCAGCTATCATGATTATAATACTTCGTAATAAATGCACCTGAATATGATGAAATATAGACTTCTTTCAAAGCATTAAAAAAAGCCGGATTATCTCCGGCTTCATTCTGTAATCATTCATATCGATACAAAAATTTTTGCAATACAGCAAAGTAACTGTGCTGCTCTTTTTCTAAATATGCCACTAATCCTTCATATTCCTTTTTATTCTGTGCCAGATTGAGCATCTGATAATATTCCGGCTTATTAGCATCAGAAATAATGAAAGGTAATACACCTTTACGCAGACATTCTTTAAACAAGACACCTCGACCGGTTCTGCCATTGCCATCCTGAAAAGGATGAATCTTTTCAAATTCCGCATGGAATCTGGATATTTCCTGCAAACCTATTGATTCCATATTCTCATATTCTGCAATGAGAACCTTCATCCGATCAGATACTTCATCTGGTTTCGCTGTATCAATATCCGATACCATATTGTAGAACTTTTTATATTCGCCCACAGGATATCCATTAGCTCGATCCTCAAATACACCAATTTTCAGAAAATAGTGATATTTCTTTATAAGTTCTTCGGTCAAAGGCTCTTCAATCGTCTCCAGCATATGATTAAACATCGCAAAATGCCCATTCATTTCTTCAATATCCTTGCTTCTGAAAATCTCATCTCCATCCGGCATGATAGTTCCTGCCTCGAACAAAGACGCCGTCTGCCGCTCGGTCAGTGTACTGCCCTCGATCCGGTTAGAGTTGTATGCAAAGGAACGCTGGGTATATCCATATATCCCACCTCTGTCTTTTTTATTGTACTCAATCAGCAATTTTTCTTTCAGCATCTGATTAATTACTTGTATCTGTTCTGCTGACAAATCAAGGAATTCCAACTTTAACAAGCTATTAATGTTCTCCATATCCCTACCTCGCATTTACAAAAACACCGGAAACGATTATGCTCCCGGTGTTTTAATATTTCTGTCTTAAATCACTTAAGCTGACATTGGTAGCTCAATTTGCTGCACCGGAAACGTCAATTATTATTCGGCGTTCTCTTTTTTAATCTCTGCATCCGTTATTACGTGTTAGCGGATGCTCAAAGTCGATACTTATTATATCACACCAATACAGCAAAGTAAAATTAAATATTTGCACTTATCCTCACGTAAATTCAATATCAATGCTAACTGATATTTTGTAACATTTCTCTAACTTCCTCAAAGTCATCTGTTATGGTACCATTATAGACCTGTACCACCGCATTACCAGCATTGTACTTCAATATCCTCAGTATAATTGCCAGACAATCAGACAAACGGTTCAAGGCTTCTTTGATGCTTGATTTTGCATATTTACCTTCGTTGAGCAAAGTGGCTAAAGCGACTTGAATATCAAGGTTTGTCAGATATTTAAGCATCTTCTTTCCGATTTAACGGTAAAAACGTACTTTGTACCTTTCTTATGATTGACTCCTGGTCTGATAACAGGATAACAGATGTATGTGATGAATGGGAGAAGAAAACAAAAAAAGTGCCAAGTATGTTTGCTCCACAGAATCTTTTCAAAAGTATTTGTCAATTAGTCATCTTATCCCTTATAATTTCTTGTTTTCAGCCGAATAATAGATAGAGTATTTTTTATAATAAACATTTAAAGGGTGGTGTAAAGACAATGGATAACGGTATGGAAAGTCTGCTTGATGTGTACTTATACGAAACTAACTCGCAATTAGACCAGCTTGACAACATGCTGATTGCAGACGAAAAAACCGGGGATTTTTCAGTTGATGATGTCAATGCGATCTTTCGAATCATGCATTCCATCAAAGGCTCCGCTGCCATGATGGAATTTGGTTCTCTCTCCACAATTGCACATTATATAGAAGATATTTTCTTCTATATCCGTGATAAAGGCATTGAATCCATTGCTCCTGATCACAAAACGGAACTTTTTAACCTGCTGTTTCGTTCCGGCGATTATCTGCGCAGCGAGCTGTCTAAAGTGGCAGGCGGTGCGCCTCTTTCTGAGGATGTGGCATTTTGGGGTATCGAAATTAACGATTTTCTCAAAAAGATCCGCCATGCATCAGAGCCTCAAACGGTACCGGAAGGTTATCCGATCCTCTCCCCCGGGGTGGCTTCTCAGCAGTCATATCCGCCGATCAAGCAGAATCTGATCCATGTCAATTCAATAAAGCTGGATCATCTGATGAACATTGTCGGTGAAATTGGCACTGCCGAATTGATGTTAACCACTGCTCCGGAGCTGCAGCTGCTGCCCCGTGACAGCTTTGACAACTTGATGAAATCAGGACGTCAGCTGCGCAAGCTGACTGCTAAGCTTGAGGAGCTTGCCAGATCACTGCGGATGGTTCCCATCTCGGGTGTGTTCCAAAAAATGAACCGAATCGTGCGGGATATGAAGCAGACGTTAAACAAGGATGTTTACCTGACCATGATCGGGTCAGATACGGAAGTTGATCAGACGATCGTTGACCGGATTCAAGACCCAATCATGCATATCGTACGAAACAGCATGGATCACGGCATTGAAACAACAGCCGACGAACGAATTGCCGCCGGCAAAAATCCTCAGGGTGAGCTGATCCTGGCCGCTTCCCATACCAGCCGGGAAGTGATCATCACCATTGCCGATGACGGATATGGAATGGAGCCGAACAAGCTGCTGGTAAAAGCCCGGGAAAAGGGTCTGCTGACCAAACCGGAAAGTGAATATTCCCGGCAGGAAGCCCTGGAACTAATTATGTACCCTGGTTTTTCGACGAACCAGGCGGTTAGCGAATACTCCGGCCGTGGTGTGGGGATGGATGTGGTCAGAAGAAATGTGGAGTCTGTCGGCGGTACGGTTTCCATCTCCAGCAAAGCTGGCAGCGGAACCGCCGTTACGCTAAAGATTCCGTTGAGATAACTATGAAAAAACCAAAAAAAAATTCCCGTTCTCATTCCGGCTGTCAGTTGTTCGAAAAATTGGCTGTGTATGGTATCATTCTTTCAGCAATGACACTGGCAATCAGTCTTTTTTATTATTTCTATCCCTTAGTCGGGGCGGATGTGAAAACAAGCATTTCCACTGCTTTGGAACTAGCTGAAACAACGGTACAGACTGCTGAGGCAGAGCCTCCTGATGGGGAATACCAAGCTAAGGACACAGGTGATCTGCGGCTGTCCGACCAGGCAGCAGCCGCTCAAGCCATTCCGAGCGAAACAGATGACACACCAGCTTCCATAGATGAGCTTGTTGCCGACCGAACCCTCACAGATGAGATAAATGGCCTTCCGATGACTGATGACCAGACCGACCTGCCGCTTACATCCTTGGACATCAATGAAAACGATCCGGCGGCCGGCGAAAATTCCCGTATGGGCATCGAGCCGGAAGCAATCCCCCATGCCTCCATCTCCCAGGAACTAGGCAATATTTCCGAATTAAATGCTGATAATTCCGCCAATTATGAGCACGAAGCACCACTGCATATGGTGATGCTGGATACTGCTCTGGGACCGATGCTTTATTACAATCAAGGAGATAAACGATGGGGAAATTATCTCTACGGCGGTGCCGATCCGATGAAAAAATATGGCTGCGGCCCAACTGCCGTGGCTATGATTGTCAGCAGTTTTTCACCGCAAGGCTATCATCTTACCCCCATTGAGTTGGCCAATTGGGCGGCGGCCAACGGCGGCTACGCGCCGCAAAGCGGCTCTTATCACTCGATGATCCCGAAATCTCTGTCAGCCTTCGGCATCCATGCTGAAGGAGTTGAGCCTTATTCGGAAAAAACCGCCGCCGAACTGCTCCGCTCCGGCCATATCCTGGTGGCGCTGATGGGCAAAGGGGCGCTGACGAATAATGGCCACTTTGTGATCATTACCAAAATCCTCGACAATGGCAACGTCTATATTGCCGATCCAAACAGCTTTGAAAACAGTACCAAAGAATGGAATCTTGCCCAGCTTATGAATGAGCTGAAAGGAAGTTACAACAGCGGCGGACCGCTATGGGCAGTCCGCCTGAAATAGAGCAAGTTTGCGTCATCCTTTGGGTACCGAGCTGTTTCCCGCAATCGCACGGTCGAAGCTGTCCTGCTCGGCCGGTGTGAGCAGCCCCCGCAAGATAGCAGTTACCTTATGATAACCGGCCTGCATCGAGGCTTTCAAAACAAAGATCCTGTCTTTTAAGGAATTAAAATCATAGAGTCGGCCGAGAAATTGCACTACCTCCTCCGCCGGCTGATTTTTTTGGAACACAGAAAGCAAGATTACCAGCGTAGCCATAATATATGGCTGCGCTTTCAGTAACTTAATACAGCAATTCACACACTTGTTCTGTTCATTGCTGTAAAAAAAGCAAAGCGCCAACAATTCCCAGGTGCCCGGAAGATCTCCCATTAAGTGCGCCGCCCGATTGTTATCGCCAAACTGCTCCAGCAGCTCAAAAGCCCGTTCCAGATGGTAGGCACCTTTTTCATAATTGCCGTGATGGACATAATGCTTTCCGACGATATAGTCAAAATCTGCGTCTTTAGGAAGAGCTCTGATCGCCCGCTGATAAATTTCCAGCATTCTCGTATCGGCTTTCTTACGGCTTAACAACATCAGCAGATTGGCAAACGTCGCGGAAGCACGCATATGATACTCATAATACACATCCTCCATCGCGGCGACCGCCTTCTCATACCACTCAATCGCAAGCGTATGCTCTTTTTCGGTCGCATAACAATCGGCCAGATATCCCATCAACTCGCTGCTGCCCGGATTTTTTTCCAGTTCTTTTAAAATCAGCGGTCGATTCCGTCTTCCTTTTTGACCCTTTCCGGCCACCGATTGCTTGTAACCGTCATGGTAGACCGCCAACTCTTCACTGGCATCGACCATCTCAAACGCTTGAAGGGAATTACCATTATTTTCCAATGATTCATGGATGCTCCCACGATATTGAAGCAGCGGCAGGTTCCGAAAAATACGCAGCTGGGTGCCGCCGCAAAAAAATTTTCCATGGTCATCAAAATTCAGCAACTGCGAAATAAGACCCAGATATTTGCTGTTGTGCAATTGATTTAAAAAGGAGGGTATTTTTTTGGCGTGATCGGCAGTAAAATACTCATCCGCATCTAAAAAAACGATCCAATCGCCCTGCGCTTTTTCAATGGCATAGTTTTTAGCCGCTGAAAAATCATCAGTCCATTGAAAATGTAATACTTTGGCGCCCAACTGCTTAGCCAGCGCCACAGTTCGGTCGGTACTGCCGGTATCGACAACGATCTGCTCAAACATCAGTTCACGCCCCCAAGACAAGGCCCGCTCGATATTATTCTCTTCATTTTTCACAATCATACACTGCGAAATCCGTATCCTGGGTCTACCTTTCACGTTGATCGCTCCTTTCGATTCCCCTTTGGCTTAAGCACTGCCATTCGGCCTGGCTGATCAATTCTTCCAGCCTATACCCCAGGCCATCATAAGCAACCTCGCGAGCTGCTTTCAAAACAATCAGCTTATCTTTCAAACTCTGAAAACCATATATTTTTTTAAGAAAATCAAGCAGCACTCCGGTATAATCCGCCTGTTTGCTGATTTCATCCTGCCGGAACGATTTTAATAACAGACATAATCCTTTAAAATTGTAAGGATAGGTTCGAAGTAACATGGTGGCCGTTTCCACCGTCTGCCGGAAACAATCTAAATGGTCGTAACATGCCAGCAGATTCTCATAGGCCTGTTCTAAGTTGGCCGCCAGCATCATCGAACGGTTTGTATAACCGTACTGCTCTAACTTTTTCAGAGCTTGTGAGAAATAGTTGCTGCCCTGCCGGTAATCCTGCCGTCCGGCATAATAACAGCCTAAGATATAATCAAAGTCAGCTTCTTTTGGTATCTTTTTAATACCATCATGATAAAGCGCCAGCATCCGCTCCTGCTGACTACAGCTTTCTTGTTCTGATAAGATCAACAGCAGCCTTGAATAAGTTACAGCAGTGCGCTGATCATGTTCTGATATAATATCCGGCATCAATGCAACCGACTGTTCATACCACTTACGGGCATTTTCGAACTCTTTCAGCGCATAACATTCATCCCCCATATAGCCGGACATTTCATGATCCCC
Organism: Lachnospiraceae bacterium; assembly: GCA_051654925.1. Lineage (GTDB taxonomy): Bacteria > Bacillota > Clostridia > Lachnospirales > Lachnospiraceae > Brotaphodocola. The sequence continues at coordinate 20,984 of JBOFYZ010000108.1, read as the reverse complement.
CGGATGATCTGCCAATTCTTTTTCGATTAACAGGATATTGCGCTTGCTGCTTTTTTTATGTTTAAATACGGCACCGCTATATCCGACATGAAAGATCGCAATCTCGCTGCCGGCATCGCCGATCCGCATTGGCTGTCCCTCTGTAAAGCCCAGTTGTTCATGAATTCGGCGCCGGTAACACAAGCCGGGAAGATTCCTGAAAATACGGATCTGAGTGCCGGCCAGGCGGATCTCACCATCGTCACCGAGCTGCATCCAGCCGGTCGAAATTGCATCATAACGGTCTCCGGCACGGGAAATTATCTGCGCCAGCTTTTGTTCCTCACCGGCGGCCAGATACTCATCCGCATCCAAAAAAGCAATCCAGTCCCCTTTGGCCTGTCTGATGGCATAATTCTTGGCGGCGGAAAAATCATCGTTCCAGGGAAAATTACAGACCTTTGCCCCCATCTCCATGGCAATCCGGGCGGTCTGATCATTCGAACCGGTATCCACCACAATCTGTTCCCACATGATATTTTTTCCCCAACTGAGTGCCTGCCTGATATTCGCTTCTTCGTTTTTAACAATCATACACTGGGAAATCCGTGCTTTCTGTCCCATTCCTGCTGCTCCTCTCCAAAAGCTGAAAGAAGTAAAAGCCATCTCTAAAGCGTAAGCTTTGAAATGGCTTTTACTATGTAACCGGATTATGATTTCTGAATCAATTGCTTAGCCTAACAGACGCAGTACACCCTGAGGAGCAGCATTCGCCTGAGAAAGCATTGACTGAGCAGCCTGCAATAAGATGTTATTCTTGGTGTAAGAAGTAATCTCATCGGCCATATCAGTATCACGGATACGGCTCTCAGCAGCAGTGATATTCTCAGAAGTTACATTTAAGTTGTTGATCGTATGCTCCAGACGGTTCTGTGCTGCACCGAGTTTCGCACGGTAACCAGATACGGTATCGATAGCTGTCTTGATTTGATCAATCGCAGCATTCGCTTTTACAGTAGAAGTACCGGTAACATCTAAGATACCTGCTGTCGGTCCGCCGAAAATACCTTCTGTGGTCATGTCGGTTCCGCTTACTACGATCGTTTCCTGGCCTGTCGGTCCAATCTGGAAAGTCATGGAGCCGGCATTGCCGTTTGCTGCCAGCGGTTTGATACCGTTAAAGTCGGTATTGTTAGCGATACGATCAATCTCAGATACCAGCTCGTCCATCTCAGACTGGATGTTGCCGCGGGCTACCGAGTTGTAGGTTCCGTTCGCTGCCTGGGTAGCCAGCGTTGTCATACGCTGAAGCATAGAATGTACCTCAGTCAGGGCACCTTCTGCTGTCTGAATCAGACCGATCGCATCGTTGGCGTTGGCAGAAGCCTGGTTTAAGCCATTGATCTGAGATCTCATGCTCTCAGAAATTGCCAGACCAGCCGCGTTATCACCAGCACGGTTAATCTTGTAACCAGATGACAATTTCTCCAGGTTCTTGTTCAATGCACTCTGGTTAGTACCTAAGTTTCTGTAAGAGTTCATTGCCGGGATGTTGTGTTGAATTACCATAATCTATATCCTCCTATTTAAAAAACTATTCGGCCGGAACCTCCTTGTTCCCGCTATACGCATTTTTATGCGGATCCTCACAAAAACACGGTGGTAAGGTTTGATTTCTATCAGTTTTTCCTTACCTTTTATTTATCGGCTATATTTTTAAGAAGTTAAGCATTTCTTCAATCTTTTTTTAGCTGGTTGGTATCCGCAGTCTGCTGCTTGTTGATAATACGTTTCAGCTTTGTCCGTTTGACCGGACACCTCATACCACAAGCCCAGATTATAAGCTGCCTTAAAGGAGCCGGCGCCGACTACTCCGCCCTGTTCCGGCTGTTCTCCGATCGCCAGGCACTTTAAGTAGCTGATCTCAATTTTCGGCAGGAGACAAAGATATCGCGCCACATCGGAAAGAACCAGCTTCATATAGAAGATACCGCAGGCAAAATGAAAATCCGCCCGGCTGTTTAACTGCTGCTCCTGCCCGATCAGATCCATCGCCTCTTTTAAGCACGCCTCGTCGCCAATATCCGTCAGCGTATAGAGATATAACAATACTCCCTCGGTGCGGTATCCATTTGCTTTTTGGGGCAGCCCGTCCGAGATGGCCGGACCGCCGGCATAAAATAACCGGAACCAGCCAAGACTTTCCGGATAGCGCTGTAAATTTCTTAGCGTTACTGCCAGCTGAAACTGATAGTAGGGATCCGGCGGACAACGCCGGGCCGCAGCTTCCAGATACGACAGATTGCGCTCACCTTTGTCAGACTGAAGATAACCGTCATGATCAGCTGCCAGCGCAGTACGATAGCAGGGATAATCGGTATCCGGCTGCTCGTGGATGCTGCCAAAATACCGGACACCGGCCGGCAGCAGGCGAGGAATGGCGGTGATATTGACACTAACCTCATCACCATCCGGGTATTTGTCGTATCTGGTAAGCGCACCAAGCCACTGTCCGCCATCGCTTTTAACCGTTCGGGCAATCATCTCTTCCAGCTCTGCTCTGGTACAGGGATGAAGATACTCATCGGCATCCAGCACCAGGTTCCAGTCACCGCCAGAGTGACCAAGAGCAAAATTGCGGGCGGCGGCAAAGTCATTGCTCCATTGATAATCATAAATCCTGGCTCCCACAGCCGCAGCAATGGCTTTTGTCCGGTCACAGGAGCCGGTATCGGCAATAATGATCTCATCGACCAGATGGGCGGCTCGTTTCAGACACTCGGCCAGCGATCGCTCTTCATTTTTAACAATCATAACAAGACTGATCTTCACTCTTTTTATGCCTTTCCAAAACGTTCCCCTAAGCGCAGCGAAGGGGAGTCATCTTATTTATGTTTAGATATCAAGCGTTCCGACCTCCCGGTCAGCATTCATCATCATTTGCAGCCGCAGCAGCTGGAGCAGATTTGTAAAACTATCTTTATCCATTGAGATGGTATCTCTAAGAGGTAAGTTCCCTACGTTACGCTTAGAAAAAAGTTCCGGATTGCTTCCTATTGCCCCCGTGGTTACGCTTTTGTTGGCTAAAATCGGAGTCCCTTCCAAATAAGACATGACCTTCTTGACATAACTCTGGGTTTCCTGATAAGGCGGGATGCCGCCGTATTTTTTGACGCTGTTCGGTCCGGCATTGTAGGCTGCCAGAGCCAGTCGGGTATCGCCAAAACGATCCAGATTCTCTTTTAAGTATTTCGCTCCGCCCATGATATTTTGTCTGGCATCATAGGCATCGGTCACTCCCAGGAGCTTGGCCGTCCCAGGCATCAGCTGCATCACCCCGACAGCACCGGCTTTTGACACTGCCTTGGGATTAAAATTGGATTCCGCTTTGGCGACCGCCCTGACCAGATTGGAAGACAGGCCGTATTTGGCCGCCGCCTCTTCAAAGATGGTATCCATATCCTCCGCTACGCCGGATAGTCCGTCTCTTAGCACGTTGCCAAAGTTGGTTCCAACGCTCCCGCTCCGGCTGACCGCTGCACTTCCCTGTCGTTTGATCGACTCCGCTTCCGCCATTGATGTAATTAAACTCATGATCTTCTAACTCCTTTCATCCTCGGTTATCCCGCAGCCACACCATCAGGCCCGATCACCCAGCCTTCCACCGATGTGTTGACAACCATGCCGCCATCACTGCCAAGATAATACCACTTGCCGTTGTCGTTCAGCCACCCGGTCTTCATCCGTCCGTCTTGTTCCAGATAATACCACTTGCCGTCAACGAAAACCCAGCCGCGTTCCATATATCCGTATGCATTCAGATAATACCAGACTCCCGGAACGGGTAAAATCCATCCTGTCTGCATGTCGCCGTAAGACCCCAGATAGAACCAGGAACCATGGTTCACATCCACCCAGCCAGTGCCCATCACTCCGTTCTGATCCAGATAGTACCATCTGCCGCCATTGCTCAGCCAGCCGCTTGTCCGGTTGCCGGCGCCGTCAAAGTAATACCATTTGCCGTCCACCATCTTCCAGCTATCGAGCGCTTTGCTGCCATCCGGCATGACATAGCTGTCACCTTTCAGGGAACCGCCGTCACCCGCATGACTGGAACCGCAACTCCCCGGCTCATCATCTTGCCAGTCAAATTGCTGATCGGCAGAGGTCACAAATTCCCCCTCCTTCAGATATTTTTTCTGCTCGGTTGTCAGCGGCACGGCTTTTACTTCATAATAATAAGTTTTGTCCTGATCCTTCATATAATCGGACAGTTCCACATAATTGCTCTCTACCGTCATTCGTTTGATCACTTTATCGTCACCGTAAAGTGTCAGCGTGTAGCCCGGAGCATCCTTCACCGATTTCCACAAAGCTTTGGTCGTGCTGTTCCAGCCGGCTTTTTCGGTGGTTCCCAAAACCGTAACTGGTTTGTAATCCACTTTAATCTGCAACGTATTGTTATCCAGGGCTTTGGCTGATACAAATTCGGCCCCGGTTATCTTACACTTGGAACGGTTTAATGAGGTGGGGAAATACTTTCCGCGGTCTGCTGTTACCGTTATTTCCACTCGCACCTTCCGGCCTGGTTTCCATTTGTCATAATCTGTCCGAAACTGGATATCCCCCAGAGAGCAGCCATTGGCTGTCAATGTAATGTCAGGTTCAGAAATCTCCTCCGGTTCTCCATAGCTTGTTTTAAAGGTTACAGTCAGCTGTTCGATCACACTGGATTCGGCACCATAAACAATTGCTCGCGGCATTAACATAAAAACTGCTGCAAGCAACACTGCTCCCGTCGTTTTTCTAAAGCTTTTCAAAACACATTCCTCCTCTGCTGCCTGGCTGAAGCTCTGATTTCACTTGAACACTGACCGAATTGATTGATTTGTTGGCGGCTCGGCTCGCAAACGGCAGCACCAGCAGCAACGAATACAAAAGCAATGACGCTGTTATTACCCTCCATCTTCTATTCATCCGATAATACCTCCTCACCATTCCCCGGCTTCAGTCGGGGACTTCGCTCATCGGCTTGATCCTCCGGTACATAACCGAGTAAATAGATATAGATATCCACAATTGCCTGATAAAGCTCCCGGGGAATGCTATCTCCGTGCTTGACCTGGCTTAACAGGGTGGTCAGCGAGTCATCCTCATAGACCGGAATACCCGCTTCCATCGCCGTCTCAGTAATCTTTTCTGCCAGATACCCCATCCCTGACGCCACGACTATCGGGGAGCCGTTTTTCTCCGGGTCATATTTTAAGGCGACCGCTTTTTGCTTCATCAGATGATTAAATTCTGACATTAATCGTACTCTCCTTTTCCTTGATTTCCGGAAAGATATCCGTCAGCTTAAGATCCGCTTTTTTCTCTTTTACAAGCAGCCGGCTCAGCTCCAGGTCATTCTTTTTTAATATTCCGGTGACGGTTTGCGAAATGGCAGCGGTTTGCTCCGAGAGCAGCGGCGGAACATAGAGCTGCAGATCGACATGACGGTTTGCCAGCCCCAGTAGCATCTCGAATTTTCCCAAGCTCTGAACATCAAATCGAAAAAACATTTTGATCCGCCGTCCCTCTGCCGGCGCTTCTTTCTTGGCATCCGGATCTACCCATACCTCCGACACCACCTCTTTGTCCTGGTAACGAAACGGCACCAGCAGATGCAAAAGCGGCAGATAGACACTCTCATTAAGCAGCATCCCATTCATAATGTTATGAAATTGCTGGATGTTGTCCAGTCCGGCTTCGCCACTTGCGCCCTTTTGCAGCAGTGATGAAAAGACATCGGCAAAGCTGTCACTTTGCGCCCGTTTCCCCAGCGCCTCCAGGGTATTGGCCATTTTTTCATGGGGATCACCCTTAAAGAAATGACGGAATTCCCGGTTGCTGGCCATCCGTTCAAACAACTGCTCTAATTTATCGGCACCGCCATTTTCATATTTAACCGCATGCAGAACGAACAGCATCACCGCATCCCGAATCGCCCCATAGTCATGCGTTCTGGAGATGTAACCGGACAAAAACGGAATCATTTTGCCGTTCAGCAGCTCGGTATTGGCGGCAGTGTCACCATAATCGGCTTCCCAGTTTACCAAATCGGCCAGCTGCCTAAAATCTGTTTCATACTGTTTCAGCATCAGACGGCTGATATCCTCCGTCAGCGAATGCATCTGCTGAAGCAGGTGGCGACCCGACGAATAATCATTATATCCTTTCAGAAAGGTCATGATCAAATCTTTTAAGCTGTCGGACGCATTCTGGGACAAGATACTCCTCAGCCCATCAAACAGCGGACCGGTGAATTTCGTCTGGAGTGCCTGCTGGCTGACAAACAAATCGACCAGCTCTGCCCGGGAATTAACCTGAATCGAGGAAAGCAGTTGTTCCGCCAGATCGCTCACGGCTTGCTGATCCGCAAATAAATAACTGGCCGCATCTTGAAAAAGAAGCTGTTCCAGCAGTTTCGGCAGCTCTGTCCCTTCGCTCAGTTTCTGGATAAAAGCACCGTAGTTGCTCTCATAGTCAATCATGCCGTAATGCCCATCTGCCGGAACTGTCTGCGGCGGTCGGACGGGATTTTGGATCTGCTGGCTGCCGGGATTCAGTTTCAAGTCTTGATTATTTGAAATACGGTTGTCGGCATTTACAGAAGGGGGAGAAACTTGCAAAATATTAGCCATAATACCTCCTTAATCTATAAATTCAAATGTGAGTCAAAATAAACATATCTTAATCTAATTCGTGTATCATAGGGGCAAACTGCCTTTTGACCCCTACCTCAAAATATATCTTTATCTATATCGACATAATCACTCTTGAATATTAGCAATTTACTGAAAGATTTTTAAAAAATTTTGGCAATATTCTTTCTGCATTGTCTTATCCCCATCTAAAAAACGCCGATAAAGTAATTATACACGACTTAGAGCGTCTACGAAGGGAAGGTGTCATGAACATCAATCGTTATCTCAATAGTACGGAGTCCGCAAATTATCGTTCTGCTATTTCCGCCGCAGACAAAAGCAAGCCTGCTGCCAACCTATCAGCCGGCAATTTCGATCAAGCAACTTTTTATCAATCGTCGAAACCTGTTGATGAACCAAGCTTTGCCCGGGCATTGGCTCATGCCGTGGCCAACCGGCTGGAACAGACTGATCCTCAGGAGAAAGTGGCACGGCTGCAACAGCAGGTTGCTGACAAAACATATCAACCAGATGCCAGAAGAATTGCGGAGCGCATCCTGAGTTACCGATAAGGAGGATAGAAATATCATATGGAAGATACGGCAAAACAGACAACATCACTAACAGACTTTACCGAGGTGATGCTGCAACTGACTGATGTTGTGAACGCACTTACCGAAATAGAAGAACAAAAAGCGGCGGCAGCCGCTGACCACCAGCACCACTTAATCAACGGCTTTCTGAGTCCGGAGCAGGCCCAGATTCTTAAATTACGCGGTCTGGAGCAAAAACGCATCCGGCTGGCGGCGGCACTTGGCTGGCAGGGGCTTACCTTCCGAGAGATTCTTGAACAGGCTGACAATGAACAAAAGACCTTGCTGGCCCCGTTGCTGATCGAACTGGATCGGCAAATCAGGGGTCTGACTGCGGCAAAAGATGCTTCCGATCAGATGATCCGCCTGCGCTTAAAAGAGCTGGAGGCCGTAGTTGCTGAGCAAAATGGAACAAGCTATGGCAACGGTGAAAAAACAGCGGCTCCGACATCACTGCACTTTTCAGATCAATATGTATAAACATTCCGCCGAGCGAACGCGAGGGGGACTTTCCACAACATTCCGCTGAGCAGATGCGAGGGGGACTTTCCACAACATTTCGTTAACAGGAGGATTCGATAGTTATGATACGAGCAACTTTTTCCGGTTTTTCCACGGCTCTTTCCGCGCTTCAGGCCAATCAGAAGCGCCTTGATGTGACCGGGCAGAACCTTGCCAATATGAATACGGTCGGCTATACCCGCCAGCAGCTGGAAACTTCCAGTTTTAATTACTCAAACCCCATTTCCCGCGCCACGAACGGTTCCGCAATTGCAGTCGGTTTTGGTGTCAGCATGGATCGGGTATCCCAGATCCGCGATCCCTATCTCGACATCCAGTATCGCTCACAGATAAATAAATCCGGTTATGCCGACTCGCTGCAAAGTTCTCTCGACGCATTATCTAAAATTTTAGATGAAAGCAATATCGACGGTATCCGTCAGGCTTTTGACGATATTAAGTCCTCTCTGACCAGCATGCAGGATCCGGCCAAAATCAATGACCCGATCTATGAAAGTGAGCTTCGTGCCCGGATGCAGGCACTGACCAATCTGCTGAACAGTTCGGCCAAGCAAATCGAGACCGCCGAAAAGAATGAGTTTGACAAACTGGAGGGACAAGGAACCAGTGAACAGGGTGCGATCCAAAGAGTCAATGATATCCTGCGCCAGGTCGGTGATTTAAATCTCCAGATTAAAAAAAATCAGGTTCTGGGTCAGCCAAGTCTCGAACTGATGGACGAGCGCAATGTGCTGCTGGATGAACTGGCCAGCTACCTCCCGATTGAGATCACTCATTTTAAAGATGAAGAACACAGCGGCATTGTCACCGATGGCTCAGGCAATCCGGTGCTGGATGCCAATGGCAATCCGCGGCAGAAAATGTACGAATACGATGCCAAAGGTAATGTGCTGGGGCGCAAGGAATGGCCTGATGATGTCAGGATCGAGATGCTCTACACTGATGCCAGCGGCGATCCGCAGCGACTCACCCTGGTGAACGGTTCGGAAGGCGGTAAAGATAAAAATTACGGCAGTCTGTCATTAGCCGCCGGTGATCGTGATCACCCTACTGAAGCAGCCATCCAGTTTACGGCAGCAGCCAGCAGCGGCGGTGCCGAAACGGTTGCCTCAGCGGCGGACAGCCAGATGAAAGGCGGCTCAATTCAAGCCAGTCTGGATATGCTGGGCAAGCAGGGCACCGGCACACTGGTAGCGGGAACCCAGACGCTGGATGATGTCAGGGGATACCAGTATTACATGAACAACTTAGATCAAGTGGCTCAGACCTTCGCCCAGATTATGAACGATATTAATAAAGACGGGGTTCAGGGCAATCCGCCGATCAACTCTGATCCTTATTATCTACTGGTGAATAAAGGCAGTGATGACGGCAGCGGCATCACCGCGGACAATATCGGAATCAGCAGCAACTGGATCAATGGTAATACCCATATCGGAATGATTGGCGACAATCCGAACGATACCATCTTAAACATGCTGGAATCAATGAGCAAAGCCCACACCAACTTAGGCAACAAGTCGTTTGCCGATTATATCAACAACACATCCACCATCCTTGCCAATGATTCCAGTGCGAACATAAATACACTGAAAACGAATATCACGGTATTGAACAGCATCCAAAATTCCCGGGATTCCGTATCCGGAGTCAGTCTGGATGAAGAGGCCGCCAATATGATGAACTATATTTCAGCCTATAGCGCTGCTTCCCGTCTGATGACAGCACTGGATGAAGCGCTCAATACACTGATCACCGGCACCGGACTGGTCGGCCGATAAAGGAAGGATACTATTTTATGAGAGTCACGAATGCAGCATCTTATCGAAATTTTACCAGTTCCATCAATGACATCCACAGTAAGCTGAATAAAAGCATGAATAAAGTATCCAGCGGCAAAGCATATGAGAAGGCCGCTGATAATCCGCTGGCATACTATGAAGGCAAAAAAATTGACAATCAATATCAGGATACGATCAGCAAGCTATCGCTGGCCGGCGATCTCAAAAACCGTCTCTATCACCAGGAACTGGGCGCCCGTTCGATCCAGGAACTCTTATCCAAGGCCAAGACGCAGACTGAATATATCCGTTCGGACAGTAATAACGGCGATCTGAAAACAGTTGAAACGGTAAAAGAAGATCTGCTGCAGAAAATGCAGTCGATGGTCAATGAATTAAACGGTAAATATCAAAATTATTATATATACGGCGGCAATGATAGCGCCACCGCCCCCTTCTCGCTGAGTGCTGACGGCACTACTTTAACGTTTAGTCATCAATTTGCCGGCAATTCCGCTCCTACCGAAATGGCGATGACCCTGACCAAACAAAGCGACGGCACTTATCAATATGCGTTTGGCCAGCCAAACGGAACCGATGGCAGCGGCAATCCGACCTACCCTGCCGCTCCCGATCCCGGCAGCCCGGAACAGACCATGGAGAATATGCTCAGAGCCATGAAGGAGCAGGGACGGGTGGACATTGGCTATGGGAATATCGCTGACCGAAATACCATGCTGGATACTTACACCGGCGGTCTTAATCTGCTCACCGGTCTCAATTCCGATGCGCTTAACACGATGTCGCCGGATCAGGCGATCAGCATGATCGAAGAACGGATGAATCAAAGTCCCATCGGTCTGCTCGGCAAGGCGGTCATGGCGATGGATGATTATGCCAATGGCGGCGACAAAGCTGATTTTTCTGCCTCACTTGGTACCATTATGGATGATATGAGCAAAGCGGAGCACACTATTAGTACCGTCTACAGTGATCTGGGCAACAGATATGCGCTGCTGACTTCAACTGAAAAAAAGCTTGATACAACCAAAGACTTGCTGGCCGAGCAATATCAGGAAAAACTGGGAGCTGATCCTTACGAGTCCATCATGGAGGTTTATGCTTATCAGTATTCTTATGCGGCGGCTCAAAAAGTGGGTGCTCATATGATGCAGTCGTCACTGTTTGATTTTATGCGCTGAGTTCAGAACCAAGCAGAAATATTGAAAAATAAGCCGTGAAAGCTTGCTTTCTAAGATTTGGCGAGAGCCAAGCAGCGAGGAAACCGCAGGTTTTCGAGCTTGGTTCTGAAGGTTAAGAATAATCAAACTGATTTTATATTAGAAATAGGAGTATATCATTGATATGACAATACAGACAGATTTTTATGGAGAAGTAGAATATACTGAAAATGATCTCATCACGATTCCGGACGGTCTTTTTGGTTTTTCCGAACTGCGGTCTTATCTTCCGCTTCTGCTCAGCGAAGATACCGGGGACGATTCGATCATCCTGCTGCAGTCAACCGAACGGGCCGAGGTCGCCTTTGTGCTGATCAATTCCGGTTATCTGGATCCGGCGTATGCGCCGCTCCTGACACCGGAAGAGCTTTCCTATCTGGGTGTTTGCGATAGCGGCGAACTTTCCTATTACAGCATCTGTGTGATCCGGGATAATTATCTGGAAAATACGGTGAATTTAAAATCTCCGATCGCCGTCAATCCGCATACCCGGAAGGCAACCCAAGTGATTTTGGCCGGTTCTGAGTACGGTTACCGGCACAGCTTAAGTTCGTTCCCCGCCATTATGGAGATAGCAAATTCTAACGACAGGAGTGATTGTCATGCTGATACTCAGACGCAAAAAGAATGAAAGTATTTTAATTGGAAACGATATCAGGATTACGGTCATCGAATGTGGGACAGAAGGGGTTCGGCTGGCCATTGATGCGCCGAAGCAGATTTCAATTTTACGGGAAGAGCTGGCCGAAGCGGAGCAAATCAATAAAACTGCTCTCGCTCCGGCCGCCAGCTCGGTTCGCTCGCTGCGGGCGGCGCTGCTAAAGCATCTTAAGGAGTGAACAAGGAGATGTAACCACAAACATCATGCATTTCTTTTTTTACCAAAATATTCTATAGGTATCTGTTCGGACAATGCTACAGGAGACGTAGCAATTACATTTGCAACGTCCCCCTGGCCAAAGATTTGGTCAAATACTATGAAGATTTGCTGCTGTCACGAACTAACCCAAGCAGCATCCGAATACCACGCCTGATCCCAAAAAACGGCAATAAAACAGGGATTCTTTCCATCCTTTTTTTCCGTTTCTCTTTATTCTCCTCCAGTTCAATTTGCCGAACCACAAAAAGTGCCTGTGGATCCGTCTCTTTTTTCAGGACTCCCTGACTGAGAATCCGGTTTTCTAAAACATCATACGCGCTCATATCTTCCGGCAAAGTGCCAAACACCGCATCCTGCTTAGTGCCAAACCACATCCGAGCCAATTGGATCAGCTTCATTCCCAGTTCATTGATATTGAAATCCTTCAGCTTTCTTTTGATATACTCTTCGTTCATCTGGTCGCACCAGGATACAAAAAAAAGATGGATATCCAGCAGTTCCCTGATTAACAGCGCATCTGTGGCATAGTGATAGGCAGCTTCCGCGACCCGTAAGATAAATTGGTCTTCCAGTGATAAGGTTCTGACGGATTGGTAAGAACTTCTAATATAGGCATGTTCCAGCAATCTGACACCTTGGCGCTGATATAATCGGGTTTTAAACGGCAGCGTATGGTATAGCTCAACACAAAATCCGGACACTCGTTTCATCCGTTCACCGCACCCGGCACATGACCGTTCTGTCTCATAGCCCAGGTCGACCAAATACCCCTTTGCCCAGACATAACTTTCAGAGTCAAGATATAGTTTCAGCGGACTGCTGGCCGCTGTTTCCGACAGCTGATACTGATTGCGGATGCCGCAGGAGGCCAGGATAATACAGGAAACCTCGGACATGTCAAGCAACATCAGAATCTCTTTTTCCGCATTCACGCAAAGATCATCAAAAAGCAACGCTTCCTGATAACGTTCAAAAAAACGCTCCTGCCACCGCTTTGAAATTCTTTCGCCATTTCCCAGCATGCCCAGATAGGAAATATTGGCAATTTTATGATAATCCGCAATCCGGTACATCCGTTCCCAGTCTAACTGGCCGTGAAGCGGCCTAAGATCATCCTGACGGATGACAGAACCGACAATATTGACCAGTAAACGACCCTCAAAAATTAGTCGATTCATCTGCTTCCCCTTTCTGTCATTTATGTCGTTGTCTCAGCATAATAAGACTTTTCGCCCCCCACCCGACGATTTAAATGTCGATCCTTATCCTGGACTTGTTTAATCAGCTTGATTGTCCGATGACGAATTTCATAGATTCTTTGCTCTTCAAAGCTGCCGGATGAGGTGGGGGCAACAGGCTCGGACAACACCAATTTCTGAACGGCCAAGGCCTCTTTTGGGCCTTGCTCTGCCAACAGCAGAATTTTTTCCTGACAGGCGGCATAATTTTCCATCTCTTCTGCTCTGATCTTAAGCAGCAAAGCAGCTGATACGTGGTCATCACGTGAAACAGCCTCCTGCAGCTCGTCGGTCAATCGGCTGATTTCCTGCACGATATGATAGCGCCTCTGCAGCAAAAGCATGACATGTTCTAAATCCAGCTTCATGATTCCTCCTATCCTAAGATTCCTTTATTCTGCACGATATGGGGGTCACCGGCCTTTTTGCCGGCCTCGGCAAAAGCCTCCCGCAGTTCAGCAAGAATATGGCGGATTCTGCCCAGCTCCTCCTGCTCCCGTTCCCGTCCGGCCTTGATCTTGCTGACATCGTAGATGATATAATGATAGATTCTCCGAAGTTCACTGCTAATCGGTTGTTCCATATCCAGGATATGAAGAAGATAGCGGATGATTTTAAGCGTTCGCTGCAACGAGTCTTCAAATAGTTCATATTCCTTGTCTTCTAAGGCATATTCGGCCTTTAACAGACGGCTGATCGCCTCATCATACAGCACTAGCAGCAATTCAACACCACTCATCGAATAAATACTGTTTTCTTTATATTTATGATAACCGTTCATAACATCCCCTTATTATCCGCCAATCTGTGAAAGATAGCCCGATTGGGCGTTCATTTGACTGATCAGCGTTTCCATTGTCGAAAATTTGCTGATAAAGCGATCTTGCTCGCTCCGCAGCTGGCTGTTTAGCTTGTCTACCGTCTTTTGCATTTCCTGTAATTGCTTGTAGATCTGATTGTTAGCAACCGAGTTGGGAATATTCATTGAGCCAGCTTCCTCAATCAGACGGCCATAGGAGTTGCCGTTTCGGCTGGCATATTTTGTCGCATAGGGAGTAAACGTATCTTCCACAATCTGAGCCAGTCCTTTTTTCACATCTCCGCTGCCGGTAAATATGTCAGATACCATTTCCGGATCAGTGCTCATTGCCGCTTTGAATTTATTCTCATCAAAGGCAATCGTTCCGCCCTCCATCCAGCCATCTGATATTGAGATACCGATCTCCTCCAAATCTTTATTGCTGACGCCGCTGCCTAACAATGAGGTAACAATCCCCTGCACGCTCATACTCAACTCACGCATGGTATTGTCATTGTATAACAAGCCCTTTTTGGCCATCTTTTCCCAGTTTTCGATGGAGGTCTCGGACATCTCGGCTTTCTGGGCCTCGGTCAGCGGGCCGTAGGCTTTATTCGGCTTGGTGGTGACCTCCGCATTGATCTCTTTGATCAGTTCATTGTAATCTTCGATAAATTGCTTGATCTGCTCCGTTACCCCGTCCACATCAGCTTTCGCACTAAAGGTAACGGCCTGGGACGGGTCAAGCTGGTCAGTGGCGTTGCCGTCAGCATCCAATTTATAACCAAAAGTACCGCTGACCGTCACTTTAAGACCTTCTAAGTCAAAGGTGTTGGAAGAACTGGTCATCGTAGTGCTGACACCATTTCCATAGCTGACCTCAATGATGGCATCATCACCATCACGGTTGTTGGCCGCTTCGCTGGTTCCGAACATCGTCTCAGCCATACCGCCCAGCTGAATCTCCCGGCCGGAACCGGTCTCCTCAGCCACCAGTACAAATTGATTTTCCCCCTTTAGATACGATGCCTTAACGCCAATGCCTTTCGTACCGTTAATTTTTTCCATCACGCCATTTACTGTGGTATCGGCAGTGAGACCTTTTATCGCAGTTCCATTAATTGTAAAGTTGGCCAGATCGGCTTCAAACTGCGCTTTTCCTGCGTCATCATCGGTATATCCGGTAAAGCCCAGCTTATCCCGGTTATCCCACAGACTTGCATCCATGCTGAGGTTATTAGAAGCATTCTTGGCAATGCCAAGTGTTTTGCGCAGCTCCGCATCGTCAGAAGTGATCGTTAAGCTCTGAGCCTTGCCCTGATCATCGGCTTTGCTGCTGAATGAAATCTTGCCGCCGTCGGTATCGACGATCACTTTGCCGCTGCCAAAGGCTTTATCCAGACGGCTTTGCAGAATGCCGGCCAAACTGTCGGGAGCGTAGGAATAAGTACCGTCAGCATTTTGGGTCTTGCCGTCAGCAAAGCTATTCACCACATCATCGCTTCGCAGCAGCTCAATCTGTTTGGTCTGACCGCCATAGGTAACCGAAAGGGATTTTTCAGTTAAGTACTGAACCATATTTTGTTTTTTTATATAAGAATCGGCAAACGCATTTTTGTTAGCCGAATCATTGAACTCCGCCAGGCTGATCCCGTCCTTGCAGTCATCTTCACCCAGCCGGCTGCTGTCAAACCCCAGCGCACTGAGTGCGGTGGAGGTATCACGGATGACATAGTTAGACGCAGCACCGGTCGCCTTAATGGTGATCTGTCCATCGCCATTTTCATTGTAGGCAAATTCGATTTTGCCATCATCACCTAGTTTAAAATCACTGTGTTTTAACGCTTCATTGAGCTGATTCACCAGTTCCTGGGGATTGTCATTGGTATAGTCAATCTCGTGCACCACCTCTGAGGTGCTGCCATCGGGATTGGTCACCGTCTCTTTGTAGGAGGCCGGAAACGTAAAGGTACCGGCCGGCTGAAAAGCTCCGCTGGTATTGTAAGTACCAAATCTAAGATCCGTCCCCTTAAGCCGGGAGGTTGTATATACAATGCTGGTTAAGTCACTTGATATTTCCGTATCGATAGCAGAGGTACTGCCTTTTTTATCCGATAATCTGGTTGCGGAAGTGGCTGTCTGTTTGACCCCTAAAATAGATAGATGATCAACCATACTGGAGGAGCCTGTCGCCGAGACATATTTGGTTGCATTCGCATCACCCATCGCCGTAATCTGATTTTTAGCAAAGGTAGCAGCATACCTTAAGTTGGCACCGGAGGAAAACGAGAAGAATTTATCCTGCAGAGCTAACATCTTGCCGCTGATACTTTGATATGCCTCCTGCTTCCAGCTTAATAGTGTCATCGAATTCTTCTGTTTGGTGATTTTTGCATTGGTTCCGGCCGTCATCTGTTGAATAATTGAATCACGGTCAATGCCGGTTGCCATTCCGCCAAATCCTCTCAAACTGGTATTGCCCAGGCTGCTTGTCCCTGATACACTCGCCATATCTATTCTCCCTTCGGTACTGCTTTGCATAATTTCTATACTATAGTTATCGGCAGTTTCTTGCGGAAAATAAGCAAACGTTAGTAAGATTGCGATCTCGTAAGTGACGCAGGAAAGGAGCTTAAATATGTTTGGAGTTCTATGATATCTGACACCCTAATCCGAAAAATCAAAAATACGCAAGTCTCTGATAAAACCTGCGCATTTCCATTCGTTTTTATAAGTTTTTAATTGACTGCATAATACCCAACTCCCCATGGCGGGGATTTTCTTTTATTTCCAAGCAGGATTTGACAATCTCGGTCAGAATCCGAACCCGGAATTTATTTTCATAAAAACTGATTATCGGTGTCACGGTACTTTCGTCCACTACCATATATTTGGCCGGCAGTCTGGTCAAGGTTAGGGCCAGCACATCGACACGACAGCGCTGACAGAGACACAGATCATAGTTTTTCATATGCTTTTCTAAATTGATGTGGTTTAGGATTTCCTCCATCACATTGACCAGATGGTATACTTCAGAGCGGTTATTCTCCTCCTCTAAATGATTCGTCAGATGATTCAAAATCTCAGTTGACAATTTATCGTTTTCACTGGCTTGATCCACGACAATCACTTTTTTATCCGTGGTCGGAACCGTTTTTACCGGCGCTTGCTTTGGTTCAGCCTCAGAAACCGATGTTTTTGGTGCCGCGACGGATTCGGATGCTGCTCTCGTTACCGGCTCAGTGATCCGAGCCGCATCTGGCTCAGCCTCGGTAGCGGCTCCATTGGTGATTAAATTCAGCACATGTGATGTTTTATTGGTTCTCTTAGCCACCTCCTACACCTCCTTTGGCTGAATTGTCTCGCCAATTTCAGCTAAAAAATCTTGATAATCCCGGACCGCCGCTGACCGCGGATTATAATGAAAAATGCTGGTTCCGTGCGCAGGTGCCTCAGCGACGGCAACACCGGAGCGGATCTTAGTCTTAAACACAGTCGTATCAATCTGCCCCGCCAACTGCTGGGCCATCTCGAGGACATCCCGGGACAACAGCGTCCGCGGATTGAACCGGGTCAGTAAAATCCCCAGCACATTCAGCCGCGGATTTAAAGTAGTTCTCACTGATTCAATCGTTTCCTTCAGCTGCGACAACCCGACCAGACTGAGAATATCTGAAGCCATCGGGATAATCAGGAAGTCCGACACCGTATAGGCATTGACAGTCAGTAAATTCAGCGCCGGAGGCGTATCAATAATCACATAATCATACCTTTCCATCACCGGTTTCAAGGTATCCTTTAAAATCGATTCCCGGCGTTCGGCGACCATCTGTTCCAGTCCGCCGCCGCTGAGCGTAATATCGGAGGTGAGGATATCACAATACTCCGTCTGACAGATTGCCTCCTGCACCGGCATCAGACCTTTTAGTGCATCCAGCACGGTTGGGCCGGAAGACTCCATCCCCAGACAAAATCCCAGATTGCCCTGGGGATCCAAATCCACTCCCAGCACACGTCTGCCTGCTAAAGACAGTCCGGTCGCCAAAGCGGCGGATGTAGTTGTTTTTCCAACTCCGCCTTTTTGATTAGAAACAGTGATAATTATAGCCAAACTATTACCTCCTTAACCTCGCAGTGAATTAATCGTTCCTTCAATCTCGTCGGAAGTGGTTACCATTCTCGATGCATAGGAGAACGCCTGCTGACATTCAATCAGCCTGGCCAGCTCTCTGGCCATATCCGTACCGGAAGCCTCCAAAGAACCACTGACCAGCACCGGCTTGTCAGCCAGCACCGGCTCTGCCCCGGGATCTGAAGGGACAAACTCGCTGTCACCAACGTTTAAGAGACGGCTCGGATTGGCAAACGTGTAGAGGCTTACCCGCGGTTGATCCCCCTCTTCCTCATTGTCATAATCCTGATATTCTTGCTCATACCCCTCTGCCATTTCTTCCCGGATCTGATCCGGATCCGCCACCTCCAGCTTGATCGGTTGTTGATTCTGGTCAAGCACCAGTTTCCCGGAGTTGGTCATCAGATAGTATCCGTCATTTGTCTCGCCCCGGTGAAAACGGCCGTTTCTGGTATATGCAAGCTCACCGCTGACCGGATCCTTTAGCATAAAAAAAGCATTGGACTGGCCGATGGCAAAGTCATACTGACCGCCGGTCTGGGTAAAACCACCGTTCTCAAAATTAGTGCTGGTGCTCTGTACCCGCATTCCCGCGCCGGCCGTTAAATTTGTCTCTGCTTCCGGCGAATCGTTTAAATTGTAATTGATAAGTTCTGTAAACGTGGTGGTTTTCGGCTTAAATCCGGCAGTATTGACATTCGCCAGGTTGTTCGATATCACACTCAGCTTTTTGGTACTGTTGCTGGCCCCCAACGCACCCACATAAAATGACATATTCATCTGCTTCCTCCTTACTCTTCCCCGACATGGAGTCGGGGACTTTCATTATAACCGGCCAACATCGCTGACCGACTTACTGATCATCTGATCATACATTTTGAGCACCTGAGCGGCGCTCTGCAAAGCGCGCTGAGACGACATCATGGTCGTCATCTCTTGCACCATGTCGACATTGGATTTCTCCAGCATCTTCCATAAAACCGGCACATTTACTCCCCCTGCCGG
Organism: Lachnospiraceae bacterium; assembly: GCA_051654925.1. GTDB lineage: Bacteria > Bacillota > Clostridia > Lachnospirales > Lachnospiraceae > Brotaphodocola. The sequence continues at coordinate 2,128 of JBOFYZ010000108.1, read as the reverse complement.
AGCAAGCGGCTGCTGGTTGGTACGGAACATGCCGCCGTCTTCCTTTTGCAGCTGCTCATAATCGGCAAAGTCCACCACCTTTAGAGTTCCATATTGTTTTCGTTCGCGCTGCTCTCCCTCACCTTCAGAGACCGTGCTGATGACTGCCGAAAGATTGCCATTTTGATCCACCGTAAAGTTTTCATCATCCAACTTAATCGGCTGGTTTTCAGTTGAAAGAACCTGTCCCACTCCCGGCAGGATCAGATATCCATCCTCACTCGCAGCAAAAGCACCGTTTCTGGTATAGCGCTCCCCATTGGGAGTCTGAACACAGAAGAAGCCCTTTCCTTCCAGAGCAAAATCAAAAATTCCGTCGGTCATTTCAAAGCTTCCCTGATCGTGATTGACATAGGTTCGGTCAGCCATCTTAATCTTTGACGTAGTGGCCAGAGGGGTGGCTCCCACTTTGTTTTGTTTGCCGGTGCGATAGAGCATCTCTTCGGCAAACGTGCTGGTGACCATTGTGTCATGCTTATAGCCGGCCGTCTGAACATTGACCATATTGTTGCTGATCACATTTAAATTCCGGCTTTGAGTCAGCATTCCCGATGTCAGATTGTAAAATCCCTGATACATATTATTCCTCCTTTTATTATTCCGTACTGCGTTGCAGCACTATAGATGGGCATTCATATAAGCTTTCAGCTTGCGGACGGCTGTGCTGTGAATCTGCGAAATCCGCGGCTCACTGACCTGCAGCACCTGAGCAATCAGGCTCATGTTAAGCTCTTCCACATAATACAGTGAAACAACCATCTGTTCTTTTTCTTTTAAACTTTTGATCCCCTCGGTCAGTGTCTGCAGCGCCTCTTCCCGCAGGAAAGCCCGCTCTGGCTGAGAAGCCGTGTCTTTGCTTGGTATCTGAAGGGACTGATGGTCTTCATCCTCGCTGGTAATCAGATCCAATGACAAAACATGAACCATCGTGCTCATCCGCTGTATTTTGCGGCATTTTTCAACATCCATCTGTAAGTATCCGGCGATTTCCTCATCTGACGGCGAACGCCCCAGTGAGTCAGCCAGATCGATCCTGGCATTCTCGATCGACTTGTTATGTTTGTGGTAATCTCTGGGCAGCCAGTCATTTTTGCGAACCAGATCAATGACCATCCCTCTGATCCGCCGGGAAATAAAGGTTTCAAATTTGTTATCCTGTTGCGGATCGTACCGGTCAATCACTCCCATAATCACAATCACACCTTCATTGATGATGTCTTCCAGCTGCATAAAACCGGAATAAATATGATACGTCTGGGCGGCAATCGCCTTCACAATATAGAGGTAGCGCAGGGTAAGCGCCTGTTTGATCTCCATTCTTTTATCCTGCTGGTACAAGGCAAAAAGCTCTTCATTTGTTTTCTTTTCTAACATCTCAAACTGCTGCATACTCCATCCTTTGCTTTCAGCCCGCCTGTTCGCCCCGAGACTCAAGTCTCAGACTGCCGATTGACTGTATCTGAACGTTACTGGCAATCTCATTAAAAGAAAGCACTCTGACATTGGGATAAAATTGTTCGACCAGACGGTAAAAATGAATTCTCATAATTTGGGAAGTCAGGATTACCGGATTCTGGGAAAAATCATGAAACTTCTTTAACTGCTCCGCCATCTGGCGGATCATGCTCTGAAGCACCTCCGCATTTAAGGCCAGGTAATATCCGCCCTCGCTCCGGGACAAGGCCGCAACCATCGTCCGCTCCAGCTCCGAATCCAGCGTTACGACCTTCATGCTGCCATCCTCACAGTAAAGGCGTGTAATCGTGCGCTTCAAAGCTGTCCTAACCCGCTCGACCATAGGATCCAGATCCTTAATTGGAATTCCGGTCTCAGAGATCACTTCCATCATCGTCTCAATAATGGTCTCTAAATTCTTAATCGGAACTCCTTCCTTTAGCAGGCAGGTCAGCAGACGCTGAAACAGGCTGTAGGAAACAAGGTTGGGAAATGCTTCAGCCACCAGCTCCGGAGCGACCTTGCTGGTGTTCTCAACCAGATGGACAACCTCTTGCCGAGTGATCAGCTCATACGCATGTTGTTTGATTACTTCTGACAGATGGGTAACCATTACCGACAGCGGGTCAATCAC
>JBOFYZ010000107.1:0-3897 GCA_051654925.1 Lachnospiraceae bacterium | reverse complement strand
GGAACTGAGTACCACGGAAACCGACTTCACCTTTGATGATCTGGATGATCTGGAAAGTTACGTGCTGCCGGAAAACATGAGATAAGGACTTGATGTATTCCGCCGTTATATGTATAATTATGTTAATTGTACGAAAGGTGGAATGTGTATATGGGATTGTTTGGAAAGAAGGAACCTTGTTGTATCTGTGGTTCAAGCAACGCATCAAAGACAATTAGTGATGGGACGATTTGTAGCGAATGCCAAGCGAAAAGTGGATTAATAACAATGAATTGGAAAAGTGTGAGTTCTGACAGGGTGAAAACAGCTATTAAAGCCACAGAAACAAACAAGGAACGACAAGCGATGTTTAAGCAGACCAAAAAAATTGAGAAGTACTTATTCATAGATGAATCGAAGAACTGGTTTCAAATCCCCGCATACGGAAGCCTTGTTTTTGATATTAACGATATTGTTAATTATGAAGTTATTGAAGATGGAGAGAGCTTGACAAAAGGCGGTTTAGGTAGTGCTATTGCAGGAGGTGTTTTATTTGGTGGCGTTGGTGCTGTTGTAGGCGGCATAACTGGCGGGAAGACAACAAAGAAGGTTATTCAAGAGTTGCGAGTTAAGTTCGTTACTAGAAATCCAATATATCCAGAAATTTATATTAATATATTGACAACAGGTAAAATAAAGTCCGGCAGTATCTTGTACAATGCTTATTACGGACACCTGCAAAGCATACTGACAGCATTAACTCTGATGAAAAATGCGGCACAAGATCAAGAAACATCAAAAATATCCAGTGCAGATGAAATACTGAAGTACAAGAATTTACTTGATCAGGGTATTATAACTCAGGATGAGTTTGAAGCCAAAAAGAAACAATTGCTTGGATTATAATAAGAATCAATGGGAGCGTCCTACGGGACGTTCTTTTTATGTAAAAAGAAAGTGAGGATTAGAACATGAGTAGTTTAAATGCATTTTTAAACCCGGTGGAGACCACTGGAAAAGAGGTGGTTATTTCGGAGCGTTTTCAGGAAAAGGGGAAGCCGGTGCCGTGGCAACTCTACCCGGTAACACAGGAGCAGAATGCGGAAATTGTTAAAAAGCATACCAGAAGAAACAAAAAGGGGGAGCAGGAGTTTGACCGCATTGCGTACTCCCAGGAGTTAGCGGCAACAGGAGTAGTATTTCCTGATCTGAATAATGCTGAACTGCAAAAGGCCTACGGTGTGATTGGAGCCTCTAAATTGCTTGGCAAGATGCTGCTGGTCGGGGAGTACGGAAGACTTTTACAGGAGGTTCAAAAAATCTCTGGCCTGGAAGATGATATTAATGATGATATCGAAGAAGTAAAAAACTAATAAAGCAGGGCGATGCGGAGTTTAACTATGCGCATTATGCCCTGCAAAAACTACGTATTCTCCCGTCTGTGCTTGATAAGATGAGCCAGCGAGAAAAAGCATTTGTGTATGGCAGCATTGATTTAAGGGTGCAGGAGGAAAAGAAGCAATCAAAGAGGTAGGAGGTGCATTGGATGCCAACATTGAGTGCGATGCTTCGGCTGAATGATGGTTATAACTCAACTATCAACCGAGTAGTAACTGGTACAGATCGAGCGACACGAAGCATCGAACAGGCGAGTGGAGCAACGGATAGGCTGGATGGTAGGCTCGATCAGGCGGCTGCAACAGGGAGAACGGCTGGCAGTGGCATGCGAGGACTAGGCGACAATATCAATGGAATGGGTCAAGCAGCAGATCGTGCGGAAGGCATTGTCAAGAGGTTAATAAAGACTGTCGGAGGCTTGGCTGCAATAGGTAAAACAATCAATTTTGGAAAGGATGCGTTTGCTGAAGCCAATTTACAACGAAATGCAGACGCTCAGCTTAAGGTTGTCCTTGCAAATGTAGGAGCCGCAGAAGATGCATTTAGTAGGATACAATCCAAGGCGGCAGCAATAGAATCTAAAACCATATATGGTGGTGATGCTATGACTGCCGGAGCAGGAGAGATTGCAACCTATATTTCTGATGCAGAAGCCATTGAACATATGATGGGGACACTTTCCAACTATGCTGCCGGTATGAGCGGCGGAGGTGAGGTTGATACCACGGCAATGACAGACTACGCAACCCAGCTCGGAAAGGCACTTGACGGAACATTTGATGGATTGAAGAAAAAGGGCTTTGAACTTACAGAAGCACAACAAAAAATCATTGAAAAAGGCTCTGATATGGAAAAGGCTTTGGTAATTGACGATGTAATTAATCAATCCTGGGCAGGATTGGCCGAAACGATGGCAAATCTTCCTGAAAACCGAATCATCCGATTGAAAAATGCTATAGGGGAGATTAGGGAAGCGGTCGGAAACAAACTTACACCAGCGCTTATGCGTCTTGTACAGATGTTTGAGACGCACTTACCTACAATAGAGGGTATGATGCTGGGGCTAGGAACTGTTATGGGGCTAGTAGTAGATGGCTTGAGCCTGGTCGCGGAAGGAGTCATGAACGTGGCAGGTTTTTTCATAGACAACTGGAGTATTATATCTCCAATTATTTACGGGATAGCTTTCGCTCTTGCCACATATGCTTTATATCTTGGGATTGTTAAGGGTGCAGCCATAGCATCTGCTATCGCGGAGGGGGCTTCGGCAATAGCAAAAGGATTACTTGCCGCAGCGACTTGGGCGACTACTGGAGCAACATGGTCGCAAGTTACAGCACAAATGGGGCTAAACGGAGCCATGTATGCCTGCCCTATCGTGTGGATTGTTGCACTCTTTGCTCTTTTAATAGCTGCTTTATACGCGGGTGTAGCTCTGTTTAATAAGCTTGCAGGCACATCTGTGTCGGCAACCGGAATTATTACCGGCGCTATAGCAGCTGCCGCAGCTTTTGTGTGGAATATATTTGTGGCACTCATTGACCTGGTTGGCGGGATCATCAATTTTTGGGTAAACGGATTTGTAGCCTTTGCCAACTTTTTTGCTAACTTCTTAAACAGTCCCGTATCATCAATTATTAACCTTGTGGCCGATATGGCTGATCGGGTGCTTGGTGTATTGGAGAGTATAGCAAAAGCGATGGATACAATATTTAACTCTGGTCTTTCAGCTGCGGTTTCTGGGTGGCGCTCAAACGTTAAAGGCTTAGCCGCTGATCTAATTGCAGAATATGCCCCTGATGAAGATTATCAGAAGGTGTTAGATGAAATTGATTTCGGTTCTGAATCTCTTGGGCTAGATCGTCTTGGTTATTTTGATTCTTTTAATGCCGGGTATGATTGGGGCAGTGAACTTGAAAGTAAAATCGGAGCAGGCATTGATGGCTTATTTGACACATCCCCCTATGAGCTTGATTCCACTGGCTTGGGAGGTGACCTGGGCTCTGGTGGTAATCCTGCGACTGTAAAGGGAACCGGCGCAGGCGGTGCAGTGAAGGTCGAAAATGAAGAAGATATCGAATGGATGAGAAAACTGGCAGAAAGGGACTATGTGGCAAGAATCGCCCAGAACACTCTGGCACCTAATATTAAGGTTGAGTTTACCGGCCCCATTACGAAAGAAGCTGATGTGGACGGTGTGGCGGCTCGGATGGGAGAACTTCTTAAAGAGCAGATTGCTACGGCGCCGGAAGGGGTGTATGTATAATGTCTTATTCCGTATATTTTAAGTACAGCGGCAAGAAATACAAGCTCCCGGTTAATCCGGAGCAGATAAAAAGAAGCAGGAAGCTGCAAGTGGAAACCTACCAGGTAATTGAGGAGGGTCAGGTCTCCGTGCCGGCTTACTATGGATTAGAAGAGTTTAGCCTTGAAGCGGAGTTCCCCAGTCAGGAATACCATTACGTGGAAACGTCAGGCAGTTTTAAGGACGCGGATCACTACGAGAAAATGTTCCGTAAA
>JBOFYZ010000106.1:0-1714 GCA_051654925.1 Lachnospiraceae bacterium | reverse complement strand
CGTGAATTTCAAAACTAAATCCGGTATACAAGACTAACTCCTACATGTGTTAAAAAATCCGCATAAATGCAAAAGTTTTTCACCACTTACTACTCATTGCGTGATAAAATAAATTTAAATTTATAAATAACTTCAAATTTCGGGTATAGCAAACAGACCTCTGGGAATTACGGTTTTCAAGACTAATTCCTACGGGTCAGCATAGTTTTTATGAAAGTTATCCGAGCAGTGGCGGTTTGTAAATTTATTTAATTAACGTTTAAGCAGCTTCGGTGTTAACACTACTTGGTCGGGAGTGAGATACCGGAGCTGCAACGCGTTCATAATCTCTGAACCATACAGCTTATAAGCTTCTAAGTAAGGGGTGCTGCCATGCAAGGCTTTCCTTGGGGCACTGTTTACGTGATCCACGCATTTACGGATATCCCATTGCGTGAGGTTAGTAAAAACAGTTCCTTTGGGGATGATCATGCGCAGCATGGTATGAACATTTTCAATCCCACCCTTCTGGTTACTGCGCATAGGGTCGCAGTAATAAATGCTGGTACGGCAAATCCCTTCCGGAGAGGTTTCCAGACTGTCAGGATCGCCAAACTCCACCCCACGATCAGTCAGTATAACGGGAAATAAGCATGCAAAGTCATAGGCATCGCCGAGGCGTTCCTGAAGCTTATTAAATACCGCTTTTACTGCACCAGGGGTGCACCGATCAAGCAGGTGTGCGTAAAATAACTCGGTTTCTGGAAAATAGAAGGTTAAAATACATTTTTCCGATCCTTTGGCCGATTTAACTGTATCCATTTCCACAAAGTCCATCTCATCCGAATGGGATTCCTTAAAGTCCTTATAAGTCCTTCCGATAAATACCGCCCGGTTTTTGATCTGTGTCTGATGAACCTTTCGAGGCTTAAATTTCACCTTACGTTTGAGATCAATATTTCTGGTGAGCAATACCCCCTGATTAATGTAATTATATAGAGTACCAACAGAAATCCCCAGCTCCGGATGACTGGCAATGATCATGTAAGGAGATTGCCCCTGCATGATCAAAGGCTTCACCACCGCATCGATCGCATGCAGTTCTTTCTTAGAAAGGCAGATCCCTGCTCTGGCAGAGACAAGGCGTTCGGAATACATGCGGTGGGCAGCAATGGCATTGTAGTCATATTTAAGAGAGATCGGACATTTGTTTCTTGGTTTATCACAGCCATTACAAACAAAGGGGGCTTTAGTGATCCGCCTGCATTGTTCCAGTTCGAAGCTGTCACAGACTTTATTGCAGATATGACAGGATCGACAGACAGTATCACAGAGAATAAGCTTTTTACAGGCATTGGTCTTGCGGCATCGGAACCTGTGAATGCAAAAGTTGTAGGGATTGTTGAAACTGCCCCGATTCCATGAATTAGAGATCCTGTTTTTAAACACCTCATCGGAAATGGTGGATGGATCCTTACAGAGGTATTTGGCGATAGCCCGGAATGATTTGGCATCGTTGAGGGATTCCTCAATGTAAGAGCGATCAACAAGCGTTAAATGTTTATGGTTTCCTGGTATTAAATTGGACATAACGGCCTCCTTTAACCGCCACCTGATTCAGATAACATTTGAGACTATACGCCTGTTATGGTTTATATGCAAGAGTAAACCCTACCCATCCAAGAGTAAACCCTACATCCGATATGAAGAGTAGGATTTCCAAATGTAATTCAGG
>JBOFYZ010000105.1:0-8963 GCA_051654925.1 Lachnospiraceae bacterium | reverse complement strand
CGTTTTCCATATTTTTTCAAGTCTGCCTATGGGAGACTTTTTTGGCATGCCCTTCTTTCAAATTTTTCGTAACAAATCCAGGCATGTCTGTCAATGCATAAAATGCTATGATTATTCATTAGTTTCCGAGACTACTCTATAAGAACATTGCCTGCCCAGGAGTATCACAGACTCAGCGGAAAGAAGATCGTATCTTTGGATGACTATTTTCTGGATGCTGATGGGGATACGCTTTCCTATTCGTTAGCAAAAGAGGCAGGGGAAGCAGTCTCAATTAATCTGGATGGTTCTGAAATGACAATAGAGCCCCTAAAACCCGGAACGCAGGATTTTGTATTGAGCGTTACGGACGGAGAAGAAACCATAACTCATGTATTGTCGGTTCATGTCAAGCCGTTGTGGCAGGTATACTGGTGGGTAATTGCAATTGTTTTGCTGGCAGTTGGTGCCATCTTAAGGAAGATATTGTATAAGCCGCAGGCTGAAGTAGAAAAGATAGAAAATATTAAAAGCAAGAGTCGGTTTAACGGCAAATTGGATTTATACTTCACTGTTCTGCCTGAAGAAGCCGGAGAGATACCGCCATTAGTATTTCCGCTGCATAAGCTTCGTGAAAGTAAAGTTTGTCTGGGTGATCTGCTGCACGATTATCCGGAAGAGGTGGAAACGCTGGGGTTGAATCGTATATATTTGATTGCCGATGAAGGAAGAAAATTGATTTTATATCATAACTGTGAAGCTACTATTATGATTGGTAATGCGATTATCTGCCGCCAGTTACGCCATATGGTGAATTTTGGCGATGTGATTTATGTAACTTCACAGGATGGACGTTACGATATGGAATTACATTATATATCGTTAATTAAATAAACAAAAGAAAGAGGAGTGATGCCGATGGACACAATAACTCAAACAAATCGAACGATCTTGTTTACAGAAATGAATCCGGACAAGAATAACATTCTGACCCTGATTGGTGATGTCAGAGGGAAAAACAGCCTGGACGATGACAAGATCAAAGAAATTAATGAAGAACTGGTGATTGGAAGTTTGGAGGAGTTTTTCGACCGGTTTGAACCGACCATTTATTCCTGGTGTGACCCGGGAACCGGGACGATCCAATATAGTTCAGTCAAGCCGGAAAGTATTCCTGAAAATTGTATCACAGAGATTCCGTTGAATCTGGAAAATGACTTATTCAACATGCTGGTGACGCTGCAGGATGCCAAAGGTGCCCAGGGAGTAGCGCATGTCGATTTTAAATTCAGCGATATATTGGAAATGATATCTCCCAAGAAGGTGATGGAAGACATCCGTCAGGTGCGAAGAGAAATCCAGCATACCTACGGAAAATATATGGAGCTGGATGATGGGGATCCAAAACGTCTGGATTTTGGTGATAAGCTCAATTATCAGTTTGAGCAGGCAAGTAAAAATTATAATAATCTTTTGAGTTTACTGCCGCTTGCAATCACTGACATTAAAACCCGTCTGCTGCTAGGCGATGGCGATAATAATCAGAAGGGACAGTCTGTGAAAGCCGGTCTCCTTAGCATGGGAGATGACGGGGAACTGAAAATCCTGGAAATGAAGCAGGAGGAAAGTACTCAGCTTGCTGTCGTTGATGACAAAATCAATACCAGTCTGATTGAAACATTTAAAGATGATTATGATGCCTTAAATGATAATCAATCGGATTATGTGCGGGAGCTGGTGGTCAGAACCTTCTGTCCGCTGACATCTACCATGGAAAGTGAAATTGACAAAGCGGTTGAGGTCAAGAATTACAACAGCTATCTGGAATTCTACAAAAAGAGTAAAGACGATTTTGTGAAAGCAGTAAAACCGTTGGTAGAGAAAATTCTTGGCATCAAAGCATTTTTCGATCAGTATCAGGTGAAAGAAAAGGGAATGGAGCCAAAGCTTTTGATCACCAACATCAGCTTGGAAATGATGGTTAAGTCCAGTAATCTGCCAAGGCTTCTTACTTATTTAAACACTACCAACGATAAAAATGAGTTTGATAATACCTTATGGTTTGGTATTGTGCCGGATGTAGAGATGAGTGTGACTGACGGTGGTAAGCTGCAGCGGGTTCGTTTTGCCGGCAACCAGAAAGTGGAAAAAGCCGGAACGACCTCGATGGAAACGCTGGCGGCACTGATGAACGCTATCTTTCCATATAAGGTTACAGTATTTTTCAGCTTTGCTACCGGTGAGGAAACTACCTTTAACTATATCGCGACGGAAGGTGTTGAAATCTTTAAGGATAAATGTACACCGCTGATGAAAAAGGATTACTCCGAATATATTTCCGTCTGTGTTCCGAATACTACCATTATTCCAAAAGAAAAATCGGGATTGATTCTGGATAAGAAAATGGTTCTGGATGAAGGCGGCAATGTGTTGCTTTCCCAGGAAAAAGAAGATGTTATGAAGATGTGGCTGGAAGGTATTTATGTTGGCGCCGCTTATGCAGCCGCTGGTATCGCAGCCGCCTGGCAGTGTCCGGAATACTTAAAAGAACGCTTCAGCAGCACCAACATCGAATACCCGGGTGTACGCTTTGACATCGAGACCGGTGACAATGCGCTGCTGGCAACCACCAGTATGACCAAAGAAATCTCCGGATTTACCAGTGCTATTAAGAATTCCATCAACCGCACCGGCTTCGGTTTTGTCTTCACTTCGGATAATGCCCAGTATAAAGGACGCGATATCCGCAACGTGATGGTTTACAAAGCCCGTAACCTGATGAGCAACGGCAGCCAATTTGAACCGATTTACAAAACCATGGTTGTTACTTACATTGAACGGATGCTGCGTTTCTACAGTAACGACTTTAAGCAGGATAAGATTCTGAGTTTCTTCAGTAATAACCCGAACAGCCAGAAGAGCAGATGGGATGCGAACCGTCAGTACATCAATTCTATTCTGCAGGATGGTGACGAATTGAACTTTAGTATTGATGAAAAGAATGGAATCTGCAACGTCCAGATCACATTCAGCAACACAACCAAGAACCTGAAGGTGGAATTGACCAGAAAAGCAGGCATGGCAGGCTGATCTGGAAAGATTTTATCATAAAAAAAACAAAGGAGATATGATATGGGATTGAGAATGACAATTGAAGGAAGTGAAACCATCAATCTGGTGGAAACCAGTATTACCGGAATTAAGTTTGGGGCCGATATTCCTCATGATTCTAATGCAAGATCCACTGATCTTGGCTCCACGGTACTGGTAGAGGGCAAGATTCTGGCTGCCGTAGGCGGCGAGGCAGCTGACGATACCAGCAAGATCGCCAGATGGTCTTTAGTACCGGCAGAAAATAGTGACTGCTATCGCAACGTAGCGATCACAGTGATAAGTGCATCTCAGATCGTGCGTCAGATTACCATTCCGAACGCTTTCGTAGTTGGCTATGAAGAAGATTTCAGTGATGAAAGCGGAGCCGGAACCTTCAGACTGTTGATGAAACAGAAAAAAGATAAGATGGCAGCGCTTAAATTCGAAGGCGGATTCAGCGGCGAATAAAGATCAAAAGTACATAAAAACATCAGATGAAAAAGGAGAATAATTATGGGATTTACGTTAAAAGTTGAAGGCCCGTCAACCATAGAATTAGGAACCACCAGTGTGATCGGAGTTAAATTCAGAACCGATATTCCGGTTGATTCCAATGCCCGTTCCACTGACCTGGGCAGCACCGTTGAGATTACCGGCAAGATTCTGACTGCCGTAGACGGTGATCCGTTTGATTCAACCAGACAGTTAGGTCTTTGGGCTCTGGTTCCAGCAGAGAAATCTGACTGCTACCGCAATGTTACTGTTGAGGTAATTGCAGCATCGCAGGTGGTGCGTAAATATAGCTATCCAAACGCGTTCGTAGTTGACTACAAAGAGAATTATGGTGATGTGGAAGGTGTAGGTACCTTTACTCTTATTATCAAGCAGAAAAAAGATAAGATGTCACAGGTCGCTGTTGAAGGCGGATACAGCGTATAATGATGAGAAAGGGCTGCCTTATGGCAGCCCTTTATGTAAATAAAAAAAAGAAAACCGGGGATGGACGAAAAAATGAAGGATTATTATCAGATACTGGGAGTGACAACTCAGGCGAGCGATAAGGAAATCAAGTCGGCTTACCGCGGCCTTGCAAAAAAGTATCACCCTGATGCCATAAAGGACAGCCCGGAACTGGCGGATAAGATGTATGAGATTCAGGCAGCTTATGAGGTGCTTGGCAATCCCGAGAAGCGAAAAGAGTATGATGATCAGTGCCGGCAGCAGGGGAACCGAGAGACTCTGGAAAGAGATGGAGACGGGCAGGATACGCCCCTGAATCCGTTTGAGAGTTTTTTTGGATTTCAGGCCGGAAAAGGGATGGAGACTTATCGGGATAAGAGTAATGGCACGAAAAAATCGGGTGGGCCGATTGATACGGAGGCGTTGTTTGCATCGTTTTTTGGGAATGTGAAGAAGTAGGGGATACAAGGGCGGAGGAAGTAATGACCAAAATTAAAAAGAAGAAAATACTTTTGGATACAGCGATTGTGGTACTGTGCTGCGGATGGACAGTTGCGGTGTGGATGCTGGAATTGTCAGGACAGATTATACAGGTAAGTGTGCTGCTGACATTGCTGGTGGTCGGGGTGGTTCTGATTGATGTGCTGAAACTGCTTAGTGAGCCAGATACAAAATTGGCGTTTGAAGAAACAGCAGCGACCGCCAGCTTCATGACTTATGAGCTGATATTGCTGAATGAAACAGACAAACCAATTCGTTCATGGAACTTAACCGGAAAGACGGCGATGATTATCGGCCGGAGGAACCGGAATGAAGAGGTTGATGTGGATCTGAGCGATTGTGAATACAGTGCCCTGATCAGTGTTCAGCATGCAGTGTTAAACTATAGCCTGGAATCATGGTATGTAGAGGATCTGGGCTCTCAAAATGGAATACAAATCAAAAAGGTAGAAGATGGAGGACTATATCAGGTGGCCCCGAACCACCCTTGTAAGATATCTGCCGGTGATATGATATATATAGCAAAGACGAAGTTACTGTTAACTTAAAAGATAAAGGAGACTGGAATCATGAGTTTAGTAAAATGCCCTTCCGGCCATGTGTATAATGCGATTCGTTATGGAAAGATCTGCCCGTATTGCAAGTTGAAATTACAGGAAGAAGATGAAAGCCAGAAACCAGAAGGTTTTGAGCCTCCGGTAGAGCTTTTGCAGGAAGAGATCAGTCCGGTGTGCGGCTGGCTGGTTTGTATCGAAGGTGCCAGAGTCGGTATGGATTATAAAGTACATAGCGGTAAGAACTTCATTGGCCGTGGTGATGATATGGATATTCAGATATTAGGAGACAACGAGATCAATCGGCGCAATCATGCCGTTCTGGTTTATGACCCCAAAAATAAAAATACCATGCTGCTTCCGGGCGATTCAGAAGGGTTGGTATATCTGGGCGGAGAAGCGGTATATCTGCCGAGTGAAGTAAATTCTTATGACCGGATTGAAATGGGACGGAGTTCTTTTGTATTTCTGGCTTTCTGTGGTGAAAACTTTGAGTGGGAGCGGAACGATAAGAAATGATGATGGTGATGGGATGGCTTGTGATGGCAGGAATCGTAGTGTTACTGATATTCTGTGTCGGGAAAAGATTAGAATTATCAACCAAATATAACGCGCAGAACAAAGGTGATCAGACCTCGGCTGTTGCACAAACGACAGGAAATAAAGAAATTCAGTCAGACTGCGCCCAGGTGCATCAAAATGATGCAGGTATGATGGCAGTATTGGCAGATGGTATCGGCAGACAAAACACCGGAAAGATAGCTGCTCAGGTTGCAGTGGATACGGTACTGGATGCCTTTGAGCCATATCGGGATTTAAACAACCCGGAATATCTGTTTCGGACTGCATTGTTGGAAGCAAACCGCCGGATCCAGCAAACAATTGGTGAACGCCGTGGCGGAGCCAGTATGGGGGTAGTATTTATGAACCGTACCCATCTGTATTATGCTCTTGTCGGAAATATTCGTATTGCGTTACTCAGGAACGATGAACTGATTCCATTGAGTAAGGGACATACGATCAGTGTGCTGGCACAAGATGCATACCAGGAAGGGCTTCTTTCCAAAAATGAAACATTGTGGAGTATAGACGAAAAACAGATCTGGAATTATCTTGGGAAGGACGGGTTTCGTGAAATCGAAATCGGTACGCCACCTGTTTCTCTGAAAAATGGAGATATGATTGTGATTGTCAGTCAGGGAATTTTTGATGAGCTCTCGTGGGCGGAGATCGAAGATATTTTATTGATGGATAATACGATGGAAGAAAAAGCAGAACACATAATAATAAGAGCTGATAAAAAAGAGACTGCAGATAAAGAAAATGGCAGTGTTTTACTTTTAACAGCGGAGGTTGGCTGATGAGAAGAAGTAATTCTGAATTTCAGACAGGTTACCTGTCACAGGAAGGTCAAAAACTAAAAAACCGGGACTATTTCGGCTATGTGGAATTGGACGATTTTGCCTGTTATGTAATGGCAGACAGCCTGGATGAAGATATCGAAACCAATAGTGCCAGAATTGCTGTAGAAAGCCTGATCCGCAGCTTTGGTGAACGGCCGACGATGAAAAAACGAGCCCTCACCCAATATATGCATCAGGCGCATAAAGACCTTGGCAAAGAGCGGAGAGGCAGGCGGCTGAAAGTTTCCGTGGTTATGGTTGTGACAGATTACCGGAAGGTGCGCTCCTGTCACGTCGGAAACAGTCGTTTTTATCTGGTTCGGAATGGCCGGTATCTGACTCAGACAAAAGATCAGTCACTTACCCAGAATCTGGTTGAAGAAGAGAAGGTGCCGCTGGATCAGGCGGCCATTCATCAGGAGCGGAATAACCTGTATTCATATCTTGGCGTACGAGGAACTCCAAAAGTGGTCATTTCTCCAAAGATCAAGCTGGAAAATGGCGATATTCTTGCCCAGCTGACCAGAGGTATCTGGGAAAACAGCAGTGACGAAGAGTTCGCAGAAATCATGAAAGCTGCGACGGAACCGAAAGATATTCTGGAAAAGACGGAAGATCAGGTACTGGGAAGGCAGGAAGAAGAAAAAGAGATCGATAATTATTCTTTGGCAGTTACGTTTGTGACCAAGGTATTTGAGTCTCCGAAAAAGAAAATTTCGATCAAGCAGATTTTAATGGTAGCACTGCCGATTTTGATGATTGCAGTCGTTCTTTCAGTGACTTTATATATCCGCTACAGCAATATAAAAAGTAAAGAAGTCAGCCTGACACAGTATATGACCAGTGGTGAGCAGTACCTGAAATATGATAATTATAAAAAAGCTTCAGAGGAATATACCGAGGCAAAAAAACTGGCATCTGATCTGAAACGGCAGGAAGATCTGTCAGAGGCAGACCAGTATCTGAAACTGACCGATCAGATCAATCTGGCCGATGAGGCTCTGTTGGCAGGAGAATATGTCAAGGCCCAGGAATTATATCTGGCAGCCAGAGAACTATCGGTGAAAACCGGGAATGTCGGGAAGAAATACATTGAATCACAACTAGATAAAGTCATAGGATATATTGAAGTTTACGACTGGCTTTCCATTGGTGAAACAAAGGAAGGCTATGGTGATTTAAGTGGGGCGATTGAAGCCTATAAGAAAGCCAGGGAAAAAGCTACAGCATTGTATGATAAGGACAGCAAAGAAGAAGCACTAAGCAAACAACTGGCGGTAGAAGAAAAACTGGCGTCAGAAGCTTCTGCCGAATCCCAGGCAGTTCAGGAAGCAGCGCAAAAAGAGGAGGAATCCCAGGCAGCTGAACAAGAAATAGAAAATCAGCAAAAGTCCAACGATCAGAAAAATGCCATAGAGCTGGAGAATACGGCCAACGAGCTATTGAAAGAAGGCCAGTATGAATCTGCGATCACCTTTTACCAGACTGCACAGTCGATCTATGAGCGTCTGGAGCTGAGCGATAGGGCTATGGCGGTTGAGGATAAAATCATAGCAGCCGAAGCCGGAGCGGCAGCGGCCGAAGCGTCGAAAGCGGCGGAAGAAGAATCGAAAGCAGCCGAAGCGGAAGCGGCGTCAAAAGCAGCGGCAGAGGCAGCGCGGCAGGAAACAGCAGAAACTGAAACTACGGCAGAAGATACGGATGATCCTAAACGGAATGCGATTGGTCCGGGAGTGTAAAAGGAGACGAAAGCGATGAGTCAATATACCTACCGATTAAATCCTGAGAAGAAAAAAAATGAGGAAAAGCGGCTGTATAAAAGGAGTCAGTTAGAACAGATGACGACCTTTCAATTACGGGAAATCTGTCGGCAGGAACATCTTGTGATCCAGGTCAAAGCTCTTGACCGGGAAGGCATAATTCGTCTGATTATGCGCTTTCGGGGAAGAAAAGAGTACCGCCATATAGAAAACTTTTGTGAAGACGGTTTGGCACGGGTCGAGAAAATGCTTCACAAAGTACCAATTCAGATATCAGAATGCGATCAGATCAGGATTCCGGCCAGTTTGGTGCTGTATCGGGATATGTCCATAGATGAACAAGACGGATATCAGGTCGAGGCCGTCGATGATATTTTATATGAAGGAAACCTGGTACTGGTTGATGAAAGCCTGCATGTCTATACTTGCTGCTATTTGAAAGAAGATCATGGGAAGTACTGGATCAGCAAAGGCAAGGATGTAGAGATCCGGGAACCGGAAAAACACCAGTATGCCTTTTTATATTTTCCCTCGGATCGAATATCAGAATATGTCTATGAACAATACCAGGATCTGGAAAGTCCTTTCCCCGGGACAATCCGGGCACTTCATATACCACTTTTGACGGTTGAAGTAAAAGAAGCAGCAAAGACGGAACTCCCCCTGGTCATTGATTTTGGCAGTTGTAATACTACTATGGGTATTTGTATGCC
>JBOFYZ010000104.1:0-1130 GCA_051654925.1 Lachnospiraceae bacterium | reverse complement strand
CGCAAGAAAGGTTGTTATCTCTGCACCGGCAGGAAATGATCTTCCGACAGTCGTTTACAATGTTAACCATGATATACTGAAAGCAGAAGATACTGTAATTTCAGCAGCATCCTGTAACACTAACTGCCTGGCACCGATGGCAGATACTCTAAATAAACTGGCTCCGATCAAAAGTGGTATCATGTCTACGATCCACGCTTATACCGGCGATCAGATGACTCTTGACGGACCGCATCCGGGCGGCGACTTAAGAAGAGCACGGGCTGCAGCAGTAAGTATTATACCAAATAGCACTGGCGCAGCTAAGGCAATCGGTCTAGTTATTCCAGAACTCAACGGCAAACTGATCGGGTCTGCACAGCGTGTACCGACACCGACTGGATCTACTACGATCTTAGTTGCAGTTGTAGAAGGAAATGTAACCGTTGAACAGATTAATGCGGCGATGAAAGCTGCTTCTAATGAATCTTTCGGATATACCGAAGAAGAATTAGTATCCAGTGATATTGTTGGTATCACAAACGGTTCTTTATTTGATGCTACCCAGACCATGGTAACTTCGATGGATAACGGAACCACACAGGTTCAGGTTGTTTCATGGTATGACAATGAAAATTCTTACACCAGCCAGATGGTAAGAACGATCAAATATTTCTCTGAATTAGCATAAATCATGCTTATTGAACGGATAATGTTCAATATTTAAGACTCAATGGGGTCCGGTCTTTTTAGGACCGGGCCTCTTTCATGTCTGAAGCAGGTACCGGATCGGTTCTGCTTTTCAAACTATCTAATATAAATAGAGGAGGCATACATATGCTTAATAAGAAATCAGTAGATGACATTAATGTAAACGGTCAGAAGGTGTTGGTCAGATGTGACTTTAATGTTCCGCTTGATGGCGATAGAATTACCGATGAAAACCGTTTGACAGCAGCGCTTCCGACGATCAAAAAACTGATCGCCGATGGTGGGAAAGTGATTCTTTGCTCTCACTTAGGTAAACCGAAAGGAGAACCGAAACCGGAGTTATCACTGGCACCGGTGGCTAAGCGGTTATCTGAATTACTAGGACAGGATGTGAAGTTTGCCGCCGATTCGGAAGTGGTAGGAGCAAATGCTAAAGCAGC
>JBOFYZ010000103.1:0-41459 GCA_051654925.1 Lachnospiraceae bacterium | reverse complement strand
ATTTTCTCCTGTAATACCTAATATTATAACACATCACGCTAAATCACGCAATATAAAAGTAACAGGTTTGACAAAAAAAGCGCCTATTTCTAGGCGTTGCAAGCTTTTTCTCTTTATTCAACTGTCAAAGACCCGAAATTAGCCTTCTATAATTAGACATGCTATCACCCCTTTGCTAATTATTGTATGCATCTACCCGTTGCATCTATTCCATAAAAATGTTATTTTATAATAAGTATCTCAGAAATTTATATTTTATGGAGGCAATAAACATGAGGATTTACAAAACAACAGATTATAAAGATATGAGCCGGAAGGCAGCCAATATTATCTCTGCCCAGGTAATCATGAAACCTTATTGTGTCTTAGGCCTTGCGACTGGTTCTACTCCGATCGGAACTTATCAGCAGCTGATCGAATGGTATCGTAAGGGTGATGTTGATTTCGCGGATGTAACAAGTGTGAATCTGGATGAATACAAAGGAATTTCCCGTGACAATGAACAAAGCTATTATCACTTTATGTACCACAATCTCTTCCAGCATACCAATATCAATCTGGACAACACCCATATACCGGACGGAACCGAACCTGACAGCGACAAAGAATGCAGACGATACGATCAGGTGATTGATCAGCTCGGCGGAATTGACATGCAGCTGCTTGGTCTTGGCCACAACGGACATATCGGATTCAATGAACCGGAAGAAGCCTTCGAAAAGACGACTCATTGCGTCGATTTGCAGGAGAGCACCATCGAAGCCAACAAACGCTTCTTCGACAATATCGACGATGTTCCGAAGCAGGCGTATACCATGGGAATCGGTACTATAATGCAGGCACGGAAGATCCTTCTGATTGTAAGCGGTGAAGAAAAAGCAGATATTTTATACAAAGCCCTATACGGACCAATAACTCCAGGCGTACCGGCATCCATCCTGCAGCTTCATAACGACGTAATCGTTGTCGCTGATGATGCAGCACTGTCTAAGTGTCCGGCAGCACTTTGACTTTATCAATTCCAGACTGGTTCTCTCCTTCGTGCTCCGCATATGCTGCCGGCTTTATTCACAAACTCTTGAATAAAGCCGGCGCCTTTCTTACATACTTCCTGATGGCAAAAGCAGCTTTTGGTGAACCAGTTCACAGAAATCTGTCCGGATCTTTAAGCCACTGATCCACACAATCAAACAATGTCTTCACCGTGTCACCAAACTGCCCTTCATATTCTTCACAGTTTCTGGCCGGTTTAAAATCATGTGAGGCGCCTTCCACAAACGCAATCGTCTTATCTTTGCTTTTGGCATTATCATAAATAAACTCTGCCGCCAGATACTCATATCCTCCGGTCATCCCCATTGCCAGCAACGGCACCGAAACGTGCCGGATACTTGATATTGCACTGTTAAAGCAGGAGTTCCAGTCAATACCGTAGATATTTTCCTCATCACAGCTAAAGTCGCCGGAAACACCAACCGCATAGCTCCCCAGAAAGGTTCGGACCGTTGTATTTGCTGCAGCGGAACCGAACAGATGGGTCATCGGAACGGGATTCACCTGTTGACGGACACAGGGAACAATCTGAGTTGTCGCAGAACCATCCGGATGAAGCAATAGATGGGGGTTGCGCGTACGGGAAAGCAGCCGGATATTCTGCGGCAGCAATTTATTATTGGGGGCAATCAATGTTGCTCCCGGTATAATAAATGGTTCATCGTCATCATAATTACCCTGTCTATGTTCTATTTTATCCAACCGCTGATGTGCCAGTTCCACCAGACGGTTCATTCGTTCCCCCTGTGCCTTCTGATATCTTCTGATAAATTCTTCACTGTAAGCAGAAGCTTCCGGATGGTAGCCATTTTCCGGTTTAAACAGATCCAGTGATGGTTCCAGTTGTTTCCCATTTGTTTCATCTGTTATTGCCGGATCCAGACTAAAAAGAGTCATAATTGAATTACCAAAATTAGCATCCAGCATCATAATGCCATCCGCAGCTGTAAGTGTTTCAATCTCCGGAAATCTATATATCTTTCCTGCATCCTGAAAAATCCCGACACCGTTTTCAGCGATTGCCTGATAGGCTCCCATCAGGGTCGAACCGCCACTGTGACCTAACAGAATCACCTTTTTGATACCCGGACAGTTCTTTAGATAGTCGACAGCAAGTTTGACATCGAGAATCTTGCTGTCAAGCGTTTGTCCTACGGTATTGGCACACAGAACACAATAACCCCGTTTTGCCAATTCTTCGGCCGGTGTAAATGTAAGATAATCGGCACTGTGATGTACCAGAACAATGCCCACGTCACGTTTTGAACTGCTATCTGCCGGTTCATGCATCATTGCAGGCGGAACGTGCAGGGAACCCGGGGCATTTTGATCGAGATGAAAAAAGTTGTTTTTTGTTTTTAAGTAATCGTTCATTATTATTCTCTCCTTACTCACCCGGATAACGAATTCCGGCAATGTTACGGATGACATCCATCAGATGCAGTGCATATAATGTCTGTTTATGCGGCATCTCGGGGCATTCCAGTTCATGATTATTAATGCAGCGCTCACAGGCAAGAAATTCATATTCATATCCTGATATTTGTTCCGGCACTGCCACCTCTTTGACCACCTCGGCCAAACGGTTTAACACCGTAATCTTCCGCGGATTTGTAGTTCCTTCAATCACAATTTTCCCCTCCGTGCCGCGGATTTCACAAACACGAACATCATAAGAGGCAGCACAGTTATTAATAATGCGTACTTTGAAACCATTGCCATATTCAAACAGAATATCATCCCTGCCATCTACACCCGTATCCAGAAATGCAATATCCGGCTTAATTGTTCGAATATCATAACCAAAATGGGAAAGCATGACGCCGAGGGTATAGGGGCCCAAATCCAAAAGCGCTCCACCCGCAAGCTCAAGGCTTTTTATCCTCTCTTTGAATAAAATATAGGATTCTAAACGGATTTCCACCTCCAACAATGTTCCGATCTGCCCGCTCGCAAGCTCCGCATCGATCAGTTCCCGTGACGGCATATAATTTGTCCATACAGCCTCGGTAATAAATAACTTCTTTTCTGCGGCAAGGGCAAAAACTTCTTTCGCCTGCTTCTCATTGATACAAAATGGCTTCTCACAGATCACATGTTTTCCATAGTTCAACGCTTTGATGCATAACTCATAGTGAAGCGGATTGGGAACTGCAATATAAATAATATCAACCTCTGGATCTGCCATTACCTCCTCATAGGTGGGATACCACTTTTTCCAGCCATAATGCTCCACAAACAGAGTACATGCCTTGGGATTCGATGCGATCGCATATGTTACAACATTTCCACTCATTTTAGCAAAAGTATCTGATAACCGTGTTGCAATTGTTCCTGTTCCTAACATTCCTACATTCATTTTTATTGTTATCCTTTCAATCTCTTCTTTGTCATCCGAAATACACCCAGTTCACAGATGATCGCAGCCAGCATTACCATCCCGCCCACCAGATATGCACCTGCCCCAACACCGGTTCCGCCAAAAAGTTTAGCGGCAACCCCCGGAACAATCAGTCCCTGACAGGTCGAACCGATATTCATGGCAGCAATGATAAATGAAAAATATAATGTCGAATTTTCCTTATCAATATTGCCTACCTGCATCATCAATGAAGGAACCGCCATCCCGTTTCCGATTCCAAGTATGGCAATGCCGATAAATGCCGTGATTATATGCATCGACATACCACTGATAAACAAACCGATACCCCCGGCTGTCATTGCAGCCAATATCATCTTCTGTCCGATTCGTTTTGAATATTTAGAATAAAAAACAGAACCAAACACACAAAACAAAGTGAATGTGGAAGCTGCATAACCACTGAATGTGGAATCTCCAAAGCCGCTGTCTTCGATCAGATATGATACATTGCTATTTGTAATATTGATGCAAAAAGAAACAAAAAATGCCAGAATCACTGATGTCACCAGCAGCGGCGAAACCCGAAATGCTTCTTTCGGTTTCTCCGTCACAATACTTTGTTCCGGTGTAATACCCGGGATAAAAAACAAAACAGAAAAAAACACCGGCACTCCCAATAAATAAACAAGAAACACATGATGCCAGCTAATCATGCACAACCATCCGGTCAATATCGTATAGATAACACCG
Source organism: Lachnospiraceae bacterium (assembly GCA_051654925.1). GTDB lineage: Bacteria > Bacillota > Clostridia > Lachnospirales > Lachnospiraceae > Brotaphodocola. Next base: position 37,294 of record JBOFYZ010000103.1, on the reverse strand, counting down.
CCTACACTTTTAAACGCATTTTCCAGACCGACCGTCGGTGCATATTCATCGGTTCCAAAAAACAGATCCGAAACCAGCCCCACCGTACACGGATTCATAATCCCAATGCCAAAGCCAAGGACACATCTGGATATCAGCAGCAAGAAATAATTCTCTGTGAAATACCCGGTGGTTCCTCCTGTCAGAAATAACACCAGCCCGGCCAGCAGCAATGTTTTTCGTGAGAACTTTTTGGATGCGGCTCCTCCCATCAAAAGAAAGGGGACCGTCATCAGACTTGGCAATTGAATAATCATCTGAATCTCCGCCGCACTGCGATCCGGCATCGCTGCAGAGAGCGATGACATGGCCGGCGAAATTGCGAAAATACTCAACAGCAAAAAGTCAACCGAATAAATTGCAAACTTTATTTTTCTTTTATTCATCCTATCCTTTTACCTTCTAACACTTTATTTGAATGTTGACAAAATTTTTCTTTTATCTTAAAATCTGAATATGTATAAATCCCGCTATACGGAAATGTGAGGTTGCCAATGAATATTGACTATTTAAAAGAGTTTATCGTATTATCCACACAGGAGACATTTCAGGATGCCGCCAGCCAGCTGTTCCTCTCACAATCTTCGCTTTCCAAGCACATTCAGGCATTATCAAGCGAATTAGGCACAGAACTTTTCTATCTTGAAAATCGTAAGATGCATCTTTCATCGTTTGGAAAGGATTTTCTGCCTATTGCGATGAAGATTTCCGATCTATATGATTTAAGTCTGGAACTTGCCGGCAAAAAACGCAATATTACCAAGCTTTCTATCGGTACCGATCTATCGGATTCCACATGGCTGACCACACTTCTGCCTGAATTCATTGCGGAATATCCAGAGATATCTGTGGAATGCCTGTGCTCTGAATATACAGCACTGGAGCAGATGCTGAAACGCAATAAGCTGTCCATTATCTGCTTTAACTCCATCAATGAATCCTTTCCCGATATATTTGAAACGATTTCTTATAAATACGATACCCTTTATGCCGTACTCCCGAAGAGCCATAAATTAGCCGAATCTAAACAGATCTCGCTGATCCAGCTGAAGCACGATAATTTTGTAGAAAAGTTCAAATATTCAGCATCCTACAATATTTTGACAAAGCTCTGTGCCCTTGCAAACTTTGAACCTTACATTTCCATCTATGTAAGCAGACGGACTGCTCAATTAGATCTTGTTTCTCAGGGGCTGGCTGTTGCAATTATCGAAAAAAGCGCCCTGGATATTATGAATTTAAAAGACAAGCATGTGGTTACCGTAAAACTTACTGCTCCAAATTCACTTTATTACATTTTCATGCAGCTAAAACATCATTCCTCACAGCAATCAGAAACCTTTCTGCAGTTTATTGAAGAGCGCTTTCAGGCTTCTTGCACTGAAGATGCAAAACCGATTATGTTCTCACCGCAGAATTATTTGAGTAAGTAAATTTCTTTTGCACGACAACAGGAAACCCAGTGGTTCGGCAGCAATTCTTCCATCGTTTGATTCTCTTTGCAGCCTTCACATGCATACGCGCATCTGGGCATAAACCGACAGCCAGCTTCCGGATTGATTGGTGAGACCAGTTCTCCCTGCATCACAATCCGCTTACGATCCGCCTCAATATCCATTGATGGAATCGCTGACAGCAATGCCTTTGTATATGGATGCAGCGGACGGTCAAACAATTCCTGCGAAGGACTTGTCTCCACCAGCTGCCCCAGATACATAACTCCAATGTCATCCGATATATGGCGGACTACCGACATGTCATGCGTCACAAACATATAAGCAATCCCCTGTTTCTGCTGTAAATCCTGCAGCAAATTGAGAATCTGCGCCTGAATGGATACATCCAGAGCGGATACCGGTTCATCACACACGATAAACTTGGGATTGACGGCCAGCGCTCTCGCTATCCCGACTCTCTGCCGACGTCCGCCGTCCAGTTCATGGGGATATGCTTTTCGCATTCTTTTATCAATGCCTACCAGCTGCATCAGGCGGTTGGTTTCCTCCTGAAGCTGTGCCCGCTTATATTTATGGGCAATCTTTAATGGCTCCTGAATCGTTTGCTCGACAGTCATTCGTGGATTCAATGATGAGTAAGGATCCTGAAAGATTATCTGCATATTCTGCCGCAGCGTCTTTAATCCCCGCTCATCCAGATGCGTCACATCCGTTCCCTGAAATAATATCTGACCGCCGGTGCTTTCATACAGATGAATGATCGTGGAACCGAGTGTTGATTTTCCACAACCGGACTCCCCCACAATTCCCATTGTTTTTCCAGCTTCAATTTTAAAAGAAACATCATCAACCGCATGGAGAACGCCTTTCGGGGTTTTAAAATATTTTTTTAAATTTTTTACTTCAATTAATGGTGCCATGACCGCTTTTCACCTCCATACGATTGCATCGGCAAAGATGCCCTCCGCCATAATCAACAAGAGCAATGGTTCCTTCCTTACATGCCTCTGAAGCATTGGGACACCTCTGCCTGAAATAGCAGCCTTGGGGAAGGTGGGTCGGATCAGCCGGAATCCCTTTAATGGATTGGAGCTGGCCGGAGTCCGTCAATTTGGGAATCGCCCCAAATAGCCCTTCCGTATATGGATGTTTACAACTGCGGAATATCTGTTCCTTCGTCCCCATCTCCACAATCTGTCCGGCATAAACAACGGCAACGTGATCGCAGGTTTCCGCTACCACCCCAAAATCATGTGTAATCAACAGCATGGCCATATTCTTTTGCTTCTGCAATGACTGCATCATTTCAATCACCTGAGCCTGTATGGTAACATCCAGCGCCGTTGTCGGTTCATCCGCAATCAATAGATCAGGATTACATGCCAGAGCAATCGCAATTACAACCCGCTGTTTCATTCCTCCTGAGAACTGATGGGGATATTCATAAAATCTTGACTCCGGTATTCCGACCATTTCAAACACTTCTTTTGCCTTTTTTTCAGCCTCACCGCCAGAGATATTGAAGTTATACCGGATTCCTTCTGCGATCTGTTTCCCAACCCTCATAATCGGATTCAGCGCCGTCATCGGATCCTGAAATATCATTGCAATATTTTTACCACGATATCCCCGCATATGCTCTTCAGATACAGTCAGAAGATCGGTTCCTTCAAACAATATCTTTCCACTTTTTATACGGGATGGCGGTACTGGAAGCGTCCTGCAGATTGCCCGTGCAATCGTAGTCTTACCTGCACCGGTTTCGCCAACCAGCCCCAGGGTCTTGCCGCTTTCGATATCAAAAGATATGTCATTGGCAGCCTGGACAATTTCTTTTTCCACGATGTACTCAACAGTAAGATTTCTGACAGATAAAATAGAATCCGTCTTTTTAGCCTCTTTTTCCATATTCTATCCTCATTTTAATTTTTACTTTAATTTTGGATCAAGAGCATCTCGAATACCATCTCCGATCAGATTATACGAAAGAACCGTAATCGCAATTACTATTCCAGGGATAACAATCAGATGCGGATGGTAGCGGAAATGTGCCTTTCCGGCAGATATCAGCGCCCCCCATTCCGGAAGCGGTTCCTGTATTCCAAGTCCCAGATAACTTAAACTTGCCGAAGATATTATTTTGTTGCCAATGCCTCCGGTACAGGCTACGATTACTGGTGCCAGACAGTTCGGCACCACATGTTTAAAGATAATTACCGGTTTTTTGCAGTTAATCGCCTGTGCGGCTTTCACAAACTCCTGTTCCCGCACGTTCAGCATACTGGCACGTAGCATTCTGGTAACGGAAGCAATACCGGTAATTCCCAATGCAATCATAGTTGGGAATATTCCGCTGCCCAGCACCTGAGAGACACAGATACATAAGAGAATGCTTGGCAATGACTGCAGAATATCACAAAATCTCAATATGAGATTATCGATTTTTCCGCCATAGTAACCGGCAATCGAACCAAGCACAAGGGCGAAAACCAGACCCATCAGCTCCGATAACACACTGATCGACAAAGAATATCTTCCCCCATAGAGAATTCTGGTGTACAAATCCCGCCCCAAACTGTCAGTTCCAAACAAATGCTCTTTATTTGGTGTTAAATACGCAATCGTCACATCAACATCATTATATCCATATGTTGTGAGAAGCGGAGCCAACACCGCCGCTAACACAAGCAAGAACAATATCACAAAACCAATAACCGCCATCTTTCGTTTTGCATATCTGCGGCAAAACTCAAAGAAAGGGGTATCTTTCCATGTTTTTTCAACAATAAACTCCGTATCATTCATGCTGCTTTGCCCCCTCCCTTTTTCACCTCATATTGAGCCTTGATTCTCGGATCAATAAATGCGTATAAAATGTCAACAAGAAGCATTACCAGACTAAACAAAATGGCAAGTACCAATACAGCACCACGAACAACCGGATAATCACGATTCCCAATCGCATTTACCAGATACAGACCAATTCCCGGAAGTGCAAATACCGTCTCAATAATAACTGTGCCGCCCAATGCCCGTCCAAAGGTCATACCAATATTGGTGACAATCGGTATCAGCGCATTCGGCAGTGCATGACGATAGATAATCGCCCGTTCCGGAACCCCTTTCATGCGAGCGGTGACACAATAGTCCGACCGGATTACCTCCAGCATCTGCGAACGGGTTAAACGAGCCACACCGCCGAATGTCGGAACCGCGGCTGCAACAATCGGCAGGACATAACCTTTCCAGGATGTGATTCCATAGCTTGGCAGCCAGCCCAGCCGAAGAGAGAAAATCAACATCAAAATCATCGCAAACCAGAATTCCGGCACGGATACTCCTACCATCGTCAATATCATACACAGACTATCCTGCCATTTATTCTGATGAGTTGCTGCAGAAATGCCGATGGGAACCGCCACAATCAATTGCAGTGCACAGACTGCCGTCGCAATTAATGCCGTGCATGGCAGCCGCACCATCAGTTCAGAAAACACATCAATCCCTTTGATATAGGACTTTCCCAGATCCAGCTGCAGGAATGCCTGCTTTAAAAAACTTCCCAGCTGCACCAGATACGGTTCATTCAATCCATACTGAGTTCTTACCTCATTTATTTCCTGCTGTGTTGATCCTACCATGATAATCGAAATCGGATCTCCCGGAGTAAAATACAGCAATGTAAAAATTATAATTGCCACCCCAATCAGGACAGGAATCATGGTTACAATACGTTTAAGAATATATTTTGTCATGCCATATCCTCTCGAAAACTTTACTCTTAATTAAATTCACATGCGCCCGGAACGATTTGATACCAGCTGTCAACCACCAGTGTTTTTATCTTTGCGCCTCCAAATATCCGCTTTTTAACAATAAATAATGGTACCCGGTAACATTCATCAACGAGATAATCCATGAATGCGTTCGTACTCTCGCTGCTGTTTGTCTCAATTCCCGCCATATTATCATATAATTCCTGAAGTTTTGCATCTTCGATAAAAATGTGAGACATGCCATTATCATATTTATTCAAATCAAAATCAGACAACGCAGTCCAGGAATATCCGTTGGTTCCCAGTGTCCACAATTCAAAGTCGTACTCGGTTCCTGAGTTATCAAGATGCAGCACCTGACCGATCGCATCTTCCATAATCTTTAAGTCAGCCTTAATTCCGACTGTCTCCAACTGAGCCATAATCATCGTAACTGTGTCATTGGAAACGCTCGTTGATGCATATCCAATCAAAACTTCACCATTATAATCTGACTTTGCAAGATATTCCTTCGCCATTTCAATATTATAAGAATATGCCGTATTACTATAAGTCGGGTCAAAATCAGTTGCCTGCGGATTGTTCTGATAATCGACCGGTACTCCGTCAATGCCCCGGTCAACATAGGCCAACTGTTTTTTGTCCAGAGCATAGGCCACTGCCTTTCGCAAATTGATGTCCTCAAACGGGCTGTGAGAACTGCAATTAAAGGTAATTGCTGCAGTTGTACTCATATATCCAACCACCTGAACATAACCATCTTTGGCATTTTCTGAGTCATCAATAAAATTGCCGGTGTCGTTTGCACTGATAAACTGTGTCGCATCCAACTCTCCCGTTTCCAGAGATATTGCCTGAGTAGACCGTTCCGGAATAATATCAACATAAACTTTGTCTGCATTACTCTTACCAAACATTGTCAACAGAGACTCATCGCTCTGCCAATAATTATCCGTTTTTTCAAAAAGAATATAAGCTCCCGGCACATATTCCACCAGACGATATGGCATTGTGCCAATCGGATCGGTTACCATCTTGTCCTTTGACTGCTCCCATGCCGCCTCGGTAACAATCCGGACTTTTTGAAGCATCAGTTCAAATGCACCGGCACGGGCGGATTCATTGAGATGAATGCGAACCGAATAATCACCGGTTGCTTCAATACTCTCCAAAGAAGTCAGATTCTGTGACATATATCCGGAATCAGCCAGCATGTTAAAGCTGAATACAACATCATGTGCATTTAACGGATTTCCTGCAGTATCGTGAATATAATCATAGAGCGTAATATCGTAGGTATATGTATCTGTCTGCTCAATCTGACTGGCCAGAATATACTGAACCTCTTTATTCACATCCAATTGAATCAAGGTTTCATAAAGCTGCGCAACTGGGTAGTTTCTCGCCCCCTCAACTCCCCATGGAGCCAGCGAGCCTGGATCCGCATCTCCGCCAATATGAATAACCGTCTCTTTCCCGGTACTTCCACCCCCGCCACTGGTGCTGCCGTTTTCTGCTGCTGTATTTCCACCGCTGTCATTCCCACTTCCCGTTCCACTGCAGCCGGCACTGCTTATTACCATTGCTGCTGCCAGCATAATTGCAAATCCTTGTTTTACTTTTTGATTCATCATCGCTCCCCTTCTCCTTTACCTTTTGTGACTTTCATCCAAAGACATATACATTTTCCATATCTTCATGTTACAATTCTAACAACTTAATTTCCTCAAATCAATTCCGTTTCCGAAATCCAGGATTTCCATTTTGTGCAATTTTTATGGAATCTGACAAATTCCATATTGGAAACTGTAAATAATTGACTTTCAATCTTTGAACATGTTATAAATATTGATATATTCTTACGGAGAGGGGTATGAGATGTTTACACTAAACGGACGCACTGCAATTATCATTGGTTCTACCGGATACGAGGGGTTAGGTGCTGTAAGAGCCCTTGTTGACGGCGGCATGAATGTTGCATTATCGACACTGCATGGATGGGATACTGCGCAGGAATTGCTGCAGTCAGAAGAGAAATACCACAAGCATTGTATCATTGTTAACCACAAAGATGGGGATGAAGCCAATTATCGACAGGCATTTGAACACTTTGGTTCATTAGATGTCATCATTCCCAATCATGGTGATCATTTTAAGTATGAGAATTTCATTGATATTACACAGGAACAGTTATTTAAGGAGCTGCAGCACCAGAACTACACCAGTCTTCACATGGTTCAATGTGCGATTCCTTATCTTATGAAAAGCAAAGCCGGACGGATTATTCTGATGGCAAATGTCGGTGCCAGAAATGGTCTTCCGGATGAAGGATTGTGTCCCTCAACTGCACGGGCCGGAGTCATTGCCATGACTTATCTGCTGGCGCGCGAACTTGCTCCAGATGGTATCACAGTCAATTGTATTGCCAGAGGCGGCATGAAAGGTGAAACGAACACTGATAAACTGCTGGCGCAAATGCCGCTGGGCAGACCTGGCACGGATGTGGAATTCGGATCTGCGGTTGCATATCTGGCATGTGAGGAGGCAGGTTTTATCACCGGTCAGGTTCTCAACCTTTGTGGCGGTTTGTATATGGGCTAAAAGGAGCTGCCGCTCCTTGACCAGAATTTCAGGTCAAGGAGGGCAGCTTCTTTGCTATTGTGGCTACCTTATAGGTGTTCTTTAATATATTCCACACAGCTTTTAATTGAATTTTCAACCATATCACTGACGGAATGATCAGTGTAAAATGCCATATGTGGCAGCATCAGCACATTAGGCAGAAAGTTTAATACTGCCATATCATGCTGCCTGATCGGCTCGCTTTTTCTGTCACGGTAATAGATCAGACGGTCGCCGTCGAATACATCCAGGCCGGCACCGCCCAGATTACCGCTTTCAATCGCCTCTATCAGGGCGTTGGAATCGACAAGATCTCCCCGGGCGGTGTTGATCAGGATGGCATTGGGCTTCATCTTGTCAAACACATCCGCATTGATGATATACTGGTTTTCTGCGGTGGAAGGCATATGCAGAGATATGATATCACAAGTCTGATACAAGGTATCAAGGTCTGTATATTCGACAATATCGTTCAGCTTCTCGTTGGGATACAGATCATAAGCCAGAATCCGACAGCCGAATCCTGTCAGCAGTTCGGCAACTCTTGCCCCGATCCGTCCGGTCCCCATAAGTCCTACCGTCAGATCAGAAATCAGGCGTCCGCGGATTTTGGAAATAGTGTAATCCTGTCCTTCCATCCGGACACTCATATGCTTGACATTGCGAAGTACCATCAGCATCATCATGAGTGTGTATTCAGCCACGCTGCTGGGCGTATAAGAAACATTGCTGACACCGATTCCCACCGTCCTGGCATATTTCACATCGATATGCTCGTACCCCACCGTCCTTGTGGAGATAAAACGGACACCAAGTTCTTTATAACGATCCAGCATATCTCTGGTAATAAACGTATTTGTGATAATACTGATACACTGACAGCCTTTGGCCCGATCTGTCGTCTCCAATACGGGATTCTCGTCAATCATTTCTATTTCAGCACCATATTTCCGGGAAAACTGTTCAATAAATTCCTTTTCATCTTCCCGTGCACTATACACACCTATTTTCATATCGTTTCTCCTTATTCGGTAAAATAATCAGCCAGTTCGGCAAACTGTTTCAACGTTAATGTCTCTCCCCTTACGGTCGGAGATACCCCCAAAGATTCAATGGCAGCAATAATATGTTCCTTGGAATATGCAATATCAGGGGAGTTATTCAGGCCATTCTGCAGTGTCTTCCTGCGTTGATTAAAGGAAGCACGAATCAGCGCAAACATCAGTGCCGTATCCTTTACAGTAACCGGCGGCTCCTGATGCCTGGTCAGACGGATCACCGCTGATCCTACATTAGGGCGCGGGATAAAGCAGTTGGGCGGAACATTGGCAACAATGTACGGCTCAGCATAAAACTGGACAGCCAGCGACAACGCACCGTAGTCTTTAGACCCAGGCCCCACCTGCATCCGCTCCGCCACTTCTTTCTGTACCATAACCGTAATATTATCCAGCGGCACATTGCTTTCAAATAATCCCATAATAATCGGTGTTGTAATGTAATAAGGCAGATTGGCTACCACCTTGATGGGCCGGCCGCCGTTGAAACGATCCGCCAGTTCGCGGATGTTCACTTTCAGAATATCCTCATTGATGATGGTAATATTCTGATAGTCCTTCAGTGTTTCCTCTAGAATTGGTATCAGGTTTTTGTCAATTTCTACTGCAACCACCTGCCCGGCAGCTTCTGCCAGGTATTGTGTCATAGTTCCGATACCCGGTCCGATCTCCAGTACCATATCATCTTTTGTTACGCCTGCTGCCGCAATAATCTTATCCAGCACATGCGTATCGACCAGGAAGTTCTGCCCGAACTTTTTCTGGAACATAAATTCATATTTTTGAATGATCTCGATTGTATTCTTTGGATTTCCCAGTGTCGGCATGTTCTGCTCCTCCTATATCCGGTACATAGTTCTGGCATTTTTATTGGTAATATCGATCACCTGTTCCGGCGGTATCTGCTTGATCTGGCTGACAGCCTCCACCACATAAGGTAAATTTAATGATGAGTTTCGTTTGCCGCGGTTGGGTACCGGAGCCAGATAAGGACAATCGGTCTCCAGTACCAGCTGCTCCATCGGCATATACTCCACTACCTCTTTTAGCTTTTTGGCATTTTTAAAGGTCAGCACACCGCCGATGCCAAGATAAAAGCCCATATTAAGGTACTCGCGGGCGATCTCCACCCCATAAGAAAAGCAGTGAATAACACCACCCATGTCGGCGGCACGCTCCGCTTTGATAATATCCAATGTGTCACTGGCGGCATCACGGCTATGGATGACTACTGGAAGATCGACACGACGGGCGGCATCCAGCTGCCGGACGAACCAGTGTTTCTGCACTTCACGATCAGGCTCGTCCCAGTAATAATCAAGGCCAATCTCGCCGACCGCCACAACCCGTTCCATTTTGGCTACATGAATCAGCCAGTCCAGCAGATGGTCGTTAAGTTCTGCACTTTCACTCGGATGAACACCAACCGCCCCGTAGATAAAAGGATATTTTTTTATCAGCTCAAGGGTCTGCTTGGTTGACTGTATGCTCGCTCCGATATTTACCACAGCTTCGATATTATGTTCGGCCAGGCTGTTCAGCAACTGGTCTCTATCCTCCTGAAATGCCTCATCATCATAATGGGCATGGGTATCAAATATCATTAATCCGTCCTTACCTTTCTCTGACTATCTAAAAAACAGCGGGCATATGAACGCTGCTGCAATCATATGAACCGGATAAAACAAGTAAAAAAACCAGCGCGAACCACGCCATTCCCGGCCCCGTTCGCCATTGTACAGATACAACAGGATAAAGGGAATCAGCAGGGCTATCTTAAACTGCCATACCTGAACCGTCCAGAGCATCCAGATATATCCCAGCAGACATTGCCGGCTTCTTTCGCTTCTGAACCAGTAAAAAATCGCAATCAGTATAATACCAAAATAAGAATAATCGCTTTTTATCAGATGGGCTGCCCCACAAAAAGCGCCAATTGTCAAAAGCTGCAGGAATAGTCCTGTCTGTCCGGGAAACCTCTGGGCAATTGAGCGAATCGCTGCCAGCATAAGTACTCCCAGCAAAAGTGTCCAGAAGACATTCTGATATTCCCAGTAAATCCAGGTACTGCTCAGCATATAATCAAACGGCAGTTCCGATATCAGAGCAAACAGCCCCAGCCGGGCCGCATATTTCTTCCAGTTGCGGGTATGAAAAAAACCTTCTGCAATCAAAAAACAGAATATCGGAAATGCTATTCTCCCAAAACTTCGATGCAGCAAATATATCGTATTCCAAAACTGATACTGTGCCGATCCTATCCTTATCCATTTGAATGCCAGCTGGCCAATCATTACGCCGATATGATCAATAAGCATAGCAACAACGGCAATCAGCTTTAACTGATTGCCGTTCAAACCGTTTCTTAACATATCTCAGCCCCGGACGGCATGTCCTTCTCCGGTGTCATAAGCGCCAGATGACCTTCTGCATCTTCGGCACACAGAAGCATTCCCTCCGACATAACACCGGCCAGCTTAGCCGGCTTCAGGTTTACAACAACCATGACCTTTTTTCCGACCATTTCTTCCGGTGAGTAGTCCGCTTTAATGCCGCTGACAATCTGTCTTACCTGACTTCCGATCTTCACCTGGGAGCATAATAATTTTCTTGATTTCGGAACTTCCTCACAGGCAATAATCTCCCCTACCTGGAACTGCAGCTTAGCAAAATCATCATACGTGATCTCAGCCTTTGGTTCAATATCAATGCCGGTATCAGAATCTTCGGCAGCCGGTTCTTCCTGCGGCTGCATAGCTTCTACCTTCGCCAGCACTTCATTGACATCTAGTCTGGCAAACAGAATCTCAGGCTGATCCGTGACCTTGCCGCCGTCAGCATAAAGGCCAAAGCCGGCCATCTCTTCCAGAGTTCTCTTCTCTGCGTTCAGCTGTGCCAGAATCTTTGCCGATGACTCAGGCATAAAGGAATCGAGCAGAGAGGCACCAATCGTAATCGCCTCTGCCAGATTATACAGCACGGTTGCCAGACGGTCTTTCTGAGCCTCATCTTTGGCCAGTACCCACGGCATAGTCTCATCGATATATTTATTGCAGCGTCTGAAAATATTGAAGATGTCACTGATTGCATCGGCAACCCTTAAATCATCCATCTTTGTATCGGCTTTCTTTACGGACTCCAGTACAACTGCCTTCAGGTCTTCGTCCATGGTATCGGTAACCTGTCCGTTCCTTACCTCACCGCCAAAATATTTATTGGACATGGAAACGGTACGGTTCACCAGGTTGCCCAGAATATTGGCCAGGTCAGAATTTATCCGCTCTACCATCAATTCCCAGGAAATAACACCATCATTATCAAACGGCATCTCATGCAGTACGAAATAACGAACCGCATCTACTCCGAAAAAATCCACCAGGGTATCTGCATATAATACATTGCCCTTCGATTTGCTCATCTTGCCATCGCCCTGAAGCAGCCAGGGATGTCCAAAAATCTGCTTTGGCAGCGGCACATCCAGCGCCATCAAAAAGATCGGCCAGTAAATGGTATGGAAGCGGATAATGTCTTTGCCGATCAGATGCAGGTCAGCCGGCCAGAATCGTTCAAACAGCTCGCCGTGATTGCCGTCGCAGTCATAATTCAAACCGGTAATGTAGTTGGTCAGCGCATCCAGCCATACATATGTTACATGCTTCGGATCAAAACTGACCGGAATCCCCCAGGTAAAAGAAGTCCTGGATACACACAGATCCTGCAGACCCGGCAGCAGGAAGTTGTTCATCATCTCATTCTTCCTGGAGACCGGCTGGATAAACTCCGGATGTTGGTTGATATGGGCAATTAAACGGTCTGCGAATTTGCTCATCTTGAAGAAGTATGCTTCTTCCTGAGCCGGCTGTACATCACGGCCGCAGTCCGGACATTTACCATCTGTCAGCTGGGATTCGGTAAAGAAGGATTCGCATGGAGTACAGTAAAGTCCTTCATAATGGCCTTTATAAATATCACCCTGCTCGTACAATTTTTTGAAAATCTTTTGAACCTGCTCCTCATGATAAGGATCAGTGGTACGGATGAACTTATCATAGGAAGTGTTCATCATATCCCAGATACCTCTGATATCTTCAGCAACTCCGTCTACAAATTCCTTCGGGCTGATGCCTGTCTCCTGAGCCTTGAGCTCAATCTTCTGACCATGCTCGTCCGTTCCGGTCTGGAACAGCACATCATATCCCTGTGCCCTCTTATATCTGGCAATACTGTCCGCCAGGACAATCTCATAGGTGTTGCCGATATGCGGCTTACCGGATGTATATGCAATTGCAGTCGTGATATAATACGGTTTTTTTGAATTACTATTCTGATTCTGACACATGAGCCATTTTCCTCCAAATTATAAAAAAGTCTTATCTAACTAACAAGTAATCAAACTATAGCACAATCTGCCAAAAAACTCAAGGAATGCCAAATTTCATTCTTTCTCATAAGTTGTAAAATATAAAAATATAATATATATTATACTACAAAGACTTAGGAGGATATACCATGATTACCATACGAAAACGAATTTCTTCTTTACTTTTGATTATTATGCTTTTGTGCTCGGCCATATTAAACGGCTGTCAGCCAAAGCAGGCTGCCCCGGCAGCAACAACAGCAGCTCCCTTTGCCGAGAGAGGCGCCGATGCACAGAAGTCTCCTGATAAAAATAAACATGCCGCACAAAAAGAATTTGACCAGATCACCACTGAGTTTTTTCGTGATCTCGTCGGCAGTAACCGCCTTGATCTGCATTTCCTGATTAAAGATCCAGATGCCTATGGCGTCGATGAGGCACCTTCCCTCTATGGAACCATTTCCCTTGATGGTATGGTTCGGGAGAACAACGAGTTAATGGAATTAAAGCTGCGTCTGGATGGTATTGATCTCAATCTGCTGACCAACAGCCAGAAGCTGACCCTGCGGATTCTCCAGAGCCATTTGCGGACAGCCGAAAAAAGCTACGGCCTCGAGCAGTATTACCAACCGCTCAGCAATACCATCGGAACCCAGGCACAGCTGCCGATCCTGCTGTCAGAGTACACCTTTTATAACCGGCAGGATGTTGAGGAATATCTGGAACTGCTGGGCGGCATTGATGAATACTATGCCGAAATTCTGGTGTATGAGCAGGAACTGGCAGAGGCCGGAATGATGATGCCGGACCATGCCATTGATAATGTCATCACTTCCTGTGAAAGCTATTTACTGGTACCGGGGAACAACTTTATGATCGATACCTTCCAGTCCCGGCTGGATGCGGTAGACGGATTGACTGAAGAAGAAAAACAGGCTTATACAGAACAGAATGCGGCACTCCTGGAAAGTGATTTTGTCCCTGCTTATCAGTTGTTAATTGATGGGATGACTGCCCTGAAAGGCACCTGTACTTACGAAGGCGGCATGTCCAATACGCCGGAAGGTAAGAAGTATTATGAATATCTGGTATATGCCAACACCGGAACGTCTTATAGTTCAGTAGAAGAAATGCTGATCGCCATGGAGGCATGCCTGAACCAGAATCTGATAGAAATCACCACAATTGGCCGGAAAAACCCTCAACTGCTGGAACTGGTTGACAATTACCAGTTCCGCCAGACCGAACCAGAAGCCATGATCGAAGAACTGAAGCAGCTGACCCAGAAGGATTTCCCCAGCCTGCCGGAATGTAACTATACGTTAAAGATAGTTCCGAAGGCTCTCGAATCAACACTAAGTCCAGCATTTTATCTGACACCGCCGATTGATGATTATAAAAATAATACTATTTTCATCAATCAGAACGAACGCTTCGATAAGAATACATACTATACCACCCTGGCACACGAAGGCTATCCCGGTCATTTGTATCAGAGCGTTTACTTCCGGGCCCGCTGCGATGATCCACTGCGGCAGATTCTCCCCGCAGTCGGATATAAGGAAGGATGGGCGACTTATGTAGAGCAATACTCCTATACCCTTGATAACGGACTTGATCCTGAACTGGGGAAATTGCTGGCCGCCAATATGATAGCTACGCTGGGCCTGCAGGCATGCCTGGATGTCTACATCAACTATATGGGCTGGACCGAAGAACAGGTCGCTGATTATTTAAGCAATTATTATTCAAACCCTGAACCACTGGCTGCCGCTATTTATCAGTCCATGACTGAAAACCCGACCAACTTCCTATCTTATTATGTGGGTTATATTGAATTTGATAATATGAAGACATTGGCAGAAAAGCAGCTGGGGAATAACTTTGATTTGAAGGAATTTCATACCTTTTTGCTGGATATTGGACCGGCACCGTTTGATGTGATTCAGCCTTATTTTTCTTCGTGGCTGGGACTTCAGAAATAAAGAATATATTTGATCTGCGAAAGGGGTGTTGAGGATTTTACAACGCCCCTTTTACAATTAAAACAATTCCTCGTGAATGAAACCAAGCAGTTGCAAGTCGGAATTCTCTGAAACAAAACCCGCACAAAAAAAGGACCCCACACACATGATTCTCATCATGTATATGAAGTCTCATTCTTTTATTCCGGACTGCTCAGATCCAGTAAACTCAGATCCTCGCCAATAGTCTCACCATTCACTTTCAATGTCAGTCTCACTGCATGCATGTTCTCAAGGAAGCTGTTTGCAACTGCCTCAATCACCTTATCCTGATTCTGCTTCGGAAGCTTGCTCAGATCCAGAATAATCTGATCTACCATGGAATTGTCCACTTCCACTCCAGGAATCTCAACCACACTGGGCCCTACTTCTTCCACACGTCCAGCTTCTTCATAGCTGATCACCTCAGTACCTTCTTCCAGTACCTTATACTCGATCATCATATCAACCAGCGTCTGAGGAGTAAGCTCCTCCAGCGAATCCATCGTGCCAACCAGTCCTGATCCGTCTTCACTTACCTGATAAATCGATACAACTGTCAGCACCGGTGCAAACATATCCGGGTTCTTGTCTGCAACACCATTGGTCTGCTTTACTTCACCGGTCTTATTCTTCTCCGTTGTGGGGGTACATGCTGCCAGCGATAGAATCATCATGGCTCCAATGAAACTCATGACTAACTTTTTCATAATTGTATTGCCTCCTTATTTCTGCTGTATCTTATGAAACCACTGTTCCAGTTTTACCAGTGCTTTCATCAATGCTTTTGTCTCTTCCGGCTCTAGTTCTTCCAATACATCGGCAATCATCCGACGGTGGAAATCCTCATATTGTGAATACGCATCCCGGCCTTTTTCAGACAAAGAAATATAGACCACGCGGCGGTCCCGCTCTCCCCGTTCCCGAATGACGTATCCTTTTTTTACCAGGCTGTTCATTGCTATCGTTAGTGTCCCAACTGTAACGGAAAGCGTTTTGGCAATGGTCGACATATTCTTGGGCTCACCAATCCCGATCGCCTGCATAACATGCATATCGTTATTCGTGATATCTTTATACTCTTGTGTGGTGATTGACCTCTGCTCGATGTCCATGACATTCCGAAACAGCTTTTCCAGCGCAATGTTTAAAGTCTCATAAGTATCCACTTTTTACCTCTTTTTACATGAAGACAAAAGCTTCTTCATGATTATACATGATTTCTTTTTACAAAACAACCTAATAATCCTTAGAAAATTCTTACAAGGTTATAAATAACTTAGGAAGATACTAATTCCTATTCCGGCAATGGTAGCAACCAAAGCACCTGGAAGTGCATATCTCGTTTTTGTTACTTTTACGGAGCCGAAATAAATACTGATGCAGTAAAACAGGGTCTCCGTACAGCTCATTAATATCGACGCAGCCATTCCGAGAACGGAATCAGGACCGTAATTTTCAAAAATATCCAGTACCAGACCGGTCGCGGCTGAGTTGGAAACCAGACGTACCAGTGTCAGCGGAATCAGCTGCTCCGGCATATGCAGATATCTTGCCGGTACCGACAGCCATCCTGCCAGCGCATCCAGAAATCCTGATGCCCGCAGTACTCCCACCGCCGTCATCAGGCCAATCAGGGTCGGCAGAATACTCACCACCGTTTTCATCCCATCCTTCGCACCATCGGTAAAATCATCGAAAATCGGACGTTTTGACAACAGACCGAAGCCGATGATATAACAGATCACCAGCGGGATCATGTAACGTGACAGCCAGATAATAATCATCGGTCCACCACCTTACAAAAGACCACCGCCGTCAGGGTGGAAAAAGTGGTTGCAATCAGTGCCGGGCCGACTACCGCCATCGGATTGGCGGAACCGTACTGGCTCCGGTAAGCGATCATATTGATGGGAATCAGCTGCAGTGATGAAATATTCAGAATCAGAAAGGTACACATCTCATTCGTTGCAATGTGACGGTTCTTTCCTTCCGGCTGCAGTTTTTTCATTGCTTCCAGCCCGGCCGGCGTCGCCGCCCAGCCAAGACCCAGCATATTGGCAATCATATTGACCGCCAGCGGTCTTCTCGCCGGATGATCTTCGGCCAGTCTGGGAAAGAGAAAATTGAGTACCGGAGTCATCTTGCCGGCAAGCCAGTCGAGCAGACCGGCACGGTTTCCTACTTCCATAATTCCACACCAGAATGACATAATGCCAAGCATGGTAATTCCCAGCGTTACCGCATCCTTTGCCGAATCCAGCAGCCCCTGGGTGGCGGCATCAATGGTTCCGTGCAGCACCGCCCAGACCATTCCCACCAGTATCATAAAACTCCATAGATAATGTAACATATGTCCTGCCTTTATCACATTCCTTGTTTCAATCTATGGAGCTTTTCCGTCTTTTATGTTTGTGAGTTATGCCACTCCAATCAAATCTTTCATTACTGCTGCCACCGTTTCGATTTTATCGGCCCGGTAGGCATTACTTCCGCAAAACAGCAAGGCATGCTCCAGATCACCTTCGGCCGCATTGGACAGCGCTTTGGTAATACAATACGGGATGGTCGCCGGATTGCAGTGTTCCAGGCACTGATAGCAGTGCTCAATTTTCATTTTATGTTCTGCTGTCTGTTTCAGGAAAGCATTTTTGATTGCCCTTCCCGGCATACCTACCGGGCTTTTCGTAATCACAATATCCTCCTGTAAGGCATCAATATATGCCTGTTTATATGACATTGGCGCATCACATTCTTCGGTTGTGACAAACCGGGTTCCGACCTGCACACCGTCAGCTCCCAGGCCGATGGCATGCTCGACATCATCGTGCGTATAAATGCCGCCGGCAACGACAACCGGAATATGCTGACAATATTTCTCGGCATATCCTTTGATTATCTTGATTATGCTGATGATTTCTTTGTCATATTCATCTTTGCGGTACGTGTCTGAAACCGCCTTCGTATCAGCACCATATCCGCTCAGCTGATCCGGTGTAAAGCCCAGATGGCCGCCAGCCAGCGGGCCTTCAATGACAACCATATCCGGGGCCTTGTGATACTTGCGGTCCCACATTTTACAGATAACCATTGCTGATTTGGCAGTTGATACAATCGGCGCTATTTTTGTCTTTGCTCCGGCAACCAGTTCCGGCAGATTGACCGGAAGGCCGGCTCCGGAGACAATGATATCCGCACCCGCCTTCACGGCTTCTTTGACATACATCGCATAATTTTTTGTAGCAACCATAATATTAAACCCAATGATTCCTTCAGGGGCAATCTTTCTGGCCTTATCAAACTCCGTTTTAATGGCCCGCAGATTTTCTTCGAGCGGTGCCTTTAAAAAGTCGGGGCTTTTAAAGCCGATCTGGGCGGTGGAAATAAGGCCGATACCACCGGCTTTTGCGACCGTTCCTGCCAGTGATGAAAGGCTGATACCAACACCCATACCACCCTGAACAATTGGGTATTTTGCTGTTAATTCTCCCATGACCAATGGTTTTAATTTATCCATTACATTCTCCTAAACCGCTCATATCTTTGTTCACGGACTGCCTCCCGCTCCATATCTCCATACTGCGCGAAAAACCGTGACATATTTTGTTGTAATACACCTGCAATAACCGGAAGATTCTTCGCTCCGGCTGGCTCTTTTTCCGGAATTATCTCTTCGATCAGCTTCATTTCATACAGATCAGCTGCCGTAATCTTCATTACCTTAGCTGCATCTGGTGCCTTCTTGCTGTCTTTCCACAAGATAGAAGCAAATCCTTCCGGGGAGAGAATGGAATAAATGGCATTTTCCAGCATCCATACTTCATTTGCAACCGCCATAGCCAGAGCTCCGCCGCTGCCTCCCTCGCCAATTACTACTGAGAGAACCGGAACTGTTAAATCAGACATTTCGAACAGATTCCTGGCAATTGCCTCGCCCTGTCCCCGTTCTTCTGCTTCCAGTCCGCAGAATGCTCCCGGGGTATCCACGATACAGATAACCGGACGGCCAAAAGTCTCTGCCTGCTTCATCAGGCGCAGGGCTTTGCGATATCCTTCCGGAGAGGGCATACCAAAATTGCGTTTGATATTGTCTTTGGTATTCTTGCCCTTCTGCTGGCCGATTACTGTCACCGGCATACCCCGGAAAGTCGCAATACCACCGACGATGGCACCATCGTCACCGAAGTAACGGTCGCCATGTAATTCAATAAAATCATCGAATAGAAGATCCATATAATCGGTAGCCACAGGACGTCCTGCCGCTCTTGACAGCTGCACGGTTTCCCATTCTGTTTTTCCACATTTTTTCGGAATTTCCGGACTGTTATCCACAACTTCCGGTGCATCAGTCATTGCATCCTTCCAGCTGTGCTGCGGTTTCTGATGCATCTTAAGGATCGCTGCAATGGTTTCCCGCTGTTCGCTGCGGGGCACAATGTTATCCACAAAGCCATGCTCCAGCAAAAATTCCGACCGCTGGAAGCCTTCCGGAAGTTTCTGTCCGATCGTCTGCTGTATCACACGCGGCCCGGCAAAACCGATTAATGCATTTGGCTCCGCTAAGATGATATCTCCCAGCATTGCAAAGCTGGCAGTTACCCCACCGGTAGTCGGATCGGTCAGGACGCTGATAAACAGCTGGCCGGCTTCATGATGACGTTTTAATGCCGCCGAAGTCTTCGCCATCTGCATCAGGGATACGATTCCCTCCTGCATTCTGGCGCCGCCGGAACAGGCATAGATAATCACCGGCAGCTGTTCACTGGTGGCCCGCTCAACCATTCTGGTGATCTTTTCACCGACAATATAGCCCATGCTGCTCATCAGGAAACGGGCATCACAGATACCGACAGCCGCAGGCTGGCCCATGATAACACCTTTCCCTGTAACAATCGCTTCATTAAGCTTTGTCTTTTCTTTTGCTGCCACAACCTTCTTCTCATATCCGGGGAAATCAAGCGGATTAGTGAATTCCATCTCGCCATTCCACTCTTCAAAGCTGTCTTCATCCAGAAGCATTTCGATCCTGCGGTAAGCATGAACACGGAAATAACCGCTGCACTTAGGGCAGATATAATAATTAGTCTTAACATCCTCAACATAAATCGGATTACCGCATTTATTGCACTTTTTCCAAAGGCCCTCCGGTATGTTCGGTTCTTCTTTATTTTGTGGTTTATACTTGGTATCGATTACTGTATATGTTTTTTTAAACATGTCTTTAAACATAAGCACTTCTCCTTAACACCGAACCCGTTTCTATTTGCAGTATTCCGGAAAATATGACGGGATAAAATGAGTATCCGTATCCCCTTCCTGGTAGGCAGGATGGCTGAGTATCTCAAACTGGAAGTCCAGATTAGTCTCAATTCCTTCAATAATCAACTCGCCCAAAGCACTGCGCATCTTGGCGATGGCTTCCTCCCGGCTGCTCCCATGAACGATCAGCTTCATCAGCATCGAATCATAATTCGCAGGAACTTTATAATCATTATAAATATGCGTATCAACACGCACACCATTACCGCCCGGTACATGAATATTGGTAATCCGGCCCGGACACGGCATAAAGTTCCTGGCCGGATTCTCCGCATTGATCCGGCATTCGATGGCATGGCCACTTAAATGGATATCCTGCTGAGTCACACTTAAAGGCTCACCTGCTGCCACACGAATCTGCTCTTTGATTAAGTCCAGACCGCTGACCATCTCAGTTACCGGATGCTCGACCTGAATCCTGGTGTTCATTTCCATAAAATAAAAATTCTTTTCGTTATCCAGCAGAAATTCAATGGTACCGGCATTCTGGTATCCAACGGCCTGTGCCGCCCCAACCGCAGCCGCACCCATCTGCTGGCGCAAATCTTCTGAAATAGCGACTGACGGAGATTCCTCCAGTACTTTCTGATGACGGCGCTGAATCGAACAGTCACGCTCGCCCATATGAACAACATTGCCATGCTGATCCGCCATAATCTGGAACTCGATATGTCTGGGCTTTTCAATGTAACGTTCCAGATACATCGTATCGTCGGAAAATCCTTTAATTGATTCCAGCTGGGCATTCTGGAAATTGGCTTCAAAATCCTCTTCACCGTGGGAAATCCGCATGCCCTTGCCGCCGCCGCCGGAGGATGCTTTAATCATCACCGGAAAACCGATTGTCTTCGCCAGTTCAAGTGCTTCCCTGGCATTGTACACCGGCTCTTTGCCGCCGGGTACCACCGGAATACCAGCCTCAATCATGGTCTTTCTGGCTTCTGATTTATTGCCCATCTTATTGATAATTTCGGCAGATGGCCCGATAAATTTAATATTGCATTTCTCACAAAATTCTGCAAATCTGGCATTCTCCGATAAAAAGCCAAAGCCCGGATGGATTGCCTCTGCTTTCATTGCAACTGTCGCGGACAAAATCCGTTCCATATCCAGATAGCTTTGACCGGATGGTGCCGGACCGATACAGATCGCCTCATCTGCCAGTAAGGTATGAAGGCTGTCGCGGTCTGCTTCGGAATAAACAGCTACCGTCTTGATTCCCATTTCACGGCAGGCCCGGATAATTCTTACTGCAATTTCACCGCGGTTGGCAATTAATATTTTCTCAAACATGGGCACACCTCTATCCAATCATAAATGTCATTTCTGCAGATACTGCAATTTTTCCCGCCGCATTGGTCGCTACTGCCCGACCAACACCTACCGGCCCTTTCTGCTTGATGATCTCGCATTCCAGTTTCAGGCGGTCTCCCGGTAAAACCTTACTTTTAAATTTCACTTTATCCATTGAGCCAAAATAAGCGATTTTGCCTTTGTTGGCTTCCACACTAAGAATAGCAACTGCACCTACCTGTGCCAGTGCTTCCAGCATCAGGACTCCCGGCATTACCGGCTCCTGCGGAAAATGGCCTGCGAACTGTGGTTCATTATAAGTAATGGACTTATAACCTACAGCACGTACTCCCGGTTCCAGCTCTTCAATACAGTCAATCAGCAAAAACGGATGCCTGTGTGGAATAATTTCCTGTATTTCTTTAATACCCAATCTCATAATGAATCCCCTTTCTTTGGCGGATAATTATTTAATACGGAACAGCGGCTGACCGAACTCAACAACCTCTTCGTTGTTTACCAGAACAGCTTCGATGATTCCATCATATTCACTTTCAATTTCATTCATCAACTTCATCGCCTCGATAATTCCGAGAACCTGACCCTTTTTAACCGTATCACCGACCTTTACAAACGGCTCATCCTCAGGACAAGATGCACTGTAAAAAGTGCCGACCAGCGGTGATAAAATAACCTTGTCGGAATTAAATGTGGCTGCATTTTCCGTTGTAAGCGGCTCAGCACCGGCGTTATGGATGCTTTCTGCGACCTGAACTGCTGCTGCCGGTATTTCATGTCCGGCTGCCTTGACTACACATACTTTTTCTTTCTTTTTCAGAACCAGCTTCTGATTTCCTTCTTCATATGCAAAACTGGTCAGTCCATTTTCAGATACTGCCTGGATTAATGTTACAATCTCATCAATTGTCATGCCTGCTGCCTCCTAGCCTTCAAACTTCTTTACCAACAAAGTTGCATTGTGTCCGCCAAAGCCAAGTGAATTACTGATCGCACAGTTGACAGGTGTTTCAACCCCCTCACCCTTGGTGTAATCCAGATCACATTCAGGATCACTGTTTACCAGACCGGCCGTTGCATGAACAAAGCCTTCCTGAATAGATTTAACACAGGTGATAAACTCTACCCCGCCAGCCGCACCCAGCAGATGACCGATCATGGATTTGGTGGAATTGATTTTTACGTTGTATGCATGATCCCCTAAAGCAAGTTTAATTGCTTTGGTTTCAAATAAGTCATTATGATGGGTACTGGTACCGTGAGCATTGATATAGTCAACCTGCTCCGGCTTCATTTTGGCATCTGCAATTGCTTGTTCCATCGCTTTCGCAGCGCCGCTGCCGTCATCGGCCGGTGAAGTGATATGATACGCATCACCGGTTGCACCATAACCCGCTAACTCAGCATAGATTTTTGCCCCTCTGGCTTGAGCATGCTCCAGTGATTCCAGAATAACAATGCCGGCACCTTCCCCCATAACAAAGCCGTTACGGTCAGTATCAAACGGAATCGACGCACGCATCGGATCGGTTGATTCACTAAGTGCTGTCAATGCATTGAAGCCCGATACCCCCAATGGACATATACATGCCTCTGTGCCACCGGCAACCATAACATCTGCATCACCATACTGAATCGTACGGAATGCTTCACCAATACTGTGAGTACCGGTCGCACATGCGGAAACCACATTCACGCATTTGCCCTTCATCCCGAACTGGATGGAGACATTTCCTGCCGCCATATTGCTGATCATCAGCGGTACCAGCAGTGGATTGACACGGCCTGGCCCTTTATCAATCAATTTCTTGTACTCGCGCTCAATCGACTGCAGGCTTCCGATACCTGAACCGACACTGACACCGACACGGAACGGATCTTCTTTGGTCATATCAAGTCCGGCATCCTCGATTGCTTCTTTCGAGGCTGCTACAGCAAACTGGCAGAACAGCTCCATTCTTCTGGCTGCCTTCGGATCCATATACTGCTTTGCATCAAAATCTTTTGCCTGCGCCGCAATTTTGGTCTTATAATCAGTCGTATCAAAGTAAGTGATCTCCCCGATACCGACCGTTTTATTTTTTAAGGAATTCCAAAAATCATTGACATTGTTTCCAATTGGTGTAATCGCTCCAAGCCCTGTCACAACTACTCTTTTACTCATAGCATTCTCTCCTTATTCTTTGCCTACATTGCCATTCCGCCGTCTATGCAAATCACCTGGCCGGTAATGTAACCAGCTGCATCAGAAGCAAGAAAAGCTGCTGTATCAGCAACATCCTTCGCGCTGCCGAATTTTTTCATTGGGATCTGTTCTATGGCTGCCGCTTTTACGGAATCAGTCAGCACATCGGTCATCTCAGTCTGGATAAAACCAGGTGCAATTGCATTTGAGGTAATCCCTCTGGTCGCCAGTTCTTTGGCTACCGATTTTGTCAGTCCGATCAGTCCTGCTTTTGATGCGCAATAGTTTGCCTGACCCATATTTCCCACTACACCGGTTACGGAAGACAGGTTGATAATTCTTCCTGACCGCTGTTTTAACATCTGACGTGATACATGTTTGATGCAGTTAAAAGCACCTTTTAAATTCGTATTGATAACGGAGTCAAACTCCTCCTCACTCATTTTCATCAACAGATTGTCACGGGTTATTCCGGCATTGTTAACCAGGATATCAACGCTTCCATAAGTTTTAATCACATAGCTCATTAATTCCGCAGCTTTGTCAAATTCAGCCACATTACACTGAATTGCTTCTGCTTTGCCGCCTGCCGCCTCTATTTCCTTTACCACTTCTTCGGCCTTTGCCGCAGAACCATTATAGTTTACAATGACGACAGCACCCTGGCCTGCCAGCGTAATCGCTATCTCACGTCCCAGTCCCCGGCTTGCTCCGGTGACTACTGCAATCTTATCAGTTAACATATCCAGTCTCCTTTACTGATTCAACGCTTCCATTACGTTATCAACATCTTCCAGCTTTTCTATATTAAGAACCTTAGCGGTTCTATCGATCTTCTTCATAAATCCTGCCAGGGTCTTGCCCGGGCCGATTTCGATAAAGGTATCCACACCGTCAGCCAGCATTGCCTCAACGCTCTGCTGCCACCTTACGGAAGAAGAAACCTGTCTGGTCAGCAGTGATTTCACCTCTGCTGCGTCAGTTACATAAGCCGCGGTTACATTAGCCACATAAGGAACCTGCGGGGTATGTACCGCCACCGATTCGAGAACCTCAGCCAGTTTATCGCCGGCACCGGTCAGCATCCCGGAATGGAATGGACCACTTACATTCAGCATAATAGTACGTTTTGCTCCTGCCTCTTTTAACTTCTCACAAGCTGTTTCAACTGCTTCTTTTTTTCCTGATATAACGATCTGTCCCGGGCAGTTATAATTGGCGATCTGGACGCCTTCTATATCAGCAATCACTGCCTCGATTGCCCAGGCATCCATTGCCAGCACTGCCGCCATGGCACCAAGGCCCACCGGCACAGCCTCCTGCATCAGAATGCCTCTCTGTCTCACTGTCTTGATCGCATCCGCTTCACTCATAACACCAGCCGCGTAGAGTGCGCAATATTCACCCAGGCTCAATCCTGCTGCCACATCCGGTTTCACACCTTTGCTTTCCAGTACCTTCGTCATCGCGATACTGGTGGTAACCATGGCTGCCTGTGTATATTCGGTAATATCCAGTTTGTTATTCTCGGTAAAGCACAGTTCCGGAACGGAAAATCCCAGCAATTCAGACGCCAGGTCGAATACCTGTCTGCCAATCTCTGTCTGATCATAAAAATCCTGGCCCATGCCGCATGCCTGTGCTCCCTGGCCCGGGTAAATAAATGCGATTTTACTCATTGCTATACTCCTTTATCCTGAAATTCTGATTAATTACGACCCATCAGACGCTCTGCCTGTTCATTCATTTCCAGAATGATCTCCTGGCAAGTCTGCTCTTTTTTGATCATACCGGCAATCTGCCCTGCCAGTACACTGCCTTGATTCACATCTCCGTCTACAACTGCGTTGCGCAATCCGCCAAGAGTCAACAGCTCCAGTTCCTCGAAGGTCTTACCGCTGTTCTCAAGCTTTGTATATTCTCTGGTCATCTGATTTCTCAGTCCCCGTACCGGGTGACCGTGGCTTCTTCCTGTTACCGCCGAATCAATATCTTTCGCCTTTAACACACGGTCTTTATAATTCTGATGAACAATACATTCTTTGGCTACAACAAAACGGGTACCGACCTGAACCGCTTCAGCTCCCAGCATAAATGCTGCCGCCATACCTCTGCCATCACCAATGCCACCGGCTGCAATCACCGGAATGGATACCGCATCGACAACCTGGGGGACCAGTGACATCGTACTCGCTTCACCGATATGACCGCCGGATTCCATGCCTTCTGCAACTACTGCATCGGCGCCGTATTTTTCCATCCGCCTTGCCAGTGCTACCGAAGCCACTACCGGAATGACCTTAATTCCGGCTGCTTTCCAGATATCCATATATTTCTCAGGATTCCCGGCACCGGTAGTAACTACCTTCACGCCTTCTTCCACAACCACTTTTGCCACATCATCCGCATGCGGACTCATAAGCATGATGTTGACACCGAATGGCTTGCCGGTTACTTCTTTTACTTTTCTGATATAGTCTCGAATTACGTCTGCCGGAGCATTGGCACCGCCAATCAGACCCAGTCCTCCTGCTTCCGAAACCGCAGCGGCCAGATTGTTTTCTGCCACCCATGCCATACCCCCCTGAATAATCGGGTATGTTATTCCTAAAAGTTCTGTAATTCTTGTTTTCATAGACTCCTCCAACAGCGTATCATAATAGATGCTTTAATTTAAGATGAAGGTGCAGGGCTTACGCCTCTACACCTTTTGCTTTGAGATAATCCATAACCTGACCTACGGTAAGCAGGGTCTGTAAATCCTCTGCCGGGATCTCAACGGAATACTCATCTTCCAGTGCCATAACCAGTTCGAACAAATCTAAGGAATCTGCGCCCAGATCCTCTTTAAAAGAAGACGCCTCTGTAATAGTCTCTTCGTCAACGCTCAGCTGCTCTGCAATAATTTCTTTCATCTTTTCTAACATGGTTGTTCTCCTTTAATTTTAAATTTATTATTTTTATTTATAGTGGGTCTTTGGAATGAATTCCTTCTTACCCAGAACTATCTGATATCATTACCAATCCAGCAATGCTGCTCCCCAGGTAAGACCTGCACCAAAACCAGCAATCACAATCCGGGCTCCGGCATTCAGTCTGCCTTCCTGATTCATCTCATCCAACAGGATCGGAATCGATGCTGCAGATGTATTTCCATACCTGTCGATGTTCATCGGGAATTTCTCAATCGGCTGCTTTAACCGTTTGGCTACTGAATCTACAATCCTGGCATTCGCCTGATGGAGTACAAAATAATCGACATCATCTGCCTCTGCTCCCGCCTGTTCCAGTACCTGGCTAATGCATTCGGGCACCTTCTTGACAGCGAACTTAAATACTTCCTGGCCATCCATATTCGTATAACCAATTTCCGGCTGCTTTCCTGTCAGGAAATTATCATTGGTTCTTGCCACACAGGAGAGTACCGGTCCTTTTACACCATCAGAACCCATTACCATCTGCAGGAGTCCGGTCTCATCAGCCTGAATCACTGCGGCTCCGGCTCCATCTCCAAATAGTATGCAGGTACTGCGGTCTTCCCAGTCCATTAGTTTGCTCAGTGTATCAGTCCCAATAATCAAAGCCGTTTTATATATACCGGCTTTGATAAATGCCTGAACGGTGTTCATAGCAAAAATAAAGCCGGCGCACGCAGCACTGATATCAAAAGCTACTGCATTCACCGCTCCGATCGCCGCCTGTACTTCACAGGCTCCGGCTGGAAAACAATTATCCGGCGAACTGGTAGCCAGAATGATAATATCAATATCTTCCGCTGATACACCGGCATTCTTCAGAGCCCGACGGGATGCTTCGATTGACATATATGTGGTACCAATAGTCTGATCTGGGGTAATTCTCCGGCTGCGAATTCCGGTCCGGCTGCTGATCCATTCATCATTGGTCTCAATCATCTTTGCCAGGTCGTCATTCGTCACAACTATTTCCGGTAAATAAGAACCGGTCCCTATTACTCTACTTGTCATGGTTTTTCCTAACTTAATAATTATTTTTAAATTCAAGTATTTTGAATTTCAAACTATTTTTTTACTATGGTAATTTTATCGGATTGTCTTGTATTTGTCAAGAAATATTTCCAGACAGAATTCGACATCATCAGACACCGGGATGATATTATTTATGACTGGCCCGGCGCCTGGCTATTATTCGTACGGCATATTCATAAAGTGCCGCCGCCACTCCGCCGCAGGCATAACAGATAATATCGTTCCAGTCAAACGTTGTTCCGATAATAGTTTTCATCAGCTGATTATGCTGCAATCCCAGTATTTCCACCACCCGGAAATACTGGAGCATTTCAATCCCTGCCGCAAATAAAAACACCCAGAACGGCAGCCCCCTGACCCCATTGGGGATAATAACACGAACAGCAAAATATACCAGCACCACCACCAGCATATCGCCCACATACGGCCGGATAAAACGATCCCTGATGAACAAGGCAATGATCACCTCAATCAGCAGTAAGACCAGAAATATTGCAAGGTGCCGGATTCTTAGCCTTTTAATCTCCGAATTCATCGTTTTCATATGTATTCTCCTCTTAAAATAAAGCAATCTTGACGGCTATTTTTGTATGCAATTTCCTGCCGTCCTGAACTCTTACATTATAATATAAATCAAGCCATTTTTCTTCTCTTTTCCTCAAAAATATCATTTTTCATTTGGTAATTACATAAATTCGTGGTAACATAGTGAAGTATGAAATAATCTTAATTATTTGAGGTGAATGAAATGGCATTGATATTACCAGAAAACTATGATCCTGTATTAACCGTCCGCCAGACTCAGGAAGCAATTAAATACATTCGGGATACCTTTCAGAAAGAATTCGGAAGAGAGATGAACCTGGAGCGTATTTCTGCCCCATTATTTGTAACCAGAAGCAGCGGTATCAACGATAATCTGAATGGAATCGAACGGCCGGTTGCTTTTGATATGGCTGCCGTACCTGATGAGACAATGGAGGTAGTTCAGTCCCTGGCCAAATGGAAACGTCTGGCACTGCATGAATATGGCTTCCAGCCGGGTGAAGGCCTCTATACGAATATGAATGCCATCCGCCGTGACGAAGAATTAGATAACCTGCATTCCTGCTATGTCGATCAGTGGGACTGGGAGAAGGTCATTACCAAAGAGGAGCGAACCATCGAGACTCTCCAGGAAACCGTTCGGACAATCTTCAAAATCATCAAACATATGCAGCATGAAGTATGGTATAAGTATCCCGATGCGGTACGCCATCTGCCCAAGGATGTCACCTTTATTACTTCGCAGGAGCTGGAAGACCGCTATCCCGACCTGTCTCCGAAGGAACGGGAAAATGCCATTACCAAAGAATATGGCTGTGTCTTCCTGATGAAGATCGGTGATAAACTGAACAGCGGTGAACCACATGACGGACGCGCACCTGATTATGATGACTGGCAGCTAAACGGTGATATCTTGTTCTGGTTCGACTATCTGGACTGCGCTCTGGAGATTTCCAGTATGGGTATCCGGGTAGATGAAAAAGCATTAGATGAACAGCTTGAGAAGGCTGGCTGTAATGACCGCAGGACACTTCCTTACCACCATAAACTGCTGAATGGAGAATTACCTTATACCATCGGCGGAGGTATCGGACAGTCACGGCTCTGTATGCTGCTCCTCAACCGGGCTCATGTCGGTGAGGTTCAGGCCAGTCTGTGGCCGGAGGAAATGCGTCAGCAATGTAAAGAACATAAAATTATTTTACTTTAATTAAAAAAGACATGTCAGAACTGGCTAATCCAGATTCTGACATGTCTTTTTTTTCAACTGATGGTTGCCATGCTTGATTCCTCCTGAGGATTTAGCTCAATAGCATTGCCAGCGGATATCCAATAAAGGTTGCAACCAACGTGGTAATCACCACGGTAATAGCGCCATATTTGAAAATCGTGCCTCCGTGGCTGTACTCATCGCCATATAGAACACCAATGGATGCAAAAGATGCCGGTACCATGTAGGCAAGGGCGCCCACCATAGTTGTAATTAAAGTAATCGACAAGGGGTCAAGTGCGCCGCCAGAACCCAACGCCACTGTAACACTCACGCCGGTCATCAGTGTGATTGTTGTTACATTAGAGGTGAAATTGGTCATGATACTCGTTACACCCGTAAGGAATAGCACGAGAAGCATTGTGGGCAGAGACTCAATAATGGGAGCGGTTTTCTCTATAACAAACTGGCTTAATCCCACTCCGTCGCTCGTGACAGCAGCACCCAACAGAATGGCCGCTGCCACAAGGAAGATGGTTCCCCAATTCATTTTTGAAAACGTGCCTTTCAAGTCAAGCACCGGCTTTTTATCCACCTCAATAAAGCCGATTAAAACGACCGCGATAATCGCCCAGAAGGTTGCGCTATAGCTGTTAAGGACAGCATTCAGCGCGGTACCTGGCGCGACAATGCTTGTAATTCCAGGCAGTACCCACAAAATGACCATGCCAAAGAAAATGCTAACGGTAATCTTCTCACGTAAGTCCATGGGCTTTGCATCGTCCAGCACTTTATTAATATCAAACTCTTTGAACTTGCTCATATCCGGCTTAAAGAACAGGCGCAGGACAACCAGCATACCGATATAAATCAGAAGACCAACCGGAACCGCGAACGCCATGTAAGTAAACAGATTGATGACGTTTCCTGTAGCTGCCTGATACACGCCCATACCAAGGATGGCAAGCGGGTGGGAAATAGGGGTCATGCCGCCGGCAATGTTGATCGCAAAAGCCAACGCCATAGTCACCATGTGGGGATAGCGATCCTCGGGCGTATAGCCAAGTTCACGGAATATCTTTCCGGAAAATCCCATAAAAAAAGCTACTGTTGGTACTGGATCGAGGAACCATCCCACAATCATTCCCAGTGTTATCAGTGCAACGGTAAAGGTCCAGGGGTTTCGGCTGACAAACTTCCGGCTCATGTAAAATGCTGTAAGCCGGGAGGTGAAGCCTGATTCGTTCAATGCATGTGTCATAACAAAACTCATGATGACGAACATGGTTATCCAGTTTCCCAGAGAGCCAATGATCGCTTCGTTTACGGTCATTACTCCGGTGAGGGAAAAGAGCGGCACACACAAAATTGCCGGCCAGGTGGTGTCTACCAAGGACAGCAGCAATACCGTTCCAATAAAGACCCCCAGCACCTTCATCCCCATCTCCGTCAGGGGGGCAATTGGCGGCATTACTGCGAAGAGCACCATCACCGCAAAGCTGATCAGGGTTTTAACTAGTTGCTTAGTGTCCATGGATACGGAATGTAACGAAGTTGTCTTTCCAATGCCGCTCTTATTTGTTGACATATACCTTCCTCCTAGTATAATAATGGTGTAGTCAATAAGACTACTTGGTCAACAAGTTTCTTTCTGCCTTGATCAGGTATTATCTGATGTTTATTATGCATCTTGCAAGATTTTTATAATCAAAGTATAGTTTGTAAAAGAAAAAATAACAATCGGCAATTATAACAAATAAAGGCAAACTATTTTAGAAAAAATGAATAATGTCAAGACAACTTAATATAGAAAAAATCAATAAAGAGATAAGTTTACATAAATTTTTTTAATATGTCTTTTATTGACACTTATAAAGCTGGCTGTTAAAATTACCATTATGTGGCAGATTTTGTCACCATACCAGTTATATGAAAACAAAGGAGTTTACAAAATGAGAATGAAAAAAGGTTTTGCCCTTCTTTTAGCGGGTACTATGATGCTTTCGGCCACCGCCTGCAGCAATGCCCCCGATTCCTCGTCCAGTCTGGGAGAAAACAGCGTGGAGTCTTCCGTGCAGCCGGAGGTAAGTTCTTCGGTAAACAATGAAGTTTCATCGCAAATTTTATTTAACGGTTCTTCAACACTGGCACCGGTTATTACGGCAATTGCGCTGGAATTTAATGAAACCTACACAACCTGGGATGCGGTTGACCCTTCCCTGCCGAATGAGAATATTGCCATCTATGTTTCGTCAGGCGGTTCCGGTCAGGGTGCGAAGGCGCGCATTGAGAACACCACCGACTTCGGTATGCTGGCACGTGAAGTGAAGGATTCCGAACGGGAAAGCATCCCCGATTGCCGCGAGTACCTGGTGGGGATCGATGCCCTGACACTTGCAATACATCCTGATAACCCCATTGTAAGCCTGCACGAAAGCCTTTCGACCGAAGAGATTGTCAAGATATTTTCCGGTGAATACGCCACCTGGCAGGATCTGGATCCCTCGCTGCCGGCCGAAGAAATCATTGTGGTTACCCGTGATATCGGCGGCGGCGCCCACGAGGTATTCCAGAACAAGATCATGGGTGATGTGGATGTGAAACCGGAGGCGATTCAGGCACCCTCTATGGGCGCGCTGGTAACCCGTATTGCTGAAAACCCATATGCCATTGGTTATGCCTCCTTCGGTGTGGCAAACCAGAATACAGGGAGCATTGTGATGTTGCAGGTGGACGGTATAGAGCCCACAGTGGAAAACATTCAAAATGGAAGCTATATTATTCAGCGGCCGCTGGTTCTGCTGGGTTCAGGCGACCCCACCCCTGTGGAACAGGCCTTCCTGGAAGTGGTGCTGGGTGAGCGCGGGCAGGCAATTATTGAGGAGATGGGCTTCATTGCAGCCCGATAACTTTGCCACAGGGAATAAGCTGAAAGAAAAAACCATACGGTATACACTCGGAGTTGGTGCCTTGCTGGCGCCAATTTTCGTTGTGCTGATGTTAGCCCATATTTGCCAGCAGGCATGGCCGGCCATTTCAGAAATAGGATTCGGCCTTCTGGACCCGGCAGGCCGGTGGCAGCCCTTGTCGGTCAATCCGGCTTACAGCCTGCTGCCCGCATTGGCGGGGACGCTGTATGTATCGCTTCTGGCGGTGCTGCTTTCTGTGCCGCTGGGGCTGGGGTGCGCGTTGTTTCTGCATTTCTATACCGGTAAGCGGTTAGCGGCCGCCATGATGCTGCTGGTGGATCTTCTGGCTGGGGTTCCCTCTGTAATTTTCGGCTTTTTAGGTCTGATGGTGATTGTGCGTGGGTTTGAGACTGGCTTTTCAATGACCGCCGGGGAGTGTGTTCTGGCAGCCGCGGTGCTGCTGGCCATCATGCTGCTGCCCTATGTGGTCTCAACTTGCGGTGAATCCATTGCCGACGCCAGGGCACGCTGGCTGCCCGCCGCCGCTTCCCTGGGGTCTTCAAAGGAATATTGTATTCGAAAGGTTATTCTGCCCGGTATCCGCCCGGGGGTGCTGAGCTCGGCCCTGACGGCCTTTGGCCGGGCGCTGGGTGAAACAATGGCTGTTATGATGGTGATTGGCAACTCGGCGGTATATCCAAAACTGTTTGGAAGAGCCCAAACCATCGCGGGGCTTACTGCCCTTGAGGTTGGCAGTGCGGAATACGGAAGCCTGCACTTATCGGCGATCTACGCGGCCAACCTGATATTGCTTCTGCTTTTGGGCGTGGTGTGGCTGATGGCCCGGTTGATCAAGAAACGGATGGAGGGATAAGCCTGTGAAGCTTTTTGATAAGCTACTGATACGTATTTTATTGGTCGGCTGTGCGCTGCTGGTCGTCGGTGTTACCGTTGGGGTGAATCTATATGTGTTTGGTCAAGGGGGGACTTTTCTCTCCCCTGCGTTTTTTTTAGAAAACCCCGGTGGTATCCCTGTTGGTACGGCGGGCGGGGTGTTCCCGGCTATTGTGGGCACGCTGTATCTTGGGGTGCTTTCTGCCGGAATGGGGGGAAGTCTGGCGCTTGCGGGGGCTCTGTATCTGGTGTTTTACTGCCGGAACAAATGGCTGTGCTCTGTCATCCAGGGCGCGGTACACTGCCTTTCAGGTTTTCCCTCCATTTTATTTGGGCTGACCGGCTATACCCTGCTGGTCTATTCCTTTGGTCTGCCGCGGTCTTTGATGACGGCCTCTATCACCATTGCCGCACTGATCTTCCCGTTTATCTTCATCCGGATGCAAAAGCTGCTGCGGGAACGTTACCTGCCCGTTATGACAGCCTCGCTATCGCTGGGGGTAGGCCGGGGGCATTGCCTGTGCAGGCTCATTTTGCCCGATGTCTGGCCACAGCTGGTGGCTGCTGTTTTGCTGGGGATGAGCTATGGAATGGGTGCGGCGGCCCCGGTGATCTATACCGGAGCGGTAACCTACGCGGGGGTGCCCGATAGCGTTTGGAAGCCCTTTATGTCGCTGCCGTACCATCTGTATCTCTTGGTAAGCGATGGAATTTCAATCCAGTATGCGTATGGAACGGCTTGCGTACTGATTTTACTGTTACTGGCCATTAATCTACTTTGCCGCCTGCCCGGATGGCTGCGCGGAAGGGAAAGGGTGTGATGTGATGCCAAAGGCTTTGAAGTCGGATGTGCCGGCTCTTCGGGGAGAGGGGCTTTGTGCTTATTATAGCCGCAGGCAGGTACTGTACGACCTGCATTTTATGATTCCAGAAGGGCAGATCACCGCCATTCTGGGCCAATCGGGCTGCGGTAAATCAACGCTGCTCAAAAGCATCAACCGTATTATCCTCGAAGATGGAGGCCGGCTGGAAGGGAAGCTTTGGCTGGGGGAGGCTTTGGCCTCGCAGTTGGGCGATGAGACGCTCCGCAAGCGTGTGGGGCTGGTGTTTCAGACGCCGGTGGTCTTCCCCTGTTCGGTGGCGCAAAATATCTTGTATGCCAGCCAGTATCATCACCCCGTACCCAAAAAGGAGCAAAGGGAGCTGGTTGAGCGTTACCTTCAGATGACAGGCTTGTATAACGAAGTAAAGGGAAAATTGGATGAACCGGCCAGCCGCCTTTCCGGCGGGCAGCAGCAGCGGCTTGCTATTGCGCGCAGCCTATGCACCGAACCGGAGGTACTTATGCTGGATGAGCCGTGCTCGGCACTAGATATGAAAAACACCATCCTGATTGAGGAACTGCTGCTGAAGCTCAAGCAGCGATATACGATTGTGCTTGTTACACATAATATTGCTCAGGCGAAACGGATCGCTGACCATATTATTTTTATGGACGAGGGTAAAATCGAGGAGCAGCGGGAAGCCGCCGCATTTTTTACCGACCCGGTTAGTGAGAAAGCGGAGCAGTATATCCAGTATATGCAGTATTGATGCCTATTATGGATTGATGCGATCCCGCTTGAAAATGCCAGTCCTATGTAATAGGCCTGAAGTCCAATGTTTTTAAGTATTGGTGAAACTGTTCCTATGAGAATCCCCATCTTTCTTGTTATTTCACTTAAGGTGTATCCTTCCTGGCTGTTCGCCAGTGTTTTTAATATGGAAATTCTCCACTAAGTAAAAGAATAAAAGTGCGTCTCCATCTTTCGGAAATGCACTTTTACTGTTCTTTCATCTTAAGATCTCTTAAACATTTTCAAATATATCAGCTAAAGTGATTTTGATATGAGGAAACGCCTTTAAAGAAATTCCTTTATCTGCATTATAGTCTTCATCATTATCATCAGCTACATATAAATAGGTGTTTGATAAAATATAATAGTCCTCCTTCAGGTGGTAAATATCTATGCTATGAGCTCTTGCATTAACAATCCAATATTCTTCTACACCTTTTTGTGCATAGAGTTCTTTTTTGATTCCTTTATCTTTGAGTGCCGTTGATGGACTCAATGTTTCAACTATGAATTTAGGCACTCCATGATACTGACCTTTGTGAATATTATTTCTATCACATATAATCATAACATCCGGAATGACATATTCATCTTTCGCTTTATCAAATCTCCAATCTAGATTCTCAACAAAAACCATACACAAACTGTCTTTTAATTAAATTCTAAGGCTATGATGAATATTTAGATTTACAATGGCATGTCTAAAATCTGCCGATGGATTATTGTATACAACACCATTAATATGTTCTTGCCTTTTATAATCATCTAATAATGGCATAAATCCACCTCCTATATCAATAGTATAACCGAGTACTACAATAATTCAATAGATAGTCATTGAACTGTAAAGCTATAGTTTTTATTTCTCAAATCTAGATACTCCCCACAACACCGAAATGGGTTCTCATTTAAATCCTTCCCATCCCCGAATGCATCGTACTCATAATTTATCTTCTAAACATGTAAATTGAACCATTTCTAAGCTTCTTTCTGTTTCTGAAACTAATTCTAAATACTTATCTGGAACAGATATCCAGGACAATCTTTCTAATGCGAATTTTAATTCCCAATTGATTATTTAAAATATTCATCTGAGAATCTAAACTTGTATCTCCATCTTCAGTGCTGCCCTTTTATTGCTGATTGTCCTCCACATGTTGAAAATCTTCTCGAATATAGATTGCACTGTCAAAAAATATATAAACTTCTTCCTCCGATTCTTCATACTCGGTATATACTCTTGCAGTGTTACAAGGCTCATAATAGATTTTAGAGCCTTTATATACCAAGTATACAGGACCTCGTTCTTCACTACTGCCAAAAGACAGATGCTGATCTTTTGCCATATAATAGTCATTTCCATTGTATTCTATGTGATCATGTAACAGAAATGTAAAAACGATTTCATCTCGGTTTTTCATTATGAAAAATAAAGATTTCATCCATAATATAAGAATTACATCAATTAACACTATCGTTAAAAAAACAGATCTATACTTTTTCAAAAATTTTCACATCCTCACCTATTTTATTATTAATTATCTCTTAAAGCTTACGTCCGTTCGTGCCTCTAAAAGAGGCTATTTTCTCATTTCTTCTTGCTTTGCTTCTTCTTGTTGTTCCTGGATGTATTTCTTTATTGCATCTTCGGTGACATTTCCTACCGTTGATACATAGTACCCTCTTGCCCAAAATGATTTCGTCCATTTTGTAGTTAATTCTGGGTGCTTATCGAATATCATCAGGGCCGATTTCCCCTTCAAATATCCTACAAACTCTGAAACACTTTGTTTGGGGGGAATACTCACACACAGATGTACATGATCGGAACATACTGCACCTTCAATAATTTCTATGCTTTTATACTCACACAACCTTTTTAATATCTCTCTTACATCTGCTTTTAGTTGACCTAACAACACTTTTCTCCGATATTTCGGAATAAAAACTATGTGATACTGGCATTTCCATCGAGTATGTGA
>JBOFYZ010000102.1:0-9442 GCA_051654925.1 Lachnospiraceae bacterium | reverse complement strand
ATTTTCTCCTGTAATACCTAATATTATAACACATCACGCTAAATCACGCAATATAAAAGTAACAGGTTTGACAAAAAAAGCGCCTATTTCTAGGCGTTGCAAGCTTTTTCTCTTTATTCAACTGTCAAAGACCCGAAATGTAGCCCAGCCTAACGGCGGTTTTGAAACAATCTGAAAGTATTCTGGTTTTATCGAAAAGGGCTTGACAAATATTACATTATGCGGTAGGATATAATCCGTTGTTAATAAATTGATGGGCTATCGCCAAACGGTAAGGCAACGGACTCTGACTCCGTCATCTCAAGGTTCGAATCCTTGTAGCCCAGTTCTGAAGAAGTCCCCAACTTTCTTGAAAAATCAAGAAATTTGGGACTTTTTTGTATTTTAATAAAAAATTACTATAAAAACATATCAGCGTAAAAGTAAGCCTTGCTTATTGCCGTTAAAAACCCGATTCAGCAAGAAGGGGCTATCTCTTGTAATAAATGTAAAAAAGTTTGCCCTATGGATGTTGATATGACTAATAATTCCAGGAAACGTATTAACGGGACTGAGTGCATTCTTTGTTTTAATTGTATTGATGAATGCCCAAAGAAATCATTACATATTTAAATGCAGATATTAAACGCTTGTTTGATGTACTGCGTTTGAGTTGTTTCTATTATCTATAATATATGACGAGGTGATTATAATGTCTTTGCCTTTTGGTCTGCTTGGACTGCTAAAATATCAAGATAACACAGGATATGATTTAGCCAAAATGTTCGAGGATTCACTCAACAGCTTTTGGCACGCACAATCAAGTCAGATTTACCGCGAACTTAATCGAATGGAGGATAAGGGTTGGGTGACCTCCAAAAATGTCATACAAAACACTAGGCCTAACAAGAGGGTTTACTCCATAACACAGGATGGCCTAAGTGCGTTTGATAAATGGATGAACGAAAATACCGCTCTATTTGAAAACCCACACGACCCTCTTTTGATACGCGTGTTTTTTGGCGCAAACTCTCCAGAGGTTGCTTTGGAGACTTTGAAAGCTTACCGCGATATGTGCCTTACCGGTTTAGAAGAACAAGTAAGCAAATTCCAAACAAGTATCAATAACTACCAATCTACAATACCAGACGGCAAAGATGAGAGTTTGTATTGGCAAATGACGCTTGACTTTGCCGTGGCACAAACTAAGGCCAACCTACAATGGGCACAAGAATGTATA
This sequence comes from Lachnospiraceae bacterium, assembly GCA_051654925.1. Classification (GTDB taxonomy): domain Bacteria; phylum Bacillota; class Clostridia; order Lachnospirales; family Lachnospiraceae; genus Brotaphodocola. The sequence continues at coordinate 8,223 of JBOFYZ010000102.1, read as the reverse complement.
GAAAAATTGGAGAAGAGGCTAAAGGAATGAATGTACTTCTACTATGTGAATGGAAAAGTTCCGAGGAAGTGAAATAGTGAAGAAGAGGGGGAAATATAATGAATTGTAAAATTCGAGAATGGTACATAGATGATGCTTCTGATTTAGCTCAAGCATTGAATAATAAAAAGATTCAAGATAATCTTAGGGATGGACTTCCTTATCCATATACCGAAAAAGATGCTGAAGAGTTTATAATAGCAATGCTTTCAGCTGATCGAAATAAAACGTATACTTTTGCTATCGTAGTGGATAGTCAAGTGATTGGTAGCATTGGTGTGTTTCGGTGCGATAATATTCATTTTAAAACAGCAGAAATGGGATACTATATTGCTGAGCCTTATTGGGGAAAAGGACTTGGAACAGAAGCAGTGGAACAAACAGTCACATATATATTTGAACATACAGATATTATTAGGATCTTTGCAGAACCATTTGCTAGCAATGCGGCATCTTGTCGAATACTTGAAAAGGCAGGCTTTCAGCTTGAAGGAGTATTGAGAAAAAATGCAGTTAAGAATGGGGAAATTATAGATATGAAAATGTACTCTTTAATTAAGTAACTGGTTAAATATCAATTTAGAGAACGTCCTACGGGGCGTTCTTTTTTGAAGGAGAGATATGACTAACAAAGAATTTATTGAATCAATCGCCGAAGCTCAATCCGATATGGCAGCATCCGGCATCCTTGCAATCCTCCTTTTTTTAAACCATCTTCATTTGTCGTACCGGTTGTGTCCGGTAATGGATACGTGGCTTGCTGAGATGAAAAAATTAATTACCATATCAAAAAGAACACATAACGTGTATAAAAGTATAATACACCATTCGTGATCATGCGTCAAGCACTTTTTGTGAATACTTATATTGATTTTTGTACACGAAAGGTGTATAATATAAAAACAAGAAAGGAAGTGAATTTGTGGCATCATTTAAAGATAGGATGAAATATTTGAGAACGCGTGAAAAACTATCGCAAGCTGAAATAGCCCAAAAATTGGGCGTTGCCAAATCTACCATTAGTATGTATGAGATGGGAAATCGAGAGCCGGATTTAAAAACATTGGAGTCAATAGCCAGTCTTTTTCATGTAGATATGAATTTTCTTCTTGGCAAAGAGCCTGAAGAAGTTACGGCTTACTATCTTAATGATGAAGCAAGGGAGATGGCAGAATTTATGTTTAATAATCCGGAATATAAAGTTTTGTTTGATGCTTCAAGAAAGATTAAAAAAGAAGATATTGAATTCGTGAAACAAATGATGAACCGTATGCGAGGAGATGTTGATGATACCGGATGTTAATACTATACAAGTTGACATGCCAACAACTATAGCTGCTTACGTTGTATCTAATAGTGACTGTTCGTATACAATTGTTTTAAATGCCAGAATGTCCTTTGAACGCAAACGAGAAGCTTATCTTCATGAAATTGGTCATATCAACAATGGTGATTATGAAAAGAACTGTGCTGATTCAATTGAAATTTACGCTCACAAATTGATATAACTAACTAATATACATGATTGAGGGTACATACTTTGACAAGAGGTGGGGAGTAGTTAACTCCCCTCATTTCATATGTTTCTCATACCAACGCGACTCCCGGTGGTGATTTTCTACCGGAACGTTTCCCCTTATGGATAACTATTGGTTATGGCAATGTAAGTGATGCCAAAAAGCGTACATTTACCATGCTTGCAGAAAGAAATGCTTTAAATATGCGCCCGGCAAAGCATTGAAAAAGGAAAAAGTGTTCTTGATTTCGCCGTCGTTTCTCAGAAACGATTCTATACGGATATCAGGCACTATTTACACATGAACTTACGATACAGTTTACTAGCACATCAGTATCCAACCTGTAGAATATTCTTGTCAAGTTTTGGTCATTTTGTTGTATTGAAAATTTTTACAAACGTTCTATAATTATAACTGTATGGATTAAAACCCGATAACTATTCGAATTATGGAGGATACAAAATGGATATTCGCTATTCTGCAAATCAGAGAGATTTCAAACGTTATACAACAGAGGAAACCAGAACCGAGTTTCTGATTGAAAATCTGTATGCGGCAAATGAAGTAGTTGCTGTATACTCTCATGTTGACCGTATGGTTACACTGGGATGTATGCCGACGACAGAAAAAGTATCAATCGATAAAGGCATTGATATATGGAAGAACTTCGGAACGGAATATTTCCTGGAAAGAAGAGAGATCGGTATCTTCAATATTGGCGGTGGCGGAACCATTACGGCAGATGGCGAGACTTTCAAGATGGGTTACAAAGACTGCCTGTATATTACCAAAGGAACCAGGGAAGTATATTTTGAAAGTGATGATGCTTCTGATCCTGCTAAGTTTTATATGGTAAGTGCTCCGGCTCATAAATCATGCAAGACCACCTTTATCCCGATTGAAAAGGCGGCCAAGAAGCCAATCGGTGCAATGGAGACTTCCAATAAACGTGTGATCAACCAGTTTATCCATCCGGATGTACTGGAGACCTGCCAGCTGTCGATGGGGATGACGGTTCTGGATTCGGGCAGCGTGTGGAATACCATGCCATCCCATACGCACGAGCGCCGGATGGAGATCTATATGTACTTTGAAGTACCCGAGAACAATGTGGTCTTCCATATGATGGGGGAGGGAAATCAGACCAGACATATTGTCATGAAGAATGAAGAAGCGGTGATCAGTCCTTCATGGAGCATTCATTCCGGTGCAGGCACAAGCAACTATACCTTCATCTGGGCAATGGGCGGAGAGAATCAGGCATTTGATGATATGGATACCATTCCAACTACTGAATTAAAATAAATACTACGTAAAAGGGGTCATCCACAATGATTTTTGATCAGGCAAAGAATCTTGATTTTTATAAGAATCTGGGAATTGATGGACGTTATGCAAAGGCAGTGGAGTTTTTAAAAACTCAGGATCTGGCTGCGCTGGAGAACGGTAAATATGAGATCGACGGCAAAGCGGTATTTGCCAATGTTATGTCTTATACAACACTTCCCTGGGAAGAAGCAAAATATGAAGCTCACGAGAACTATACAGATATCCAGTATATCATCTCAGGAAGCGAAGTAATGACTTATGCGCCGGTAGAAAGCCTGCAGGAAAAGGTTCCCTACAATCCGGAAAAGGATGTTGTCTTTTTTGACAATCAGAACCCGGGTCTTCAGGTAGTTGCTGGTGCCGGAGAATTTATGATCTTCCAGCCATGGGATGGGCATAAGCCGAAGGCGTGCAATCAAACTCCTTCTGAGGTAAAGAAAGTAGTAGTGAAAATCCTTGAAAAGTAATGTTGCTGAAACGCTGTTTCCAGGCAGGTGCCATCATGGATGCAGCGTTTTTGCTCCACCGGACTTGACTGGACAAGTAGTGGCAAATGCTTTATAATAAACATACTTTTGGTTGGAAAGAGGGTGTATACTTGTATTCATTTAAAAGCCGGATACGGTATAGTGAGATTGATGTAAATAAACAATTATCAATGACTGGTATTATTAATTATTTTCAGGACTGTTCTACGTTTCAGTCAGAAGATCTGGGTCTGGGGCTTGATTATCTGAGTAAGAAGAACCGGGCATGGTGGCTTTCGTCCTGGCAGATTGTGATAGAACGGAGACCGGTATTCGGTGAAGCAGTGATTATCAGTACATGGCCCTATGATTTTAAAGCAATGTATGGCTACCGGAATTTTACCATTCAGGATCAGGATGGGAATTACCTGGTGAAAGCGAATTCTGTGTGGTTCTTCTTTGATATCCAGGCCGGGCGTCCGGTCAAGATTCAGGAGGAAGATGTCCGTGGCTACGGCACTGGGGAGGAGAAGCGGCTGGATATGGTATATGCCGACCGGCGGATCCGGGTGCCGGAAGCCTATCAGGCCGGTGAGCCAATTATTGTTACGAACCATTATATTGATACGAATCACCATGTCAACAATGCGCAGTACGTCGAGATGGCCCGTGAATGTCTGCCAGGTGATATTGATATCAGAGAGCTGCGGGTAGAATATAAGAAGGCGGCGGTATTGGGTGATGTGTTATATCCCAGAATCAGCTGTGAAGGTAATGCCAGTGCGATTGCTTTGTGCGATGATACGGGCAGTCCATACGCAGTGGTATGGCTGGAACAGGATAAACAGCGGCCGGACAGTACCGGCCGGAAAGAGAGTGGATTATGATTGAGTTAGGGCAAGTTCAAACCTTAGTGGTGCAGCGGACGAAAGAATTTGGTGTATATCTTGGCGAGGGGACGGATACAGAGCATTCAGTTCTGCTTCCAAAAAAACAGGTGCCGGAAGATGTTAAGACCGGTGATGAAATGGCGGTATTTATCTATAAGGATTCCGAGGATCGGCTGATTGCTACAACAGCCACGCCGAAACTGCAGATTGGCGAGACTGCTGTGCTGACTGTGAAGGAAGTTGGCAAGATCGGTGCGTTTCTGGATATGGGGCTGGAGAAAGATCTGCTGCTGCCATTCAAAGAGCAGACGCGGCGGGTGCAGCAGGGCGAGGAGTGCCTGGTTGCACTTTATGTGGATAAGAGCAAACGTCTGGCTGCGACCATGAATGTTTATTCCTATATGAATGCAGAGTCTCCGTATCAAAAAGACGATAAGGTAACCGGGATTATCTATGAGATTCATGAAACCCTTGGCGCATTTGTGGCAGTCGATAATCAATATTACGGTCTGGTTCCGGCTAAAGAATTGTTCGGACGCAAGCAGGTTGGTGACTCGATTGATGCCCGGGTAACCAAAGTCCGGGATGATGGCAAGCTGGATCTGAGCCTGAGGGAAAAGGCCTACGTCCAAATGGATACCGATGCGCAGGCGATCTGGAATATGCTTGAGGCATCCGGCGGAGTCCTGCCGTTTAATGATAAGGCAGATCCAGAGGTGATCAAGCGCGAGGCAGCCATGAGCAAGAATGCGTTTAAGCGTGCTGTGGGAAGGCTTCTGAAAGAAGGTAAGATCCGGATTACAGAGGCGGGCATCGAGCTGTCCGATCGGTAATGAAGATAAAAATAAAGGCACGGGACTATGCCCTGATCATTATCGGGGCTTGTCTCATGGGGTTTGCCATAAAGAATATATATGATCCGGTTGGGCTGGTTACCGGCGGAGTTTCCGGCATAGCGATTATTTTAAAAGACCGGTTTGGAATCGCCTTATGGATAACCAATACCGTATTGAATATTCCACTGTTTCTATTGTCAATTCGCCTGAAAGGCTGGCGGTTCATCAAACGCACGCTGGTGGCTACGGTGGCGTTATCCGCATCACTGTATGTGTTACCGGAGATACCGTTTTTGATGGAGGATTTGTTTTTAACCGCTTTATTCGGTGGAATTATCAGCGGTATCGGGGTGGGGCTTGTGTTTGTCGCCAGTGCCACAACCGGCGGAACTGATATGCTGGCAGCCCTGATTCAGCGTGCGTTGCCGCATTACAGCATTGCCCAGATTATGCAGGTTCTGGATGCCATCATCGTACTGGTGGGGGCGACTGTGTTCGGAGTCACTTATGCACTGTACGCTTTAATCGCTATTTATGCGGTATCTAAGCTGTCTGACGGTATGATCGAGGGACTTAAATTCTCTAAGGTGGCTTTCATTATATCGGAAAAGAATGAAGAAATTGCCGGGGATATTATGGCAGTCATGGATCGGGGGGTGACCGGTCTGGATGCTACGGGGATGTATTCCGGAGATCGCAAGGATATGCTTTTCTGCGTAGTTTCCAAGAAAGAAATTGTACAATTAAAAGAGCTTGTTGTTGGGCATGATGCACAAGCTTTCGTAATTGTGAGCGATGCGCGCGAGGTTTTGGGCGAGGGATTTATCGAATATAGACAGTGAAAAACAAAAAAAATAAGTTTGATTTTGTGAGTTTAAGCAACTTTTTCCCCCAATATACAGATTAGCCAAAAAGCAAAAAATGATTTTGGTCAATTACCATATGGCTTTAAGTTGTGTTATATTGTATCATTACTACGAACCCAATTGATGTACTTAATGAAAAAGAAGAATAATCTTAGGAGGAATTAGTAATGGCTAGTTTATCACTCAAAAATATAACCAAGGCTTATCCAAATGGTTTTGTTGCAGTAAAGGATTTCAACCTGGAAATCGCAGATAAGGAATTTATAATTTTTGTAGGACCGTCAGGATGCGGAAAATCCACAACCCTTCGTATGGTTGCTGGTCTGGAAGATATTTCCTCCGGAGAGCTGTATATCGACGGGAAGCTGATGAATGATGTAGAACCAAAAGACAGAGATATCGCAATGGTTTTCCAGAACTATGCATTGTATCCGCACATGAGCGTATATGATAACATGGCATTTGGTCTGAAACTGAGAAAAACTCCAAAGGATCAGATTGATAAACTGGTTCAGGAGGCAGCAAGAATCCTTGACTTATCCCACCTGCTTGATCGTAAGCCGAAAGCATTATCCGGCGGACAGAGACAGCGTGTTGCTATGGGACGTGCTATCGTTCGTAATCCTAAGGTATTTCTGATGGATGAGCCGTTATCCAACCTGGATGCAAAGCTGAGAGGACAGATGCGTATCGAGATCTCCAAGCTGCATCAGAGACTGGATGCAACCATCATCTATGTAACACATGATCAGACCGAGGCAATGACTCTGGGAACCAGAATCGTTGTTATGAAAGATGGTATTGTACAGCAGGTAGATTCTCCTCAGAATCTGTATGACAAACCACAGAACAAATTCGTAGCCGGATTTATCGGTGCTCCTCAGATGAACCTTCTTGACGCAACTGTTGGCAAGAGTGGTTCTGATATTACCTTAACCTTTCATAATCATGTAATCGCACTTCCTAAGGAGAAAGCAAAAGTTCTCGAAGCAGGCGGTTATGTAGGTAAGAGTGTGACTCTTGGTATCCGTCCGGAAGATTTACATGATGATGATGTTTATCTGGAAGCATCTCCACAGAGTGTTTTCGAAGCAACGATCCGTGTATACGAGCTGCTTGGTGCTGAAGTATATCTGTACTTCGATATCAACGAAGCTAACTGTACCGCCCGTGTAAATCCACGTACCACTGCAAGACCTGGTGATACCATTAAACTGGCAATGGATTTAAGCAAAGTACATGTATTTGACAAAGATACCGAGCAGGTTGTTGTTAACTAATAAAATCTTAAAAAAGCAAGCGAAGCTCATACTCGCTTGCTTTTTTCGCCATTTTCGATTAATATATAAAAAGAGAAATTTTTTTATGCACAATTGTAACTGTTCAGGGCTGGTAACTTCTTGAATGTCTAACGTGTGAACTGTTACGAAAAATTATAAATAAGGAGCGTGTACTATGATTTCTAACCAGATACTTCAGACTACCATTGATGGTTTGAAGGGAATTACAAGAATTGACCTTTGCGTATGTGATACAGAAGGAAAGGTACTGGCATCGACATTTCCAGATGCAGAAGAATATGAAAGCTCCATCCTTTCTTTTGTAGATTCACCGGCCGACAGTCAGGTGATTCAGGGATATCAGTTTTTCAAAGTATTTGATGAACATCAGCTGGAGTATATATTGCTGGCTAAGGGTGGCAGTGATGATGTATATATGGTAGGAAAGCTTGCTTCTTTCCAGATTCAGAATCTGCTGGTGGCATACAAGGAGCGGTTCGATAAGGACAACTTTATCAAGAACCTGCTGCTGGACAACCTGCTGCTGGTAGACATCTACAACCGTGCAAAGAAGCTTCATATTGAGTCCAATGTAAAACGGGTAGTCTTTTTAATTGAGACCAAACACGAAAAAGATATCAATGCGCTGGAGACCGTTAGAAGTCTGTTTGCGGCAAAGACCAAAGACTTTATTACCGCAGTTGATGAGAAGAACATTATTCTCGTCAAAGAGATCAAGGCCGGTGAAAGCTACGATGATCTGGACAAGACAGCCAACATGATCCTGGATATGCTGAATACGGAAGCAATGACCAAGGTTCATGTATCCTACGGTACCATTGTGGGTGAGATCAAGGAAGTTTCACGTTCCTACAAGGAAGCGAAGATGGCTCTGGATGTCGGCAAGATTTTCTACAGCGAACAGAATGTCGTGGCATACAACAACTTAGGGATAGGCCGTCTGATCTATCAGCTGCCGCTGCCATTGTGCCGTATGTT
>JBOFYZ010000101.1:0-25105 GCA_051654925.1 Lachnospiraceae bacterium | reverse complement strand
CATCGGCGCCTCATAGTCCGCCGCCCCATCTGCCACATGCGATATCTGGTTGCCTAAAGGTTCTTCCCCCGACTGTTCCTGCTCCGGCGCGTAATTTTCCGCCCATCCCTTCCTGACTATAAATATGGTCTGTCCTGCCAACGAAAGTACATCTGCCTTATCAGGGAATTGATAAATCTTCTCAAATCCTGATGCACGAAACATATCATCCCAGGCTTCTTCCGCAAAGAACACCCCATGATGATCCTTCCTGGAATCTTCGAAATCCGACAGTCCCTCATTGAACCCGATGGAACTGAGCAGGAAATATGGTTCCTTTGTCTCATCCAGGACGATCAGCAGGCCACCCCTTTTAAGCATCTCCTGCAGCTGCCTGAGCACTGTATAACCATTGCGGGCATTGTGCAGTACGTTGGCACACAAGATGATGTCAAACTGCTCCTGGCCAAACCCCTGGCTGTAGTAACTCTTGTTGATATCGTACAGCGCATAATCGATCCACTGCCTGTCATGGAAACGCTGCTTTGCATCATTCAGGAAATACCGGGATACATCAGTATAATAATAATGCACGTTGAGTTCGGAGAGCCAGGGTATCATCTCATTGCTGGTTCCGCCGACACCGGCACCTACCTCCAGGATATCGACACATCCCCGGGCTGGATTCCCGGCTGCTTCGATGATACTGGTCCTGGCCATCTTATTCAGAATCACGCTGGTCATCGTTTTTTGATAAGTAGCAACGGCCGTATCCATCGTTCCCTCGGGAAACAGCAGTTCCAATGCCTGGATCTCGCCGGAGAACAACTCGCCCAGACGCTCGCCGCACTTGATCAGATAAGAGACAAAACCCTCTCCAAAGTGAAACTGCGCTTCCAATTCAGCCAATTGTGCCCACTTCTCCCGAAAATCGTTGATTTTATAGGTCAAATCCTTCAACCGGTAAGAATCTTTCTGCTGATCCAGGATGCCTTCTTTCACAAAGATATCCAGCCATTTCTTCAAAAATGAGACCAGCTTCTCCTGTACTTTTACTGCTGCAACAATTGCACCGAATTCATACGCTTCCTGCTCTGAACAAAAAATCCCAGTCGCCTGGAAAACATTCATCACGGAGCCAAGCGCTGCTGCTTGCGCCGTCCGGTACCAGGACTCGAAAAGCCTCGGATCAATTTCTGCCAATGCAGCGTCCCCGATCCCTGCACACGCCGACCGGATCTCCCGGTTCTCATTCGGTACTGTCAGATACCGCAGAACATCCGGTTTATTCTCCTTCAGAAAAGCAATATCCTCCGTCCGAAGTGCTCCCTCGGGGGCTTTATAATGCAGCTTGCCACCATCCGTCCAAAGTTTGATATTCCTATCTTCTAGTTCCTTCATTTGATTCTCTGTCATCGTCTCTCCATCCTTCCGCTTGTCACAATTCCCCTTCTACAAAGCAGGCATTCTTTATGCTGAGCCAGCTTTCTTCCTGCTCTAGGATCCATATATTCTTCATATACTGCTCAAACATCACGCCGATTGCATCTGGCTCAAACATCTCCTCCACATAATCCCAGTTGCAGATCAGCTCGCCGTCCACCTCCTGTACCTGATAATCCAGCCATACCTGCGGGGTCTGGGTGATATGATAGGCGATTTCGCCAAACAGTTCTCCTGAATGGTTGTCCAGTCCCAGCGTGCTCGTAAAGACTACCGGCATCTCGTTGTTCCACGCGGTTGCATTCTGTTTGTGCAGCTCTCGCTGAAACCTCACGCCACTGTAGTAACGGTGCTGCATATCCTCGGTGAACCGGGTCTGTACCGCACTCACATTGTCCACATATGACCTGGAATCATCCAGAGTAATATCCAGCAACATGGTCGAAGTGAAATCACCGAGAATTTTGTTTATTTGCCTATGCACCGGCAGCCGGTTCAGCAATGTCAGCACAATGGAGAATCGCTGCCTCTCTACCTGTCCCCCCAGGATCTGTGCATAGGCTGTCAGCAGCAGCATGGACGGAGTAACCGAATACCGACCCGCGATCTGCTTGATCCGCACCCAGTTGTCTTTCTCAATCTTCGCGCTCAACCTGCCAAACCGTTGCATCTCTAGTGCCTCCGCAGGTTTTCTTACACTCGGCCGCAGCAATTCGGGGAAGTCCGGAAGCCGCCGCTGCCAATAGGTCTGTGACCGTTCATAAACAAGGGTCTTTTCCAAATCCTGCAGGTAATACACATAATCAGCAAAACTGACTGGCATTTCTCCTTCCGCTGGATTTTCCGCCACCATTCTGCTGTCATCCCTGTAGAGACAAGTCCAGTCATAAAGAAGCTTCATGATACTCCCTGCATCCAATACGATATTGTCAAAACTCAAATGGACGATAGTCTGTCCCCCCGCCAGCAGGGATGCCCTGATGTCGAAAACCGGCCACCGGGATACGTCCAGCACCTGCTCCTCCATCTCTGAGCGAATCTTGCAGAGGCCTTTCCATTTTACAGCTTGACCATCCTGACGAAAATCACTGATCGCAAATTGATAATATGCCACTTCTTGTATGACCGTCTGACTCATCCCATCGTTCGCCACCACTGCCCGTAGCACATCATGTGTCCTGACCATGGTATTCCAGGCCGCCTCCAGTCTGCCAAGATCCAGATCCTCACTGCTTAGTTCATAATATGTATGGGATGAAACCATCCCTAAGGCAAACACATTCTGCCTGCCTACCCAGTATGCATACTGGATGTCAGTAAGCGGATACGCTACATCGCTGTGCCCTTCCCGCATTTCTGGCAATTGGGTCATTCGGTCTGTTCCGCCGGCTGGTTTCTGCACCATCTTTGCCAGCTGCTCTATAGTCGGATTGCCAAACAGACTGGCGATAGAAACTTCCAACCCCAGTTGTTCTTTCATCCGGGTAATGATCCTGGTCGCAGTCAGCGAGTCACCGCCCAGCTGGAAATAGTTATCACGGATATTCAGATCAGGCAGACCAAATACATCGCGCCAGATATCACGAATCTGCACTTCGGTCTCACTGCTGCCATCACTCCCGGTATTGACCATATCCCGCTCCAACGCCATCGCACACAGCCGCTTCCGGTCAACCTTGCCATTTCGGTTCAGCGGAAGCTCATCCAGAAAATAATAGGTCATAGGAATCATGTAATGTGGTATCTTCCGCTCTAATGCGGCGATAATTTCTTCCTTTCCGGCTGCCTCATCGATACCACGCTTTGCCGCAATGATAAACCCAACCAGGTATTTTTTCCTAGACACTCGCTCCGGTGCGGCTACCACCGCTTCCCTTACCAGTGGAATATCGCTCAGCGCCGCCTCGATTTCGCCGATCTCGATTCGGTGCCCGCGTATCTTCACCTGTGAGTCTTGCCGTCCCAGAAATTCGATGTTCCTGTCATTCCAGAAGCGGCCCAAATCGCCAGTCCGGTACCAGCGCATCCCTTCATATTCAGGGAATTTCGCCTGAGTCAGCAGATCGTCCCCTTTATAACCTTTGGCAACTCCGACTCCGCCGATCCACAATTCCCCCTTTACCCAGTCCGGACAGTCCCGCCCCTTGGCATCGACTATCCGGTATGCCTGGTGCTTCAGTGGCCGCCCATAAGGAATAGAATTCCACTCACCAGGTATAGGCAGCTTTACCTCATAATAGTTTGACCAGATGGAACCTTCCGTCGCCCCACCAAGCGCGATCAGCCTGCTGCCCGGCGCCACCTGCTTCGCCTGCCTTGGCGTATCGAGGTTGATCCAGTCTCCGGAAAGCAAAATGACCCTGAGCGGAAGATTTTCCTTTTCAAATGCCTGTGCGGAGACCATGAACATATCAAACAGGATCGGCACGGTGTTCCAGATCGTCACCCGTTGCTTCTCCACCATCTCAAGCCAATATGCCGCATTTTTGTTCTCCTCAGAGGGAATGGTCACGATGGCACCGCCGGCTGCAAGGAGGCCAAATATATCATACACCGATAGATCAAAGTCTAGCCCGGATATCGCAAGCGTCCGATCCCCGGCTCCCACTCCATACTTATCATTGATATCCGCAATCGTGTTCCAGGCACTGCCATGGGCGATCTCTACTCCCTTTGGCTCACCCGTCGAGCCGGATGTCATGATAATATAGGCCGTATCTTCGGGCACCACAACCGGCAGCGTATCTGGCACGGCTCCGGCCATCAGCATGTCGATATCTATGACGGTACTGCCGGCCTGCCATTCCATCGCATAAGAGTCCCTGCTGATTACATAATCGATTCCGATCTTTTCCTGGATCCCATTGCGCCGTTCCAGCGGCTGTTCCGTGGCGACAGGGACATAGCAATTGCCAGAGAACAATATCCCCAATACTGCTGCGATCTGAGCCATCCCTTTCTCCAGAGACACTGCAATCGGGATATTCGTTTTCTCTTGAGTGCAGCGTGCAATATTCCCGGCGATCACCTTAGCATACCGGCTGATTTCACGATAGGTATATTCCCTGTCGTCTCCGCTGTCGACGATGGCGATATTATCTGGATACTGCCTCGCCATATTGGCGAATACACTGTGCAGGCATTGTTTATCCGCGTCGGCCGCCTGCAGGAGGCCGTGATCAAATTCCCGTTTGCAGACATCCTGGTATTGTGCAGCACGGTTCTCCGTCCGGCTGATCAACCACAGCAGATTATGATGGAATGCTTCGTGCATGTCATCGATCATCCCATCACAAAACAGTTCGTCTATCGAATCCCAGGTCAGCATCAGCCCGCCATGGTCCTCATAGGACTGGAAGTCCAGCCAAATCTGAGGTGTCTGCGAGATCATATAGGAGAACGTTCCGATGTTGTCTTCGAACCGCTGGTCGGTCAAAGGCATCCCCAGGTTGCAGGCAAATACCAGAGGGGCGATATTGCATTGTTCCCCCACCTTTTTCGCCAGGTCTCTCTGAACTTCAACACCCGAATAAGCAGTATGTTCCATATCTTTGTAAAACTGATCCTTGATCAAACTAAGCATATCCTCAAAGCCGCCATTCTGCTCTGTACGAATTCTCCTCGCATCGATCTCCAGCAGGAGCAGGGATGTGAAATCAGCCACTGCGTCCTCCACCCCCTCAAACTCCAGGTTCCGGTTGAACAGAGGGATGTTGATCATAAAATGAGACTGCTCACTCCATCGCTCGATGGTCATGACATAAGCAGTCAACAGCAAGATTGCTTCCGTCGTATTGTTCCGCCTGGCGAACGCCTGCAGTCCGTCCCGCTGCCCACGGTCAAACCGGATGATGCGGCGCATAAATGCCGGAGTTCTGATTGCATCCGGATTTTTTGCTACTGGTATGGGATAAGATAATGGAAAATCTACCAGCCGTCCCTCCCAGTATCGCTTATCTACCTCCCGTTTCCCGGCATTTAGCCTGGCCGATACGTCCAGATACTTCTGAAAATTCCATTTGCTGGATTCACAGTCCAACTCCTCTCCGCAATAGACCCTTCCCAGATCCCGCAATAGAATCTGCAGGCTTTTCACATCTGCAACCAGCAGTTCCAGGTCAAAATGAACTACATGGCGGCCTCCGGGCAGCAATGACACCTGCAGTCCTGTCACCTGCCCACTTTTGATGTCCAGCTTGCGATGAGATAACTCGTCCCTGACAGCAGCCAACCGATATTCGCTTTCCCCTTCGCTGCAATCCCTAAAATCGTGGATTGGCATTTCCAGCGAAAACGGCGCATCCACGATCTCCTGTGTGCCATCCTCATGAAAACAGGCCCGCAGCATCGGGTGGTGCTTCAGCAGTACCGTCCAGGCCATGTGCATCCGCTCTACGGCAAGTCCTGTTCCTGCGAATTCCAGGTATGCATGACAGCTGATTCCACCCAGCACTTGATCGTCCTCACGGCCAACCATATATGCATATTGAACGTCAGTCAATGCAAACCGCCGGTTAAGTACGACCGCTTCCAGTGGTTTTGCTGCCTGACCAACATCCTGCTTTGCCGCCAGTTCCTGCCACTTCCGCAGAGTCGGGTGCTTCATCAGCTGCGAGAAACGCAGCCTGACTCCCTGCTCCCGCAGATGGCTGATGATCTTCATTGTCTGGATAGAGGTAAGCCCCTCCTCCAGCAGATTTTGCTCCGGGGCGATATCCGTTGTCCGCTCCATTGCTTCCAGCACGATACGATTTATCTCCAAGTACTCCATGGTAAACACCTCCTCCTTCTAGTCTATTGCCGAAACTCTCTCTCTCAGTTTTTCATAATCAACCTTCCCCATCTTGGTAACCGGCCACGTCTCAATCACTTCGATCTGATCCGGCACCTTGTACTGAGCCACCCCGTTTTTTATCATTTGCCTGGCAATTTCGCTTTTATCAACCACAAATTTGCCTTCCGGCTTTACAAAAGCGCAGCTGCGTTGCCCCAATCTATCGTCCGCCACAGAGATCACGACCGCTTCCAGTATTCCGTCGATCGCCATCAGTGCATCCTCTATCTCAGCAGGCGTTATCTTCTCTCCTGCGCGGTTTATCTGTTCCTTCATGCGCCCCAGGACATACAAGTTCCCATCCAGGCCGATCATCGCCTTGTCACCGGTCCGGTAGAAACCATCGCTGGTAAATTTCAGCTCATTCCCGGGTTCTTTATAATAACTCTCGATTGTATATGGGCCTTTTACTACCAGCTCACCGATCTCACCAGCCACAAGGCAGCTCCCGTCATCGCCCAGAATCCGCACCTGATCGGCAGCCGAGATAGGTTTCCCCTGGCAACGGCCGATACAGTCTGCCGAATCGTCCAGGCTGGTCACGGTTATCAGCCCCTCTGCCGTACCGAATTGGTTCTGCACCATACATCCCCACTCACGCATCACTGTCTCAACCAGCTTCGCATCGACTCTGGAACCGCCCAGAATCACCGTCTGTAAGGAAGAGATATCAAAGCTGTCGTACTTCAGTAGATCCGTACACAAACCTGCAACCGTCGGTACAAGCCCGGTTATGGTCACCCGTTCTTCCTCGATCAGTGCCAGAATCTCATCTGGGCTGGGGAACGGGCACATAACCACGGTTCCCCCGGCTGTAAATGCACCAAGTATGCCAGGGCTGGACAGCGGCATGTTGTGGGCGATCGACAAAGCAGCCAAATACACCGTATTACCATCCATGCGGCTCCGAATAGCCGACAACTTCGCATTGTAAAGGTAGTCAGCATGAGTACGGGGAATCAGTTTCGGGTCTCCGGTTGTCCCGCCGGAAAGAAGGAGCACTGCCACATCGTCGAACTCAGCCCGACGATCCAGCTCATCTTTTTCCTGATAATTGTCACATTCTGTTGCCCAGGACTCATCAACCAGGATGCATTTCAGTGTCTCCTTCTCCTGGCGCAGACCGTCCGCTATCGACCCATACTGAACTCCCATATATTCCCGTGGTGCGATGTAGGCAATTGCGTCGGTTTTATCCAGAATTTTCTTAATCTCGCTTTCCCGATAGGCAGGAAGGACGAGGACAGGGACTGCACCGACCTTAAAGAGCCCAAACATCAGCCGGACATAACAGGCTTGATTCAAACTCTGCATGATGACAATGTCTCCGGCACGGATGCCCATATCTTCAAGCCGATGCGCATAACGGTCACTCCCTTCTGCCAACTCGCGATACGAGATTCTTTCATACTCATCCTTAATTGCGATCTTATCTCCATATGCCTGTGCCCAAATATCAACAGCTTGCCCCAGTGAGATCGCTTCAAAATATTCCAGGCTGCAGTATGGCTGCAATGATTTACTCTTCATCTTTTCCCTCCGCTTATTATCTTTTTAAAATGACAGCTGCGATTTTCTCCGCATCTGTAAAAATGACTTCATGGCAACTGTTTATTCTGATGATTTTATCCACACCACCGATGCGGCGGATACTCTCCATCTGCATCTTCGGCGGAAGCGCTTTGTCACGTTCTGTCAAAATCCAGATCTTACAGACCCCTTCCAAAGAACCTTTGATTGTCCCGGTCAGAACCTCCGTGGTCTCGCCGCAAAGACACGCTCGGATTCGCTTCAGCGCAGCACCTCCCACACCGTTGGCGAACAGATGCCTGACTGCAAAATAAGGCACACGTTTCACCACCCGCACCCTCCCAACCATCAGACCCGCAAATGCCGCCAGTGGGAATGGCAGGTTCTGCAGCAGGTTTTGACTATCGGCGGGAACACAACACGAGATAAAAACAATATGTTTTATGTATTCCCGCCCCAGTCGGGCAACTATTTCCGGCAGGAAAATCCCGCCCATAGAATGGGCCGCCACGACCACCGGCCCGGTGGAGAATGCCCGGATTTGCCTTTCGATATCTTCTATCAGCAGCCCAAAGAAAGCCTGTCGTAATTCCTCTTCGCCTCTGCTGCCGTGCAGGTGCCCCGGAATGGTGACTGCCAGCACACGGCAGCCACCATCCATACTGTTGAGAGCCATTATCACATCATCCCAGCACGCTCTGGTATGAAAACCGCCATGTATCAGCACTATATCCGCCGCCATCATCTGTTCCTCCCCCCTGCTCTTATGTCTGCAGCAACAACCGCCCCTACAACAGCACTGCCGATGCCAAACTCCTCCTTCCGGCAGGGAACCTTACCTCTTTCGGAATCATGCACAAAAACACCATCGCCATTTTCTTCGAAACAGAATGACTTCATATCCTTGCTCAGTCCTGAGCCCAATGCCTTTAGATAAGCCTCTTTGGAAACCCAGATCTTATAAAAACAGTCAAGTTTTTCCTCTGTTTTACAACGCCTCATCTGTTCCTGTTCCGCGTCATGAAACTCATTTCTGGCAATAAGATCCAACTCAGGCATATCCCTGACCGATTCAATGTCAATTCCGACCGTATCGGTTCGTGATACTGCCGCCGCAACATATTCCCCGGAATGGGACAAGTTAAAAGAAAGACCAGGCAAGGGCACGTTTGCCGACAAGCAAGGTTTACCGAACACACCCCGTGTAAAGCTTATTTCATCTTTGCCGAGATTCAAATAATGAGACAATAAGGTTCTGAGCAGATACCGCCCCCATACATACCTGAACCGATCTTCGAACTGCCGGAAACGGAGAAATTCTGCTTTCTCATCCTTTCTCAATGCCGTGATTACCATATCCAATTTGTCGGCATGTTTTCTCCAGTTCAGGTACCATACGTGAACCGGCACCTGATCGGAGAAGAGGAAGCCAGGAACAGTGATATCCAGAACCGGGTCATAATCGTTGAGCAGCATCATATACTACACCAGCCCTTCCGCACACCGGATTATTTCGCTGATCACTTCCTGTTCGGATTCATAGATAAAAAAGTGCCCCCCTGCAAACATCCTAACCTCACACGTTTTCGCTGTATACTTTCGCCATCCGTCAATATCCCCAGCGGTAACTTCCTCATCCTCTTGACCGATATAAACACGGATGCCGCCACTGAGCTCATACCATTCCATATCCAGATATGTCTCATCCATCGTGAAGTCTGCTCTCAGAATCGGCAGGAAAAAGTTGATCAACTCCTTATTATCTGTGATCTCGGCTGGTGTGCCGCCAAACGACTTTATTGCAGAGATAAATGTCTCATCTCCCAGGTGGCAGATTGGCTTCCTTTCCGGTATACAAGGTGCCCGGCTTCCTGAAACAATAAGCGAGATATCATTCTTGCCGTAACTTTTCTCAAGTCTTTTCGCTACTTCATAAGCTATCTTACCGCCCATGCTATGACCAAACAAAACAAGCGGTCCTGTAAAACATTCCACCATCTCCTCCGTGATATCCTCCGCCAATTTGCAGATATCATGATATAGCGGCTCACAGATTTGTTGTTCCCGCCCAGGCAGATGAACCGGATAAAATCCAAACTGCCCTGGGAACCGTCCTGTCCACTTCCAATACGCACCCGCACCTCCCCCAGCATAAGGAAAACAGAGGATGGATAACCGGGACTCTTTTGCAACACTCAAATCGAAAAATGCCATGATACCTCCTTGCTTTATCTTTCTGTGATACCAACAAAAAACAATCCAGTTAGTCAAAGCTAATTAACGTAGATAATATCATCTCGTGAAATTTTCTACAACGGTTATTCTATGTTTTGCGTATTAATGATAAATTTTCACCATAATCCACTACCGATAAACTATATTTCTATCCAATCAGTCCACAATGATTAAACTGTTTGGATAAGAATTATAGAAACAGCACACAGGGTTAGCAAATACTCCCGCGGATTTTTTGATTGGTAAAACCACGGATGAGTCTTCTGACGGCAAAGGCTATTCTGTTGATGTAGACCTGTATCAAGATAGTAAAAGTAATTTACGGGTAACGGTTCAGGGCAGACAATAAGAGCAGCTCTGAAATAAACCAGAACTGCTCTGAAGGTGATTCTTCTCTATTGTACCCAGTCGCGGACGTGTAGCCATTACCGATGGGATTTGAATGCTTTTTCACTTGCTATTTTTAGGTTCTGCTGTTAGACTAATCCAGCCACCTACAGTTTTTATAATAGCGGTACCCTCACGCACACACCGTTTCATATCCTCATCAGCAGCCCCAGTCCGTCATGAAGCTAACAAAATAATCTCACTTGCTCCTCTTGAAATAGCACGCTCAACACCGGAGTACAGTTCATTAATTTGTTAATCTCTCCTGACGTTTTAGAACCCTATGACACGATACACTTTAATCTTTCCTTTAAAATATCATCGCCATTTCTCTTAATTGTATGTATAAGTCGTTCTTTAGATTTTGCAAATTCAGCAAAATATTCTATGGTTGTGTCAATTACTTCAAAAAGCGTTTCTTTATCCATAATTATAGGAACAAGCTGTTCGCCTGTGATAATATTCTTGCCAAATGTTCCGCCGATAAAAACCTTATATCCATATGTCGCGCTCCAACAGGATCTAGGACAAACTTTAGTACATTTCCCGCAATTCTCGCATTTTTTCTCGTTAAAATTCAATGTCTTTTTTGTTTTATTAATCCTAATCACATTCCATTTGCACACATTTTTACACGCGCCGCAAAAATTGCAATTATCAGCGTTCCATGAAACTATTGCCGCACCCTTAATTCCTAAATCATTTTCCTCAGCTTTTAAGCAATTGTTTTTGCAGCCCGTAATTCCTATTTTGAATTTATGAGGCAAATCCTTATTGAAATATCTCGTATCAATCTCTCTGGCAAGCTCACTTGTTTCAATCAATCCACTATTACAAATTGAATTTCCTTGACACGCCACGACCCCACGCACCCTTTGTCCGCTTGCGCCCAGTGACAGTCCTGCTTTTTCTAATTCTTGCTTGACAATAACAATATCATTAAAATCGACAAACGGAATTTCAATTCCCTGTCTTGATGTAATATGAACATATCCTTTGCCAAATTTCTCTGATATTTCCTTTATTTTTAATAATTGTTCAGCACTAATTTGCCCACCTATAACGTGTAGCCTCATAGAATATTTATCCTTTTGCACTTGCTTCAAAAATCCGCCCTTTTTAAGCTCATTATTAATCATTTTGCTCATCTAGATTCTCCCTTGATGACTTTCGCTGTTCCGCTGTATCAAGCTGTGAAATATATTGTTCCCATACTACAATGGCAACTACCTGTCCTGTAGAAATCGCTGTTGGCAGCTCGCTGGCGGACAAATTGACCAGCGGCTTTTTCAAGTAAAAACACCAATAAATGCTGTTCGTATGACCCAACCACCAAGAATTAACCCATTATAGTATACATATATATTTAGTATAATTAAGGTTGTAAAAAAGTAAGCAGCATCGTTTTTGTACAGACGATACTGCTTACACATTAAATCCTTTATTATTCTTCCGAAAACAGTGCCGTAGACAAGTACCTCTCACCCGTGTCAGGCAAAACAACAACTATAGTCTTACCCTCGTTTTCCGGACGTTTCGCAAGCTCAGTCGCCGCATACAATGCTGCGCCGGACGAAATACCGACAAGCAAACCTTCCGCTTTTGCAACAGCTCTGCCGGTTTTGAATGCATCATCATTTGATACGGTTATTATTTCATCATAGATACTTGTGTTTAATGTATCCGGAACAAATCCTGCGCCTATTCCTTGAATTTTGTGAGGTCCCGGAGTACCTTTTGATAAAACAGGAGAGTCTGTCGGTTCTACCGCAATAACTTTCACGTTAGGATTTTTTAATTTTAAGTATTCGCCTGTGCCGCTGATTGTTCCGCCTGTTCCGATTCCGGAAACTAAAATATCGACTTTCCCATCAGTATCGTCCCAAATCTCAGGACCAGTAGTTGCTTTATGCACAGCAGGGTTTGCAGGGTTCACAAATTGACCAGGTATAAAAGAGTTTGGTATTTCAGCCGCAAGCTCATCTGCTTTTGCAATAGCTCCCTTCATCCCCTTTGCACCTTCGGTAAGCATAAGCTCCGCGCCATAAGCTTTAAGCAAATTCCTTCTTTCAATACTCATCGTTTCAGGCATTGTAAGGATTATCCTATATCCTCTTGCCGCCGCGACCGCTGCAAGCCCGATACCTGTATTGCCGCTTGTGGACTCAATGATAACCGAATTTGGATTTAGCAGTCCTTTTTGCTCCGCATCCTCAATCATAGCCTTGGCAATCCTGTCCTTAACGCTTCCCGCAGGGTTATAATACTCAAGTTTTGCGACAATGCCTGCACTCAAACCGTTTTTCGCTTCATAATTCTTGAGCCTTAGAAGCGGGGTCTTGCCAATTAAATCCGTTAAGCTTTCATACACTTTTGCCATAAACAACACTCTCCCTTATCAATTCATATTCATATTCATATATGTTTAATATGATATATTTATATTCCATAAATTTATTTTTGTCAATAGTTTTTCTAAAAAAAGTCATTCCCATTTACTTTCCATAGACCTCAATCTGAGTCAGCGCTGGAAACGGGGAGGGATCGTCCGCTTTCTTCATTGTATGCATCTTAACCCATGTAATATGCTCTTTCTTAATCAAAAATTCATGTGGTTTTACTCTCTTCTCCATCTCCACAAGTTCCTGTGTCCCATCCGAAAAACTCAAAGTCGCCTGTGTCCACCAGTTATCATGTGGAAAATCTGCCCTTGTATAAAGTATAATTCGATCAAGATTGACCGTTCTCCCAAAATCAATGGTAATCTCAGCATCATCCTGCTGGTTAATCCCCCAAGATTCATACGGCCATGCCCCGTGAGATTCATTGGACAACATACCATCAATCGCATTTCGTGCCGCAAACACGGATTCTCCTCTTGTCTCCACATTGGCAAACGCATGAGGATAACAGCCCTGGGCACCATGCTGATCTAAGGCATTTTTAGCTAGATTCCGATAGGCACTAACTTCCCAATCTGCCGCCCCTCTGACCGTCAGGTAATGGCATTCTCCGGAAAATGCTTTAGGATTATATGACACCTTCTTTTCCTCAAATGGTATATGATATGTTATAACCCGTTCCGTTAAATATACTAAGGCCTCATCCATACAATCATCCAGCCGGATCACATAATAAGCCGGTACTTCCGGTACCGATACAATAATCTGGTCTCCCGGTTCATAATAATCTTCAAAGACAAGCACCACCTGGCTATCATCCCACTTCTCTGTTTTAACTCTTCCATCTCCATTTTTTATAGTGATACCATGTGCTATCATTCCAATCCCCTCCTTGCCTATGAGGTAGCTATATACGTTTTCAGCACATAATAAGTACCTTTTTTAATTCTATATGAAACTGCCGGTATCACTGTATTCGGATACAATAAGTTGGTATTTGGATCTGCCTCAATCAGATATCCCGATGCTTCCGCCCCCGATCCGGTTACCCGGCATGCCATCCTGCCGGAATCTGCATAGGCTCCGTCCGATTTCAGCTCTGAGCAAAATGCCCCTGTAAACTTCTCCACCGCAAACCCGCAGTCATAAGCGATACAATCATAACTACTCTCTATCTCATGGATTCTGCTGTGACCTTCCTTATCCGGTATAATCGTAGTCGTAACCTTAATTCCCGGAAACGGCGACCAGGTTGAAATCACCCGATCCGACAATATCTGATGGTCCAGACTCACCTTCCTGACAAACACATAATCATCACCATCAATCACAAACGCCAGCATACTGTCCGGTGCATTCTCATGTAGTACAATCTGACTGTGTGCCACCGAAAAACCAAATTTTGTTGAATACGCAAATTTCGCATACTTCTCCGGTACATGTCCGTGGCCATACATTTCACAGACACCTGCCGGATAGGCAATCACATCCCGATTCCTGTGGTGCATCAGCATATCCGCCTTAAAAAGCGGTTTCACTGCATGTCGCTCCGGCAGCGGCTGTGCCTGGGCTGTCCAAAACGGATGATAATCGGGCAACCCCAGGCATAACAGCGTCTTCATCCCCCAATAAGGAGAGCCTGGTGCATTATACCTCTCTGCCATGGTCAGATTTGGATACCCATAACCAATCGTCAGGATGCCGTCCCGGTCAAATATCTTCTGCTTGGTCCACCAATTCAAATGCCGTTCTAGAATGCCCTTCACCACGCCAACCGGAATTCCATCCAGCCCGGCAAACACATAGGCCGCCCAAAATGCCCCTTGTCCAAACCGATAAGCTAAACTCCGTCCATAAGGAAGTGCCGCCCCATCCTCATCAAACCAATAAAGAAAATCCTGGGCAAATAATTCCGCCCGCCGGCGAAACGCACTGCACCGCTCTTCCTCCTGCACATCTCCCTGTAAGGCAGCTGAATACAATAATCCATAATAATGCATTGCAAACGAGATATAATAATCCTTCTGTGCCGATGCCCCATCCCGATACCAGCCATCACCCAGATAGAAATCCTCCACCAGCTCAAGCCCTTCCGCCAGCCGCTCCGAGCTATATCGCTGTCCGCATTTCTTCAGCCCTACATTAACCAAAATCATAAAAAACTGCCAGTTGCAAACCGGAATTGTATACTCGTTAATTCCGTATAACCATTCTGCCAGATTTCTTTTTTCTTTCTCATCAAGTGGATCCCACATTACTTCCGGCACAAAAATCAATCCACAGGCAATCGCCGCCATTTCCACAAAACGCTGATCATAATCCTGAAACCCGCCCCAATATTCCTCATGCTCCGGATCCGTTCCATGCACCAGGCCTTCCTGGTATATTTCTTCCCATCCGCTGCCTCCCCCCATCCAAAACGGCACCAGGGCCCATAAAGGTCTTGAAAAAGCCTCCAACTCAATACTCTCCTGCGGATATACCACCCCCGTATCTCCCAGGTGCAGCCGTGCTTTCCCCTCACTATAAAGTGGTTTCAAAGGCTCAAGCACCATATTCATCCAATCCCTGAACTCCTGTTTTGTATGCAGTCTCATGTCAATTCCTCTTTCTTGTCAGCTTTTTATTCAATTGCTGTCATGTTGCTTATTACCAGTAAGGGTCCCAGTCTTTTACTAATCTGGTCAATGCCTCCATATAGAAATAATCTCCCCAAATATTACACTCATCCACCCCATAGTGATTGCAGGTATTATAGGGTGAGTGATTGGAATAGGTACTATGAAGAACCTGTCCGTTGGATACAGCAGGATCCTTAACCACATAACCGTCCCAGAGTGACTTCAGCAGTTTCTTGGCAGTACTGGTATAATAAGCCGCATCCTCAGGGTTCATATAGCCTGCCATTTCCAGCATTCCACATGCCGCGATTGATGCCGAAGAAGAATCTCTTGGCTGCCCCTCGTCACCATCACCAAATTCAAGATCCCAGTATGGAATCAAATCTCCGGGAAGATGTTCCAGAAAATACTTTGTTACCCCCTTAAACAGCTCGATATATTCCTTGCGTCCGGTGTATCGGTATCCAACCGCCGTTCCATAGATGCCCCACGCCTGCCCTCGCGCCCATGCGGATCCGTCCCGGTATCCCTGGCAGGTAGCTCCGTAAGCCGGAGCTCCTGTGTTAATATCAAAAAAGTATGTATGCCAGGTGGAAAAATCCTCACGTATCACATTGGCCAGCGCCGTATGGATATGTTTCTCGGCAATCTCCTGATACTTTGCTTCTTGGCTTTGCTGCGCAGCCCAATATAAAAGCGGAAGATTTAACAGGCAGTCGATAATCAGGCGATAGTTCTCCTGCTGGTCCATCGGCCCCCACGCCTGAAGAAACTGCCCTTTTTCATGATATCTGGTAATCAACTGCTCCGCTGCTTTCAGGGCCGCTTCATAACCAATCTGGCTTCCCGTCAGTTTGTATCCTGCCACACAGGAAGGGGAATAGAGAAATCCCATATCATGATGATCCACCTCAACCTTGCGTTCAATCCGATCAAGAAAACTTTTCATCTGTACTTCGCCGGCTGCTTTCAATTTCTCGTTTTGGGTAAATTCATATGCCAGCCATATTTCCCCGGTCCAAAAGCCTGTCGTCCAGTAATTGTTATCGATCGGCTGATAAAACCCCTTTTCACTGTATGCCTTAGGAAATTTGTCTGTAAACTCCGGGAGATTGCGAACCACCTGTTCCGAAGCGAACCTAAGTCCTTCTGCAATCTCATCAGCTGAAATTTCCTCATAGCTTTCAAACTCATCCGGTAATATATATTTCATATCTGCTTCTCCTCGTTTCCTCTCATTAGCCCTTGACACCAGTAGCCGCAACTCCCTCAACAAAATATTTTTGCAAAGACAAGAATACAATCACTACCGGAATCAAACTGATAACCGAACCAGCCATAATCAATCCGTAATCAGCACCGAACTGACCAATAAACATGCGAAGTCCAAGCTGCAGTGTTTTTTTCTTTTCTGTATTCAGGTAAATAAGTGGTCCTAAGAAATCATTCCAGGTATTTACAAACGTAAAGATCGTCAACGTTGATAATGCCGGTTTCGATAAAGGAATCATAATCTTGTACCAGATCTGGTATTCTGTCATTCCATCGATTCTTGCCGCCTCACACAGCTCATCGGGGATCCCCTCATAAAACTGTTTCATCATAAATACACCAAATGCTGAGAATGCCTGAAGACAGATGATTGCCAGGTGGGTATCCGCAAGCCCCATTGTACGCATCATCATAAACTGGGGAACCATGTAAACCTGCCACGGCACGGCAATCGTGGCAATATAAGCTAGAAAGAGACCTTTTTTCCCTTTGAAACTAAGCTTTGCAAATGCATATGCCGCAAAACTGCTGGTTAACAACTGCAGGAATGTGACAATCAGGGTAAGTTTCGTTGTATTCAGCACAAAAGTAGCCAGCGGTATTCTTCTCCATATCTCAGAATAGTTCTGCCATCTTGGTTGTTTAGGAATCCACTGAATCGGAAAGACAAAAACATCCTTATCCAGCTTCAGGGAAGCAGACAACATCCAGGCAAAAGGCACAAGCATTGCAAAGGCCAATGCAATCAATACCACGTAGAGGACTATCCGCCACGTTCTTGTTTTCATATTATTAATCTTCAACTTTTCATCCTCCCTTTACGCATATTTCTTCTCACTGCGGAACTGAATCAAGGTAATCGCCAGCACAATCAAGAACAGTATCATCGCCACTGCACTCGAATAGCCCAGATTCCAATTACGGAAGGCTTCTTCATAGATATGGTAAACCAGCACGATTGCCGATTCACTAAGTACACCAGTACTGCCTCCCGCCAGCATGTAAACAATGTCATAAACTTTAAAGCAGTTAATGGTAAGAATAATCGTCACGAAAAAGGTCGTTGGCTGAAGCTGCGGCCAGGTGATGAAACGGAAACGCTGCCAGGTATTGGCACCGTCCAGGCCGGCAGCCTCATATAATTCAGCATTGATCCCCTGAAGTCCGGCCAGATAAATAACCATATAATATCCCATGTTTTTCCAGACAGAGAATAATATTACACTAAACATAACCCAGTTTTTGTCGGCCGACCACTTGGGGAGATTCTTGGCAGCCACACCCAGATTATATAAAATCATGTTTACAGGGCCGCTTTTAGCCGGTGAAAACAACATGTTCCATACCGCTGCGACCGCAACCAGAGATGCCACATAAGGAAAGAAGCTGACGGTACGAAAGAAATTCCGACCCTTAACTTTTTGATTTAATAAAACAGCAAGCCCCAAAGCCACCACCAGAGTAAGCGGCACCGTTGCCACAGAATAAATGATGGTATTTTTCAGTGATGCAAGGAACCGTTTATTGCCAATCATATTGGCAAAATTAGCAAGTCCCGCAAACTGAATCGGATTATTCCCGTCCCACTTCAAAAATGCAAGCACAAATGCAAAGATTACCGGCCCCAGGGTAAATACTGCAAACCCGATAAAATTGGGGGCGATAAAAGAATACGCGATCAAATCGCGTTTGGTATCCCGAGCAAGTAAAGCACCGGTCTTTGCCTGCCTGATTTTATTCTCTGTTTTAAGGATTTTCGCTTCAATCCTTTTCTTTTCCCTGTCCGTAACGGCACCTCTGCGCTGTTCTTTTAACGTTGCAAGCTGTGGATTCAAAGCCGCCAGTTTTTGCTGTACCTGCGTCTGATCAACCGTTTTTGCCATGACTCATCTCCTCCTTCTTAAAATAAGGCGGACCGTATTCAGTCCGCCCATTGACGTTTTTTATTAGAATTATCGATTACTGGCTCAGAATTGCACTGATATTTTCATTCATGCTTGCAATCCCCTCATCAATCGTCATATTTTCGGTCATAATGTTATCATGTGCCTCATTTAAAATAGTCTCAATTTCAGAGCTCTTTGGATGGGTCGGCATTTCCAGATACAGATTGCTGGTCTGCAGAGCTTCCTTACTCGCCTCATCAGCAGGGTAACCTTCCACAGAAGCTATCGCATCTGCAATTTCATCCGACATCAGCGCAGGGATTGTTCCGGTTTTTGCCAGAATCTTGGCTCCCTCTTCACCGCTAATGAATTTAACAAATTCCCAGGACATATCTTTATCCGGAGCGGTAACTGGTATCGCCAGTGATGTTATGGTCGCCAGGGTAGAGCCAGGTTCAACCCCTTCATCATGAGGATATTTTACAAGACCCCAGTTCGGAATATCGGCATATTCACCTGTACCAATCTTTTCAATCAAAGTAGCGATAAACCAGCTTCCCATATTCAGCATCCCAATATTACCCTGGGCAAATGCACCTGTATAATGAAGGTTTGAGGTTCTGAGGGTTGCATAATCCTGGCACACCCCATCCTCCTGTTCAGCCAAGGCTCTCTCGTAGTGTGGCTTCAGGAAATCGTAATTGCCATCCAGAATTGTATGTTTTCCATCCAGAATACCAAACAACTGAACTGCCGATCTCCAGGTATGATAGTGCGCTCCGTAAACTTCCGATCCAGGGGTATCAACAGTAAGTGCCCTGGCTATTTCATCATATTCAGCCAATGTCATATCATTGGAAGGATATGGCATTGCGGCATTATCAAACACATCCTTATTATAATAGATCAGCCAGAAATCACTTCTGAATGGAAGCTCATACAGCTTGCCGTCAATCGTAACCTGATCCGTCAGCCCCTTATAAGCATTCAGATCCACATTGTCTTTTGCAATATAGTCATCAAGAGGTTCGAGGATCCCTCTGTTTACCAGATTGGTATACTGAGGCACATCTTTCATTGTTACGACATCAAAACTGTATCCCGAGCCGGTTAACTGCGTACCTAATACGGTCATATAATCGGAACCGCCAAGATCAACCATCTCAACCTTGACCCCTGGATGCGCTGCCTCAAAACCTTCAATCAGCGGTATATAATATGGACCGAGTTCCTTATCCCACATTGCCCAGCGCAGAACCGTCTCACCACCTGCTGCCGCCGCACTTTCCTCTGATTTAGCGGCTGTTGTTTCTGATCCTGCTGTTGTTCCCGATGTATCACTCGTTTGGCATCCGGCTAAGCTTGCCATTACCATCGTCCCTGCAAGCAGGGCACTGATTAGTCTTTTTTTCATCTCTGACTTCCTCCTTTTATCTTTGACTGGTTAAATTATACTATAATTAGTAATAGCACCAAATGTAATCTATCCATAATATCATATACTTTTCTATTATGATATCATATGAAATCTATCATTTTTTACGAATCATGTAATATCTTACGAATCCCTATCTTTCATTTGACTTTTCGTAACAGCTTCATTAATATAAGAATTGATAACTATATTCTTCAAAGGGAGATTGACTGATGCGGAAATTGCAGACAATTAAAATGAGATTGATTATGCTATCTATTGGAACAATATTATTAATCGCATTTTTAATGATTTTTATTTACTATTTGGTATTTTTTTCTTTAGTCCGTGAAAACCAGCTTCAAACAACTCAATTCAACTTAGAGACCGTATCCAGCAATGTATCTTCCAAAATGAAGGACATTATTTATTTTTCAAATTGGTGTTGTTCAAACGATTCCATTCAAAATTACCTGCACGCATTTCAGGATCAGCCCAGAATGGCAACTGCTGCACAAGACACCCCATCGCTTCGTAATACAGCGCTTACCTCTTTTAAGCGTTTAAGAGAAGAATATTATAACACCGGTTCCTCGAAACTGACAATCCGTACGATTATATCTCCTTTGAACACCACAAACTATCTGCAGATGATTCCGAGCTCAGCATTCAGTGTCGCAAATGCAGCAGAAATGATTCCCCAAATGTCATTTTTTGATGATTTGTATCATGCCTCAGATTATAAATGGATTGGAACCAGACAAGGACTGCCATACTCTCAGAATCAAACCAACATCATTCCGATTGTCCGGCCGATTTTAAGTTTAAATACGCAGGAGCATATGGGATGGCTTTATACCGAAGTTTCGGCGTCTGTTATTACAGATGCCATCCATTCCTTTCCACTGGAGGCCGACAGCTTCTTATATATCACGATAGGTACGGAACGCTATTTATACAGCCCTAAAGACAAGTTGTTAATTGCCAACTCACAAGATTATGAAATCATCCGTCCGCTCGAATCTGACATCCTGCAGACAGATACGGCAAGCTATGAAGTAAGAATGGATAACGGAAAAAAAGGGATATTAATCACCCGCTCATTAGGTATTCCGGACTGGCATATATCGCAGGTTATGACTGCCAACCCATTTTCTCACCCTCAGATGTATTTATCATTATTCTTAACGATTTTTCTGATGATACTTACTTTAGGTATTATTATGACTTACTTATTAAACCGTATCATCAACCAGCCAATCCGATTAATAACGAAAAAACTTTTAGCAATTTCTCAGGGAGATTTTTCTCCGGATGATTCGATCGAATGGAATCATGAATTTGGTGAGATCGGCAAGGGAATCAATTTGCTGTCCCGAAATGTTGTTAATCTTATGAATACCAGGCTGCAGGATGAACGGCAAAAGGCCGACCTTGAATACCAGATTCTGCAAAGTCAGATTAACCCTCATTTTTTATACAACACGCTCAATTCCATCAAAATTATGGCATTGATGCAAGGTGCCAATGGCATATCAGAAATGACGACTTCTCTGGCAAGACTTTTAAAGAATGTCTCAAAAGGCAGCAGTTCCTTAATCACATTAAAGGAAGAGCTTGCCCTATTGAAAGATTATCTGGTAATCCAGGAATATCGATATGGCGGGGGAATTTCCGTCACCTATGACATTGAAGGCGAACAGCTTCTTGACTATTATATCCACCGTTTTACCCTGCAGCCAATCATAGAGAATTCCCTGTTCCATGGTATTGAGCCCAAGGGAGGGGTGGGAAAAATACGATTAAAAATAACGGAGATTGCAAGTGGTGAAAAAAACAGTATACCCTGCCTTTTTATCACAGTCAATGATGATGGTATTGGAATGGATAGCATCACCATAAAAACTGTGTTGGAGGGGACAAATGAGACCAGCAAGCTATTTTTCAAAAAAGTCGGCATCAGTAATGTAAACCAGCGAATACGCCATTCATTTGGAACGGACTATGGGCTTACGATAGAAAGCACTCCTGGGAAAGGGACACAGGTAGAAATAAAAATCCCATGTTTGCCAGAGACAGCAACGATATAAGGAGGGGGGGTATTATGATAAGATTATTGATTGCCGATGATGAACCTTTGGTACAGGTCGGTATTAAATCCATGTTGAATTGGGAACAGCTTGGAATAGAAGTCGTCGGAACGGCATTTAATGGTGAGATTGCTTACCAGCAAATCCTTCAATATGCACCGGAGATTGTTATATCGGATATAAAAATGCCAATCATGACCGGGCTTGAACTGGCACGAAAATGTCAGGAAGATTTAGGGAAAATTCCGCTTTTTATTTTTATAACCAGTTATGAGGAATTTGATTTTGTCAAAACGGCGCTTTCCGTCCAGGCAGTAGATTACCTGATCAAGCTGGAACTGGACAAAGAAACATTGGAAGCTTCGGTAAAAAAGGCATTAAGCATGCTGGAGGAGCGTAAAGGAATGGTTGCTTACTCATATGCTTACCCCACCTTACATAGTTACAAAGAGAAGTTCTTTTTAAAACTGATTTACAACCTCTTTGATAATGAGAACCAGTTTACCGTACAGACAAAAGAGCTCGGATTAACATTTCATGATCAAATATATCAGATTGCCTATGGCGAGATCCACGAAAATCCAGGCAATCACTCAAAATTAGAAAACCTGCTCAATAACAGCCTGCAAATGATAAAAGAAATCCTGTCAAAATATGTCTCCTCTTACCTTCTGAGTTTAGACAAAAAGCATTTTTGTATTATTTTTTATTATCCGGATCATGATACGCCGCCAAACATTAATTTCGCGTTGGAAGGTCTTTCGATTGTGCATAATTACTTTAATGTAACTTTGACCATTGGAATTGGGAATACAGTGTCAGATCCACTCTATATCTCCCAGTCTTTCCAGGAGTCGCGCCAGGCATTCGCTCTTGCCAATGAAAAAAATTCTGTTGTTTATTATTCAGGTAATCCCGGCAAACAGTATACTGCTTTTAATATGGCGTTGTTTAAAGCTCAGCTCTCCGAGGGATTCGAGGAGTTCAATGCCGATATTTTATACGAAACGCTGACTGAAATAATCGAATTATTTTCTTCCTACCCCTCAAACTTCTTACAAGTGATTGATGGGGCAAGCAATATTTTGTATTTAACCCTCTCACTGCTGCCGGACGGCGAGAAAGAAATAAGCCAGATATTTGCCGATTACAATAATGGATATCGCTCTCTGCATCAATTAAATAATACCGAGCAGGTGATTAACTGGCTAATCACGCTCAGGGATGGTTTATGCAAAATCATTGATGAGAAAAAGACGCTGCACAAAAACACGCTGATTCTGAATATTCAAAAATATATGATCGAGCATATTGATGAACGCCTTGTTTTAAATGAAATTGCGGATCTGTTTGGCTTAAGTCCCAATTACTTAAGCACTTTGTTTAAAAAAACCTGTAATATCGGTTTTTCCGAATACATATCGCAAAAGAAAATAGCCAAAGCAAAAACAATGCTTCTGAATCCGGAACTGAAAGTATATCAGGTTGCCGAAATACTGTCCTTTGAGAATGCATTTTATTTCAGCAAGGTATTTAAAAAAATTGAAGGTATCTCTCCCAGAAACTATGTCCAGCAAGCATATGTAAAACAAAATCAAAAATCAGATTCTGAATGAACCAGCAGGAGGAAAATGCTAAAATGTTTATCCAACTAGAACTACAACACCGATTGACAGACCGGCTTATGCCCCTTTGTGATTTCCATCCATATCCCGATGTGACCGAACGTGATGCCTGGAATCACCTGCCGAAAAATCAAAAACGGCGGGCGATTGAAGATGCAGAAGAATTTCTCAGCTTCCAATGGCCCGCTTTGTTAGCCACAGAATTTATGTCTTTTTACCGCAATGGGGATCGCAAATCATATGAAAATCCTCATTTTCTGCGCCGCCGCGCCCTGAGTACTCTGGTGATCGGAGAATGTATGGAAGGAAACGGGCGTTTTCTGGATGATATCATCAATGGCATATGGTTAATCTGTGAGGAGAGCTACTGGGGTGTATCTGCTCACAATGGAAAACTTGCTTTCCTTGACAGTCCGCTGTCCAAACAACCGCTTCCGGATATTGAAGAGCCTTTCCTTGACCTATTTGCAGGTGAAACCGGAAATTTGCTGGCATGGACAGCCTATCTGCTAAAACCGGTATTAAATCAGGAAGCCCCACAAATATGCCGACGTATCAGTCTGGAGCTTGAACGAAGGATTAAGAGCCCCTTTCTCCATCATAATGATACCAATTGGATGGGCTTTATATCCACGAATAAGGTCAACAACTGGAATCCATGGATCACCGCCAATGTACTCAATATCTTTCTGCTCACAGAATATGATACCTTCCGAAGAAAAACGGCAGTAACGAAGATGTTTGACGTTCTGGATAATTTTCTGAACACTTATGGTGATGATGGCGGATGTGATGAGGGGACTTCCTACTGGTCTCGTGCCGGCGGCTCCATTCATGATTTCTGCGACCAGCTTTTCCGGGCCTCCCAGGGAACCATCAACTTCTTTCAGGAACCGCTGATTCAGGAAATTGGCCGTTTTATTTATCGTGAACATATTGCCGGTCCCTATTTTATTAACTTTGCGGATGGCGATGCCAAAGCCGGCTGCGACAGAGCACTGATCTATCATTTTGGCAAGCGTATCAACGATCATAAACTCATGAACCTTGCCTCATCGCTTCCTGATTATATTCAGGACGAGCTGGATGGGCCACCGGTCTCTCTGCACCGATGGTTATGTGAGTTATTTGATTGCTGCGAATATTTTGATCAGAAAAATACTGTTACGCCTCCCTTTGTTCGCGATGTCTGGCTTCCGGATATTCAGGTAGCTGCCAGTCGCGAACAGGAAGGAAGTATCAATGGTTTGTATCTTGCACTTAAAGGTGGACACAACGACGAAAGCCATAATCATAATGATGTCGGTAATTTTATTGTCTATCTCAATGGCCATCCGGCACTGATTGATGCCGGAGTTGGCGTTTATACCCAAAAGACCTTCTCCCC
>JBOFYZ010000100.1:0-53420 GCA_051654925.1 Lachnospiraceae bacterium | reverse complement strand
TCACATACTCGATGGAAATGCCAGTATCACATAGTTTTTATTCCGAAATATCGGAGAAAAGTGTTGTTAGGTCAACTAAAAGCAGATGTAAGAGAGATATTAAAAAGGTTGTGTGAGTATAAAAGCATAGAAATTATTGGAAGGTGCAGTATGTTCCGATCATGTACATCTGTGAGTGAGCATTCCCCCCAAACAAAGTGTTTCAGAGTTTGTAGGATATTTGAAGGAGAAATCGGCCCTGATGATATTCGATAAGCACCCAGAATCAACTACAAAATGGACGAAATCATTTTGGGCAAGAGGGTACTATGTATCAACGGTAGGAAATGTCACCGAAGATGCAATAAAGAAATACATCCAGGATCAACAAGAAGAAGCAAAGCAAGAAGAAATGAGAAAATAGCCTCTTTTAGAGGCACGACAGCAATAATGCTTGCGATACCCGCCTTTTAGGCGCGCAGGTAAACAGCCCTTATAGGGCTAATATCAAACCACCATTTGAAATGGTGGTTGGTGACTAGATATGTTACCTTCCTTTTCAGCCTGACCTGCTGTCAACCATAGCACCTGTAATATATCCCTGTTCATCCATTTGGATATCCTGCATGTGATCGATATACATACTTTCCATTGCCTTTTCCAGCGTTATATAAACATCACCATGATTCTGTTTATTGAGAATCAAGACATCTTTCGTAAAAAATACATTCAACCCAGTTTCTTTTTGTCCATACAATTCCGGATTGCTATTGCTATAATTAATAATAAATATATAACAATCTGTAAGTTCATAAAAACCATCTTTTTTAATAAGTCTTGTATTATCTGTCAGAAACAATGCTATATCTTGTATATCATATTTTTTTAATTCGTCATTCACTGACTCTCTTGTTGAGTTTTGATTGACTTTAGCATTTTGATTTTCCATATCAACAATCAGATCTCGATTTGCTAATTCAAACTCATTAAACAAACCGTCCCCCAACGCATCAATTTCAACAGCTTCATACCTGGGTGTATACCATGATTTACTTAAAAAATAACAATTCAAATCGTCTGCGGAAAATATGCGTCCATGTCTCGCATAGATTTCATTCCGGGCCAGCCGAAGTTCCTCTGGTGATAGCACACGCAATTCATCAGAAGTATAAATTCTGAGATCGCTCTCAGGAAGGATGTAATCATCTGTGGAAATACGGTTGGTTAATTCACCCCCCTGACTTTCTGAAAACGAAATCACAAACTCAGCCTTCAGCAAATCATCACGCGTATAAGGTATGATCAGTTCACTCAAGCTGGCTGCATAGTAAAATGTATATTGTTCGAAGAAAATATGTACACCGTCATCGTCAAGCCAGAATACGGCATCTTCGCCGCACTGAGCTTTGACAGACTCAATATAGTATTGGTTAACAGTCCCATCATCCAGTGACTCCTCATGCCCCTGCGCCATGATACCATAGCCGTCACCCAAAGCCGTATGATAGCTGATGTACTCCTGATACATGGTCTCCCCAAGCTCCTCAGCAGGAATTCTCATAATATCTGCCAGTGACATCACCTCACCAGTTAACACATTGAAGGTGTGGCCGGAGATATCATAGCCGCCATGAGCACCAAGTCCATCCCATTCATACATTCCAATAAATGATAGGTATTGATGATTTCGGTAGCACTCTTCCCAGTTTACCAGATAACCAGCAACTCGTCCCTCCTGAGCTTCCATATAAGTATAACCCTCACGACTGTCATAAGCTTCCAGAGTCCAGTCAAAGCCGCTTAGATCTACACCGTTCAAATCCTCTTTAAACACCTGATTCATTTGATTCACTTCAAAACTGCTGCCATGGAATACCGGCTGATTGAATTCATTGCGAGCCAAAAGTACACCATCACTGGCACGCAGTTCCTGATATAAAGTCTGAGTGATCTCATATTCCGGTTTTAACTCATCTTCATTAAGTACCGTTTCTTTAATACCATTCTGTGATTCACTGACAGTAATCGTATCTTCCGTCTCCAAATCTGTAATGATAAACTCTGATGACGGAACCTGCTCTGTGGCTGATGTGATATTGACCACAGAGTTTGTATAATTGTGACAGGCGGCCACCCCCATAACGGCTAAACAAATAATCACTCCATTGATCAACCATACATGGTATCTCATATTATCCCCCCACTTCCTGAAGCGAACTGACAGACAGCAAAACACACGCTCATTTGAAAAAATTACTGAATTCTTTCCATCTATCTTCCCAATAGGATTTGTCAGTCAGTAAATTGATATTTACTAACCAACAAACTGGAAGTTGTCTGCATCCTCTTTTATCGTTAACTCTTTACTAAAAAGATAAATTAGATTATATACTTTAGCATTCTGGAACACTAAGAGATCACCATACTTCTTGAAGCCAATTTTCACAAAGTTTTGGCCAGATTGCTACCATAGGTTCATCCTTGCCTAATCCTAAACCATGGGGACCTTTTGAAAATATATGTAAATCAAACGGTAGATTCAGCTCATTTAGAGCTTGAGCAAAAAGTAAGTTTTGGCGCTGAAAGTTCCAGTGATCGGTCGCTGTAATCCATAGAAAAGTGGGTGGTGTTTTCGCAGTAACATGTTTATGAGTTGAAGTAAAGTCAATAAGTTCATTCACTGTAATATCACTTTTTAATAAAGAATCTGACGGCAATTTTTCTTTAGAAAAGGGAGCTGTCTCTCCATAACATAAAATGATTGCATTCAGTTTAGAGCTCGTTTGATCAATCGGATCATTACAATCTGGTTCTCCCAATAGCATCGACATCATTTGTGCATTTCGACTTTCCGGCTCAATCACTCCATTATCATAGTGAGTTCCTACAAAAGAGGTGAGATAACCACCAGCAGAAAATCCTATCATACCAATTCGTTCCGGGTCAATATTTAATTCTAAAGCATGAAAACGAAGATACTTAACCGCTCGTACGGCATCTTTCGTTGAAGTAAATGGCGTATAAGGGGCAACCCGGTAATTTAAAACAAAAGCATTGATACCTATTTGATTTAGCCATTTTGCAATTGGTTCTCCTTCATTGGATGCTCTACATTGAAATGCTCCGCCCGGACAGACAATCATTGCTGGGCGAGTCTTCTCGCCTTTCAATAAATAAGGTGTCAGAGTAGGTAACCCTTCGTTATTCAAGTCCCCAACAGAAGAAACTAAGCCGAGATCAGGAATATTTTTTTTCCAAAGTTTTAGATCTTTTAATGCCATTGTCAATAACCTCCCATTTTCATTTGCGACCTGGATGGCTGCAAGTATTTATTGATAATATCCTATAATACCTAAACCTATTGTTTCCCAAAGCCCTTTAAATACACCTGCATCTCAGGGCTTTCAATAATACTTTCCGGTGGTGCTATTGCTCCATTCGGAACGAATATTGCGTTATACAAAAATTTCTCCAGCAATGGAATTTCATGCTCTGCCATTTCGAATTATATACTTCATAACACCTCCACCAAATGCATCCTCAAATTATACTTAACGATATTTCCGATA
Organism: Lachnospiraceae bacterium; assembly: GCA_051654925.1. Lineage (GTDB taxonomy): Bacteria > Bacillota > Clostridia > Lachnospirales > Lachnospiraceae > Brotaphodocola. The sequence continues at coordinate 49,872 of JBOFYZ010000100.1, read as the reverse complement.
GTAAAAATAACTATCACTGATCATATTGGTCTGTTTATGGTTTATCGGAGTCCTTTTTTCAAACAACTCAAATCCTGCTTTTTCAGCCATGCATGAAGCAGTATTTGCACAACCCATTGTCAAAATAAGATACGGCAAATCAGATACTGACATACACCAATCAAATAACGCAGTCAACGGCGGACATGTAATGGCATAACGTTTATTTTCATATCATCTGTAGATTGTTTTTGACTTTGATGCCAATCAATATATCTGCCAAAAGCACCAGGCACCAAACTATTTTCAGACCAATCTTTCATAAACTTTACAAGATTCTTCTGCTATACAATTTTTAATAATTGTTGCTCATCTTTTCGTTCCAAATCTCGAACTACCAACCTGTCTGTTTTTATATACATTTTATTTCTCCACCTGATCTGCTAAATTCGAATTTGATGGGCTTATGGCTATAGGGTGAACTACACAGCATATCTGCTTTTGTTAGCTTGCAATAAATCGCTCATAAACCCAACAAATTAAATATCCAATTAAAATCCACCTCACAGTAATGCTAAAAAATGAATACTTCACTTGCCCTTTTTCAACTGTCAACGGAAGTGTTTGTTGATTTGTCCATTCAGAATTGAAATGCATTCCAAATTGATAGTTTTTACCATCTTCTGTTTGGATTTTCAAAACTTGTCCGCTACCAAGCACTAGTAATTGAGCAGTAGCAATGGTGTCAAGTAAAATTATCCATTTACCACAAATAATTTTCTTGTCTGTCAGCAAGATAACTGCTCTTTGTGAAGTCACCCAGTCAAGACCACGTTGTATGTCTTGATTCTTTTCAGTTACAATACCTTTACTTGCATCTGCTGCCAAAACTTTTTCATTCGAATTGTCACGCTCAAATTTTCTTCTTACCCGTCCAGTCATATAAACAAGGTCAACAAGTCCTTTAATCATTTTATTTATCATTATCAACTATCGTCTCCTTCTTCTATACCTTACTCTTAGGGATGCTAATTTGCTTACTATCACTAAAGCTGCGCTACAAATTCTAATTCACTTCATAAGAATACCACAATTTGGGAGATATTACCAGAGGACGGTCTTCCGCCCTCCTGATTTGTTGCACCGGTGCAACTTTTATTCGGTTACTTCCGGCAGTCCAGCCCTTTTTCTTTCATAAAAAAAATAGACCCTCTCAGGTCTGGTTACTAAGTTCCGTATTCAATTTTCTTTCTCCGCTAAATAGTGATTTGGCCGCCACAAAAGATGATTCTAAAAAGCAAGTACGAGAATAACGGCAAGACACCAGGTGTTTTTGATACCACGAAACCATTTCATTATCCTTTTTGACACTATTACAAGACCAGCAACAGGGTATTATATTATCACGGGTCATTCTCCCATCTTTTACAAACGGCTTTATATGATCCTTTGTGGGCTCATCATCCATATACTTGTTACAGTAACAGCATTTGCCGCCAAAGTATGATATAACAAAGTCCCATTCCTTTTGAGTAAGTTCGGATTCGCCACCATGTCGTTGCTTCTGACCGGTATCAACGATTCTTTCTCTAGTAATTTCCGTATACTTATATCCCAATGCCCGTTTAAGCAGTGCATTTTTAACTTGGATATCAACGACCTCCTTGCCTCTTTTTAGGGTCTCTGATATCTCCTAATAATCCTTTTTCCAGGCGTGTAATGTGGACGGAACAATACCTATATTTTCAGCTATCTGCTCATCCGTCAGGCCATCCCACGCCCATCCTTCTAATCTCAGCAAGCCATCTGGTTACAACCAGTCTTGATACTTGCCCTTCACCGTATTCTTATAAATCAATTTCAATACGACTATGTTTAAACTTAGCCAGCATTAAATTTGCCTTTAACTCGTCTAGTTTATCCTGTAATTCATGATATCTGTCTCCCCGTGCCAATTATATCACCATATACCATATTGTGGCAATAACCAACACAAAAGAGACCGCTACTGCGATCTCCTTTTCCGTGCTCACCCCATATGATCGACCAAAAATATCATTCTTTACCTTGCAAAGGTATAATTTGATTGTCAGGTCCAATATATTCAGCGTTTCCAAAGCCAAGTATTGGGTAAAAAATAATTGGCAGCAATATCAAGCCAAACATAAAGCCGGTATCCTTTCCAAACGCCTTAGCTAGCTTTACTGAAACAACGATGCATAAAACAATGGAGACTAGCGATGTTAATACAGTTAAAATGCTGATTCCCGTTAATTGTGCTATAATAGATAATACACATGCACCTATCCATATAGCAAAATAGCTCGCATTTCCAAATATAATGTCTGACATAATATAGGTGCTGTAAATAGGGATTATGGCCGCCCAACCCGGTTTACCTGCTTTGGAAAAAATCTTCCATACAGCAGCAATTACTAGAATAACAATAAATAAAAATACTAATCCAACTATTAACAAGAAAAGACCTAATGTTGCCCAATATGATTCCATACTCAATTCTCTCCTTTTCTCCCCCGCGTCTATTATACCATCACTTCCATATTTTGGCAATATTCGGCAATAAAAGACACCCACCGTAGCAGAGTGCCTTTATAAACCACCAGGGAGATAGTGGCAATGTGACAGTCTTTGCTTTCGCCGGTGTTACTGTCTGAACAGATCCAGCCACCAGGCTATGGCACCCGGCAGGAGGATGCATTCTATTCTTCGGCAATTCCAAACGATTATTACAGAAAAGCCTGGATGTTTGCAGCAAGCAATTCCAACCAACCACTATATTTTGATTTTTGAAAGAGAAGAGTAATCATCTCTACTCAAATTTGCATACTTTAAGATTTAGTATTTTTGACATATACAATGATTTTTCTAAAGAGGGGGCTTATTTACCTAATTCACATATACCAACCCTGATTCAATACGCATGAAATATCGTTTTGAGCCTTCATGTTCAGAATATATGATACTTTCAATTGAAAAGTATGGTATTTTTAAGGAATCTATAAGGGCATATCTCGTATCAAGTGTTGAAACAGAAATAATGGCGGATATGACTTCCCATGACAACAAAAAAACAAAAACCGCCCAGTATCACTACTGAACGGCTTTCACATAGATTTCTCTTCCTGGATAAATCCAGAATGATAAACCTACCCTCGACAAGTAGATCATACCATTCCGGCAGCATCCTGGCAAGAGGGTGCTTTTCTATACTCAAAATCAGAAAGAAATAATGTTACGGCAAAAGCAAACTACCATCCTGAAGCTGGCGTTGCCGTGTTTATGACTACACGGACGAAAACAAGAAAAGCCATTATAAATCTTTTACTACTCCATCAAAGAAGGAATCCGAATATGCCGCCACCCAATACCCAAAACGGTGGAAAACTCTCAAATCCATACTCCGTCAGAATTGATATGATAGCCATCTGGAGTTGTTGTACTGGTCAGAAGCGCACCGGACATATCCAGATAATAATACTTTCCATTATCTAAGATCCAGCCAGTTGCCATAGAACCATCCTGATTCAAAAAATACCATTGATAATTCACATACTTCCATCCGGTCAACATAGAGCCGCCTGAATCAAACAGATACCATTGATTATCTGCCTTCTGCCAGCCTGTTACCATTTTACCGTTTTGATCTACCAGGAACCATCTTCCCCTGTCGTGAATCCATTTATTAGTTACTATGTTTTGCTCTAAATCAAGGTATATCCAATTCGCACCATCCTGCTTCCATTGACCTGCACTCTGATAGATACCTGTTGTGATTAATTCGCCGGAATTTGTTGTAGCGGCATAATTCTGTAAACCTGTAGACGTTGTTGTACTGCCTCCTGAATCGGAACTGTTATTATTTGACATTCCCTCATAAACGGCGTATAGGTCTATGGCTCCCCAGGTATTTTTGTTTATTGCTGTGATAGTCTGATAGGTAGAATCCTCAAGCTTCATTTCCCACCGGTTAAATTTCGTCCCATTGTAATTTGAGAGATTATATAAGTCAGTATCATGTAAAGGACTGTAGCGTACTGGGTTACCCGATCTGGAAATCAAAGAATCAATTTCCTGTTGCGAAGCCCCTTCTAAAAAATAATTAATTGCAAATTGGCGATACATCGTTGATCCTGCTGGCAGCACTTCATCCAATAAAATTCCGCCGATTTCTTCTGAATACCATGTATTATTTACTCCTTCATCCAGTGTTTCCCAGAAATTAGATAAATTAATATCTGACAATGAATTATTGATAACCTTTGTTAAATATAGACAATTATAATTACCATAAACTTGTGTAACCGTCTCGGGTATAGTAATCTGTTTAATATTATCGCCTGTAATTGCATACATACTAATTTCAGTGACTGGCTTTCCTTTAATATATTCGGGTATGATTACATGTTCGTCATTGCCAATATAGCGATAGATAGATATATCATTGTCACGCTCAAAGTATTTAAAATCTCCGTCCACCCCGACTACAACAAAACCAACGGTGAAGGTAAAATGTTTCATTGACATAATTTCATCCGATGGTGGCGCTGTGGCATTTGATGAGGTTGCCATGGAGGTTGCTGTGGCATTTGATGGGGTTGCTGTATCCTCCTCCTCTTCGTCTTCATAATAATAAAAATCAAAGTCAACAGTAATTCTGCCGCCTCCCGGGTTTTTTGCCAGAATTCTAAAACTCTCATTTGTGGTCTCCAATATTTCCAGAATATTTTCATTACTACTTGTCCAGGTGACTTTATCCAAATAGTAATTTTCAAAACCTTTGATTAATAAATGTTGCTCTATCTCATCCCCTTGTGTAAGAATTCCTGGAGCCATTTGAGGCAGATGAACCATTCTCTCGCTACTAAAAAAAGATAAGGCAGAGAAAGAATAAATAAACACAAATAATAAACTTAATGGTATTAAAATTCGCTTCTTCATTTGTATCCTCCTTCACAGATAATTATACCTTATAGTAAAACTATCCGCAACTAAATAACAGTCACCACGCTACTCAGTTATCTACTCCTGCAGTTTTTTATTTGTTTTGTATAAGGCCTTATACATATACTAATTCGGATCACAGATGCAATATCTATCATCTTATCATAAATATTATAAATTCTTTTATCAACAAGAAAATCTGGTATAAAATAGGATCTCTACAAAATAGAGGACGGCCTCCCACCCTCCTAATACATATAAAAAGAACGCCCCAAAGGACGTTCCCTAAATTTCAACACTACTCACGACTGTAGGTAACACTAATAGTTGATTTTTCCGACTATCTCCCAGTCTACTCGTATATATTAGTATTTAATCATTTTGCTCAAACTAATCTTATTCAAATTTCAATCCCGTCTTTTCTTCCATCATAACAACAAACTGCTGTTTCTGTACATCGTTTTCGAACACATAATCTGGGATAGCAAATGCAAAACAATCCATATGATATAAATACAAGAAATCATCGTTGGTTGCTAATTTCTGTATCTTCCCATATTTGATTTCCAGCTTTTTGTCTTCCGTTTCCTCTAAAATAGTATTTTCCATAAATGTCAGTTTGGAAAATCCACTATATAGAGCTTTTCCACTTACACACTGTTTCTCAAGTCTCCTAATAAAAATCGTTTCCGCAATTCGGTCACAATTTGCAATCCATGTGACTGAAACAATAACAAAAAAAAGCAACATGAATTTTATAAACAGTGGATCTGCATCACCTACGATCAAAAGAAATAATACTGACGCCAACGGAAGCGGTATGCTCCTTCTCCTATAATTAAGTAATTTCTTATTCATTGCAGAATGCTTTAGATGGTACATGTTGAACTCAATATAATCGTCTTTTGTCAATGATATATCAAATTGCATATTATTTTCCTCAAAATCACTTCCGCTATCATCGTTATCTGACCACATTTTTCTTCCTCCACTAAATTGATATTATCCGATGTATCAGGATAGCATAAAAGCAGCAACGAGTGCAACGAATCCCATGATGACAATAAACAAGAATATAAAACCTATTGAAATTAAAACGATGCGGAGAACACGATATTTTTGTGGATTATCTTTCTTTTTCAGAACAATAAAACCGAGTATTAAAAAAAGTACACCAAAAATAAGAAAAAATACAGCCACTCCAATAATAGCTACGATTGCCACCAAACCAGCTGCCAATACTAATGACATTAAAACTACTATACTACATCCTGCCATATTGATAATCTCTCCTGAATCCAGTAAATTGATTTTTACTGACTTCTCATTATGTTTATTTTCTTAGTCCCTTTTATGCAGCTTTTGATATACGCTTTTTGCAACTGTGGTATCAATACCATGTTTTTCTCCTAAATCAATAATGGTTTGCCCGAAAAGTTCTCTTTCATCCGGCTTGTCTTTTAATTCAAAATCTCTTTGAAACGAGGTTTTCGCCTCATAAGGAAAATTTTTAGCCATTTGGTATGAAACATCTACGATGTTATCAGGCAATCTAATGTTTTCGGCCTTACTAATTGATTCTATCTCTTTCATTATTCCTTTCACTTTTTTTGATGATTCTTCATTGTCTAACACTTCGCCTAATGTCTTGTTCTCACTGGCAGTTACAAGCCCATAGGCGGCAATGAACATATATTTACTCCAGATGGCCTCGATATGTTTGCTGCTCCATTCAAACTTTATTTTTGACTTGCTCATCAATTCACATACGTCGTCAGCATTAATATCTTTGTGATTTGGATCTTGCCCAAAAGTAATTGTACAAGCTCCGCCATTTTGCTCAACAACACCATAAGATTTAATATGTGTGCCGACATAAACACATGCAGGAAATATGATTCCTTTATCCGTTATTTTTCTGATTCTGTCATAAATATCAATGCCGTTTAAAAGAGGTACTATCTTCGTATTAGTATCTAACTTTGGGAGAATTTTTTTTATGGCATCTTCTAAGGCATACTGTTTTACACAAATAAAGCAGATATCAAGCTTAGGCAGTTCTTCGCAACGATCTGTAGCAAATGTTGGAATACATTTTAAAATGCCTTCGGTTTTTGTTTTTAAAGTTAATCCATTTTCTTTTATCGCCTTTAAGTGTTTTCCTCTTGCGATAAAAAATATATTTACATCTGGTTTGCTATCATTTAGCAGTTGGGTCATTTTTCCTCCGAAATAACCTCCTACTCCACCAACACCTAAAAAGGCAATATTTTTCATATCGTTTTACCCCTTATATTATATAAATAGTCTACAACTACAATTACTTAACAAAATTCTGATTCTCTTACCTAATTAATATTTGACGTTCCATTCTCCCGATGACTTCATCTACAGAAACACATTCGGCATATCTGCCTGTCCACATAAAATTATTATAATATTTATAACTTTTTTCAGCAGCCATAAATTCATTATTTATTGTTGAATTGGCATACGATGGTATAATCATATTAAAACCATGTTCAAACCATATTGTCTACAAAGCTATCAAACCTATATAACTCATCATTAACAAGTAACTTCTGTGTATCTACAACTAATAAAGCCAACGATTATCCTCCATATTCTGGTAAATTGATATCACTTCATAATAATAACACAATTTAGAGGATATTACCAGAGGACGGTCTCCCGCCCTCCTAATACATATAAAAAGAACGCCCCAGAGGACGTTCTTAGCTTTTATTTTCCTTTTTGTTATTTGCTATCAACAAGCAGTACACAGCAGGTCATTGTCTTAACGCCAAAAGGAACCTTCTCCTCACGGGCTTCCTTCTGAATACGCCGCCTATACTATTTAACCAGCGAAGGGCACTTGTTGCCGAATCTTCAGCCGGGTATTTTTGTTAAGCTTACAGCATACGGTAAATTTCGAGATTGACACCACGCACTCCGTTTTCAACCGACCCCACCAGGCTGCCCACATAAACGCCGTAGTTCAGCCATTCGTACTTTCCGCTGGGAGCGTGGAATGAGGGGGTAGTCACTATATATGGCTGCTCAGGCTTGCGCTTGTCGCGGTAGCCCAGGTTCTCGATGGCAATTAGTTCACCGTCATCAGTCTGCAAAAGGTACTTTGCAAAAATTCGCACAGAGGTCGTCCCGTCAAAGCGGCCCTTGCCAAAGCCCGTGTTCCAATCTGCTCCGCCCGGCAGCACCTTGCCGCTCAGCTTCCCAGTGAACGAGCCTCCTGTAATCATAATTGCCCGCAGGTAGCCAAAATCGTTGTCCCCGACCACAAGACGTTGATCCTCGGGGCAGTCTACGCGTACCTTCATAATCAGTTCTGCATCCAGTTTTGTCATTTTAATCTTCCTTTCGTATTAACCTCATATATTTTGATAGCTATCTTAAGTGCTTGTTGAAGAATTCAAGCATCAAAGTCTTTACCTGTGGCTGGAAAAATTCCCGGCTGCCATGTCCCCCATTTTTCACAACATAGTACTGAATTCGTTCCTCTAAGCCCGCAGCCGTGATTTTTTCATAGAGGATATCGCTACTGTTTTCCATGGGAATAACAGGATCATTATCACCATGAAGAATCATCATAGGACACATGGCGTCGGAAATCTTCTCAACCACACTAGCTTCCTTCGCGCGCGCAAGGAAGATATCGGGAGTGCCGCCGCCCAGCAGTGCGCCGCCGTGTGTATCCTCCAGCGTTTTCCAGCGGTAGTTGGGACGTGTCTCTATATTATGCATTTCCATTTTGAGCATATCCACCATGTCGGTTGGACCAAACATATTGCAGCACGCCTGTACTGCGGAGGAGTACCCCTGCCACTCTTCGCTGTCGTATTCATCGGTATTCATTGCCGCCAGAGCTGCAAGATGCCCGCCGGCGGAGCGTCCCATCACACCGATATGGTCGGGGACAATTTCGTAGTTTGCTGCGTTGGCACGCAGGAAGCGTATTGCTGTTTTTACGTCCTTAATCTGCGCCGGATACACGCCCTCAGCAATGCTGCGATAATACATCGAGGCGACAACATAACCCGCATCTGCCAGCTCATACATCTCGCCGAGCATCAGATTCTTGTCGGTGCCGCGCCATCCGCCGCCGGGAATCCACAGCAGCGCAGGCTTGGGGCTGTGGTCTTCACCCGGCTCATCATCACCCACCGCCGCCTTCATTTCACTATTACCATTTTGCAGTAATATGGAAAGCTTCAGTTCCATATCATTGCCATTTATGTCTTTTTGACGGGAATATACAATATTGTCAATCAATGTGAGTGACCTGCGCATATTCCCTGGGTTAATCGAAGTTTTCATAATAAGACCTCTCTCAAAAATAATTTTATTAGCTTATCTTACAAATAAACAGGGAAGAAAAGGTTTATGCTGAAGATAAGCGTAACTACACAAATAATCAGTAGCGGTAATGTAAACTTGAGCAGCTTAAAAGGGTTGTGACGGCCTATGCCGAATGCCATCATAGTTGCGGAGGAGCCGGTGGGCAGTGCGAATGCAAACCAGCTAGATACACAGACCACCAGCACAAGGGTTTGCACATTCATACCACCCGCCAGTGCCGTTGCCGCCGCAATCGGTGACATCAGCGCCATCGTACCCATGTTGGACATAAGGTTGGTAATGATTGTAGTAGCAATGCAGAATACTGTAATTACAAAGATAGGGCTGGGATCGCTGCCCAAAATATTGAGTACAGTCTGTCCAATCAATTCACCAACTCCTGAACTACCAAGCACAGTGGACATAACCGACATTCCCGCAATCATCCATACCATGTCACCAGTCATAATTCCAACTATTTCCTTCAGCGGAAGCACCTTAGTATAAATCAGTACCAATACAGCAAGTACCGGAATCAGATTTGTCATGCTGCCTAATTTACCTGAGAACATGAAACCGATGAAAACAGCCAGAAAAACAATGATTATAATTGTTTCATTACGCTTAGGGAGGGGTTCCTGCTCCTTGCCATTTGTCTGCTTTATCTGAGATTCATCGATTTTATGAGCAGGAATCAGCTTATATGCCAGCAAGCAATAAATTGTGCCTGCGAGGGCTGGGATAATGCCTGCCTTGGCGTAGTCAAGAATACCCAGCAGCTGGCTTTCGTCTACCATACCCTGATAAAAGGAATTGATGGTGCCTGGCATCGTAGCACCCATGCCAACGGGAATTTTTGCTGAAAATAGAGTGTTGACGCATGCAATGGCGAAGAGCATCCTCGAAGGAGATACATCACTATCTTCATCAAGCGTCTGAATAAAGAGCAGCATCATCGAAATACACGCAATCTGCCCCATAATCTGCGAAAGTGCCGCGGTAAACACAAACAGAATCAACACAAAAACGATGCCCTTACTATTCTGGAATGTATACATCGTTTCTCTTAAGCGATGAATAATGCTTGTTTTTCCCAGGGCAGTAGCAACCACTAGCATTGTGGCAACCAAAATTGTTGTGGTATTAGACAGACCCGAAAATGCAGTGCTTAAATCACAGACCTTTGTCAAAGCAAACCAAGCACAGCAAGTCATTGTGGTTACACCATAAGGTATTTTATGCGTCATCAGCATGACAATCATAAAAACCAAGGCAATCAGTACGAGCACTATTTCGTGCGTTATCATAAAAGTTCCTCCTTTAGAAAGTGAAGTCAGGTCATAAGAATACATAACATTATCCACACCATTTTTATTAATTGCAAGCGCGCCGTGTGGTGAAAATGCATATTTCCCATTCCTTACAATTGGATTATATATTTATTTTCCACAATTGACAATTGTCAAAATCCTATATATACTATAAGCAAAAACTATGGATGTGGATGGTTGATATGAATGTTAAGGGCTGCGAATATATTGTTGCTATAGATGAGCAGGGGAATATTTCCAGGGCAGCAAAGGTGTTGGGCATCTCTCAGCCATCTCTCTCTGCATACTTAAAGCAAGTTGAGTGGCAACTCGGTGTGAGCCTGTTTACATATTGCAGACGTAAAATGATGCCAACAAAGGCGGGTGAGGCATATTTGCGATACTGCCATGAGATAATCGATATTAAGAATCAAACCTATCATCTAATTTCTGCGAAGTATAATGCAGAGCTGAACAGCTTTTCGATCGGGCTAACCCCGCACCGCAGCTCCACGATATTCGCACAGCTCTACCCAGAGCTTATCAAGAAATATCCCAAGGTTTCGCTGCATATCAAGGAAGGGTACACTGGTGAGCTATATGAAATGCTGGAGAAGGGCGAGCTTGACTTTATTATCTGCTCCTTTGACCAGCAGGATGAGGAGCGTTATCAGATTATTCCTGATACCAGGGAGGCTCTGCTGGTTTGTCTGCCCTCCTTCAATCCCATCGCCAAGGCGGTATCGCACACCGAGGGGATCCTGCCTACCATTGACGCTTCTTCCTTACAAAACCTACCCTTAGTTATGTGGAGCCATGGTACGGTGGCACATCGCGTCGCTAAACGTTACCTATCGCAGAATATGGAAACAGAGCCGACCGTAATTTTTGAAAGCAATAATGCCCGAATTATCGATCAAATGCTTTCATCCGGAGTCGGCGCGGGTTTTCTGCCTGCAAGCTATTGCCAGCCCTCATCACAGCGGGAATACTTCCAGATCGAACCGCCTTTAGGCATTGGTAACGGTGTCATCGCCAAACAGAACAAGGTATTTTCAGAGGAAGAGCGCTATTTTATCTACAAGCTGATTACCAGAGAACTTAATGATCGATTTTATACTCGAGAGGATACTAATGCCAGAAGAGAGATCATTGAGGAGTTTGAACAGTCTAACGAAAAAAAGCAGGAGCACAGATGAACAGAAAACAAATGGAATATATTATAGCCATTGCCGAAGAATAGAGCTTATCAAAAGCTGCCGAACGGTTATTCCTATCACAGCCCGCCCTTTCACAACAGCTAACAAAGCTTAAGCAAGAGGGTTTGCCTCCCCTGTTCGTACATCAGGGCGGGCACATGACACTTACCGATGCGGGCAAGATATATGTGAACGGCGCACGGCATATTCTCAGTGTATGGAGTGAATGCGAATTGGAAATGACCAAATTCAAGCAGAAGTAGCCTCAAAAAGCTCACTCGGTACCCAAGACTCCATAAAAAGGAAAACGACGGCTTTATTAAACCGTCGCTTGGATAAAATTGATGCAAAATGTATTAAATTTTTTCTAAAATCATGTAACATACTCACACTGGTCGTAATACTCTAATAATATAGCAGAATCCAGTCGACAAGGAGTTAGATAATGTTCAATTACAATCCATTATATCCGCAAGAAAATGGCATGTTACCCGATACAGGAATGATCGAAGTAATCCCAAACGACAACAACTCAGATGTTATGATCCCGCCGCCTAACTGGGAAAATAACCCACCTGGCAATTTCCCACCCCAGTTCTGGCCACAGATGCCATCGAATCCAATTTCGAATGTATTTCGGCTGTGTATGAACAATCTGATGTACATAACCCTCAGAAACGGCGAAAACTTCTGGTACTACCCAATCGACAGCAGTCAGAACATCGTGAATGGATATCGTTGGGATCAGCAGACCGGATGGTTTAACTACACAATACAGTTCTCTTCGATCCAAAATGCATATTGTTACAACCAGTAATTACGAAAAATCCCTGTCCGGCCGCTCTCCTTTTCCGGGCAGGGATTTTCGCATTCCAGCATTATCGGAAATGTCAGGTTCCTTCCTGCTCAGTGAATTGCGGCATTATTCAAAATAAACATTTGCACCGTCATAAATACCTTCTTCGTCAACCAGCGATATAATCATCTGTCCTTCCGACAGTCCTTCTGTTATCACCGACTGGACACTCGCTTGATATTCAACTGTAACCGGTGTTTTGACTGCTGTACCGTTCTGAATTACATATACATAATCCTGGCCGTCGGTCCGGAATATTGCACTGGACGGTATTAATAGCTTTTCTTCGCCGTAATACAGCTGGAATTTCATATCTACATCATATCCGGCCATTCCCTGCAAGCTGTCATCTGCATCCAGATTTGTTTTAACCTGAACCCGGTATTCATCCAGCCCAAGTGCCGATGTCCCTTTTGTGGCAAAATCATATACCTGGCTGATGGTTCCCTGATAAGTACTGTCCTGTCCCCTCAATTTAAAGGTAATAACAACTGCATCTCCTTGTTTTAGATATGGGGCTACGCTGGTCAGAACCTCGGCCTCGGCCTGTACCTGATCCCGGCTGCTGATCACTACTGCGGTTTCGCCGGCCTGGATCATCGACATGTTACTGACCGGGATTGATGTCACCACCCCATCGCGGTCAGCAGTTATCACGCAGTCCTTCATGGTATCCTCGAGCTGGGCAATCGTTGTCTCCTGTGACTGAATCTGGGCTGTCAGCTGCTGGATAGCACTGTCATAAAACTTACCGTTGATCGTCGATTCATCGATGCCGCTTTCCTGCAGGTTATTCAGCAGTTCGCGGCTTTCCGTATAGCGATCCCGAGCCTGTTGTACGGCTGCTGCAGACGCCTCATAGGCAGCACGGTTCTGCTCCCATTCCAGCTTGGAAATACTGCCTGCGGCATACAATGATTCAGAAGCATCGGATACAGTTTTAGCCGACCGGTATTCTGCTTCCCGGGCGGACAGTTCGCGCTGGACAGAGCTCAGATATTCCTGCGGTGAAGTAGTAACTACCTGGTTAATGCGGTTTTGCTCCAGCTGGGCCTTCAGGCCGGCAAGGTTGCTCTCATACAGCGTTTTCTCGTATTGCAGGTCACGGTCATCGACGGTAAACAGAACATCGCCCTTTCTGACCAGGCTGTTTTCATTAATCATTACTTCTTTGACCGGTCCGGCCACTTTTGAGACCACCACATAATCCTGACCAAAGCTCAGTGTCCCTTCCTCAGTATAATAATCTTCCATCGTTCCGTAGGACGCCGCAACAGCACTTACCTTCAGACCGCGCATGCTTTTATATCCGGCCGATGCCGCACACCCGGCAGCCACAAGCACAACTGCCGCCAGAATTACTTTCTTTTTTGTCAACTTCATCTCATGTTACTCCCTTTCTTTTAAAACTTCAGCAACCGGAATCTTTCGGACGATCCGCAGCTGGGCAATACAGGTAAACACCGTAATCAGAAAACAGATAACCAAGGATCGGAAATAGGCCCCTGCCCCTACGTTCAGGGTCAGCGTATAGGATTCAGATATAATCACCTGTTCGACCAGATATTTGATTACCATACTGCCGGGAAATCCGGCCAGAATCCCCATCACGAAATACAGCAGCTGTTCAAAGACTAAAATCCGACCCACTTCCACATCCGAACCGCCCATCAGCATAATCGTTCCGAATTCGGTCGTTCTTTCGCGGATATTGATCATCGAAATATTGTATATCAGGATTCCACCAGCCAGTACCGCCATCAGGGAAAACATATTGACCATCACCATCATGCTTTCCATCTGGCTTTCATAATTTTCCAGAATCCGTCTGGCATCTATCAGCCAGGTTACCTGACTGGTCTTTAGCAGCTGCTCTTTCACATGCTGCTGCTGCCCAGGCTTAAGCTTTAAGATAATCGTATCGGAAAGCGCATTGGAATTGAAATAATGAGCAAACCCTTTATTGGAGATATAGCAGCCGCTGCCCAGACTTTCGTCGAGAATCTCCAGCACCGGAAGCTTTACCGGTTCGGCAGTAATTCCCGTACTGCTCACTTCGACCAGATCTCCCTTCTGTAAATGCAGCTTCTGGGCTGTTCTGGTATTCAAATATAGTCCTCTGTCGGGCGGTTGATAAAAGTTTCCATACATATCCATGATTTTCCACATCGAAGAGCCCTGGTTCAGTCCGTAAAGCATCGCGAATTCCGTCCGGTTTTCATGCTTTAGCTCCACCACTACCTGGGCAACGGCTTCGCTATCAACGACACCATCCAGCTCATATCCGGCATTTGCCGCCCGCAGCAGCGGAACATAGTCAGCCAGGGAGATCTGCATATCATAGACCTGCACTTTACTGAACTGATCAAAAAACATCTGATTGGCTACCTGGTCAAAGGAAAACAGGACCGAGGACATCGAATATGGGAAACAGATGGCAAGCATAATTAAAAATCCGCGGAAGGGATTTCTGGTTATGGAACGTAGGCCCATCCGCTCCATCATGCCAAGTTTATGTAGTAACGCACCTGATAATTTGATATTTACACCAGCTTTCGGAGCGCGCGAGCGCATCGCCTGGGCCGGTGTGATTTCCAGAATTCCTCTCACACCCATATAAACAGCCAGCATACTGACACCGATTGCAATCGCAAAGGCTTTCACACGACTGTCAGGATAGCTGTGATATACCCGGTCAGGCAGATCAAAGAAATCGGCATACATATTAAACATGAATTTACCGAACGGAATCGCTGCCATGCTTCCGATCAGCGCTCCGACGATTCCGACACAGACCCCCTGCATCATATATGATCCGATCAGTTCCCCATCCCTCATTCCCATTGCCTTTACCGTACCGATCAGGCTCTGGTCTTTATCAATCATTTTCTTTAATACCACATACAGCATAAATATAGAAATGGATAAAAACATCACCGGCAGCATCGTCCCCATTGAGATCAGTTCATCCATCTCACCGGCGACCATATCATAGCTCTGCTGCTTGCTGCGGGCACACAGTGATGTCAGCCCCTTGCCCTGCAGCTGATCCATCAGCTGATAGCGGACATCCTCATAGGAATAACCAGGTTCAAGTTTAAAACCCAGTTCATTCAGAGAATCCCGTTTGCCGGTCAGCTCCTCCAGCAATTTCTTATCCATACAGGCAATATCATAAATCTCACCGTCCGGTATCATGGTTCCGCCCGGCGGTATCGCATAAATATAATCGGGGGCATAGCATATTCCTTCAAATACACACTGCTTACCGTTCCCGCCCAGCAATAAAGTCATTGATGTTCCCGACTCAAATCCCGCCGATGCGGTCATCTTTCCGCCGATATAAATCCCCCGTTCGTGAATGCCGGGCACAGACAGTCTCATCTGATTCAACGGATCTGATTCATCATAAGACATCAGATGAAGCGTCACAATCTCAGTCTGTCCTTCCGACAGCATTCTGACATCCATTGTCATCTTGCCGGATACCTCGGCAATGCCCGGAATATCCTTCAGCTGCTTTAATTCGGCTGCTGTAATCCCGCCTACCTCAGCAAACACATCGGCCATATTGCTGGTCTGGTAGTAACGTTCCACCTGCCCCTGAAGATTCATGAGCGTATCCAGCATCGCGACATAGATAAAAATTCCCAGTGCAATAATACAGGCCGCTCCAATCATGGTTCCGATGTTCTGGATACAGGAACGCAGTACATGCTTCCAGAAGCTTCTCATTACCAATCTACCTCCCCGGGTTCCAGCGGCTTTTCATTTGTCTGAATACGTTCCAGATTACCATCTTTAAAATAAAAGACACGATCGGCAATCTCCGCTATTTTTTCATTATGAGTAATTACAATCACTGTCTTCCCATACTGTTTATGAAATTCTGAAAGAAGTCCCAGAATCTGAACCCCGGTCTCACTGTCCAGTGCTCCGGTCGGCTCGTCACACAACAGAATATCGGGATTTTTGCACAATGCCCTGGCTATCGATACCCGCTGCTGCTGTCCGCCCGACAATTTGCTGGGAAAGTGATCGGCGCGGTCAAGAAGTCCGACCTGATCCAGCAGTTTTTCTGCATTCAGGGGCTGTTCCGATAACTCTGCAGCCAGTTCAACATTTTCCAGAGCCGTCAGTCCCGGCATCAGATTGTAGAACTGAAAGACAAATCCCACATGTTTTCTGCGGTAAGCAGTCAGGTCTTTGGCATCCGCTTTATGTAACTCCAGATCCTGATAAAAGATTTCTCCCTCACTGGAACTTTCGATCCCGCCAACCATATTGAGCAGAGTACTTTTTCCGGAACCACTGGGGCCTAGAATTACAATAAATTCTCCCTTATTTATCTCAAATGATACATGCTTTAACGCATGCACCGTTACTTCTCCCAGCTGATAATCCTTACACAGCCCGTTTGCACGGATCAATTGTTCCACTATCCACACTCCTTTACATTTTTATAACAATGTTATTATGCAACAAAACCTGACGATCCGTCAACATTAATTTCCGGTTGTTTTTCTCATTAATAAACAATACCACCCGCAGCCATTATCTGCTCCTTTGGCAAAACTAGATGCAAAGATATGGGAGTTTCCTTCCTCACCTTTAGGTGATGTAGCCTCCGCCTGCTTTGATAAAACAAGTATAAGGTTGGGGATATCCCCCAAGTCAACTCTTTATTACACGAAATTATTTTCTAAGCGGAATCCAGCATTCCACATAATTTTTCATCTCTTTTTCGCTCCACCTGATGCATTTAACCTGCAGATATACGACCCCCTTGAATTCGCGCTGATGATGTTCTGCCCACTTCGTGCAATTGACAAACATTTTCACCATCAGATCATCTCCTCCATTTCCCTGATTTTCGACTACTATGTACAGTGCTTCTCCATGATCCAGATATTTTTTTCCCTTAACTTTTCTTTTTACATTATTAACAAGATAGGCTTTTGTTCCTAAATATCCCTTGTCATCGAACCACATCGCTTTCACCAGATTTGAATAGATATCATCCTCTGAGATATCAATATGTCTCAATACCTTTTCTTCGTATTCCTTTAAATTAACAAACGAAGATATTTCTTCGTTGATCTCATACAAAGGAAACTCTCTTACTTTAAACTGGTTTAATTGCTTTTCAACTACATCCATAAAAGCAATCGTTTCTTCTAGCTTTTTCATTATTCTTTTTTGATATCTTATATTTTCGGCAAGTATTGCTTTTTTATCAATAAATAATTGCTTGTAATTTTCCGGTTTGTTTTCCGCCTTTATGTTCTTTAGTTCTTTGGGGGTGATGCCCCGTTTCTTATAGAAATCAATCGCCAGTATATTCATTATGTCATTCATGGAATACTCCCGGTAATTATTCTCTTCATTTTTGACCGGTGATAAAATGCCCAGTTCTTCATAATATCTCAGAGTATCTCTGGTCAGTCCCAGCCCTTTATAAACCATGCTTGAGAGATAACGCTGTTCAATATACTCTGATTCCTGATCCATTTGCTCCGAGGTTCTTTTCAAATAATCCTGATCCATCCCATACGCCTCCTCGTAACGACTAATATAATTAATCAACAAAAAATCAGGGCGGAATCATGCCCTGATTTTTTGTTTGTAATCTCGTTCAATTTCTCGTTTCTGATCCTTTTTGGCAATATCCTGACGTTTGTCGTATAATTTCTTACCTCTCGCGAGGCCGATCTCTATTTTGACGAGGCTGCCTTTAAAATAGACCTGCAGCGGTACCAGTGTATAGCCTTTTTCACGGATCTTGCCTTCTAATTTATAAATTTCCATTTTGTGCAGCAGCAGCCTGCGGACACGCAGCGGATCTTTATTAAAGAGATTGCCTTTTTCATATGGATTGATGTGCATGCCACAGATGTATACCTGGCCTTTTTCAATCCTGACAAATGCTTCCTTTACGCTGCACTTGCCCATGCGGATAGACTTCACCTCGGTTCCGAATAATTCTATCCCGCATTCATATTTTTCATCAATAAAATAATCATGGTAGGCTTTTTTATTATTTGCTACCAGTTTAAATGCCTGTTTTGTCATACTTACTCCTCCGCTGGAATAAAGTCAATCGTTTTCGTCAGACGATCAGTTCCCGTCACCTGGATTCTGATCTTCTGGCCCAGCTTGAATGTCTTTCGGCTCATCTCTCCGTAGAGTTCCATTGCTGCCTCATCAAACAGATAATAATCATCCACCAGGTCATTGACCCGCACCATACCTTCAATTGTGTTCGGCAGTTCAACATAAAAGCCCCAGGCCGTTACGCCGGAAATGACGCCGTCGAACTCTTCACCAATCCGTTTCGCCATATATTCGCACTTTTTGAGCTTAATCGTCTCACGTTCGGCCTCTTCCGCCCGGCGTTCTGTGAGGGAGCACTGATTGGTAACTCCTGCCAATATCTTATCATAATGGGAAATACGCTTTTCTGTCAATCCTCCACGCAAATTTTCTTTAATAATTCGGTGGATCTGCAGATCAGGGTATCTGCGGATCGGCGAAGTAAAGTGGGTATAATACTTTGCCGCCAGGCCAAAATGACCGGTACAGGCCGGCATATACCTTGCCTGTTTCATGGAACGCAGCATCAGACGGCTGATCAGCGCCTCTTCTTCACTTCCTTCAATTTTATCCAGGAGTTTCTGGAGTTCTTTTGGATGCACCTCACCCTGCTGCGTTTTCATTGTATAGCCAAAATTATTGATAAAGGTGGCCAGACGTTTCATTTTTTCGGAATCCGGAATATCATGCGTCCGGTATACGAACGGCAGTTCCTGCCAGAAATAATCCTCTGCGATTGTCTCATTGGCCAGCAGCATAAAGTCTTCAATGATTTTAGTTGCGGCATTGCGTTCATACGGCTTGATCTCAACTGGCTTGCCCTGATCATCCAGAATAATCTTACTTTCCGGGAAATCGAAATCTATGGCACCTCTCTGCCGGCGTTTCTCTCTTAAAATATCGGCAAGTTCTTTCATCAGATCAAACATATCTACAAAAGGTTCATATTCTGCCATCACCACTTCATCCCGGTTGGTCACAATCTCGTTTACTGCCGTATATGTCATTCTCCGGTCTACATTTATCACAGTCTCGGCCACTTCATGGCCAATCACGCGGCCGGCCCCGTCAATATCCATGATGCAGCTTAAAGCCAGCCGGTCTGTCCCGGCATTCAGGGAACAGATTCCGTTGGACAGCTTATGAGGAAGCATCGGGATAACCCGGTCAACCAGATATACACTGGTACCTCTGCGCAGCGCCTCTTCATCCAGTGCTGATCCTTCGGTCACATAGTTGGTCACATCGGCAATGTGCACCCCGAGACGATATCCAGAAGGGGTTCTGGTAATAGTAATCGCATCATCGAGATCTTTGGCATCCTCACCATCGATCGTGACCGTCTGCCAGTCACGGATATCTTTTCTTCCGGCTCTGTCAGCCTCGGTTACTTCGTCAGAAATCCGGCCGACCTGCTTCATCACTACCGGCGGATACTCTTCCGGCAGGCCATAGGCCTTCACAATTGACAAAATATCGGTCCCCGGGTCATTGACATGGCCGATAATCTCGGTGACGATCCCTTCCGGCTTCTTTTTGTCACTGCCAAAATCCGTCATCGACACCACTACCTTATGACCGGTTACCGCTCCCATATCTTTCCCCTGCGGGACAAAGATATCTTTATTCAGCTTTTGGTTGTCAGGAATTACAAAACCAAATCCCTTACTCTTCTGATAATAACCGATAATATTCCGGTTGGCATGTTCCAGTACGCGCCGGACAGCGCCTTCCGGCCGCTTGCCATGGGCAGAATGGTCAATAACCACCTGCACCTTATCACCGTGAAGCGCACTCCCTGCTTTATCAGCCGGAATGAAGATATCCTGAGGCTGCCCCTCCACCGCCACAAAACCAAAACCTTTGGTGTTGCCGGTATAGATACCGGTCAGAGTAATCACCTCCGGTCTGCCGTATTTTCCCTTTTTCGAAATTCCGGCCAGACCTTCAGACACCAACTCATCCATAACTTCTCTGAATTCTTCCCGCTGATCCTTCGGGATATTCAAAAGCATGGCCAGCTCCTTCAGCTTCATCGGCACATAGGTCGGATCCTGTAGCAGTGCCTGCATCATTTCTTTTCTTTGTTTCATTAATTCTTCTGTCATAATTCTCCTTATTTCTTAAATATAGAAAAGCACCCTTGTTTCCAAGAGTGCCTTCATCCTTACAGTACGTTCAATACTACCGCCAGCAGCAAAAATGCAATTGCTACAAACTTTGTAAATTTTTCCAGATTACCTTCCATGGAGCGTCCTTTATTCTTGCCCCAATAGGTATCCGCCATACCACTGATCGAACCCAGTCCTGCAGACTTGCCTTCCTGAAGTAATACAATCGCCGCTAAAATCACACATATAATAACAAAAATCACAGATAATATCATTTTCAGCATCTTAATCACACCTCCTAATAGTCAAACAAGGTAATTTTAGCATAGTTTTCTAAAAAAGACAACTATTATTTTTACCCTGATCCGGACGGCACTATTAGTCTGTTCGGGATATCATCTTTGTATCACTCTGCATCTGAGCCGTACACGCCCTTGATACGGCCAGCGATACGGCTGATTTTGCGGCGTCACTCTGCTGCCATTGAGATTCAGTCACGCCGGTATTCTGGATTACCTGATGAATGGCCTGATGATTATAGGCGTCCTCAGATAATAAAATATCAGATAATGAAGTATTTAAATAGTTAACAAGCTCTGTCTTTGGAGCAGATTCTGCCGCCGGAAATACTGCCCGCCCAGCCGCACCGCCGCCCAGCTGCACCACCACCTCTACGGCGTCGGTATTATTATCAGCAGAAAACGCCCGTGCATGCACATCTGCTATTTCAAAGTTGCCCTGCATAAAAAAATGGCCTCCCTACATTACACAATTCGTATAATGTTAGGATTGCCATTTCTTTCATCTTTATGCACGAAGCTGAATTCCCATACTTTCCAGGCCATTTAATATTTTTTTCATGGCGGCATTCACGTCTTCATCAGTAAGTGTACGGTCTTTTGCCCGGAACATAATCGAATATGCCACGGATTTATGACCGGCAAGAATCTGAGCGCCTTCATAAATGTCAAATAACTGATAGCTTTCAAGGATCTTTCCACCGCGCTGAGCGATCATATCTTCAATCTGACCGACCAGAATTTCCTTTGGAACAACCATGCTGATGTCTCTTGTCACAGCCGGATACTTCGCAATACCGGTATATTTCCGGTTGAAATCAGCAAATGGAATGACTACCGGCATATCAAGTACCGCTACATAAGCGCGCTCACCAATCTTGTAATTGTCTGCTACTTCCGGGTGAACTTCACCGATATAGCCTAAGACAACACCATCGTAAATGACATCTGCTTTTCTGCCCGGATGAAGATATGGGTGTGTGCAGTCTGGTTTGTATTGAACCTTCTTCTCCATCCCCAGTTTAGCCATGAACTCCTCTGCCACACCTTTCATGGTATAGAAATCACCATCTCCATACATACCCAGAGTAAACTGCATTCTCTCGTCAGGAAGTTCGGTCAGCGGCAATGCCTTCGGCAGATAAATATTAGCCAGTTCATACAGTCTGACATCTTTGTTCCTGCGGTTAAAGTTGGTTGACAGAGAGCTAAGCATTCCGTGCAGCGGTAACGTCCGCATAATACTGAAGTCTTCTCCCAGCGGATTCATAATTGTCACGATATTACGCAGCGTGCTGTCCTGCGGTATAAGCAATTTGTCAAATACTTTGGGACTTTCAAAGGAGTAGGTCATACTTTCACTGAAACCGGTAAACTCTGCCACCGATCTGGCAATGTCTTCAATTCTCAGTTTGTAGGATAACTTTCCGGTGGTCGCCTCGCCTGATGGAAGGGTGGTTGGAATATTATCATAACCATAGAATCTTGCTACTTCTTCAGCAATATCTGCCGGACACAGCAGATCCTGACGGAAGGTCGGGATAATCACTGCCTGAGCTGCTTCATCAAACCTGAGATCCAGCTTCTTTAAATATCCCTTCATGGTTTCAGCCGATATATCAGTTCCCAGCAACGCATTGATCTTATCAGCGCTGAATGGAATCGTGATGCCCTCCTTCTTGACCGGGTATACATCAATCATGCCGCCGATTACTTCACCGGCCCCCAGTTCCTCAACCAGCTGACAGGCACGGTCTATCGCCGCCTGAGCATTGTTCGGATCCAGTCCCTTTTCAAATTTGCCGGAGGCATCGGTTCTGAGACCTACCTTTTTTGCAGAAAGACGGATATTGGTGCCGTCAAAGCAGGCTGCCTCAAATACCATAGTAGTTACATCATCGGTGATTTTAGAGTTTTCACCACCCATGATTCCAGCGATTCCGACTTCCTTCTCGGCATCATGAATCATCAGGATACTGCTGTCAAGCCCGCGCACCTGACCATCCAGAGTCTCAAATTGATCACCGTCTTTGGCGCATTTTACCACGATCTTATGTCCGCCGATCAGGTCGTAATCGTAAGCATGCATTGGCTGACCGTATTCTTCCATAACATAGTTTGTGATATCGACAATATTATTGATCGGACGGATTCCACTTGCTGCCAGTCGGCGCTGCATCCAGTCAGGTGACGGTCCGATTTTGATATTTTTGACCATCCGGGCACAGTAACGGGTACACAGAGTAGTATTCTGGATATCGACTTCCAGATAATCTTTGATGTCCTCATCATTGCCTGTTTCTGTTACAACCGGAGGATGAAATTCCTTACCAAACGTAGCTGCAGCTTCTCTGGCAATTCCGATCACACTGTAGCAGTCAACCCGGTTGGAAGTTACTTCATATTCAAAGGTGATATCATGCAGTCCCAGCAATCCTACTGCATCTGCACCGACCTGCACATCGGCCGGCAAAATATAAATTCCGTCTTCCGGCGCATCCGGATACATTTCCTGGGTGGATCCCAGTTCTTCAATGGAACACATCATGCCGCAGGATTCAATCCCACGCAGCTTTCCTTTTTTAATCTTGATGCCAGCTTCCGGCAGGGCACTGCCGTCATGACCCCCTGCTACTTTGCCGCCGTCCAGGACCACCGGCACCTTATCACCTTCTTTTACATTAGGGGCACCGGTTACGATCTGAATCGTCTCAGCTCCGATATCCACCTGGCAGACAATCAGTTTGTCGGCATCCGGATGACGCTCGATCTTCGTAATCAATCCTACCACGATCTTTTCCAGATTCTTGTCAAGGCAAAGGCTGCCTTCTACTTTGGTACCGGATAAGGTCATTGCATCGGTGTATTCCTGTTCGGTCACATCGAGATCCGGAACATATGCTTTTATCCATGATAATGCTGTATTCATATGGCTATTCTCCTTCTATTTTCTGATTATCCTAGAACTGCTTTAAGAAACGGATATCGTTTTCATACAGCAGTCTCATATCATCTATTTCATATTTCAGCAGGGCGATACGCTCCAGACCTACACCAAAAGCAAAACCGGTATACTCTTTGGGATCGATACCGCACATCGTCAATACATTCGGATGAACCATACCGCAGCCAAGAATCTCGATCCATCCAGTTCCTTTACAGAACCGGCAGCCGCTGCCGCTGCATTTGAAACAAGTTACATCCACTTCAGCACTTGGTTCCGTGAAATTGAAATGATGCGGACGGAACTTCACCTTGGTGTCTTCACCAAATAGCTCTTTGGCAAACTCAGCCAGCGTACCTTTTAAATCAGCAAATGTAATGTGTTTGTCAATGACCAGACCCTCGACCTGATGGAACGAAGGAGAATGGGTTGCATCAACTTCATCAGAACGGAACACGCGGCCGGGGGCGATCATCCGGATCGGCAGCTTTCCCTGTTCCATAACGCGGGCCTGAACCGGGGAGGTCTGGGTCCGCAGCAGAATTTCTTTATTAATATAGAAGGTATCTTGTTCGTCTTTAGCCGGATGATTGGCCGGAATATTCAGCTTTTCGAAATTATATTCGTCATACTCCACTTCCGGGCCTTCCACTACTTCATAACCCATTCCGACGAAAATACGCTCTACTTCTTTTAACGCCATGGTATTGGGGTGGCTATGGCCGATGCTGGCCGCTTTAGCCGGCAGCGTTACATCAATCACTTCTGTTTTCAGCTGTTCTTCTCTGGCCTTTTTAGCCAATGCCGCTCTGGTTTCTTCCAGCTTGCCTTCGATAATCTCTCTGGCTTCATTCACCATCTGTCCGACTTTGGGGCGATCCTCGGCTGCAACATCTTTCATGCTTTTTAAAACTGAGGTCAGCTCCCCTTTTTTGCCCAGATACGCAACCCGGATCTCGTTAAGTGTTTCCAGTGCACTGGAAGCTGCAATCTGTTTGAGGGCTTCTGTTTTGATTTTTTCTAATTGTTCTCTCATTGTTTCCTTCCTTTCAAAAATATTGGGGTAATACAGGATGCACCGGAGCGTGGTTGCTTCAGCAACCATCTTCCTTAGCGCGATTGCGCATCCCCCGGAGGGGTTTTTCATTTCATAGGACGCAATTTTCTATGAAATAAAAAAAGCCCCTGTGCATCAATTGCACAGGGACGAAATAATCGCGGTACCACCCTGATTCCTGCCAGAAAAAAATAATACTCTAACAGACTCTCCATTCAGCGTAACGTGCTGTCTACGTCACAGACTACTAACCTT
The DNA here is from genome assembly GCA_051654925.1 of Lachnospiraceae bacterium. Lineage (GTDB taxonomy): Bacteria > Bacillota > Clostridia > Lachnospirales > Lachnospiraceae > Brotaphodocola. The sequence continues at coordinate 24,451 of JBOFYZ010000100.1, read as the reverse complement.
GCGGGGTTCAGCCATGCAGCTCCAGTGTGAAATTCGTAAGTCTATCTGAACTGAAAGGAGCTTACAGCCGGTGACTCCTTCTCTCTGGCAGGAAATAAACTTCTACTTAGACACTTTCACAGCTTTTTTCTATATCTCATTGTAGCGATACTGACAGAAAATGTCAAGTGGTTATTTTTCAAGCCATCGTTTTATCTGTATCTGACACATCCCCATTGTCATGATCGCGGCCTCATGTGACTGAGGCGTCACCCCCGCGCAGCAGTCTTCATAGACGAAAATATCGGTCTCCGGCAGGGCTGCTTTGAGCAGCAGTGCATTGGACACCACACAGATATCCGTACACAATCCGACCATGGTAATCGTAATTGGTTCAGCCGCCGCTCTCTGCTTCAGCTGTTCAACCAGATCATATGAACCGAAAGAAGGTTTATCGATAATATGCGCCTGATCCAGACCTTTCAGATCCCGGTCAAACTGCCATCCGTCTGTGTCTCTGACACAATGCTGTACCGGCAGATACTTTCCCTCCAGTGTCTCCAGATAATCCTCCTGATGGGTATCTCTGGTCGCATAGATATCTTCCGGCCCATAGCCTTTTATTACTTCCAAAACCAGCGGCACAATTGCCTGTGCCTCCGTTGTTCCAAGTGCCCCATCGATAAAATCTTTCTGCATGTCAACAACAATCAGGATATCCTTCATCATGATTCCCCTTCCTTTCAGTCCTGAATTACCGTCATAGCTTCATTCAGCCTGTCTGCAAACTCCTGATAAAAGCTGCCATCAGTATACGGCTTCATATAAAATTGTCTGATCAGATACATACTTGCCTGCCTGGTAAACGTCTCATCACTTCTTGCTGCAATCTGCTCCTGGATATGATTCAGCAGATTATGCCAGGCATTAATATAAGGCTCATATTCGCTGATATCAGACGTATCAATCCACTTCTTTACTTTTATTTTGGTACGATTCTCTTTTTTGCACTCATGAATCTGTAAAAAATACCGGAACGAACCGCCTTCATAAAACCGACCTAGCGGAAACAGACGGCAGATCCCCGGCCGGATTGCATGGATTTGGCATCTGCCATGTTCATCCAGGAAGGAACAGGCTTCTCCCTCTCCTGCCATTTTCAGATTCGGCAGAATAATCCCATCCACCACGTTCAATTCAATGTGCTCCGCAAGCTGCTGCTCAAAGGTAACTCCCAGTCCTCCGGTCAAACGGGAAATGTCCATCGGATCCAGCGTAATCGAACTGCCCATCCCGCGGCAGCAGGAGGAACAGTCCCGGCAGTCATTACAGTCAGCTTTTACCATATCATTCAATCCATATAATCTTCCATCTGATATTTCTTCCAGGGTTACATCCCGTTTCATCCGGTATTTCCTCACTTTTCTCGTTCTCCGATTAGTGTAGCAAAACACCAGAAAAAGTCAATAGCTGAAAATTTTTATTCCATTAATTGCCAATTACTAAATTTTATTATATAATATTCTGGTCACATTATGTAAGCGCTTACAATTATAAGGGAGGTTTTACCACATGAAACAAACACTTGTTAAACCAATGGCTTTGTTGGCCGCAACTGCAATGATCGTTGTCGGCTGCACAACCAAAACAGAGCCGGCCGTCACCACAGATCCCCCAACTTCATCAGAAGCAGAGACACCCGCTGCTGAGGACTGGGCTGCGGCAGAACATCAATGGGAATTTGCCTGGTTCGGCACTTCCACCTCAGAAACCACGAACCAGATGGACGCCGGCGACAGCCTCGAAGAAGGCTTTTCGCTCATCTCCTGTACGTCAAAAGATGACGGAAGCATTGATAAGAAAGGCGGTAAATTTGCAGCCGGAGAAGGCTATGACGGCATTTCTTTTTACTATACCAAAATAGATTCCGCCAAAGAGAACTTCCTGCTCAGAGCCGATATCACCATCGACTATGTCAATCCGACCCCCGACGGTCAGGAAGGTGTTGCCCTGCTGGTACGTGACAGCATCGGCGAAACCGGTGAGGCCAGCTGTGCTTTCTTCACCAACTCAGCTGCGGCTATCGCCACCAAATTAAACTATATTGCGGAAGATGGAACCGTATCGGCACTGAAAGACGGGATTGGATACCGGATGATTACCGGTGTTGATTCAGCTGTAACACCTCCGGACGGTACCGTTCTGACGCTTGATTCAGAAGCATTTATCCCTGATACCACAATAACTGCCGGAGATATTTATACGTTCGAACTGGAAAAGACCAACACCGGCTACCATGCCTCCTATTACAATGCTGACGGTGAGAAAATGGAGCATATCCTGTATGGCACCGATGAACTGCTGAAAATCGACCAGGATTATGTGTATGCCGGCTTTGCTGTTGCCAGAGGCTGTAATGCAACCTTTTCCAACATCACCTTTACCACCAGCAATCCTGAAACCGATGCACCGGCTGTCGCGAAGCCAATTGCCGAATTACCGGTCAGCCTGCAGGTAATGTCAGCTGCTACTACCGGCATCGCCGATTATGAGCTGATTTGGAAAACTAATGCCGACGGCAGTCTGAAAGTGACAAATGAGACCGGCACAGTCCTCTCCGAAGCCATTGCCGTAAAAGCCGGTGAACAGATGAGCGAATCCTATTCCCTTACGCCCGGAGAACATAACCTGATACTTTCATTTACACCGGAAGACGGCTTCACACCTGATGCCGGAACCAGGCTGGATTCTTATGATACTGCTGAATTCGAACATGCTGTCACATACCGCAGCTTCGAACAGGATACCTTCTATGTATCTGCTGATGGTTCTTCTGACAACGACGGAACCGAAGCAAAACCGGTGGATATAGCCACTGCCCTGCAGTATGCATCCGCCGGACAGACGGTCCTGCTAAAAAATGGAACTTATTATGTATCAGAAGGTCTACTGATTGCCAGAGGAATCAATGGTACAAAAGAAAAACCGATTATCATGAAAGCAGAACCCGGTACCGTTAGTTTTAATTTCCAGAAAGAAGGTACTGGCTTTGAACTGGCCGGAAACTACTGGGAGATCCACAATATTGCGATCAGCAATACCGCTGACGGCTGCCCGGGAATGAAGGTATCCGGAAGCCATAATCTGCTGCAGGGACTGGTCACACACGACAACGGCAATACCGGACTGCAGATCAGCGGATCCTCAACGGAGACCATCGATATGTGGCCATCCTACAACCGCATCGTCAACTGTACTTCGACCAATAACAGCGATGCTGCGATGGAAGATGCCGACGGTTTTGCTGCCAAGCTGACCTGCGGTGTCGGCAATGTCTTCGACGGCTGTATCGCTGCCTACAATGCTGATGACGGCTGGGATCTGTTTGCCAAGATTGCTACCGGACCAATCGGCAGCGTCACCATCGAAAATTGTGTTGCCTACAAAAACGGATATATCTACAATGAAAGCGGTGAACTGATCGAAGCCGGAAACGGTAACGGATTTAAGATGGGCGGTACCGGAATCGCCGGTAAACATGTGCTCAGAAACAGTATCTCCTATGACAACAAAGCCAAAGGCATTGATTCCAACAGCTGCCCCGATATAGAGATTTATGATAATATTTCTTATAATAACGGCGGTGCCAATATCGCTTTATACACCAGCAACAAGGCCGATACCGCTTATATTGCCGAAGGAAACATATCTTTCCGCAATGAAATGGACGCAGTAGCTGAAGACCTGCAGCTAAAAGGGCAGGATGAAGCCCTGATTTTCACCGTTACCAACTACTTATACGACGAAACAAAGAATGAATACTGCAACAGCATCGGAGAAGCAGTCAGTGCCGACTGGTTTGTCTCCTTAGATACCAGTGCGACTCCGGCCAGAACATCCGACGGCAGTATTGATATGCTTGGTCTGCTGGAATTGAAGAACCGCTAAGTAAGACAAGACCTAAAGCCCAAACGGTGTATTAAAAATGCAGATTCCCAAGAGAAATCCTGAGGCGATTGATACAGTACTACAGTATATTGCTATCGAAGGATAAGTCCTGACAATAGAACATCCCCCTGCCGGTTTGCACATGGCATTCCGGCCGGGGGATTTCACTGTCTTCTATTTATCTGTTACACTTCATCAATAATCTTCCAGTAACGTTCTACCGGAATGCCCTTATACCCATCCAGATTGGACTGATCTTCCTTAATCAGATGATTTAATATACGGACTGCACGTTCCACACTGTCAGCTAAGGATCTGCCATTCAGCAGGCTTCCGGTCAGAATGGCAGAAAAGATATCTCCGCTGCCGGCGATCCGGACCGGCAGATGTTCATATGGAATATCAAAGTACTGCTGATTCCGGTGATCATATCCGCTTACCATATGAGTATCGGATCCGGTTTCTACTGCACTGGTGATCACCACCGATCTTCCAGACAGTTGATGCAGCTCGTCCACCAGATCACGAATCTCAGCCCTGCTGCCCGCTTCTATTCCCTGAGACCTTCCGGCCAGGAAGGCAGCTTCTGTTATATTTGGAAGCATAACATCGGCATAAGTAGCCAGTTCTCTCATTGCCGTAATCCGGTCGCTGTCAATTCCATTGTACAGCTTGCCGCCATCTGCCATAATCGGGTCAACAATTACCAGAGGATTCTGTTCCTGTTTCTTCTGCTTAATATAATTACCAATCAGCTTCACCTGCTGGATCGATGTAACAAAACCAGTACAAATGCAATCGGCTCGAAAGCCCAGTTCATCCCATACCTTCATGGTATCGCTCATGTAACCGGTCATATCCTGAATACAGAACTTGCCAAAGTCCAGCGTATTGGAGATAATCGCGGTCGGAAGCTGGTACGGGTAATGTCCCATCTGTGTCAGCAACGGTACCATCGCTGCGAGGGCAACTTTTCCATAACCGGGGAGATCGTTGATCAGCATGATATTTTTGCCAAATTGTATTTCGCTCTGTGCCATGCTTATATCTTCTCTTTCAGTATCTTCAGCAGGCCTTCACAGCCAGCTTTTACGTCTTCATAAGTCCGGTCAAAATTCCCGGTATACCAGGGATCTGCAATATCTCCTTTAATTCCAGCAAATGACAGCAGTTTATGCACTTTCTGCTCCTTATCACTACCAATGATTCGTAGGATATTACGGATATTCCAGTCATCCATTCCGATCAGGTAATCGTACTGGGCATAGTCCCGTTTGGTTAACTGAATGGCTGTCTTGCCAGCGGCACTGATGCCGTGCTTGCGGAGCTTTTCGACCGTTCCCGTATGGACTGGGTTGCCGATTTCTTCTGTACTGGTTGCGGCTGATGCGACGGAGATCTGATCTGATAGGCTGGATTTTTGAATCATATCGCGCATTAGTAGTTCGGCCATTGGGCTTCTGCAGATATTGCCGTGGCATACGAATAGTATTTTAATCATATAGAAAACTCCTTTCAAAAGGCACTGGAATGCCGTGTTTTGCGGGGTTTTGCCGCTATCTGGTTTCGGGTAGATAGCTAAAAATGTAACAGAATATACGAAACGGGGCAAAATGAGGCAAGTTGAAGCTATATTTAGTAGTAAATCGTAGTAAACCATTATCGGTTATACCAACACAGTCCATTCACACTTTCTCAATTATATCAGAAATTGCTTACTCCTACCACCATATTTTCTACCATATTATCAAGTTTATGTTACTTCCACGTAGTCGGGTAATCCAAATACGCTGAAATTTTTGTTATATTCTGCGGTGAACTGTTCGAGATTTGAATATTCTCATCTATCAATTTTTGAATATCCTTTATCAATGGGCCTGCGAAAGTAAGTAATGAAGCTTCTATTAAAAAATATCTAATTTGATGTATTTATTTTGAACAGTCAGACCTCATTGGCCCCCACAATTTATGATTTCTTTCATGTAATATCATATATATACTGACCCTCTCCCGCTGTATTTCATCTAACACCGCTTATAATTAATTGATAAATAATCAACGTCCTTATAGCATTGCCAAATAAAAATCCACTCTTGCCTTTACATACTCTGCAAATAGCTTCTCCATCACTGAAAGATTATGTTTCACATGATACTCATCAAATGCATTATAGTAAGTAACTCGATCTGTAAATTTAATATCAATAGGTGGATATCCGGCTTTCATCAATTCCAGATTAATCAGCAGCCGTCCTGTTCTGCCGTTTCCGTCAATGAAAGGGTGAATTCCCTCAAACTCAATATGAAAACGTGCCAGCCGGGGAATAATATGCTCAGTGCTATTGTAGTAGTCTTCCAGCAATTGCTCCATCTTGGGTTGAATCAGATACGGCTGTACCGGCTCATGCTTTGCTCCCATGATTCTGACAGGAACCCTTCGGTAAACTCCCCGGTCATCTCTTTTGTCAGCCAGCACCAGATAATGAATTTGCTTGATAATACTTTCCGAAATCGGTACATTATCCTTTACAAGATCCCTCACAAATTCAAAAGCTTCTTTATGACCAACTGCCTCCATGTGATCTTTGAGTGGCTTCTTGTCAATCGTCAAACCACGCAACACCATGTCAGTTTCACGAAGCGTCAGTGTATTGCCTTCGATTGCGTTGGAATTATATGTGTACTCCACAACAAATTCTTCTGTCAGCCGCTCGACTTCACCTTCTGTTAATGGACGCCGCATGTCAAGCTCCTGCTTCTTCCTGTCAATGATATCAAGCAGGCACTCGGCAGTTCTAAAGCGTGCGTCTGTCGGCTTGTCAGCACTCTCCGGTATCTTCCAACTGCGACCTTCTCGAACTACCCCGAATATTTTTCCTTCCGAGCACAAAACACGAACTCGTCTGTCTGAAATACCCCATTTATCGGCAGCCTGTTTTACTGTTATATACATTGTTCATCCCCCCGTTTTCTTTTCTAGTATATAGTATTAGCGGAATAATATCAACATCAACGGAATAATATTTAAAGGATAGCGGAACAATGCCAGAAACAACCATGTTAGCGAGCTCTGGCGTTTCTGGCATTGCATTTAGTGACATTTCTCTTTTATTATACATTTGAATGAATCACCAGTACATCTTCATTTATCAGCACCGTATCCCCCCCAGGAATAACCGAACCATTACCGCGCCGGATCAATACCACCAGTTCTTCCGGATCCTTTGAATACTCGGCGATGCTCTTTCCAACCCAGCCGCTCTCCCAGTCAATCATCTTTTCTTTCAGCTGTATACCATGATTGTCTTTAAATGCCGGGGCACTGATGACAATCCGATCGCCACCGTTAATCACCGTATTACCAGCCGGAATCAGAGTTTCCCTGTTACGGATAATGACTACAATCAGCATATCCGGAGGCAGTGACAAATCCGCCACTTCTTTATCAAGCCAGGGATGTTCCCAGCCCACCGGAAGCTCCACAAACTGTACCGGAACTTCATCAATATAATCCGTAAACGTTTTGCGGACATCCAGATCCTCATCAATCATATTCAGCTTGCGGGATGCCCATGGTATCAGGCTGCCCTGGAATGCAATCGAGAACAGTACGATAAAAAATACGATATGAAAAACATCTTCCTTGATCGCCACGCCGCTGACCGTCGCCATAATGGCAAATACGATGGAAGCAGCACCGCGGAGCCCGGCAAAGGATACCAGGGCACTCTGCCGCCACGGACAGCGATATGGTGCCAGAAGACCAAATATAACAATCGGTCTGGCAATAAAGGTCAGGAATACTGCGATAGCAAAGGAAACACCAGCTACCACCGGCAGCTGAGACGGAAATGACAAAAGTCCCAGCAGGAAAAACAGCATCATCTGCATCAGGCCGGTCACACCATCAAAAAACGCTACCAGATTTGCTTTGTTTTTGATTTTTGTGTTACCCATTTTAATTCCGACCAGATAGACGCTCAGATAGCCATTACCGCCAATATAATCGGCCAATGCATAGGCCAGCAGCGCAACCGCAATGACAAAAACGGTATCAAACCCATCCGTTCCAAACGGGAACTTCTTCAGCATATAAATTCCGAACTTTGCGATTAAAATGCTGACCAGAATACCGAAGGCAAACTGGGCGAACAGCATATACAGAACAGAACCTGCAGTAATGCCGGTACTCATCATCGTCAACACGATCGCGGTCATCATATAAGAAGACGGGTCATTACTACCGCTCTCCAGCTCCAGTAATGATGCTGTATTATATTTCAGACCCAGATTCTTGGAACGGAGGATGGAAAAGACCGATGCTGCATCGGTTGAACTGATTACCGAACCCAGCAGCATACTGGCCAGAAAGTCCATACCAAGTACCAGATAGCAGAATAACCCGACCGCCCCGGCGGTCAGCATAACGCCAACCGTAGCCAGGATTCCGGCCCGGACTGCCACCGGCTTAGCCTGCTTCCAGTTCGTCCCGAAGCCGCCGTAAAACATAATAAATATCAAGGCTGCTGAACATATTATCTCAGCGAATTCAAAATTGTTAAATTCAATCTTCCAGATCCCATCTGATCCAAATGCCATTCCCAGCAGGATAAAAACCAGCAGAATCGGAACCCCGGCCTTATCAGATACCCTGTTCAGCAATATCCCGGCTACGATAATGAATGCCACAAGAAGTAAAAAAACCGTCATTCTTTCTCCTCACTTTCCTATCACGAATACCCGCTGTGCCAGACAGCCGATCCGGTTCTCAGAGATGCCTGTACATCCAGAATCCGCTGATTACGCGAACCCCGAAAGCGCAGATTTAAATCCTTTTCATCTTCTATAAACATTCCGTCAACCAGTACATCAAGATACCCCATCAGTTCGCTGGTCTTAGACGAACCCGGCATCATCCGGCTCATGATATATTCCAGCTGATATCCGGAATAGCACCAGATTGTTTTTTCAGGAAACTGTTTATGTACTTTTTGCAGCAATGACAGGAGGGCACTCTGATTCTCCGGTTCCAGCGGTTCTCCGCCCAGCAGGCTGAGACCTGTAATATAAGAATGATCCAGCAATTTCAGGATCTGCTGTTCGATCTCTTCATCAAACCGGCTCCCGTAATGGAAATCCCAGGTTTCTTTATTAAAGCAGCCTTTACAATGATGGGTACAGCCGCAGACAAACAGTGACACCCGTATTCCGGGACCATTGGCTACATCCACAGGTTTGATTGCTGCGTAATTCATAGATGCAGCACCCGGCTCTTGATCTCTTTGGTCTTACCGTTGTTCCAGAAATTCTCACCCAGATATCCGCAGGTTCTTCTGGTTACGTTCATCATCCGCTGATCTTTATTGTGGCATTGCGGACATTCCCATTCGACATCGTCGTTGATGATAATCTCGCCGTCATAACCGCAGACATGGCAGTAATCAGATTTGGTATTGAATTCTGCATACTGAATATTGTCGTAGATAAAGCTTACAACGGTCTCCAGTGCTTCCAGATTGTTCCGCATATTGGGTACCTCTGCATAAGATATCGCACCACCGGTGGAAATATTCTGGAACTGGCTCTCGAGCGTAAATTTGCTGAACGCATCAATCGGCTCTCTGACATCTACATGATAGGAATTCGTATAGTATCCCTTGTCTGTTACATTTTCGATTTCGCCGTATTTTTCCCGGTCAATTTTTGCAAAACGGTAACACAATGATTCCGCCGGGGTGCCATACATGCTGAAACCAAGTCCACTCTCCCTGCGCCATCCGTCTACGGTCTTTTTCATATATTCCATGACATCCAGGGCAAATGCAAGGCCTTCCTGGGTGGTCTGGCTGATCCCCTTCATCAGGTATGTCATTTCATAGATCCCAATATATCCCAGCGATAATGTGGAATAACCATCTTTCAGGTAGGGATCAATCACCTGTCCCTTCTCCATCCGGGCAATCGCGCCGTACTGCCAGTGAATCGGGCTGACATCAGACAACGTTCCCAGCAGCGCTTTGTGACGGCACATCAGGGCTTCGCGGCAAAGTTCCAGACGTTCATCCAGCAGCTGCCAGAATTTATGTTCATCGCCTTTGGCAAGAATTCCAATCTGAGGCAGGTTGATGCTGACGACGCCCTGGTTGAACCGGCCTTCCCACTTATATTCATCCTGTTCGTCTTTCCATGGTGATAAGAACGAACGGCAGCCCATGCAGCTGAATACATTGCCTTCATAATTCTCTTTCATCTTTTTTGCTGAAATATAATCCGGATACATCCGTTTTGCCGAACACTGAACCGCCAGCCGGGTCACATGGTCATAGGTACCGCCCTTCAGGCAGTTGCATTCATCCAGCACATATACCAGCTTCGGGAATGCCGGAGTCACGTAGATCCCCTGTTCATTCTTTGTCCCCTTCAGGCGCTGGTGCAGGATCTCTTCAATAATCATGACATTCTCTTCGACGTATTCATCTTCCGGATCAACCTGTAAAAACAAGGTCACAAAAGGAGCCTGGCCATTGGTTGTCATCAGCGTATTAATCTGATACTGGATCGTCTGAACCCCGGAACGCAGTTCATCACGCAGCCGGATCGAGGTTACCTTGGCGCGGTCATCTACGTTCATGGCATCACCGAACTCCTCCAGCAGCTCCAGCTCGAACTTATCTCTGCTTCTTCTTAAATATTTCCCCAGATGACGAACTGCCACTGACTGTCCGCCATACTGATTGCTGGCGACAGCGGAGATAATCTGGGTCATTACGATACAGGCCACCTGAAAGCTCTTTGGTGACTCGATCATCTTGCCGTTCATCACGGTACCGTTGTCCAGCATGTTGCCGATATCGACCAGGCAGCAGTTAAAAATCGGCTGAATGAAGTAGTCGGCATCGTGAAAATGCAGCACACCGTTCTCATGCGCCATCGTAATCTTCTCCGGCAGCAGCAGGCGCTTGGTAACATCCCGGGACACTTCTCCGGCGATGTAATCCCGCTGGGTCGATGCCAGAGTGGTATTCTTGTTGGAATTCTCCTCCGCCAGCTCTTTATTCTCATTGCGGATCAGCTTTAATATGGACTCATCGGTCGTGTTCGACTTGCGCAGCAGCGCTCTCTGAAAACGATAAAGCATATATTTTTTGGCCAGGACATATTTGTTCTGTTCTACCAGCCGCTGTTCAATCATATCCTGGATGGTTTCGACCGGCATTACCTCACCGGCGTGATCCTCGACAAAATGGATGGTTTCATCCACCAGTATGCCCCCAATCCGCTCTTCCCGCTCGACACTCTCATTTGCTTTTTCAATGGCAGCACGGATTTTTCCCGCATCATATGCTGCAATCCGACCATCCCTTTTTTGTACCTTCATTTCTTAGCCCCTCCATATTTAGTGCTTCCATCTTATATCAAAAACTATATCTTGTGTTAAATCGTGGACTTTTATTATATCCATTATTTTCTTTTTTGTCCATATGGTAAAGTGCCAAAAAATTATTATTATGCGGAAAACTGGCTTTGATATAAATTTGCATAAAAGCCATTTGCCTCCAGTAACGTTTCGTGATTCCCCTGCTCGATAATATGGCCATCCTTCATCACCAGAATCACATCTGCTTCTTTGATTGTTGAAAGCCGGTGGGCTACGATAAAGCTGGTCCGCCCTTCCATCATGGCAGCAAATGCTTTCTGAATCCGGATCTCCGTTCTGGTATCAATGGAGGAAGTCGCTTCATCAAGGATCAGCATCGGCGGCAGGCACAGCATTACCCGGGCAATACAGAGCAGCTGTTTCTGGCCCTGGGACAGATTGCCGCCGTCCTCGCTGATGACAGTATCATATCCCTGTGGCATACGCTTGATAAAGCTGTGGGCATGTGCCTCGCGGGCGGCCCGGATCACCTCTTCTGTCGTCGCCTGGGGCCGGCCGAAAGCGATATTGTCCCGGATGGTACCGGACTTCAGCCAGGTTTCCTGCAGTACCATGCCATAACTGGTCCGCAGGCTTTTCCGGGTCACATCACGGATATCATGTCCGGATACCCGGATACAGCCTCCCTGGACATCGTAAAAGCGCATCAGCAGATTGATTACCGTCGTCTTGCCACATCCGGTCGGCCCCACAATCGCAATCCGCTGTCCCGGCATCACAACCAGATTCAGGTCTTCGATCAGAGTTGTCTCCGGCTGATAGGAAAAGGATACATGTTCCAGTGAAACACTACCGTCTACCTGATCCAGCTCCACTGCATCCGGTGCTTCAGACGGAAAAGAAGGTTCATCAATCAGTTCAAACACCCGTCCGGCACAGGCAATGGCATTCTGCAGTTCGGTTATAACACCGGAAATCTCATTAAACGGCTTCGTATATTGATTGGCATAGCTTAAAAAACAGGACAGCTGGCCGACACTCAGCAGGCCATGAACAGCAGCATAGGCACCGGTAATTCCAACACTGGCATAGACGACGCTGTTGACAAACCGGGTGGCCGGATTGGTAATCGATGAAAAGAAAATTGCCCGCAGACTGCATGATCTCAGCCGCTCATTAATCTCTTCAAATGACTTCTGAGCCTCCTGCTCATAACCAAACGCCTGAACCACTTTCTCATTGCCGATCATCTCATCGATCAGTGACGTCAGCTCCCCTCTGGTCTGAGACTGCAGCATGAACATGGAATACGTCTTTTTCGCTATAAAACTTGCTGCAAACAATGACAATGGTGTTACCAGAACCACGACAATGGTAATCATGGGATTGACCATCAGCATAAAGCCAAGTGTCCCCAGAATGGTCAGCACACCGGTAAACAACTGGGTAAATCCCATCAGCAGTCCTTCGGCAAACTGATCGATATCGGTGATAATCCGGCTGACGATATCACCATGCTGGTGGGCATCCACATATTTTAACGGTAATGTCTCCAGATGATTGAATGCTCTGGTACGAATATCCTTAACAACCTGATACGTCACCCGGTTGTTGATATGATTCATCAGCCACTGAGCCAGCGCGGTGATGATGATGGCTGCCACCATTTTTTTCAAAACACCGAGCAGACCGGCGAAATCAACCTTGCCCGGCCCGATGATAAAATCCACACCCTGCCCGATCAGAATCGGAGCATACAGCGTTGTTGCTACCGTGATCAGCGCCAGGAACAGAGACAACAAAACCAGCCATTTATAATGGCCAATATAATCGAGGATCCGTTTTACTGTTTTTCCCATTATCCCTGCACCTCCTCTTTCGATAATTGTGACAGGCAGATCTCCCGGTATACCTGACAGTTCTCAAACAATTCCGCATGAGTACCGATCCCTGCTGCCCCGCCGTCATCCAGTACGATAATCTGGTCGGCCTGTTTGATCGTTGTGGCCCGCTGCGATACGATAAAGACCGTCATGTCACCGGTGTCCTCCTGAATCGCCTTTCTTAGCCGTGCGTCTGTTGCAAAATCAAGTGCCGAAGCACTGTCGTCCATAATCAGAATCTCCGGCCTGCGGACCAGAGCCCGGGCAATAGTCAGACGCTGGCGCTGACCGCCGGACAGATTCTTGCCATTCTGGGCAATCGGCATATCCAGCCCCCGTTGTTTTGCCTCTACGAATTCCCTGGCCTGCGCAATTGACAAAGCCTGCCAGATCTCTTCATCGGCAGCATCATGCCTGCCCCACCGCATATTATCCCGAAGCGTGCCTTTAAACAATACGGCCTTTTGCGGTACAATACCGATCTTGCCGCGCAGAGTTTCCAGTGAATAGGAGCGCACATCCATGCCGTCGACCAGCACTGCCCCCTGAGTGACATCATAAAAACGGGGAATCAGATTGACAAGGGATGATTTTCCCGAACCGGTACCACCGATAATGCCGATAGTCTGTCCTTTTTTTACCACAAAATCCAGCTCCGAAAGAACCGCTTCCTGCGCTTGTTTATACATAAAAGCAACCTGGCTGAATTGTACCTTGGCGTTCCTTTCGGAAGACACCGGATAGCCTTCGGTGGGGCTGCCGTCCCGGATACTGCTGGTCTGTTCAAATACAGCCGTAATCCGGTTGCCGCAGGCAAGAGCCTTCGAAATCGATATAATCAGATTGGCCAGCTTAATCAATTCTACCAGGATCTGCGACATATAGTTGACCAGCGCGACGGTCTCGCCCTGAGTAATAATACCATCATTCACCTGCTGTCCGCCGACCCACAGCACAACAATGATTGCAAAGTTAATAATAATATAAGTAACCGGATTCATCAGCGCCGATATCTTCCCGACAAAGACCTGGAATTTTACCAGCTGAGTATTGGCTTCTTCGAAGCTTTTGATCTCATTATTCTGACGGTTAAACGCTCGCACTACCCTGACTCCGGCCAGGCTTTCACGGGTCGCCAGAGTTACCTGATCGAGCTGCCTCTGAACCGTTTTATACAACGGCATACTGACTGCCATAATCCCAAACACCACAATACTCAGCAGCGGAATCGCCGCCGCAAATACCAGCGCAGCCCGCGCGTTAATGGTAAAGGCCATAATCATCGCCCCGAAAACAATAAACGGTGACCGCAGCAGCAGACGCAGGGTCAGGTTAAGTCCTGTCTGTATCTGATTCACATCACTGGTCATCCGGGTAATCAGGGTTGATGTACCAATGGTATCCTGTTCACTGTATGACAGGCTGTTAATGTGGGCAAACAGGTCATTGCGCAGTGCCGTTCCAAAACCAACCGAAGCCTTGGCGGCAAAATACTGCGCCGTCAGAGAACAGCCCAGTCCGATAATGCCCAGCAGCAGCAGAATTCCGCCCCGCTGCATAATATAAACCATATCCCGGTTTTTAATTCCGATGTCGATAATCTGGGCCATAACTAAAGGGACAAACAGTTCAAAGCTTGCCTCCAGCATTTTGAACAGCGGCCCCAATACGCTCTCTCTTCGATAGTCTTTAAAATAGTTTGCCAGTTTTCTCATACTGTCCTCCATCCATCATCTGGTATATCTGGAATGCATTATAGCATTTTGTGGTTTTGATAACAACCCACCTTGATATTTTTTTAGCTGCATGCTAATATAATTGGTACTATAACAAAATAAATGAGGAACTGATCGTATGATTCATTTAATCATCCAATGCAAACGGATTCTGGATAAATACAACGAGGATGAAATTACCGTATATGCTGCACAGGCTTCTTTTTTTATTGTGCTCACTTTTTTTCCTTTTATTATGGTCTTGCTGACAATCATCCAATTTATTCCCAGCATCGGTAAATCTGACCTGTTATCATTTCTGGTCGCTATTATGCCCGATATGCTGGATTCGATGATGGTCGGCATTGTCGATGACCTCTACGTGAAATCCCCGGGAACGATCCTGTCATTGTCTGCACTGCTGGCGCTCTGGTCGGCCGGAAGGGGAATGATGGGCATTGAACGGGGTCTGAACCGGATCTATGAATGCCAAGAGCGGCGCAATTACTTTATCAGACGGTTTATCTGTACCATATATACAATTGTCTTTATGATCGTCTGTGTGGTTTCGCTGGTCTTACTTATCTTCGGTAATTCGATCCAGAATCTGATCGTGCAGGCACTGCCCTTTCTGGGCAATATCACCCACCACGTCATCAGTTTCCGCAGCCTGTTAGCCATGATCTTATGCCTGATCTGCTTTACCGGCCTATACACGATTATTCCAAAAGTAAAACAAGACCCCTGGCAGCAGGTGCCGGGGGCCATCTTCGCAACTATTTGCTGGTTGCTGTTCTCGTATGCTTTTTCGATCTACTTTACTTCATTCAGCAATTATTCTTACATGTACGGCAGTCTGGCTGCCATTGTCGTGCTGATGCTGTGGCTGTATTTCTGCATCTGCATTCTGTTTGTCGGAGCCGAAATCAATCATTTGCTGGCCGCAAACAGCGGTATTGACAGGTAGCTTATACCGGTATACTGTTTCTCAGACATAGGGCGCCATAACCTACCGACGGATTTGGAAATATATTAAACCCATCCAGTGGTTTTGCGCCTTTGCGCAGGTATGCATTTATCTTTCCACGATACAGGTAAGGATCATTCCCATTTACAATCCCCCACTGCATCATCAATGCGGCGCTGCCGGTTACAATCGGGGTGGCAAATGAGGTGCCGGTTACTGCCTGATATCCGCCGCCCGACATCGGCGCCATAATTCCAACGCCGGGTGCTACGATATCCGGTTTTATTGCGGTATTAAGGCGATTAAAACCCCGCCCGGAAAAGTCAGCATATGATTGGCTGTCACTGTCATAGGCACCGACTGAAAATAAGTAAATAGCGGTTGACGGAATCGTCAATGTCGTATCCGGTGTAGACAGCAGAAAGTGAGTGGACGGATTGAGTACCGTGGATGGCGGCAGCCAGAAATCATAGTTGCCCATAACGATCCGCTGAGGTGTTAAGACAAAGGACCAGATACCGCTTTCTATGTATAACTCATTTGGTATAAAATCAAAGAAAATTTCCTGCGTCATGGAATATGGCGTTGGTTTACCGTAATAGACCAGAATCTGGGTATCGCGGTATTGAAAACGCTGCGTGCCCAAATTCCCCTGCAGCGGGCCCAGCACCTCTCCTGACGGAGTATGTATTGCAATTAAGTAGTCATCCGTATAGCTTTTCCATAATTGGGTACTGATGCCTGTCTCATAGGGTGCGATCGATAAATCAACACGAACCGGCGGTTCATTCATACGCACGAATCCTGAAGTATGACCAGCTGCTGTACCTTCATTCCCAGTTCCCACGGCGATAAAGGTCTTGCCAAAACTACTGATATCACTCAAAAAACTTTCTAACAGACTGCTTCCGTCATGGGATCCGTAATTATTTCCGAAGCTGATATTCAGTGACAACGGCTTTTGCATATCAACTGCCTGGTTAATTGCAAAATCAGAAGCCCGCATCATTTCGGTGGTTCTGGGAAAGCCTTCGGGCATCGGAGTTCCCAGCTTGACGACAATTAATTCGCTTTCATAGGCCACACCGCGGTATGCACCACCACTGTCACGTCCATTTCCCGCCGCGATCCCGGCTACGGAAGTACCATGACCGCTTAAATCAACGGATTGTACGATTTCCCTGCCACTACCGCGGTTACCCGTTTCCAGGGCACGGTTAATATCTTCTCTGGTATAAAGCTGATTAAGAGCCTGATCCCATAATAAGGCAATCCTGGTCGTGCCGTCAGCATTACGGAAGTCGGGGTGGAAGTAGTCTATTCCTGAATCAAGTACCCCGACTACTACGCCTTTGCCGCTTAGATTAAAGGGGGCTTCCTGAACCGGATTAATACAGGAAGCAGCCTTTGCCCTATTAATTGAAAAAAACAACCGCTTGGGTTTTTCCACAAATTCGATCTGCGGAAAGCTGGAAATCACTTCGATCAGTGATTCCGGTGTTACTATAATCGCATATTCATTGCGCATCTCTTCTACTGAAACGCCCAGATCCCGAATCATATCCAGACTCCCGGAATATTTTACAATCAGCTCCCAGGATCTATCTTCCGGATTGTATCCCACCCGCAGCTCCGGAGAACGCTCCCGTTCCTCCGGTGTTACACTCAGTGATAGGTTTAATAAATTCTCCAGCTTCTGATTATCCATAAAGACTTGTTCACCTTATAAACGTATGGTTACTATTATCTTATGAGCATAATCAGATCTTCATTCCCCCGAAATTATTTCTTAAAAACATAGCGGTCCAGGGCAGGGACTAGCACTTTTTGGATTGGTTTCATCACTTTTCCTACCACCAGCGCACTGATGACGGTCCCTTCCCGAACCCCATCCAGCTTGCCCAGAAATATCAGCGAACTAAGTGCAGCTATAATAACAACTGCACAGTCGACAATCACCTTTGCTTCATGAAATGGTTTCCCTTTCAGGATTTTTTGAGATATTGCCTGGGTCAGACCCTCCATCGGCATATTTACCAGTTTTGCATCTACATACAATGCTACACCAAATGCAATCAGTACGATACTGACTGTCAGCATCAGCAGTTTGCCCGGATAGGTTGGAATTGAAAAATCACCGACCACCATTTTAGCAAAATCCGTAAAATACCCGAACAGAAAGGAGAAGATGATCTGGGTCAAATTGATCATCTTAAATTCTTTACGTAACAGTAATATCTGAATCACAATAAAGCTGGCATAGATAACAACAATACAAGTTCCAATCTCCTGTCTTGTAATCAGGCTGACCACATAGGGCAGTGAATTAACCGGAGACACCCCAAGATCAGAACTGATGGAAATTGCCACTGCAAATGCAATGAATAATAACCCTGTCACATAGATAGCGATTTGCTTCAGAAATAGTGCCGCCCTGCTCATGCGCCTGATTCTCCAGCTGGTTCACAATATGCTTCCGCCACTTCCTCACCTTTTAAGATCCTGAGCGCACCGGATGCCAGCGATTCCAGTTCATTCTCTCCCGGCATAATCTTAACCGGCGCAATAAATTTTACATATGGTACTATCATCTTAGTCAGCATCTCTGAATATGCCACTCCGCCGGTTAAAATGATCGCATCGATCTTCCCTTTTAATACCGGTGACAATTCACCGATCCCTTTGGCAATCTGATAAGCCTGAGCCTCAAATACCCGTTTCGCCTGTTCATCTCCATCGGCAATCCGATTCTGGATTTCGAGGCAGCTGGCCGTCCCCAGATACGCTTTCATACCACCGTTACCGGCAATTTTTTTCTTCATTTCTTTTTTCTCATATTTGCCGCTGTAGCACATATCAACAATATCATTGAGCGGCGCACTGCCGGAACGCTCCGGCGAAAATGGTCCGCCGTCAGCAGTAATTACGTCAACGATGCATCCCTTTTCATGAGCGCTGACAGAGATTCCGCCACCCAGATGTGCCACAATAAAATTCATATCCTGATATCTTTTGCCACCTTTTTCTGCTGCTTTTCTCGCCATCGCTTTGGAATTGAGGACATGGCAAAAACTTTTTCTAATAATTTCAGGAAAGCCGGTAATTTTGGCAATCTCCTGCAGCTCATCAGAACCAACAGCATCATAAATATAGGCCGGTATTCCAAGCGGCGCAGCAATCGCATCGGCAATCAGTGCGCCCAGATTCGATGCATGCTCAATCGTCTCCGGAGCAGTCAGCCGTTTTTTCATCGCCTCCGTGACCAGATAACCACCGGCATGAATGGCTGTCAGCTGTCCGCCTCTGCCGACCACCGCAGCCAATTCTTCCGGCTTTACCTTATTAGTCACCATGGCATTCAGGATGCTGTCCTTGCGCATCTGAAACTCATCTGCAACCCGGTCATACTGCTTTAATTCTTCATCAGTATGTGTGACATTTTCTGTAAATAACACCCGCTCATTATCGTATACTGCGATCTTGGTTGATGTGGATCCGGGATTGATGGCTAATATTTTATAACCCATAACTTCTTTCCTCCTTTATTCAGCTGCCGCCGCTGATACAACAATTGACAGGAATTTCTCTTCTGCAGATGACCCCCGCGATGTAAGTACAATCGGACATTTGGCTCCGACAATGAAACCGGCCAGTCTGGCCTTACAGGTACAGGCCAGCATTTTCCCCATAATATTCCCGGCATGGATATTCGGTGCAACCAGTACATCTACGTCACCGGCAATCTGGCTTTCGTAGCCTTTGAGCCGGGCAATCTCTGCATCTACCGCACAGTCATAGGAAATCGGACCTTCAACAATACAGTCACGGATCTCGCCTTCCCGGTTCATCCGGGTCAGTTCTGCGGCCTCTACCGTCTCCGGCATCTTTGGATTCACCTTTTCCACGCAGGCAAGCACGCCTACTTTGGGACAGTCATACCCCATTGACCGCAGAGTACTGACCGTATTCTCGATAATAGCTTTCTTTTGTTCCAGCGTCGGATAGGTAACCATGCCGCCGTCCACCGGAACCAGGATTTTATGATAACCGGGAATGTCAAACATGGTAAAGTGGGACATCACCCCTCCTTTTCCGAGCCCGGTTTCTTTATTTACCACTGCTTTCAGGATAACCCCGGTATCCAGGTATCCTTTCATCAGAAAATCGGCCTTGCCCTCTCTGACCAGAGCAACTGCCAGCTCGGCCGCTTCCTGCGGTGTTTTTGCCGGATAGATATCTTCTTCCGGCACCGTTTCGCCCAGAGCTTTAAGAATTCTCAGAATCTCAGCTTTATCACCTACCAGAACAGGTTTTGCCACCCCTTCTTTTCTGGCATGAAGAGCTGCTTCCAGAGTATGTTCTTCGCCCGCCGCCGCAATTGCCATCCGTTTCATGGCCGGATAGCATTTTACCTTTTCAACCAGTTCATCAAAACTTCTATATACCATTCTTTTTCCTCCTGATCTATCGCTGGGAGCGGCCGATCTCCAGTCCTTTTTCAAATGCCTGCCGGTTCAGCGGCAGGAGTTTCGGTTTCTTTCCAAGCTTATGCTCAATCGTATCCCAGACCACGTCCGGAGATACTACCTCGGTATAACCAACGTAAACACCAAGCATAATGACGTTTAGTACTTTTGAATTCCCCAGTTCCAGTGCCAGCTCGGTTACCGGTGCTTTAATCAGCTTCACATCATCCCGGCCAATCTGATCCGATACAATCGAACTGTTAATAAACAGACAGCCCCCTGATTTGACTGTATTGATGAATTTTTTCAGGGACGGTTCATTCATGACAATCAAATCATCCATTACATCACCAAGAGGAGCTCCGATTGCTTCATCGGAAATAACCACGAAGCAGTTGGCGGTTCCGCCTCGCTGTTCAGCACCATAGGATGGGAAAAAGGTCACATTTTTATCCGTTGAATCACAGGTAGCTGATGCCAGGAATTTTCCCAGTGTCATGACACCCTGCCCGCCGAATCCGGCCACACATAAATTGGTTTCCATATTATTCTCCTCCTTTACCTGTCTCTGATCACGCCAAGCGGAAACTCAGGCAGCATCTTCTCTTCTATGTAATCCAGGGATTGCATGGCATCCAGACCCCAGTTGGTCGGGCAGTTTGTAACAATCTCCACCATTGAGAAGCTCTTACCGTCCAACTGATTCTGAAATGCCTTTTTGATGGCTTTCTTAGTCTTGATTACATTTCCCGGGGTGTTGCAGCTGGTACGCTCCAGATACGCCGGGGCGGTCAGCTGGTTCATAATTTCACACATATGCATGGGATATCCATGCTCCTCAGCAATTCTGCCCTTAGGAGCGGTAGAAGCACGCATCCCAATCAGCGTTGTCGGCGCCATCTGACCCCCGGTCATTCCATAGATCCCATTATTAATAAAGATAACGGTTATATTTTCCCCCCGGTTTGCTGCTGATATAGATTCGCCTAATCCAATAGAGGCAAAATCACCATCGCCCTGATAAGTGAATACCAGGCTGTCAGGACTGGCTTTTTTCATTCCGGTCGCTACTGCACAGGCACGTCCGTGAGGTGCTGTAATATTGTCATATGCTATATAGTCCATCTGAAGTCCGCAGCAGCCGATTCCTAATACACAGGCGGCTTTATCTACCAGTTCCATTTCTTCCAGAACCTCGCCGATCAGTTTCATCACCGTACTGTGCATACAGCCCGGACAGAAACCGGATACTTTATCTTCTTGAATTGTTTTCGTTCTTCCATATACTCGTTCCATATCTGACCTCCTATCTCCTGCTGATTGCTTTTGCCATGTCCATTATCGCATCCCGGCTGATAATATTACCGCCGGAACACAGACAGGTATCGATCTGCCCGCGACCTTTTACTGCCTTTTCCACATCGTGTACGTACTGGGCAGGAATTGACATTTCTATATCCAGTATTCCTTTCAGGATACTGTAATCAATGGTATCAAATGCCGCAAACGGAAATGGATGAACAGTAACTGCGCGGATTAATCCAGCCTTAATGCCTTCTTTTCTTAATTGGTTTACCGCTGATTTAGCAATCCGGGCCGAGATTCCATAGGCTGTCAGAATCACCTCTGCATCTTCGGTCAGATACAATTCCGCCTGGGCTTCCTGCTCCCATGACTGATACAATGCGGCTGCCTCTTCATTCGCTCTCTGCATATCACTGGTCTGCCAGTGTCCCGGTTCAATCCAGGCCCGGTTCTGATAATCCAGCTCATGGCCGATACAGGCCCAGCTCTTTTTGTTATCTTTGATCCGGCTAATCTCTTCATCGCTCTTCATCTGCGGAAGTTCAACCGGTTCCATCATCGTTCCAATCACCCCATCAGCAAGAATCAGCACCGGATTCCGATCTCTGTCGGCATAATCAAAAGCTGCATATGTCATATCTACTGCTTCCTGTACCGTCGAAGGTGCAAAAACCATCATCTCAAACCCCCCATTACCAGATGCTTTGGTAGCCTGAAAATAATCCATCTGAGCCGGCTGAATCGAGCCTACTCCAGGACCACCTCTGGAAATATTGGCATACACCATGGGAATACGCGCTGCCGCACAGTAAGAGATGCCTTCGCTTTTCAGGGCAATTCCCGGACTGGAGGAAGATGTCATCGACCTGACCCCGGCTGATGCTGCTCCATAAACCATGTTTACAGAGGCTACTTCTGATTCCCCCTGTACAAAACTTCCGTTCACTTCCGGCATCCTTCTTGCGAAGTATTCCGGAATCTCATTCTGTGGTGTAATCGGATAACCTGCGAAAAAACGGCATCCGGCTCTTACTGCTGCTTCCGCAATTGCTTCACAGCCTTTCATAAATACTCTGGACATTGTTTCCCTCCTCCTATTTATAGATCTCAATTGCCCCATCCGGACAAATCCGTCCACAGATGCAGCATCCGATACATGCTTCCATATTAACTGGCTCCACATACTCATAACCTTTTGAGTTTACCTTTGACCCGACTTCCAGAACCTTTTTGGGACAGAACTTAATGCAGTATCCACAACTCTTGCAGCGTTCTGAAATCACTTTTACCTCTGCCATGCTTTCCTTCCTCCTATTAAACAGTTTGCTGCATCGCCGATTCATCTTCCTGGTCTGCATTCCATGGATAAGTTACATACAAATGCAGAGGCATAACCGGCAGTGTCAGCTTTTCTTTTACAGCTTCATATAATTCTTCTTTTACACATGTGAATGTAATTGGCCTGTAGGGAGCAACCATTTGCTCCAGCCGCTTGTGTCCTTCTGTCACCTCCTGCTCCCCGGTATCACTGCCGATATTGGGATTGCTGATTAAATGCAGCTGATCCAGATGGATGTGTGAAGTACCAAGAACTGCGCCCAGCACCTGATCAATGTGTTCTATATCCAGGGACCAGGGACGATAGGGATTCAGTACATAGTAAATCATACAGTTCTCTTTGTTGAGTTCCGGCGCAAAGCCACCGATAGCTCTTGCCCCGATATAATCACCGCCAATATCCATGACTACATAACAATCCGGATCCTTCAGCAGGCGCCTCACTCCACCGACCAGTGTGGGGGCATCCATAAATTGTTCTTCATAATGAAATTCAATCCCTTCTGCTTTTAACTGTGCGGCAAAATCACGGGAGCGGAACAATGGTTTCGTCATGTCCATATCAAAAAAATGAACCCTTTTACCGCTCCACTTTTGCAGAGAAATGGCATAGTTGATGGCGATTTCACTTTTACCGCTGCCGGCCTCACCAATAAAAACAAAGTTTTTATACGTGGTGAAAATATTGTCCATGAATTCCATTATGTCCTCCCTTTTTCTTGCATATTATATCTTGCAAGATATAATATATATGATATATGAATTGATAAATCTTTTCAATAGTAATTTTCATTAAAGAATTTAAAAAAATTTGTTGAATATTAACATACGTGCCTCGGCACATTCTCGCGCCGGAGCGCGGCTGCACGTTTCCCCTGCGCGTATGCGATGGGGACTTTCCTTGAAGCAACCATCTTCTTCCTTAGCGTGGAGCGCGCATACACCGGCAGGTTTTTGTTTCATAGGACGCAATTTCCTATGATACAAAAAAGCGCCCGCATGGGCGCTTTTTTGAAGCTGGTCTCAGTAAAGTATTTAAGAAAAAAGAGGGCAATTATCTATTAAACTCTAAAATTGTCCGTATCACCTCTACCTCTTCTTCCAGTTCTTCGGCAATAATCTCCAGTGATTTGCCTTTGGCAAGTTTCTTTTCAATCAAATCTTTTTTAGCTTGCTCTATACCAGCCTCAACACCTTCTTCAAACCTGACCTCTAAGGCATCCTCCATCTTAAACTCTGTAAAAAGCATATTAACCGCCTCCGTTCCATGTTCCACCAGAAAATCTCTCATAATACCAGCCTCAAGACAGTCATGGATCGCCCGAGTAATCGCTTCATCCCGATTGCTCCCCGCGTTCAGATATTCTTTAATTTGCTGAATAAACCAGGAGTACTCATATAATGGCCGGCACGCTTCCAATATCGGATGATTTTCCGGTAAATTAATATTAATTACTTTCACACTTAATTCTA
>JBOFYZ010000099.1:0-1107 GCA_051654925.1 Lachnospiraceae bacterium | reverse complement strand
AATCAATATAAATGCCCCATTCTGGCGGCAGGACGGCCTGTATTCCGCTGGTATCTTTCAGAAGTAAATCGGACGTGACCATGTACCCCATCCCGTTTCGGCAGCAATTGATGGCGGTGTAAACATTGTCAAACTTTAGTTTTCCCGTAACGGCGACCGATTTTACTTCTGCAGTCTCTGCATTCGCAAACTCAAAAATATTTTCATAACTGTTATTCGCCATTGAACTTAACAAAATGAAAGGATGCCGGGATAACTCTTCTGGCGTGGTAAAGGGATGGCGTTCACGGAATTCTGGGGTTGCAAACACATCCATCCGTATGCGTTTTACTTTTCTGGCGATAAGATTCTGATTATGCGGTGGCGAATAGGAAATCAGCATGTCGCAGGAATTATTAAAACTTACGCCTTTAAAGTAGTCGGCTTTATAGTGATTGGATGTTGTTATTGTTACGTTCAAATCAGGGAATCGTTGAAACAAGGGCGGCAGAATATTTTCTGCAAGATAAGCCTGCATACCTGAAGGGGAAAAGATGTTTACTTCGCCAGAAGGGGCTTTCTTGTAATGCTCAACCAGTTCAAAGAGCTCATCATTTTCAATAATGTGCTTTCTAATGCGAGGCAGCAGCGTTTCGCCGAAGGCGGTTAGCCTGACAGGGCGACTCTCCCGATCAATTATTTTAATGCCTAACGTTTCTTCCACTGCCGCAATGCTTTTACTGATGCTGGCCTGGGTCAGACCCGCATTTTTCGCAGACAGACTGAAACTTTTCGTTTCAACAAGATCCAGCAGTATTTTTAAATCTCTGATTTTTAATTGTTTCATTATGTCTGTTCTGTAAACATTGTGCCTTGTTTCCAGTGTAGATGATCTACGACCTGAAATAATTACCCGACATCAACAAGGCACAATGAACTGCTTAATGGTCCAGATAGAGGTAATGCATCCAACTGGTCATACGCAGTAATACTTTACGCATAATGGCCACATGAGAAAAATGATCTGAATAGACGGCAACTTGCGCGTATATGCCATCCGGTAAGGCATCAATACTCTCATCTGGGTTCAGGTCAATGAGGGCGAGAACACCTTCAGTACCCGGCGTG
>JBOFYZ010000098.1:0-52162 GCA_051654925.1 Lachnospiraceae bacterium | reverse complement strand
CGCATACAAACCAGATACAGAAACCAGTTCTTCATGCGTCCCCTTTTGAATGATACGGCCCTGATCCAGGACCAGAATCTGATCAGCATGACGTACCGTCTTCAGCCGGTGGGCGATCAGAATAATAGTTTTATTGTGGGTCAATGCATCAATGGCCTGCTGGAAGTCTGCTTCATTTTCAGGATCGATCGAGGCAGTCGCTTCATCAAGCAGAATAATCGGGGCATCTTTCAGGATCGCCCGGGCGATTGAGATCCGTTGTTTTTCACCGCCTGACAGGGTGCCGCCGCCTTCGCCGATGACGGTCTGATAACCGTCCGGCAGAGTCATGATGAACTCGTGGCAGCAGGCTGCCCGGGCAGCAGCGATAACATCCTCATGTGTGGCATCAGGTTTGCCGAATTTAATGTTGTTTTCAATGGTATCCTGGAACAGGTAGACATTCTGGAATACCATACTGATATTTTTCATCAGACTGTCCAGAGTGTAGTCACGGACATCATGCCCCCCCACATAAATAGAACCGTCCTCAACATCCCAGAATCTGGCGATCAGATTGCAGAGCGTAGTTTTGCCGGAGCCGGACGGGCCGACAATAGCGGTGGTAGTCATGGGCGGAATGGTCAGGCTGACCTGATCCAGAATCTTATGACTGCCATAAGAGAAGGTAACATTGTCAAAGCTGATTGAACTGTCGGCGGCAGTCAGTTCCCGGCCGTTCATATCCATGACGGGGGTATGGTCTATGGAATCAGCCTTTTCCATCGAGGCGTCAAGCATCTGCAGCAGAGCCGACATATTGCCGGCACCTTCCAGTTCCCGGTAGATCAGGAAAGAGGCCGTCAGCATCAGCAGGCAGTGGGGGAAAGAGAGGGTATGCTGCAGATACAGATACAGGGCGGCGGCCATCATGGCAACGCTGGCCGCCCGGACGACGAATTGCTGCAGAGCCATCCATGGGACGAGGCCGTATTCCAGTTTCAGATTCCGTTCACAGCTGTCGTCGATGGTGGTCTGGATCGTCTGAGTTCCATCCCGCTCCAGCCCGAACGACTTGATGACACTCATCCCCTGCAGATATTCCAGAACAGCTGTGACCAGGTTTTCCTGAGCGGACTGGCGGCGGGGGCCGACTTTCGCCGCTTGTTTTTGAGATAATTCCGTTACCAGCAGATAGATGACAATCCCGGCGAATACGATCAGGCCAATGCGCCAGTCAACCAGAAACAGCGCCAGTGCCATGGCGATTGTATTCAGAGTACCACCTAATATCAAAACCAGGCAGCGGGCGGCGGAATTCTCCACATCGGCTAATGAGGTAGTCACCACCGCCGCAATATTACCGAGGCTGTTTTCATTAAAGAAACCCATCGGTATGTAGCGCATCCGGTCACCGATATGGATCCGTTTTTCAGCGACCATGCAATAGCCGGTTTCGGTCTGCCTGATTATTGAGAAATATGAGGCGATTGCTCCGCCGGTAAGTGAGACCAGCATAATGCCGAAAGAAATTCCGATCATCGCGGGATTACGGTTTTCGGTGATGATCTGCTCCAGCACCAGCATCAGCGCGAAAAACTGCAGTGCCAGGAAACAGGCGCCGATAAAAGAGATAACCATGGATTCGATCAAAGCTTTTTTATGTGTGCCGGAAAAAGCAAATATTTTGCGAAATGAACCTAACATAATGTAACACCTCCTAATCGATTGTATCTTTTGTGCCTAAGTGGGATTCCCACATGGAGGCATAAAGAGGGCAGCCGGCCAGCAATATATCCTGACGTCCCTGGGCCACAATAGTTCCATCTTTGACGACCACAATATTGTCAGAATCTTCGATGGTGGACAGGCGGTGGGCGATAACCAGCAGCGTCTTGCCGCGGATCAGGCTGGAAAGGGATTTCTGGATGGCGGCTTCATTTTCCGGATCAATGGATGCGGTTGCCTCATCCAGGATGATGATCGGGGCATTTTTGAGAATGGCGCGGGCAATTGAGATCCGTTGTTTTTCGCCGCCGGAAAGATGGCTCCCGCCGCCGCCTGCACAGGCTTGATAGCCGTGTAGCCGGATAAACTCATCGCAGCCAGCTGCTTTGGCGGCCGCAATGACTTCCTGATCAGTGGCATTTTTTCTTCCCATCCGGATATTTTCCATAATTGAGACATCAAACAGATAGTTATCCTGAGAGACATAAGCAATATTGTCATTAAGCTGCTCCATCGGAATCCGGCGAACATCAAATCCACCCAGGGTAATACTGCCTGAGGTGACATCCCAGAAACCGGCGATTAATTTAGCAATGGTTGACTTGCCGGAGCCGGAGGGACCGACGAGGGCAGTGACGGAACCAGGTTCAATCGTAAGGTTGATGTGATCCAACACATTCTGATCCTGCTGATAGGAAAAAGAAACGTCATGAAGCACGATTTCCCTGGAGTTCAGAGCGACAAAATCAGCCGGACGTTCCAGTTCGGTTTCTTCCAGCAGATCGCTGATCTCTCCTACATTGGTAGAGAGAACTGCCAGGTCATCGACAAAAGTCATCGCAGCCATAATCGGTCCGGTAAATCCAAGTGACAGAATAATAATAGTCAGGAATTCAGCGGTTTCAAGACTGCCGGAAATCCAAAAAGCGAAACCCAGCGGTAATACAGCAATTAATACACCAGGGATAATCGTACGGAAAGACATGGTTTTCTGATTTTGCCGCATCCAGTTTACATAATAACCGGCGTTGTAATTGACGGCATCAGCATATTTCTGATAAGAACCGGCACTTTGGCTGAATGCTTTGACGACCTGGATCCCGCCGATATATTCGACGACAGCATTGGCCATATCCCGCCCGGCAGCAACAGCTCCCTGCCACATCGTCGGGTAATTTTTCATTCCGGCCATGATTCCGAAAAATCCTATAATTAATGTAAGCATTGAAGCCAGTGCCATACGCCAGTCGAGGATCAGCAGATAAATAAAAATAGCGACCGGGATCAGCAGGTTGGAGGTCATTTCCGGAATCAGATGAGCCAGTGTCGGTTCCATTCCCTCAACTCGGTCGACGATCGTCGTTTTCAGCTGACCGGAAGGAGTATCAATGATGGTTCCCATTGGCACACGTGCCAGTTTGAGTGCCAGCTTTTTCCGCAAGTCACGGAGTGTATAGTAAGTGGCGGTGTGAGAGATCGCGGTGGAAAAAGAGGAAAAAACTACTTTCCCCAGATATCCGGACAGGGCAACTTTGCACCAGAACAGATACGTGGATAGTTCCGATACATGTCCCAGCAGCATATGTATCATGGCGGCGGCACAAAAATATGGAATCATGCCGGAGGCGACTCCCAGGACGGCTAAGAAGACCGAACTGTAAAAAAGTGAATGGTATGGTTTTCCCCATCCCCACAGGACGGTGAAATAAGATTGTTTCTCTTCCTGTTTCATCTAAATGCTCCTTTCATATTCCTAAGATCTGAAACCATCCGGCAGCATAGAAATCCCGCAGGCAGCTGGTATATTCCAGGGCTTTCTCCCGCGGCATATCGTGGACAATGGTTTCGAAAACACCGTAAAACATTGAATTTGCGACCATGTGGACCATGCCGCGGTCGATTTGCCTAACCTGATGTCCGGCATTTTGCAGCTTTTCGATAAAGATCATGCTGGAGTCGATCTCAATTTCAACCAGAGTATCGATGAAGCTTGCATATCTGGTGCCGGCTGAGCAGCAGGCAATCAGCTTGAATGCATCAAAATGGTCATACATAAGCTCAACCATCCATTCCAGTCCATGATTTGCGGTTTCGTCAAGCGTATCTACCTGTTCTCCGACCGGCAGCCGGGTGAAATCATGGTGAATTGCAGCATACTGCTGTTCCAGCTGACGGGCCGGTGTACCGACCAGGGCTTCAAAAAGCGCTTCTTTATCTTTGTAATACTTGTAAAGAGAACCGGTGGTAGCTCCAGCCGCTTTGGCAATTTCACGTACCTGTGCACCGGCAAATCCGCACTGGATGAATTCCTGTTTGGCGGCCTCCAGCAGCCGTACCTTCAATTCTTCATTTAGTGGCTTTATAAGAGCACCTCCTTTTAAATAACGATGTTATTAGATAACAATGTTATTTTATTTCCATAATGTAAAATTGTCAAGCGAATTATTTATCGTTTAGGGAACAAAGAGTTACCGGATATTTACAGCGTATGAAAATCGATGTTCTGCACATACTGCAATTATGGACAGAATAAAGAGCATTCAGGATTTTCCTATCAATTTTTTTAAGTGCGGCATCACCGGATGGTGCCTGGAAGTTATCTTTACTTCCGTTGAATCGATTATGGCAAATGACTGGCGGCTGATGGGGCGTACTTCTCTGCTGATGTTTCCCATTTATGGCATGGGAGCACTGCTGGGGCCGATCAGTACAATGATAGACCAGTGGCTGGGAGAGGACATCAGCCGGCCGGCCGATCGTTACATGCGGCATGGCATGATTTATATGGTGCTGATTTTTACGGCAGAATATATTTCGGGCGCCTGGCTTAAGTACCTTGGCATATGTCCATGGGATTATGGCAGCAGCCATTCCAACATTAACGGGCTTATCCGCCTGGATTTCGCACCGCTGTGGTTCGGTATGGGATTATTATTTGAACAAATCACAAAAAAGAGGAGCAGATGACTTGTATTTGCGCCTCTTTTTTTATATACTTGAACTCAGCGAGGTGACAAGAAATGATACGATTTTTATTAGTAGTTTTGGTGTTAATTGGATTTTTAATTTCCAGTATTCCGCTTCTGATCGGCGAATATCTGACCGCCAAAAAGGATTCTGGGAAGATGCAGTGGCACAGTCTCCGGGTAGTCCAGGCAATGTTCAGGCTGATTATCCGGCTGACCGGAACGAAGGTGACCGTGATCGGCCAGGAGAATATTCCGGACAGTTCCGTACTTTACGTGGGAAATCACAGAAGTTATTTCGACATTCTGGTCGGCTATACGACTGTACCGGGGCTGACCGGCTTTGTTGCGAAGCGGGAGATGCTGCGTTATCGGCTTTTATCTGACTGGATGCACAATGTCAACTGTCTGTTTCTCGACCGCAAGAATATAAAAGAGGGATTAAAAACGATTCTGAGTGGTGTCGATAAAGTGAAAAACGGTATTTCCATCTGGATCTTCCCAGAGGGAACCCGTAATGAAAGTGATGACATCTTAAGCCTTCTGCCCTTTAAAGAAGGAAGTCTTAAAATTGCCGAAAAGTCCAAATGCCCGGTTATTCCGGTAGCCATTACGGGAACTGCTGAAATCTTCGAGAAGCATATCCCATTTATGAAGCCTTCCAAAGTGACGATCGAATATGGAAAGCCGATTTACCTTGAACAGCTGCCCCCGGAAGAGAAGAAACGATCAGGGGCTTATACCAGAGATGTGATTATTGAAATGCTGAAAGCAGAACAGGCAAGAAGGAGATAGAATTCATGGATTTGAAGGAATGCAGAGATCAGCTGGATCAGATTGACCAGCAGATCGTGGAATTATTTGAACAGCGAATGCAGGTATGCGCAGATGTTGCTGCGTATAAGATTAATACAGGCAAAGAAGTGTATGACGAAGAACGTGAGCAGCAGAAGCTGGCAGCCATAGAACAGATCGCCCATGGCGGGTTCAACCGCGTTGCAGTCCGGGAGCTGTTTTCCCAGATGATGACGATCAGCCGCCGCTATCAGTATCAGCTGCTGGAGGAAAGCGGTCAGCAGACCGATCTCGGGTTTGAGCAGGTTGACCATCTTGACATAAAGCAGGTCCGGGTGGTTTATCAGGGTGTTGAAGGGGCATACAGCCATGCGGCGGTCCGGCAGTACTTCGGAACCGGTGTAGATGCTTACCATGTACCATTATTTAAAGATGCTATGCAGGCGGTTTCACAGGGCGATGCTGATTATGCGGTGCTCCCGATTGAGAATTCCTCAGCCGGTGCGGTGATTGACAATTATGATTTGCTGACACATTATCACAATTATATTGTCGGGGAGATTTTTATTCTGGCCAGCCATACCCTGCTGGTACGGCCGGAAGCAGAGCTTGCTGATATCCGTACCGTGTATTCACATCCGCAGGCGCTGATGCAGTGCTCGGCTTTTCTGAATAGCCAAAGAGACTGGCGTCAGGTCAGTTGTGAGAATACGGCGGTAGCAGCCAAAAAGGTAATGGAGGATCAGGACAACAGCCAGGCAGCAGTTGCCAGTGCAATAGCCGGGCAGCTCTATGGCCTGAAGGTGCTGAAGGAGTCTATCCAGAATAATCAGGGCAACACCACCCGCTTTATTATTCTTTCCCGCAAGCCGATTTACCGCCGGGAGGCCGGGAAGATCAGCCTGGTATTTGAACTGCCGCATACAAGCGGAAGTCTGTACAATATTCTGGGCAATTTTATATTTAATAATGTTAATATGAGAATGATTGAGTCCCGCCCGATTCAGGGGCGGAACTGGGAATATCGCTTCTTTATTGACATGGAAGGCAATCTGGATGATGCGGGCATCAGGAACGCATTAAGAGGGATTGCAGCCGAGTCGCAGAATATGCGGATTCTTGGCAATTATTAAGAGTAACCCATGCCTAATGCAGAGGAGATTGATTTATGGTTCATTTATTTGCAGCAATTGATATCGGCTCCTTTGAATTGGAGCTGGGTATTTATGAAATGTCTGAAAAGACTGGTATTCGAGAAATTGATCATATCAAACATATTATAGCACTTGGAAAAGATACATATAATCTAGGCAAAATCAGCTATAAGCTGGTTGATGAGATGTGTCTGGTGCTGCAGGATTTCTCTGCCAGGATGAAAGCCTTTCAGGTGGAAAATTACCATGCCTACGCAACCAGCGCCATGCGGGAAGCCAAAAACAACCAGATCGTGCTGGATCAGATCCGGGTCAGGACCGGCATCGATATAAAAATCATCAGCAATTCAGAGCAGCGGTTTATCAGTTACAAGGCGATTGCATCCAAGGATGCTGAATTTCATAAGATTATCCAGAAAGGAACCGCGATCGTAGATGTCGGTTTTGGAAGTATGCAGGTATCCTTGTTTGACAAGGATATTCTGGTTTCTACACAGAATATTCCGCTGGGCGTATTGCGGCTTCGGCAGATGGTTGACCGTTCGCCTTCCTCGATGAAGCTGCAGCAGGCCATGATCGTGGAAATGGTCGATAATGAACTGCTGACGTTCCGGAAGATGTATCTGAAAGATCGTGAGATATGCAGCCTGATTGGCATCGGAGATGCGATCCTGACACTGTTGTATAAAATGAATCAGGTATCGGGCAATTCAGTCCGCAAAGAACGGATTACGGTAGCGGAATTTCAGGATTTTTATGACCGGATCCGGAAGATGACACCCGAGCAGATGGAGGACTCTTTCGGAATCAGTGCCGGGTATGCCGCAATGCTTCAGCCTGCGGCAATTATTTACAAACGTCTGCTGGAGCTGACCAATGCCCAGATGATCTGGATCCCGGGAATCCGCATGACGGATGGAATTGCGGCAGAATATGCAGAAAGCCGGAAGCTTTTAAAATTCACCCATAGCTATGAAAATGACATTATCGTTACCTCAAGAAACATGGCGAAACGATATAAGAGTCCGATGTCTCATATCCAGGTAGTCGAAGCGATTTGCCTGGATCTGTTTGACAATCTCAAAAAATACCATGGGCTCAAGGCCAGGGAGCGGCTGATGCTGCAGATCGCAGCGAACCTGCATTCCTGCGGCAAGTTTATCAGTATGCGTAATACCGCGGACTGTACCTACAACATTATTATGTCAACCGAGATTATCGGTCTGTCCCATATGGAACGTGAGATTGTTGCCAATGTGGTACGTTACAACATTCAGGAGTTCAGTTATGATGACAATCTGATGCTGGTGATTGCCAAGCTGACGGCGGTGCTGCGGCTTGCCAACTGTATGGACCGGAGCCACAAAGGAAAGCTTCGCAGCAGCAGGATGCGTATTAAGGACAATCAGCTGGTCATTACGACCGATTATGAAAGGGATATTACCCTGGAACTGTTGGCGGTTCAGCAATGTGCGGACTTTTTTGAGGAAATATACGGAATTCGTCCCGTACTCAGACAAAAAAAGAAGGTGTGATAGATGATAAGTCAAAAAACCGATTTCCTGGATCCAATTAATTATGTGAATCGTGAACTCAGCTGGCTGGAATTTAACCACCGGGTACTGGGGGAAGCCAGAGATAAGAACATTCCGCTGTTTGAACGATTGAAATTCCTTAGCATTACGGCGTCGAATCTGGATGAATTTTTTATGGTGCGGGTAGCATCGCTGAAGGATATGGTGCATGCCGGTTACCAAAAGACCGATATCGCCGGATTGCTGCCGGAAGAACAGCTGGCCCGTATCGGGGAAAAGACGCATGAGCTGGTGCATCTTCAATACTCTACCTATAACCGGGCTCTCCTTCCGGCACTCCGGAATCAGGGGCTGAATATGGTTTGCCGCCATGAAGACCTGACCGATCGGGAGCGTGATTATACCAACCAGTTTTTTGAAGATAATATATATCCGGTTCTGACCCCGATGGCAGTGGATTCTTCGCGGCCGTTTCCGCTGGTACGGAATAAAACTTTAAATATTGCGGCGCTGATACAGAAGAAAACTGCCGATAAAGAGAGCCGCAAAGGTAAGCCGGAACCATTGGAGTTTGCTATGGTACAGGTTCCTTCCGGGCTTTCCCGGATTGTTGAACTGCCGAAGAATGAAGAGGGAAGCAAACGGATTATCCTGCTGGAAGAAGTTATTGAGAGCAATATGTCCGCCTTATTTCTTAATTACGATATTGCCGCGGCTCATCCGTTTCGAATCATGAGGAATGCCGATTTTACCCTGGACGAGGAAGATGCGGTTGATTTGCTGGAAGAGATTCAGAAGCAGTTGAAGAAACGGCAATGGGGCGAGGTGATCCGGCTGGAAGTGGAAGACAACATGGACCGCCGTTTGCTTAAACTGCTGAAAAAAGAACTGAGGGCTGGAACTTCTGATATCTATAACATCAGCGGGCCGCTGGATTTGACCTTTTTAATAAAGCTATACAACCTCAACGGATTCAATCATCTGAAAGCCGCTGCGCATATTCCGCAGCCGGTTCCGGCACTGATGAATGAGGCTGATATTTTTACTAATATCAAACAGGGCGATATCCTGCTGCACCACCCTTATCAGACCTTTGAACCGGTGGTTGACCTGATTCAGAAAGCCGCCAGAGATCCGGCCGTGCTGGCAATCAAACAGACATTGTACCGGGTCAGCGGCAATTCACCCATTATCGCGGCTCTTGCAGAGGCAGCGGACAATGGCAAGCAGGTGTCGGTTCTGGTGGAACTTAAGGCCCGCTTTGACGAGGAGAATAACATCAACTGGGCTAAAAAGCTGGAAAAGGCCGGCTGTCATGTCATCTATGGCCTGCTGGGCTTAAAGACCCACTGCAAGATTACGCTGATCGTCCGCCGCGAGGAAGAAGGGATCTGCCGGTATGTCCATCTGGGGACCGGCAATTATAACGATTCTACGGCCAAACTATACACCGACTGTGGGATTCTGACCAGTGATCCGCGTTTTGGTGAGGATGCAACGGCGGTCTTCAATATGCTGTCCGGTTATTCCGAACCGCCGTCATGGAACCAGCTGTCATTGGCGCCGCTGTGGCTGCGGAAAAAGCTGATCCGGATGATCCGGCGTGAGATCGCCTATGCCCAGAAGGGGTATCCGGCTCATATCAAAGCGAAGACCAATTCCCTGTGTGACAAGGAGATCATTGCGGCACTGTATGAAGCATCCTGTGCCGGTGTTAAAGTTGATCTGGTAGTTCGTGGTACCTGCTGCCTGAAAGCAGGGGTACCGGGACTCAGTGAGAATATTACCGTTCATTCTATTGTCGGATATTTTCTTGAGCATGCCCGGATATTCTGCTTTGAAAATGGCGGGAATCCGGAAGTATATATGGGCAGCGCCGACTGGATGTCACGTAATCTGGATAAACGTGTGGAGATCATGTTCCCGGTAGCCGATGAAAATCTCAGATCCCAGGTGATGCATATTATCGATGTTCAGCTGGAGGATAATGTCAAAGCATATCTGCTGCAGCCGGACGGTAGTTACGAGAAAGTAGATAAGAGAGGGAAGGTACTGGTGCATGCTCAGCAGTATTTTTGCCGGGAGGTCGTAAAGGCGGCAAGACAACAGGCCAGGCAACAGGCCGGAAAACAGGACGTACAGCAGACCCGTGTCTTCACACCGATAAAGAATTAAGCTAGATACCTTTTCTTCCCTTTTTTGTAATAAAAAAGTAGAGCATGATACGATAATCTATGCTACACTAAACGTAGAAAAATATAGGAGGGGATACCCAATGGCAGAAACCAATATCTTGGTAGTAGATGATGAGAAGGAAATTGCTGATCTGGTTGAAATCTACCTGGTGAGTGATGGTTATAAAGTATTTAAGGCATCTGATGCCCAGCAAGGACTGGATATTCTGGCCCAGGAAGATATACATATGGTACTTCTTGATATTATGATGCCCGGAATGAGCGGACTTGAGATGTGCAAAGTGATCCGGGAGACCAACAACATCCCGATTATTATGCTCAGTGCCAAATCCACTGATCTGGATAAAATTTTAGGACTGGGGACCGGTGCGGATGATTATGTGGTTAAACCATTTAATCCATTGGAACTGACGGCGCGGGTGAAATCCCAGCTCAGGCGTTATACCCAGCTTAACCCCAGCAGCAGTATTCATGAGAATGCCAAGAATGAGATTACCGTTAAGGGGATGATGATCAATAAAGACAATCATAAAGTGACGGTCGGCGATGAGGAGATTAAGCTGACTCCGATAGAATTCGATATACTGTATCTGCTGGCGTCCAACCCCGGTAAGGTCTTCAGTACCGATGAGATTTTTGAACAGGTGTGGAATGAAAAGGTTTATGAAGCAAACAATACAGTAATGGTACATATCCGCCGTCTGCGTGGTAAAATGAAAGAAGACGAGCGTCAGGACAAAATTATCACCACAGTGTGGGGGGTAGGATACAAAATTGAAAAATAACAAAAGAGGCAGAAGCGATTTAAACCGCCGCTTTCATACCCGTGTGATCACCAATATTATATACAGCACGCTGGTAACCTGTTTAGTTGAGATTTTTCTGGTATTTAATCTGTCCCTGCTGGCCGATTATGCAAAACGGTCCGAGTGGG
This sequence comes from Lachnospiraceae bacterium, assembly GCA_051654925.1. GTDB lineage: Bacteria > Bacillota > Clostridia > Lachnospirales > Lachnospiraceae > Brotaphodocola. Next base: position 40,876 of record JBOFYZ010000098.1, on the reverse strand, counting down.
ACAATGCGCTGCTGGCGATGATGTACAACTCGGATATTATGATTGTGATGGGCTATGTACTGCTGGGCATCGTCATCTTTTCTGTGACCTTTTTATTGCTGCAGGAACGATCGGTCGCTTATATCAGCAGAATTTCTGAAGCAATGGAGAATATTTCCCAGGGTGACTTAAATACTACCATAGAGGTGATCGGTGATGATGAATTCTCCTCTATGGCAGAGAATTTAAACAAAATGGTGGAAGATATCCGCAAGCTGATGGATAAAGAGCGCGAGGCTGAACGCACCAAGAACGAGCTGATTACCAATATTGCTCATGATCTGCGTACCCCCCTGACTTCTATTATCGGATATCTGGAACTTATTTCAGTGAACAATACACTGGAACCTGAGATGCAGCAAAAGTATATAGACATTGCCTATACTAAGGCGAAACGTCTGGAAAAGCTGATCGAAGATTTATTTGGTTTCACCAAATTGAATTATGGAAAGATATCCATGCATATCGGTAAGGTTGATATCATCAAGCTGCTGAGTCAGCTGCTGGAAGAATCTTATCCCAGTTTCGCGGATAAGACCCTGTCCTATGAGCTTCACAGTAATGTTCCGGCCAAAGTAATAACAGCGGATGGTAATCTGCTGGCTCGTTTGTTTGATAATCTGATTAATAATGCGATTAAGTATGGGGCAGACGGGAAGCGGGTGCTGGTGAAAGTACATGCCACCGGTGCGACGGTTCAGGTATCGGTGACCAATTATGGTTATGTGATTCCGGCGGAAGAGCTGCCGCTGATTTTCGATAAATTCTACCGCGTCGAGCATTCTCGTTCGACCAATACCGGAGGAACCGGTCTGGGGCTTGCCATTGCAAAAAACATCGTAGATATGCACGGTGGTATCATTACAGCAAATAGTGACTTAAACGGTACCGTGTTTATGGTTACATTACAGGTAAACTTTGACATCAATAAAGAAAACTTCGGAAAGTTAGGGTAGATATATGAACTTTCAATGCCAGAATCCCTTAAAAAGACGACACTGCGTATCAGTCAGACCTCTTTGGAGAATCATTGCCGCGGCAATGATTCTCTTTGGCGGTCTTGCTTTTGTTGTGCCGGAATCCAGCGTGTGGGCAGCCGGGCCGTCTCAGCCGGCGGCCGCAGCCGCTAATGAGCCGGTTACCCTCGCTGTGGAATATGGTTACGGCGGGACCGCAAAAGGCGGAAGATATCTGCCCGTACAGGTGACCGTGGGCAATCAGCGGGAACATGAACTGAATGCCACCCTGCAGATCAAATCGCTGGAATCAGACGGCACGATTTACCGTTATGATTATCCGGTCCGGGTTGATGCGTTGTCACAAGCTGAGAATCACTATTATATTCCGCTGGGAAGCCGTGCCGACCAGCTGTTTTTTAGTCTGATAGAATCCGACGGTACCGTCATCCTGAATAAAAAAGTGAAACTGAATGTCAGCCTTGATGTGCCGGAGCTTTTCATCGGTGTGCTGTCAGACCAGCCTGGTACCCTGCAGTACCTGGATGGTGTCGGAATCAATTACAGTACCCTGCGCACCAGAGTGTTTGCCCTTGAGGAAGAAGGCTTTCCCGAAGAAGAGATTGGCCTGAATCTGCTGGATGTTATTGTTGTAAATGGATATAAGCTTCGCAACCTTTCTGAAAAACAGACGGCAGCCATCCTGGACTGGGTTCACAGCGGCGGTGTCCTGATTCTGGGCACAGGTGACCGGGTAGACGATACGCTGGGACGCTTTGCTCCGGAACTGCTGGACGATTCTTATGGCACCCCGGAGATCCGTGAGATCGATATGGGAGCAGAATATGCGACTGAGGTCCCGGAGGAATCAATATTAAATATTGCCTGTGTCGATATTCCACTGCACGGCGGCAATGTGATTTTTTCCAGTGGCGGATTTGCGACTTTAACAGCAGCGGCAAAGGTGCAGGGGCTGATTGCTGTGGCTGCTTATGATTTTGCCGATATTGCAAAGTTTTGTGATGCCCAGCCATCTTATGTAGATAAGCTGTTTGTCGGCCTGCTTGGGGAGGAACGGATCAATCAGCTGGCGACAGTTGTGTATAGTGGTAATTCCAGCCGTTACTGGTCGGTACAGAGCCTGATCAATACCGGTGATGTAGATAAGTTACCGAACCTGACCGTGTATACTGCGGTGGTTGGGATCTATCTGCTGGTGCTGGGGCCTGGCCTGTATTTATTCCTGAAGCAGTGGGATCTTCAGATCTTTTACCGGCGGGGCGTCGTAATGTTTTCATTGTGCTTCGCAGTAGTCATTTATCTGCTGGGAACCAGTACCCGTTTCCGTTCGACATTTTATACCTATGCCACAATCAAGGATGTAACAGCCGATTATGTGATGGATACTACATATGTCAATATCCGCAATCCTTACAACCGGCCATATATAGTAGATCTGAATCCGGAATATTCGGTTCTGCCGATTACCAGGAGCCAGACCAATGAAACAAACGAAAAGAAAGATTTCAACATTGATGAGGATTTTCTGATTGCGATCAGCCATCAGGAAGATTCAACCAGAATTACCGGCCAGAATATCGTTGCCTTTGATCCAAGATATTTTAAACTTGAGAAAAAGGATGATAATAACGAAAAAGTCGGGATCACCGGAGAGGTTGATTATTTTGAAGGAAAATTAAGCGGGTCAATTACCAATCAGTTTTCTTACCCGCTGGAAAATACCTGTCTGATTCTGTACGGAAATATGGTCATCATAGACCGTCTGGAAGCAGGTGAGACAAAAAGCCTCGATGACCTGGATCTGCTGCGGTTCCCGCTCAACAATTCCTATGCGGTAGCGGAATGGATTACCGGCGGCGGAAAATATGAGCAGGCTGATATTGATGACAAGGAATACCTGCTGGCCATGGAACGGTCAAATATGCTGATGTTTTATTTGGATTCTTATATGTCGGGATACAGTGCCGATGCGCGGGTTATTGCTTTCAGCACAGAAAAGGAGGAACGGCAGTATTTACAGGATACCACGGCGGAGACGTATGGACTTACCATGCTGACATCTTCCGTCGCTGTCAATGCTTCCCGGAATCGTTCGCTGTATCGATCGGTACTGATGAAAAAGCCGAATGTGGTAAGCGGAGCTTATACGGCTGCGACCAATTCCATGACAGGAACAGAGCCGGTAACGCTGGAATATTATCTGGGTAACGATATTGATGTGGAGAGCCTGACTTTCGAACCGGTATCCCAGGAATTTCTGGATGCCGAGAACAGCACGTATATTGAGGTATTTACCGGAAGTATTTATTTTTATAATTACACGACCGGCAACTATGATCTGATGGATCTGAATGGAAAAACGCTGATGGTGCAGCAGCTGGAACCGTATCTGTCTTCCGCCAATGTCATGACCGTACGTTATGCCTATGACGGAAACGGCAGCTATAATGCTATCCAGCTGCCGATGCCGATGGTCGCAGGGAGGGAACGATAATGTTGTCAATTAGGGATTTACGAAAAACATATGGCAATTATTGTGCGCTGGACGGCCTTGACATGGAAATCAGCAAAGGTGCCCTGTACGGTTTTGTCGGTCCTAATGGTGCCGGCAAGACTACTACGATCAGGATAGTCAGCGGACTGCTCTATCCCGACAGCGGCAGTGTGGTGATTGATGGTGTCAATGCTGTCAGGGATCCGAACCGCATTAAAGAAAAAATTGGTTATGTGCCGGATTATTTCGGCGTATATGATAATCTGAAGGTCTGTGAATACATGGAGTTTTTTGCCTCATGTTATGGCATTACCGGTTTGAAAGCACGAAAAAAGAATCAGACCTTGCTGGCTCAGATCGGGCTGGAGGATAAGAAGGATGCTTATGTCGACGGGCTGTCCCGGGGGATGAAGCAGCGTCTCTGTCTGGCCCGGGCGCTGATCCATGATCCGGAGCTCCTGATTATGGATGAACCGACTGCCGGACTGGATCCCCGCACCCGGGTGGAATTCCGGGAAATGATCCGGGAGCTGCAGAGCCAGGGCAAGACGATCCTGATCAGCTCCCATCTGCTGGAAGATCTGGCTGAGATGTGTACCGATATTGGTGTGATTGACCAGGGCAAAATGGTCTTAAACGGAAATATCGAAGAAATTTTCAACCGGATTAACACCTCCCGGCCGCTGGTGATCTCCATTCAGGGCAGTATAAATACGGCTATGCGGATTCTGAAGGATCATGATCTGGTACGTACCATTACGGTAAAGAATCAGGAGATTATGATCGGCTTTGATGGTGATGTTTATGCTGAGTGTGAGTTACTTGCGATGCTGGTCGAGGCAGGGGTTTTTGTACATGAATTTATGCGGGAATCAGGCAATCTGGAGGCTGTATTTATGAAGATTACCAATCACGAAGAAGAAAGAGTGGTGTTGTCTTATGAGGATGATAAACCCGGTTTATAAGCGCGAGGCCATGGTTAGTGCAAGAAGTTTTAAGCTTGCGCTGGTGCTGCTGATTTTTAACGGAATATTGGCTCTGGTGGCACTGCTGAATATGTACTCGATGCTGACGCAGGTGAGGCAGACAGCCCATATGCAGTACTCCAGTTTTCTGGATTTATATATTTTTGTGGCGGTTCTGGAATTTGTCATGCTGATTTTTATCATGCCGGCAATCACCGCGGGGAGTATCAGCGGAGAGCGGGAACGACAGACCCTGGATCTGATGCTGACAACTAAAATGACGCCTGCCGAGATTGTCTTCGGGAAGCTGATATCTTCGATGAGTACCATGCTGCTGATGATCGTATCCAGCTTTCCGATTCTGGCGATGGTATTTGTATATGGTGGTGTGACCTTAACTGATATGGGAAGTTTATTGTTCTGCTATATGGCGGCAGCCCTGTTTATCGGCAGTCTGGGGATCTGCTGTTCGGCGGTGTTTAAAAAGTCCACAGTGTCGACGGTGATTTCATATGGCCTGATGGTTGCGGTCGTGATCGGAACCTATGGAATCAATCAGTTTGCCTATTATATGAGCCGGGTCCATGCGGACAGTTATCTGGCGGCCGCCGGACAGGCGGCGGGGCAGGGCAGCTCGGGCTCCTTGATTTATCTGCTGCTGATGAATCCGACATCTACCTTTCTGGTTACGATGATGCAGTTGGCCGGGACCGGAATGAACCAGATCGATCAGTTGGTTATGACCTGGTTCGGCGCTCATGAGATCAATTCGGTGTATACCAACTGGGTCAGTTTCAGTGTGGTGATTCAGCTTTTGCTGGCAGCCTTTTTCATCTGGATTGCGATTCGGGCAGTATCATTAAAACGAAGATAGTGAACGGTACTATATTGGTATTTCCGGAAGGATGCGTTATAATAACAGGTATGTTGCTGAAACACAACAACAATGAAGGAGGGCTTTGCGATGGGAATTATAAAAGCAATTACGATGGCGATCGGCGGTTCACTGGCTGACCAGTGGCTGGAGGTCATTGAGCCGGGAGATATGGGCGACCAGACCGTATTTATTAAAGGGACCAAGATCAGAAAAGGTTCCAATGCCAAGGGATCGGATAATTCGGTGTCGAATGGTTCTGTGATTCATGTCTACCCTAATCAGTTCATGATGGTGGTAGATGGCGGCCGGGTCGTCGATTATACGGCCGAGGAAGGATACTATACCGTTGATAATTCTTCTCTGCCATCGTTGTTTAACGGTGAATTCAAAGATACATTAAAGGAATCATTCAGCCGTATCAAGTATGGCGGTGAGACACCGACGGCACAGAAGGTATTTTATATTAATCTTCAGGAAATCAAGAACATTAAGTTCGGAACCAGAAATCCGGTCAACTACTTTGATAATTTCTATAATGCAGAATTGTTTTTAAGAGCACATGGCGCGTACTCCATTAAGATTACTGATCCGCTGCTGTTTTATGCTCAGGTAATCCCGAAGAATCAGGATAAGGTTGAGATCGGTTCGATAAACAACCAGTATATGGAAGAGTTCCTGGAAGCCTTGCAGGTGACCCTCAATCAGATGTCGGCAGATGGTGAACGGATTTCCTTTGCGGTGTCTAAAGGCGGTACCATCAGTAAGTATATGGCAGATGCGCTGGATGAGGGCTGGAAGCAAGATCGTGGTTTTGAAGTTATGAATGTCGGTCTGAGTATTTCATATGATGAACAATCGCAGAAATTACTCGCCATGCGGAATCAAGGTGCAATGCTAGGCGATCCGACTATCAGGGAAGGATATGTGCAGGGGGCGATGGCCCGCGGCATGGAAGCAGCCGGATCCAATGCCGGTGGTGCGGTGGCAGGCTTTATGGGAATGGGTGCCGGGATGAATGCCGGCGGCGGCTTTATGGGAGCGGCATCTGCTGCGAACATGCAGCAGATGCAGATGAACAATATGCAGCAAAATGGCGGCTGGACACAGCAGAATAACCAGCAGCCGCAGAATCCTGCACCCCAACAGCCTGAAATGATGGCTGGCGCCCAGAGTCAGGGCGGCTGGACCTGTGGCTGCGGTAATGTCAACAGCGGCAAGTTCTGCAGTGAATGCGGCCAGTCCAGACCGGACGGACCATGGACCTGTGGCTGCGGCAATATCAACAACGGCAAATTCTGCAGTGAATGCGGCAAATCGAGAAGCTAAAGGGAGCGGTTAATATGGCTGTAATTACTTATAAATGTCCGAATTGCGGCGGTGACCTGCAGTTTAATCCGGAGCATCAGAACTTTCACTGCCAGTACTGTCTGTCTGATTTTGCAGAAGATGCACTGGAAAAGGATGAGCCGGAAGAGGAAGCTCTTCAGGATGATCCGGAGCTGGATGATTCAGATGCAGTTGACAACGAATATCAGGCTGTTCTGTATCATTGTCCCAGCTGCGGGGCTGAGATTGTAACCGATGAGACAACCGCAGCGACATTCTGCTATTACTGTCATAACCCGGTCGTGCTGAGCGGGCGCCTGCAGGGACAATACAATCCGGATTACGTCGTGCCATTTGCCATTGACAGGGAAAAGGCGCTGACGATATTTTCTCAATGGATCGGCCGCAAAAAGTATGTTCCGAAAGTTTTTTATAATCAGAACCAGATTGAAAAAATGAGCGGTATATACTTTCCTTACTGGCTGTACAACTGCCATGTGGACGGCCGGCTGGCTGCTCAGGCAACCAAGCGGCAGATCCGGCGCAGCGGCAGTATTGAGTATACTAAGACCGACCAGTTTGATGTGATCCGCGAAGGTGAAATGCCGGTTAAACATGTAACCCGGAATGCCCTGAAAAAATCCAACCGGCAGCTGGTTGAGGGAGTGCTTCCCTTTGAGATGGAGAAGCTAAAGGCATTTCGGATGAGCTATTTATCTGGCTTTCAGGCGGAAAAGCGTGATATGGAAAAGACTGAGTTCTCATCGGAAGTGGAGACTGAGGTCAGGCAGTTTGCCGAGCAAAGTCTGCGCAGCCAGATCAGCGGCTATGATTCTGTGAATGTCCGTTCCTGTTCAGCCGATATTCGCAACCCGGAGTGGCAGTATGCCCTGATGCCGGTCTGGACGTTAACATATCGTGATAATAATGAAAATAAATTATACTATTTTGCCTGTAACGGACAGACCGGCAGGATCTGCGGCGAGCTGCCGGTCGACAACGGCCGGCTGGCAGTTCTGTTTGCCCAGGTTGCGGTACCGCTGTTTGTGATACTGATGATTGTGGGGTATTTTCTATGATGAAATGGATGAGAAATACAGGACTTTTGCTGCTCATGTGTATGCTGATTCCGTTATCTGCCTGGGCCGGTGCCTTACCGGATATGGCTGATGGTGACAGCCGGGTATTCGATCAGGCCAGCCTTTTTACCGACAGTGATATCGCAGAACTGGAGTCGTCGGCGGCTGCCATTCGCAAAACCATAAAAATGGATGTGGTGATTGTAACGTCAACGGATGCGGGCGGCAAAAACAGCAGAAACTATGCGGATGACTTTTACGAAAAAGGTGGTTTTGGTACCGGAAAGAATCATAATGGAGTCTTGTTTTTGATTGATATGGATAACCGTGAACTATATATTTCCACAGAAGGTGACATGATACGCTTTCTGACCGATGACCGGATCAATACCATGCTGGATCATGTGTATGATTATGCCGGCCAGGCACAGTATGCTGAGGCAGCCAAAGTATTTCTGGTAGATACGCTGGCATATTATCACAAGGGGATCCCCGGCGGAGATACGGAGACGGGAACGATCAGCCGCTATTACAGCATTCGCTGGTACGAGGTATTGATAGCACTGTCAGTATCCGTGGGATGTGGATTGCTGGCATGTCTCAACGTGAAACGACAGTATGCGATGAAAGCCGAGCGGAAACAGGCGGGGAATTATAATATGGCATATCGGGCCAATGCCAGTTTCGCTTTCCGTAACCGCAATGATGTCCTGACGAATACCTTCACAACGAAGCGAGTGATCCCCAGGTCAACAGGCAGCAGTGGGGGCAGTCGAACCGGCGGTTCGACTTCCGGCCGAAGCTCGACGCATCGTTCCAGCAGCGGCCGCAGCCATGGCGGCGGCGGGCGAAAATTCTAAAATGTCCTCACGACTGGACAAATGTACATGAACTATGATATAATAATCGTTATTCTTAGGCTTTGCGACTAAGAAATTTAAGAATGAGTATAATATTAAGGAGGAGACAAAATGAAAAAGCGTTTTCTAAGCTTAGCGTTAGCCGCTACCATGGTATTATCCCTGGCAGCCTGCCGCACAGCAGAACCGGTTGCGACCGAAACGACAACACAAGCTGCTACTGATGCTGAAGGCAGCGAAGCAACAGATGAGACTACCGAGGTGGCTGCAGCAGAGGTATCAGAAGCCGCTGGCAGAACCATCGAGCCAAGCGAGAATTTTAAAATTGGTATTATTACCGGTACCGCATCTCAGGGTGATGAGGAGATTACTCAGGCCACTAAGATCAAAGAAAAATATGGTGATATGATCGTTACTGCTACATATCCTGACAAATTCAGTGAGGAAACAGAGACTGTAATCTCCAACGCCGTTGCAATGGCATCTGACGAAGATGTAAAAGCAATTATCTGGTGTCAGGCTATTCCAGGAACTGCAGCAGCAATCGATAAAGTCAGAGAAACCCGTCCGGAGATGATCTTCATCATCGGTACTCCTGGTGAGGACCCGGATGTTATCAATCCTAAGGCAGACATCGTACTTCAGGTAGATGAACCAGGCTGTGGTGTGGTTATTCCTCCGCAGGCAGCATCTCAGGGAGCGAAGACCATGATCCACTATTCCTTCCCACGTCACCTGAGCTATGCACTGATCGTTGCCCGTCTTGACAACCTGAAAGAATACTGTGCCACAAGCGGCATCGAACTGGTAGAAGTAACTACTCCAGACCCAACCCTTGATCAGGGTATCACCGGTGCTCAGCAGTTTATTCTGGAAGATGTTCCGCGTCAGATCGAAAAATACGGCAAAGACACTATGTTCTTCACCACCAACTGTGGTATGCAGGAGCCATTGATCCGTTCTGTATTTGAAAATGGCGCAATCTATACCTTACAGTGCTGCCCGTCTCCATTCCATGCATTCCCGGCAGCTTTGAACATTGATATGGCTGGACATGAAGCTGATGTTGACTACATGTTAGAGCAGCTGCAGGCTAAGGTTACCGAAGCTGGTATGGGCGGACGTGTATCTACATGGGCAGTTCCATGTAATATGCTATTCATCGAAGCTGGTGTTGAGTATGCTATCAAGGTACTTGAAGGCGAGACTAATGGTGTTGTCCTTGATGATGCTGTGCTTCGTCAGACCATTCAGGAATGTGCCGGAGATATTCAGATGACACTTGAGAATCATGTTGATGCACAGGGTGTAGCAAAAGACAATCACTATCTGGTTATGGCTGACTTTATTACTTTCGAGTAATAGACATTATTATAACGGTATTAGTGAACAGAAAGTTTCGCCAGCTGTCAATGAAGCAGTTGGCGGAACTTCTTTATAGATTGCAGGTAATTATACCTGTCAGCCTTTCTGACAGTAAACTAGAAAAGAGGTTAGAATATTGGAAAAGACGAATGAGAGTTATGTCTTGAAAATGGACAATATTGCTAAAGAATACTATGGCAATCGGGTATTAAAGGGGGTAAACCTTCATATCCGCCCAGGCGAGATCCATGCCCTGATGGGAGAGAACGGTGCAGGAAAGTCGACACTAATGAATATCCTGTTTGGTATGCCGGTGATCCATTCAACCGGTGGTCATGAAGGAACAATTGAGGTTGGTGGTGAAGCAGTTAAGATCGACACTCCGACCAAAGCAATGGAACTTGGTATCGGAATGGTACATCAGGAGTTTATGCTGATCCCAGGATTTACCGTAACAGAGAATATTAAAATCGGCCGCGAAATCAGCCATCCAAACCTGGCCAGCCGGATCTTTGGCAAGTCAATGGAGGTTCTTGATTTTGAGGCAATGGCAAAGGATGCCAGAAAAGCGTTAAAGACTATTGGATTACAGATTGAAGATTATGTGAAAGTGGCAGGACTTCCGGTTGGATATATGCAGTTTATCGAGATTGCAAGAGAACTGGACAAGACTGGTATCCGAATTCTGGTATTTGACGAGCCAACGGCTGTACTTACAGAGTCAGAGGCTGACCGTTTATTGGAAGCTATGAGAGTGATTTCTGCTCAGGGAATCGCAATTATATTCATCACTCATCGTCTGGATGAGGTTATGGCTGTTGCTGACAGTATGACGATCCTGCGTGACGGTGAATTTGTAGCAAGAAAAGAAATCAAAGATACGAATGTGGTAGAGATTGCAGAACTTATGATTGGACGGAAGGTTGAAAAACTGCTGGATGATGATATTCCTGACAACCGTGTGATCAGCGATAAGAATATCGCAGTAAGTTTGAAACATTATAGAGTAGAAATGCCTGGCGAACGTGTCAGGGGCATCGATCTGGATATCCGCAAAGGTGAGATACTGGGGATCGGCGGTCTGGCCGGACAAGGTAAGCTGGGTATCCCTAATGGTATCATGGGTCTGTATAAGGCGACCGGAGAAGTGAAGATTAATGGACAGGAGCTGAATCTGGACAAGTTAGGTGATGCACTGGATCATAAAGTGGCTTTCGTATCAGAGGATCGCAGGGGCGTAGGACTGCTGCTGGACGAGAGTATTGAGCAGAATATTGTATTCTCGGCCATGCAGACCAACAACCGGTTCCTTAAAAAATTTGCCTGGATGAGATTGTATGATGGAGCGTCAGCTAAACTGCATTCTGAAGAAATGGTACAGAAGCTGGATATCCGCTGTACCGGTATTAAACAGCCGGCCGGCAGTCTGTCTGGTGGTAATCAGCAGAAGGTATGTCTGGCGAGGGCTCTGACCTTGGATCCGGATATTTTATTTGTATCGGAACCGACCAGAGGTATTGATATCGGTGCGAAGAAGCTGGTATTGGAATATCTGGCACATTTGAACCGGGAGACCGGCATGACAGTTATTGTGGTTTCTTCTGAATTAGTAGAGTTACGTTCTATTTCGGATCGAATTGCAATCGTTTCCGATGGCAAGCTCGCATGTATACTGAAGCCGGATGATTCTGACGCAGACTTCGGTCTGGCGATGTCCGGTGCATGGAAGGGAGGCAAAGCAAATGCGTAATCCGTTTAAACCTCTGGTAGTGAAATTTGGTTTACCGCGAGTGATTATTGTTGGTTTCTTTCTGTTCTTATTTGCAGCAGGAGGAGCAGTTGGTCTGGATCCGGTACAGAGTTTAGGTGACTGTGTCAAGCGTTGGGGATTATTTGGTATCCTGGCACTGGCAATGGTGCCGGCCGTACAGTGTGGTATCGGTCTTAACTTTGGTATTTCCATGGGTATTGTCGGTGGTCTTCTTGGTGGTTTGATTGCTATTGAACTTGGGATTAGTCAAAACCCATCATTATTAGCTGTCAGCCCGATGTTTGCAATGTGGGCAGCTATTCTGGCAGCGATTGTTATTGGTTCGGTTTTATCAATAGGAATCGGCTTTTTGTATGGATTGCTGCTGAACCGGGTAAAAGGTTCTGAAATGACAGTTACCACCTATGTGGGATTTTCGATCATAGCTTTTATGAATATGATGTGGGTAATGCTTCCCTTTAAAAAGGGTGAGTTGATCCAGCCAAATGCTGGCTCCGGTCTGCGCCCTACGATTTCGCTGGAGTCTACTTATGGTGGCGTTATGAATAACACCTTAGCCTTTCGTATCGGGAATATTAATGTGCCGACAGGGCTTTTGCTGTTTTTCTTCCTGTTATGTTTTCTGGTTTGGCTGTTTATGCGTTCCAAGACCGGTATAGCAATGAGTGCGGCCGGAGCCAATCCGATGTTTGCAAAAGCATCGGGTATTAATGTTGATAAAATGCGTATTATCGGTACTATTCTTTCAACTGTTATTGCAGCAGTCGGGATTCTGGCATATGCGCAGGGATTTGGTTTCATGCAGCTTTACAACGGTCCGTTGATGATGGGCTTTACGTCAGTTGCCGCGGTATTGATTGGTGGAGCGACACCGAAACGTGCGACAATCACGAATGTACTGATTGGTACTTTTTTATTCCAGGGAATTTTGTCTATGGGTCTGACCGTAGCGAATGCGTATATTCCAGGAAGCAGCCTTTCGGAGGTTATGCGTCTGATCATCTCTAACGGTATCATCATTTACGCGTTATCACAGGTGAAAGGAGGTAATGGCCGTGGCTAAAAAATTTACAGATTGGCTGTTTAACAGTAAAGTTGTTATTTTGTTTGTTTTCTTATGTCTGGGTGCAGCTTTTGCTTCCGGCAAGTCAGCTGAATTCATTGCGGTTGAGTTATTTACCCGAATTGCCCGAAATTCCTTTATTGTATTAGCACTGATTATTCCGGTTATTGCCGGAATGGGACTTAACTTCGGTATTGTTATTGGGGCGATGTCAGCGCAGATCGCACTGTTCCTTGTATCTTACTGGGGCATTACCGGAGTAACAGGATTTTTCGCTATGGTGGCGTTGTCAACTCCGATTGCTATCATTGCCGGTTTTTTGGTAGGTACTTTATTCAACCAGATGAAAGGTAATGAAATGATTGGTGGTCTGGTACTGGGGTATTTTGCTGAGGGTATCTACCAATTCATCTTTCTATTTGTATTCGGGGGTATCATTGCCATGGAAAGTCCGACGCTGATGATTGCTACCGGTGTCGGTGTTAAAAATACCATTGACTTAAAAGATACGATTAAATATGCGTTGGATACGATTCCAATGCTGAGAATCATTGAAGTCGGATTCTATCTGGTACTGGCGGGACTGATATGTTCTACCATTATCAAACTGGTTAAGAAGCAGAAGATCAGCTGGATCAAACTGGCAGCTCAGTTTGTGGCTATCATTGTCATCTATGCACTGACCTTCGTAGCACCAATTGAGCGTTTCCTGTCTCAGGATCGTCTGCTATTGCTGTCAGCGATAGAACTAGTCTGTTATGCAACAGTGATCTGGCAGGTATTCAGAATTATCCAGGCAAAGCTGCGGGATAAAAAAACAGCTGCATCTGGGGAAGAGCTGGCAGGACCACCGTTTAGCTATATTAAGGCATTGGTTAACATTGTAGTTGTACTGGTGGTTTATGGCCTGACTTATATTCCGGCAGTGGAAAAAGTAGTAATGGCTGTTAAGCTTCCGGTTATGACTTATGTATGTATTGCCGGCCTGTGCGGCTTCAACAGTATCCTGCTGAAGACCAGGCTGGGACAGAATATGCGTACAGTAGGACAGGATCGTACGATTGCCAACTCTTCCGGAATCAATGTTAACAAGACCCGTATTATTGCCATGATTTTTTCAACGGTACTGGCAAGCTGGGGACAGTTGATCTTATTACAAAACATGGGAACCTTCTCAACATATGGTGCTCATACTCAGGTGGGACAGTTTGCGATCGCATCGCTGCTGGTAGGAGGAGCATCGATCCAGAAGGCAACAAACAAGCAGGCTCTGCTGGGCGTTGTTCTGTTCCATACCCTGTTTATTGTATCACCGCTGGCTGGACAGGAATTGTTCGGAAATGCAGCGGTAGGTGAGTATTTCCGACTGTTTGTATCCTATGCGGTTATTGCGATGTCATTGGCGATGCATGCGTGGAAAAAGCCTGCGAAGCATAAGGCTGAGGCGAAAAAAGAAGAAAAGAAAGATGCTGGGCAACTGGCATAAGGATAGGATGAATGTGAACATGAAAGATGTGAATTGTGCATACTGTATGCAGGGCGAGTTGGTGGATAAGTTTGCTTATCCAGTGTGTAAAATGGAGACTGGATTTTTATATGTATTTAAGGAGCAGAGCCATCCGGGACGTCTGATTCTGGCACATGATGAGCATATCAGTGAGATGATTGAATTATCAGACGAAGATAGAAATGCATTTTTTACGGATGTGGCTAAGGCGTCCAGGGCTATTCATAAGGTTTATAGTCCGAATAAGGTAAACTATGGTGCTTATGGTGATACGGGATGTCATTTGCATATGCATCTGGTTCCTAAGTACGAAGGTGGATCGGAATGGGGCGGTACGTTTGAGATGAATCCTGGCAAGGTATTGCTTACTGATGCTGAATATGAAGAGATTGCTGAGAAGATCAGGCAGGCGCTGTAAACAGAATATGGGGAGTTGCCGGTACTGTTGATGATGGAGTCGGGATGTTAAAGCGAGAGATGGACTTACTGTAAAATAGTGATTTGACTATTTGACAGTAAGTCCTGTTCTTGTGTGATTGATTAATTCCCCCAACCCCAGTCGCTCTGCGTCAAGTGTCTTGATGGCTCTGGATAATGCTTGTATGTCGGAAGCAATCAGGGTCTATCCCTCGCGACCATCCCGAATAACCCCACAAGCGATTTTCATGCCGGAATTCCCGGATGGCTGAGTCGTAAAATCATCTTTTCCCGCATGAATTATCACCGAACGGTCAAGAATATCTCTTATCTGAAAGCGTTTGGTATAAAAGACAGAATAGGCATAGCCCTGACTGCCCAGCAGCGGCAGCAGGTCACCAGCATGGTATGGGTGCTGAATATCTTGAGGATTATAGTGTTCACCGGTGTGGATAAAATCCTGAGAACAATCCCCAACTTCGTGAATATGCATGGCATAGAAATCAGATGAACCCGGGTGATCGATATTCGGCAGACCGAAGACTTCCGCTTCAACCAGAACCCCGCCATATGGAGTATTGTAGAATTTAACGAGCCCACTGATTCCGGGGAAAGCAGTCTGTCCCCGTACCCAGGCCACAGCCTGAGGATGGTTATTCTGCAATTGATGAAGAAAAGCAAGACGAGGGGTCGTCTGCTGGTGGTGGTGATGATATTCCATAGTGTCTCCTGAAATAAGGTTTTCTATAATATATGTTCCGGATAAAAAGGATGGTGTATAATTTCTTCCTTATATTATTTCACATCCAAGTTCTTTCAGCTTTTCATCCAGCCATGGTTTCTGCAGCCCTTTGCCACTGAGGATATCTGCTTTCTGCTGGACTTCCATTTCGCTTACTGCTTTTGCTTTCCGGGCCAGTTCTGCAGCTTCTTCCGGTTTGATGACAACAACGCCATCGCCGTCCCCGACCAGGATGTCACCAGGACAAATTACCTGTCCGCACACCGATACCGGCACGTTGATCTCGCCGGGGCCGTTCTTGTAAGGTCCATTCGGGGTGACACCGGTAGCATAAACGGAGAAGTTGGTAAACTCACCGATTTCGTCTTTGTCACGGATACAGCCGTCAACAATAAAGCCTTTAATGCCGGCAGCGATTGCTGTCATACTCATGATCTCGCCGCAGAGAGAACGATGTTTGCTGCCGCCGGCAGCGATCACCAGAATATCACCAGGCTGTGCCATTTCCAGAGCCTTGTGGAACATCAGGTTGTCGCCCTCCGGAGCTTTGACGGTAAAGGCGGTACCGAGCAGCGGGACTTTGTTCATTGCCATCAGTTCACTGCCGCAGCAGGCAATTCTACCCATACAGTCATCGATGTTGGCAACCGGGATACCCCGGAATGCTTCGATTAACTCTTTGTCAGGTCTTTTAAAATCTTGATAAATTCTACATCCAACGTTTGCCATTTTTATTCTCCTTTTAATTGTAACACCATGCTCAATGTCGCACAAAAGACGTGCTCGTTTCGCAGGTGTGCTTGATTGCTAAGCTCGAAAAGACCTCGCTAAGCACTCAATGCATTACAGTTTTCTGATTGCAATATTAATCCGTTTTGCTGCTTCCATCAGATCTTCCATGGAATTTGCAAAAGAGAAGCGCATACACTGATTGCCGCCAAGACCATAAGCATCACCCGGGACACCGACAACCTGTGCCTCTTCGAGCAGGTAGTTGCAGATATCGTAGGAAGTCATACCGTCAATATTGAATTTGGCCCAGGCATAGAACGCGCCTTCCGGATATTTGCAGGTTACATGAGGGATCTTGTTGAGCGCACCGATAAAAGCATCTCTGCGTTCCTCGTAGCTTTTTCTCATTTCTTCCATCTCTTCATGACAATCGAGAGCCACAACTCCGCCATCCTGGATAAAGCCGCTGGTACAGGTCATAATATGCTGCCACAGACTGCCGATGCGCTCCATGATTTCTTTGGAGGCACACAGATAGCCGAGACGCCAGCCGGTCATTGCCGCACATTTGGAGAAACCATTAATCGTAATAACTCTATTCGCTATCTCAGGATAGCTTGCCATGCTGATGTGTTTATTGCCATCATACATAATCTTCTCATATACTTCATCAGTCAGCAGTACAACATCCGGATGTGCCTTCATATAGTTAAGCAGTTCCAGTGCCTCGTCTTCGTGGAGAATCCGGCCGGTAGGGTTGCACGGGTAATTGATAATGATCATTTTGGTCTTGTCGGTAGTGACTGCTTCCAGCAGATCAGCAGATAACCGGTAATCATTGTCATAGGACAGAGCAATGGATACCGGAGTACCGCCGGAGGAGTATATGATTGGTGCATAAGAAACCCAGTTTGGTTCCGGGCATAATACTTCATCCCCCTCATTTAACATGGCACGGACCGCATTATAAATAGCCAGTTTTCCGCCCGGTGTTACCAGGATATTGTCCTCGGTGCACAGAATTTTGTTTTCTTCATTTAATTTATGGGCGATTTTTTTTCTCAGGGAAGGGATTCCGCGACCCAGAGTATAATGGGTGTTTTCACTGACCGTCATGCCGTAGTATGCTGCATCGCAGATCTTTTTTGGGGTTGGAAAATCAGGATCACCGCCGCCAAGTCCGATTACATCGATGCCCTGCATCTTCATGATCTTTGCTTTTTCAATATATTTGATTGATTCGGACGGCTTCAGGTTTTCAATTGCCTTATTAAATACTAAACTCATGGTTTCCTCCTTAACATTCAAAATTTATATGATACTGTTAGAATATCACATTAACAATTCGTTGAATAATGAATAATTTCATTGTATAATATAGAAAAATCTTATATTTGAACGCAGCAATTCAGGACGGCGGGAAATTGCATGCAGAAGCGGCTGTCAAGCTTGCTTGTAAAGCCGTTTTTGTATGCAATTTCACATCGGATGAATATCCGATGCTTCTTGAATGGCTTCAGACATTCAAGAAGATAGCCGTCCGTCCCCCCGGAATAATTAAGGAGGAGAACCATGGATTTTAATGAACTGGAGACATTCCTGATGATTGTCCAGACAAAAAGTATCACCAAAACAGCGGACAATCTGTTTCTGTCACAGCCGACCGTAAGCCACCGGCTGAAGTCACTGGAAGAAAAACTGAATATGCAGCTGGTAATCCGCAAAAAAGGTCATAAGTCGGTCGAGTTTACCAGCAAAGGCGAAGAGTTTATCCCGATTGCAGAACGGTGGATGTATCTGTGGAAAGAGACCCAGATTCTGCAGCAGGGCAGTGACCGGATGCTGCTGTCCATCGGATGTATCGATACCTTGAGTACGACTGCATTTACGCCGCTCTATCAACAGATCCTGAATGATTATCCACTGATGGATCTGCGGCTTAAAACGCATCAGTCCTACGAAATATATGGTCTCCTGGACAGCCATGAAATTGACCTGGGCTTTGTCTACCATCATCTCTACTTTAAAAATATCATATCGGTACCGATTTTGAGCGAGACGATGTACCTGATACAGTCGGCTGATACGAAGCTGAAAAAAAGGATGATCCATACCAATGAGCTGAATCCGGAGAACGAACTATTCCTGAGCTGGGAAACCAGCTACCAGATCTGGCATGACCAGTGGATCAACAGCAAATACCGGCCGCGTGTGCAGGTGGATTCATTTATGCTGATCTGCAATCTGCTGAGCAGCGGCAATATGTGGATGATTGCGCCGGCTTCTGTCGTCAAGTCCCTGGCTGGCCGCATGCCGGTATATATCAGCGAGATTGAAAATCAGCCGCCTAAAAGGGTCTGCTATCTGATCAAGCATAAGGTGTTGAATGCCGCCACGCAGCAGGCAATCAATCTGTTTGAAAACGAGCTGAATACATACATTGCTTCGGAGAC
The DNA here is from genome assembly GCA_051654925.1 of Lachnospiraceae bacterium. GTDB lineage: Bacteria > Bacillota > Clostridia > Lachnospirales > Lachnospiraceae > Brotaphodocola. The sequence goes on along the minus strand of JBOFYZ010000098.1, from coordinate 22,209 downwards.
GATTGAAAGCATTGATGAACAATATCTTCAGGATCAAATATAAACAAAGTTGATGATTTATATTAAAATAATTGATTATTCCAATGATATTAGAAATGTTATAATGAAAGCAAAAAATCAGGAAGAAAAGGAGAAGCGGACGTGAGTATAAAGTTTTCAGCAGCCGGAGAGCGGGCTGTTACCGTTCAATTCGGAGACACGATTTCTCTTGAAATCAATAAACAGGTTATGATGCTTCATAATGAACTGAATCAGAATCGCCATTCTGGTATTGTGGAAACTGTTCCCAGCTATTCTTCGCTGATGATCCATTATCGTTCAGAAGAGATCAGCTTCGCTGATATCAAGGCACTTCTGACTGAATGTCTTGGACGAATGAAAGAAGCAGCCCGGGCATTATCAATGATTACCGAAATTCCGGTTTTATACGGCGGACAGCTTGGCATGGATCTCGAAGACTGTGCCAGAATGGAGAATATCACGGTGGATGAACTGATCCGGATCCATTGCAGCCATGATTATTATGTCTATATGCTTGGTTTTGCTCCCGGCCATCCATACACTGCCAGGTTTGAAGAACCATATCATTTCAAACGCCGGGAGAGTCCACGGGTCAAAGTATCCGGCGGGTCGGTGGTGGCGGCCGAGAACCTGTCCAATATTCTGCCGTTTGATCAGCCGTGCGGCTGGAATATTATCGGACATACACCCCTGAAACTTTGTGATTATAACAGTGAATTTCCGTTCCTGCTCAAAGCCGGGCAGTGGATCAGGTTTGTACCCGTTATGGAAAAAGAATATGATACTATTGTAAAGCAGGTAGAGCGCGGCGAATATCAAGTCAAATCATATGAAAAGGCGGTGGTTTAAATGGGAATCCTGTTTAACAAGGGCGGCATGCTGACGACCGTCCAGGATGCAGGTCGTTTTGGTTTTCAGCAGTTTGGTGTATCCCCGGCCGGGCCAATGGACAACAGAGCCTTTAAAATTGCCAATATACTGGTCGGCAACAGTCTTTCGGAAAGTGCTCTTGAGGTAACTGCAGTCGGGCCTGAGATTTACTTTGAAGAAGCCAACATCATTGCTGTAACCGGTGCCGATCTGACGCCTTGTATTAATGGTATGGAAATTGCCAGCTATCAGGCGATTCATATCGGGCGCGGTGATGTCCTGTCATTTGGCGGGATGAGAAATGGTGTGAGGGCTTATATCGCCTTTGCCGGTGGTCTGGACGTACCGGTAGTAATGGGCAGCAAAGCCACTCTGATCCGCAATAATCTTGGTGGTATAGAGGGACGCGCCATCAAGGAAGGCGACCGTATTGCCTTTTCCAATCCGAAAGGACAATTGTCACAGATAGATCAGCGCCGGATGGTACCGGAGCAATATGATAAAAAAGAAATTGTCCTGAGAGTAATCCCCGGCCCGCAGGCCGATGCGTTTACTCCTAAGGGCTACCGGAATTTTTTCTGGCATGGAGCAGTTATTAGTCCTGAGTTCGACCGGATGGGATGCCGTCTGGAATGTGAACCGATTGAACATCAAGGCGATGGTAATATTATCACGGATGGAATCGCCTTTGGTGCCATTCAGATTCCGCCAAGCGGACAGCCCATCATCATGCTGGCAGACCGTCAGAGTACCGGTGGATATCCTAAGATCGGTACTGTGGCATCAGTGGATCTGCCGTTGCTGGCTCAGGCCTTTCCGGGATGTAAGGTCAGATTTATAGAAGTCAGTGTTGAAACTGCGCAGCTGCTGTATAATCGAGAATTTAATCAAATGAAACAGATTCAATATCTGTTTGAGGAAGGGATGTTGCAAAACTGATTTATTGGTTTTGCAACATCGTTTTTATTGACAAAAAGCTTTACATCACACATAATTCATACATGGAGTTTTGGCGCTTTTTCTTAAAGCGGCTCCATGACTTATGCAATTCTTAATGGCCAGTTCGGCCGGCACTCCACATGATTCGCAATAAGAACAAGATAGAGGCAGGTGATTTATATGATTTAGTTTGGTTTTTATCTGATAGTGCTTGTAACTGAATACAATTTTTTTTATAATGGAGGTATATTATTAGTGACTGAAAAAACTATAAAACCACTAAAAGAACTGACGCTGCTTGACCGTTTTTTATTTGCCGAAGCCATGGAAGATCCGGTAACAAACCGGTTGGTACTGGAAATTATTCTTGGAGAAGAACTTTCTTTGATGGGGTTAGCGCAGGCTGAGAAGGAGTTTCGTCTTTCACCGCTAGTCAGATCGATTCGCGTAGATGTATATTCCATCGATGAGCATGGCCGTGTTTTCGATACTGAGGTACAAAAAGAAGATAGACGTAATCTTCCCCGTCGCAGCCGCCTGTATCAAAGTTTGATTGATTCGGTGCTGATGCCGCCGGGAACGGTTGACTTTAATGCCTTGAGCGATTGCTATATCATTATTATCAGTCCGTTTGATCTGATTGGAGCCGGGCGATATTCTTACACGTTTCGGATGCGGTGTGATGAAAATCCGGAATACTGTCTGGGAGATGGTGCTGTCAGGATTTTTCTCAATACAAGAGGAACTGACGGGAATTCGGCTAGTCTGGAACTGATTGAGATGCTCCACTATTTCGAACAGGCTAATGGCGAAGTATTTCCACCGATTGCCGGTGATAAGTTAAAGCAGATCCACAAGCGTGTGCAAGCTGTCAGATCCAGTGAAGAGATTGGAGTGAAGTATTTGAATTTGTGGGAAGAAAAATGGTTGGAGCAACAAGAAGCTAAGGAAGAAGGTCGGTCGGAAGGCCAACAGTTAACTTTAATTCATCTGATACGTAAGAGTATCAAACAAAATGTGCCGATCGAAACGCTTACGATATTGTTAGATTTCGATCGTGACATTATTTTGCAACTACGTGAAAGAATACTGGCAAATCCTAATTTATCCGATGAAGAACTGATCAAAATGCTGCCAAAAAACATTTAGAAGCCTCGAGATGTTCATCCGATGTTAATTGCATACAAAAACAGCTTTTCAAGCAAGCTTGACAGCTGTTCTTGTATGCAATTACCCGCTGTCCTGTACTGTTAAAGAATAAAGCAGCTAATCTAAACCAAGTGGAGTCTAAATAGTGATATGGCAGCGAATGCATCCTATTCATTTCCACTCTCCCAATATATAAAACTTCTAAATATATAATATTAAAATCATTCGTTATTCAAATATTTCCAACCATGCTATGATAACACTATCCAATAAACTTTAAGAAAAAAGGAGATGTATGGAAATGGGAGCGAAGTATAATCCTTATGACAATGTATTGGCAGTGGTTGATCATGCAGCAGGGCTTTTGGGGTATGAAAAGCGTGATTATGAACCGATCAAATATCCGGAGCGTGAATTAAAGGTATCGATTCCGGTTGAGATGGATGATGGTTCTGTGCGGGTATTCGAGGGGTTTCGAGTACAGCATTCCACCATCAGGGGACCGGGCAAAGGCGGTGTCCGTTACCATCAACAGGTGAACATGGATGAGGTGAAGGCGCTGGCGGCCTGGATGACATTCAAATGTGCAGTGGTCAACATTCCTTACGGCGGTGCCAAGGGTGGGATCGTAGTTGATCCGCGAAAGCTTTCTAAAAATGAATTAAAACGTATTACCAGAAGATTCACTTCCATGATCGGACCGCTCATCGGACCAGACCGTGACATCCCGGCTCCTGATGTCGGTACCAATGCAGAAGTAATGGGATGGATGATGGATACATACAGCATGATGCAGGGACATTGTGTACCGGGAGTAGTTACCGGCAAGCCGATTGCCATTGGCGGTGCTCTTGGCAGAGTAGAAGCAACCGGAAGAGGTGTGGTATTTTCAGTCAATAATATCTTAGATGCACTGGGCATGAAAACGGCTGGGACTGATGTGGTGATCCAGGGGATGGGAAATGTCGGAAGCATTGCGGCAAAGCTGCTTTACGAACAGGATTACCGGATTCTGGCAGTCAGTGATGTCTCGGGTGCAATTTACAAAAAAGACGGACTCAATATCCCTGATATTCTGGCATTCCTGGCAACTGACCGGAAAGCTTTGCTGAAGGATTATCATGGTGACGGAATTCAGCGGATTACCAATAAAGAACTGCTGGAATTGGAAACAACCGTATTGATTCCGGCAGCACTGGAGAATCAGATCAATGCCGGCAATGCTGACCAGATCAAAGCGAAGGTGATTGTCGAGGCAGCTAACGGGCCGACTACGGTAGAAGCAGATGAAATCCTGGACAAGAAAGGAATTGTAGTTGTTCCGGATATCCTGGCTAATGCCGGCGGCGTGATCGTCTCCTACTTTGAATGGGTACAGAATATTCAGGCCTTGTCCTGGGGCGAGGAAGAGGTGAATGGAAAACTGAAACGGATCATGGATCAATCATTTGAAGGGGTATGGAACATTGCCAAAGAGAAAAACACTTCACTCCGTACCGGAGCATACCTGATAGCAGTGAAACGAGTTGTGGAAGCAGAAAAAATCCGTTCTATCTGGCCGTAAGCAGACAACATCACTTGACAAAGCAGACAAGGCCAATTTATAATGATTAAAACAAAGGCTATTATTTTTGGAACAAAGAATTGGATTGGAGGAAGGTATGAGGATTGTTGTTTTAGACGGATACACCCTTAATCCCGGTGATTTGTCCTGGGAAACCCTGGAGCAGTTGGGTGAGGTAACGGTCTATGACCGGACTGCCGCAGATGAGGTGGCAGAAAGAATCGGTGATGCAGAGGTGGTTTTTACAAATAAGACTGTGTTAGGCGAACAGGTATTTGCAGCCTGTCCTCAGATCCGGTATGTGGGAGTACTGGCAACCGGGTATAATGTAGTTGATACCGTAGCAGCTAAAAGCCATGGCATCAGCGTAGCCAATATTCCTACATATGGAACCGATGCGGTCGCCCAGTTTGCCATTGCACTGCTGCTGGAACTCTGCCACCATATCGGCGAACATTCAGCGGCTGTTAAGCAGGGCGACTGGACTAACAATGCTGACTGGTGCTTCTGGAACTATCCGTTGATAGAGCTGGCCGGCAAGACCATGGCAATTATCGGGTTCGGCCGGATCGGTCAGGCGACAGGACGGATTGCCCAGGCACTGGGAATGAAGATCCTGGCAGTAGATGAATACCGCAATCCTGATCTGGAAACGGATACCTGCCGCTACGCAGATCTCGATACAGCACTGGCCGAGGCAGATGTTATCACCCTGCATTGTCCGCTGTTCCCATCAACAGAAGGTCTGATCAACAAGGATACAATCGCCCGGATGAAAGACGGAGTCCTGATTATCAACAACTCCCGGGGACCTTTAATCAATGAAACAGATCTGAAAGATGCCCTGAATTCCGGCAAAGTGGGCGGGGCGGCAGTAGATGTGGTTTCAACAGAACCGATTCAGATGGATAATGAACTGCTGAAGGCTAAGAACATCATTATTACACCGCATATTGCCTGGGCACCAAAGGAATCAAGACAGCGGTTGATGGATATTACCGTTGACAACCTCAGGCAGTATCTGGCCGGTAATCCTGTTAATATCGTAAATAAGTAGTGTAGCTGTACCAAACGGAGGGGTGACTATGTATTCGGTTGATTTAAACAGTGATATGGGGGAAAGCTTCGGCTCATACAAGATTGGAAACGATGAAGGAATTATCAAATACGTAACTTCTGCAAATGTAGCCTGCGGCTGGCACGGCGGCGATCCGATGGTAATGGAGCGGGTGGTGCGTCTGGCCAAAGAAAGAGATGTTGCAGTAGGAGCACATCCGGGATATCCGGATCTGATGGGCTTCGGGCGCCGCAAAATGCATCTGAACTCAGCTGAAATAACAAATTACATGAGATATCAGATCGGTGCGCTGCACGCATTCGTTCACAGCTACGGGATGAAGCTGCAGCATGTCGCCCCGCACGGAGCGCTGGGTAATCTGTGCCAGTATGACTATGAAGTTTCAGAAGCGATCTGCAAAGCAGTATACGAATTTGACAAGGATCTGATCATATATTACTGCGCCGGCGCGGCGCTCGGCGAAGTAGCCGAGCGGATGGGACTGCAAACGGCTGCAGAAATTTTTGCCGACCGTGCATACATGGATGACTTGTCATTAGTTCCACGAAGCATGGAAGGCTCAATGATCACCGACGAGTCCGAAGCCATAAAACGCTGTGTCCGCATGGTAAAAGAAGGAATGGTAACAACCATTACCGGCAAAGATATCCCGATTAAGGGCGACACCCTTTGCGTACATGGTGATGGCGAACATGCACTCGACTTTGTCCGCAGAATCCGGAGCGTATTCGAAGACGAAGGAATTACAATCAAAAATTACCAGACCAGATAAAACAAAAAAGACTGCCAGTTCAGCCCGAAGGCCGGACGGCAGTCTTTTTTAATGCAAAAGATCCAACAATGCAACTGAATGAACACGCCACTTCCCTTCGCGACTATTTCCTCACATTATTCTGTGGAAATTTACGCAAACAACAAATAAATCTTTGAAATACAGAAAAATACTTGAAAAAGCAAAGTTAAAGTGGTATGATATTTGTAACAAACAAAAACGTAGGAGGAGAAGGATGAAAGCGTTAGCAAAGTTTGGGAAACCCAGCGAATTTGGTACTTATAAGTTTATCGATGTACCGGAACCGGTTTGTGAAGATGATGATTTGATTATTGAAGTGAAAGCGGCAGCGATCTGCGGCGCCGATATGAAACATTATCGGGTTGATAACAAATCTGAAGAATTCGGTTCGGTACGGGGGCATGAATTTGCCGGTCAGATTGTTCAGGTGGGGAAGAACGTCAAAGACTGGAAAGTAGGTCAGAGAATAGTATCGGATAACACCGGGCATGTATGTGGGGTCTGCCCGGCGTGTGAAGCAGGTGATTATCTGCTTTGTTCAGAAAAAGTCAATCTGGGGTTAGGTTACGGAACCAGCGGAGGATTTACCAAATATTGCAAAATTCCCGGAGAGATTCTAAAGATTCATAAACGGTCGATCTGGGAGATTCCGGAAGGCGTTGATTATGAAGAAGCTGCCGTGTTAGATCCGATTTGTAATGCATACAAAGCGATTGCACAGCGTTCCAGTCTTCTGCCGGGGCAGAATGTTGTCGTATTCGGAACCGGTCCGCTCGGTTTGTTCTCCGTACAGATTGCCAAGATTATGGGCGCACTTAATATCGTTATGGTTGGTTTGGAGGAAGACACCAAGGTGCGGTTTAAGGTAGCTCAAGAGCTGGGTGCGACAGCAGTTGTCAACGGATCAACAGAAGATGTTGTAAAACGCTGCCGTGAAATCTGCGGCGGACCTGACAGCATTGGTCTGGTGGTTGACTGTGCCGGAGCTACCGTAGCAATGCAGCAGTCGATTGAGATGGTCCGCAACAATGGTGAGATTGTCCGTGTGGGTATGGGCTATGCGCCGCTGAACTTCTCGATTAATGATATTTCGATGAAAGCTGTTTCTATTATCGGTCATATGGCCTATGACACGGTGAGCTGGCGCAATGCCATTGCCCTGCTGGCAGCAGGACGTATTCAGGTGAAGCCAATGATTACCCACCGACTGGGATTGTCACAGTGGGATGAAGGCTTTAGGCTAATGGCGGAGAAAGAAGCGATTAAAGTAATTCTTACCTATGACTGTGACTGACAGACAGGAGGAAATGCTGATGAACGATCAAAAGAGACGGTTATTAATCGCCCCGTCACTGGGTTGCTGCGATCTATTCCAGATGGAACGGCAGGTCCGCTTTCTGGACGAACAATCAGACATATTACATATTGATATCAAGGACGGGAACTATGTAAAGACCTTTGGGGTGGGCCCTGACTTCATGGCTTTTATGAAAGATAAGGTAAAGACACCAATGGATGCCCATCTGATGGTGAAACATCCTCAGGATTATCTTGAAGCCTGTGCAGCTGCCGGAGTGGCATATATCAGCCCGCACACCGACTGCATTGAAAGTGACGCATTCGTAACCCTGAACCGGATCAAAAGCCTTGGCTGTAAAGCCGGTATCGCGATGAATCCGGCAGCACCGCTGGAAGCGATCCGCTACTATCTGCCGTTGCTTGATAAGGTCACCATCATGCTTGTAGATGCCGGTTATGCCGGTCAGCAGGTGATCCCGCAGATGTATAACAAGATCCGAAGTCTTGTTAAGATCAGAGAAGAAATGAAGCTCGATTTTATAATAGAAGCAGACGGTTCCATGAATAAAGGCATTTATGGACCGCTATATGAGGCTGGTTGTGACTGCGTCGTGCTGGGATCGCCGGCACTGTGGAACAAAGATCCGGATATTGAAAAAGCATGGGATATCATGATGAATGAAGTGAGAGAAGAGGTGGGATGACATGAAAAATACAGCAGCAATTCTGGTAACACCGGGAACAATGGAGATTCAGGATGCCGTTATGCCAGAGCCGCAGGGCGAGCAGATTTTATTAAAGGTTGAGCAGGTCGGGATCTGTGGTTCCGATATTCACGCATTTGAATCCGGTCCATTTATCCCGCCGAAAGATCCGAATACCAAGATCGGCCTGGGCCATGAATGTGCCGGGACCGTCATAGGCATCGGCTCGGACGTGAAGAAAATCAAAGTAGGCGACCGTGTCTGTATTGAACCGGGAGTTCCATGCGGCAAGTGCAGATATTGTCTGGAAGGCAAATACAACATCTGCCCGGATGTCGATTTCATGGCTACCCAGCCGAATTACAGAGGCGCTCTGACCAACTATCTGATCCATCCTGATTGGCTGACCTTTAAGCTGCCTGAGCATATGAGCATGTTAGAAGGTGCGCTGGTAGAACCGGCGGCAGTTGGTATGCATGCAGCAGCGGAAGCGGCGGTGAAGCCGGGCAAGAAGATCGTGATCCTGGGGGCCGGCTGTATCGGCCTGATGACATTGCAGGCATGTAAGGTGATGGGCGCAACCGAGATCGTTGTTGTCGATATTATCGATAAACGACTGGATATGGCAAAACAATTAGGGGCAATGGAAGTCATTCACGGAATCAATGAAGATACTGTGCAGAGAACCAAAGAACTGCTGGGGGACTGGGGTGCTGATATTGTTTTTGAAACCGCCGGCAGCAGAGCGACGGCTTCCCAGGCGGTAGATCTGGTAATGCGCGGCGGCAAGATCATGATTGTCGGCACCATTCCCGGAGAAACTCCGGTCAATTTCCTGAAAATCAACCGGGAAGTAAGCATCCAGACGGTTTTCCGCTATGCCAACAATTACCCGATGACGATTGATGCCATTGCATCCGGCAAGTTCGATGTGGAATCCATGGTTACCGATATTTATGAATATGAAGATGTGCAGCAAGCCTTTGATGAGGCACTCAGCCGCAAGACAGAGATAGTCAAAGGTGCAGTCAAAATAAATTAACCCATTAAACTGAAAAGAAAGGAACTAAAATATTATGCTGGTATCAACGAAGGATATGCTTGTAAAAGCAAAAGAAGGAAAATATGCGGTGGCAAATTTCTGTATTTGGAATGTAGAAATGCTTTCTGGTGTTATGGAGGCCTGTGAGGAGCTGCGTTCACCGGTGATTCTGTCATTTGGCAGCGGCTTCCTGCAGAATACCGATATTAACCACTTTATACATATGATGCGTTCCTATGCCACCACCACCCCACTGCCGGCATCCATCCACTGGGATCATGGCCGCAGCTATGATATTGTCAGCCATGCGATTGATATCGGATACAATTCCCTGATGATCGATGGTTCTGCTTATGATTTCGAAGAGAATATCCGGATGACCAAAGAAGTGGTTGATAAATTCCAGCCAATGGGCATTCCGATTGAAGCAGAGCTGGGCCATGTCGGTGCTGAGACCGATTATGAAGAAGCACTGGCAAGCTACGGCTATACCGATCCGTCACAGGCGGCTGAGTTCGTTGAAAGAACCGGCATTGATTCTCTTGCGGTAGCGATCGGCAACCAGCATGGCGCATACTCTGCACCGCCTCAGATCAACTTTGAGATTCTTCAGGCCGTAGCAGATGCAGTTTCAATTCCGCTGGTTCTTCACGGCGCATCCGGAATCAGTGATGAAGATGTCAGAAAATCAATCGGAATGGGGATTACCAAAGTCAATATCCATACCGAACTTTGTGAAGCGGCGTTGATTGCAATTGATGCAAATTATGAGAAAAAGGCATCTTATCTTGCTTTGAACCAGGAAGTCAGAGCAGAAGTGAAAAAGCGTGCAATGGAAAAAATACGTTTATTCGGAAGCGATGGAAAGGCAGATGGTTGGTTTGCAGAATAAAAATGAAGTATTGGTAATCGGTGCAGCGATTGTAGATATTCCGCTGCAGCCGGTAAACAAGAATATTTTTGAAATAGAATCCTGTCCGCTGAACCGGATTGCCATGACGATCGGCGGCGATGCCATCAACGAGGCCACGATTATCACCCGTCTTGGCCATCCCACGATGCTGATGAGCATGGTCGGCAACGATGTCCCCGGCAAATTTGTCATGGAACACTGCCGCAGCAACAATATCGATATCAGCAAGCTGAAAGTCAGGGATGAGATTGATACTTCTATAAATATCGGTCTGGTTACAGAAGACGGCGAGCGGACGTTCGTTACAAACCGTAACGGCAGCCTGTGGAAACTGGATTTTATCGATCTGGATTCATCCGTATTTGACCAGGTCAGACTGCTTTCCTTTGCCAGTTTCTTCAACAATCCGCTGCTGAAGGGTCAGCCGCTGGTAGAACTGTTCCAAAAGGCCAAAGAAAAGCAGCTGATTCTATGTGCCGATATGGTCAAAAGCAGGTTCGGCGAGGGCCTTGAGGCAATCAGGGATGCGCTTGCCTATGTCGATTACTTTTTCCCGAATTACGATGAAGCCAGCCTGATGACCGGAAAAACCAAAGTAGAGGAAATCGCAGACGTCTTCCTGGATTGCGGTGTAAAAAACATGATAATCAAAGTAGGCAAACGTGGCTGCTTCATTAAGAACCGCGAGAAGCAATATCTGGTACCCGGTTATCCGGATTCCAACTGTATCGATACCATCGGCGCCGGTGATAATTTTGCATCCGGTTTCATAGCTGCTCTGCTGGAAGGGAAAGACTTGAAGGAGTGCGGAATGTATGCCAATGCGGTGGCTTCTATTTCGGTCGAGAGCCTGGGAGCGACTACCGGGGTACAGAACCGGGCGCATGTGGATGAACGGTATCAGGCATATCTGAAACGTATTTAAATCAGAGAGGAAAAAGAGATAATGAAAATGATGAATTTGGGAAATACCGATATGAAGATTTCCCGGATCGGACTTGGCACCTGGGCAATCGGCGGCGGTCCGGCCTGGGGCGGCGACAAAGATCTGGATGAATGTATCAGTACAATCAGAAGCTGTAAAGATCTGGGTGTTAATCTGCTGGATACCGCTCCCGGATACAATTTCGGGCAGAGCGAAAAGATCGTTGGCCAGGCACTGGCAGGCGATCACCGAAAAGATTTTGTCGTCATTTCAAAATGCGGAATCGTATGGACCAGAGAAGGAAGCCTGTTCAATAAAGTAGGTGATATCCAGCTGTATAAAAACCTGAGTCCGGAATCTATTATGGAAGAGATTGAACAGAGTCTGGAACGTCTGGGGGTTGATTATATCGATGTATATATGACACACTGGCAGTCAGTAGAACCATTCTACACCCCGGTCGGCCAGACGATGGAAGCCTTACTTTCGCTCAAGGAAAGAGGAAAAATAAAAGCAATCGGTGCAGCAAACATCTCGCCTGAGCAGGTAAAGGAATATCTGAAATACGGTCAACTGGATATTGTCCAGGCGAAATACAGTGTCCTTGACCGCGCGGTAGAACAGGATTTGATCCCGATCTGCAAACAGCATAACATTACCCTGCAGGCATATTCACCACTGGAGCAGGGTTTGCTGAGCGGCGCGCTGGGACGCGATTATGTCCCGATCGGTGCCCAGTGCAACAAAAAATGGTTCCAGCCCGAGAACATGCAGAAAGCAATGGATATGATGGACAGCTGGCAGGATCTCTGCAAGAAGTATGACTGTACCATCGCCAACCTTGCCCTGGCCTGGGTACTGGCACAAGGCGATTTCATCACTATTCTCAGCGGGGCAACCACCGTCGCTCAGATTGAGGAAAACGTGAAGTCGGCAAACCTGGTTTTGGATCCCGAAGATGTAAAGAAGATGAGGCAGATGGCAGAAGCGATCGACAGTTAATAATAAAGGCTGCTGTAGAATGGACAGTTCATTTTACAGCAGCTTTTTTCAATCAGGGGTGTAATGGGGTGGATTTTTTGTATAAGTATGTTGGATTTATATATATAAATTATTGAAATCAACATTATTGTTGTAAAAAAAATGTTTGGTTGATATAATAAAACATATTATCAGGTATTTAAAGTAGTAAAGGAGGGGTTTAGATGACCTTAAAACAACGACTGGAGAAAATCAGAGAACTGGTCATAGAAAATAAAAGAGTAGTCGTATCAGAACTCAGTGGGATGTTTGGCGTAACAGAAGAAACGATCAGGAGGGATCTGGAGAAGCTCGAAGCCGAAGGACTGGTAGCGAGAACGTACGGCGGTGCCGTATTAAACCAGGATCTGGCCAGAGAAAAAATACATTTCCTAAAACGCGCCCAGACCAATATGCAGGAGAAACAGCTGATTGCTGAAAAAGCAGTAGACATCATCAAGACAAGTGCCTCAATCGGTGCCGATTCCAGTTCAACCGTACTGGAGGCTCTGAAACTAATCCGCGAAGAACCAGGTATCACAATTCTGACCAATTCGGTCGAAGCATTACGTGAACTAAGCCTGTCTTCCCTAAGTGTAGTATCCACCGGCGGTGTTCTGGACAAGAATTCCCTGTCCCTGCAAGGCGCCGGAGCCAAGAACTCCATCTGCAATTACAGCCTCGGAATCGCCCTGATCAGCTGCAAAGGCCTTAATCTCGACGGCGGAGTATACGACTCCAACGAAAGCGAAGGAGAACTTAAACAGCTTCTGGTAGAACGCGCCAACAAAGTTATTCTGCTCGTAGACGACAGCAAATTCGGCAAAACCGCCTTCATCCGCCTCGCCGATTTATCCCAGATTGACACCATCATCACCAATCAGGAACCAGATGACGAGTGGAAAGCCTTATTAAAACAAAATCAGGTCAACCTGATCTATTAAAAACCTGAATCATTGGAAAAGCGGGTGTTTTATGCCGGAAGCGGCGACTTTTAGAGAGGTGTTGATAGTCTTTAGAACATGAACCGGGATTTGCAGTGGATATTTTCTGAACTCAACTCAGAAAATCAGGCGACAAAGCCGTGAAATTATCAAGATTTCACGGTTCCTGGAGCCGGCGCCGCTGCAAATCCCGGTTCATGCTCTTAGGAATATCACACCGAAAGAACGGAGCCGCTTCCGACACAAAATACCCGTTTTTTCCCTGCGAATTTCCCTGATTTCCCCACATTATCAAATACAACATGTTTGAAACACAGAAAAAAATATACGAAACAAAACATCAATAAGTTAGAATTACAAATAGAAATATTGATTTCAAGAAAAAACATGTTGAAATTTGATAAAGAATAAGGTATAATCAACTCATAAATATAAATATTGTGGAAAACAAAAGCTAATCCACACGATATTTTATCATTAAACTTTATGAGGAGGGTACTTTATGTTTAAAAATGAGTTATCTAAGCGAATCATGAGTTTTGCACTGGCGGGGATGATGATTGGTTCACTGGCAGGCTGCGGGGGATCAGGCAGTACAAGTCAGACAGCTAACAACACAGCTGATGCAGCATCTACAGCAGGAACTACTGCTGAGAAGTCAGAAGCGGCCGGTAATGCCGCAACAGAAAATGTAGAGACAATCAAGATTGGTTTCCTGGCACCGCTTTCAGGACCATCGGCGAACCTTGGCCAGCAGACAGTATGGGCGGCAGAGATGATGGTAGACATCGTTAATGGAGAGCATCCGGAACTTGATATTATGCTGGCAGATACATCAGGAATTCCAAACCTGAACGGAGCGAAGATCGAACTGATCATCGGTGATACGAAAGGTGAACCACAGACCGCAGTTTCCGAGGCGAAACGTCTGATTTCACAGGAAGGTGTAGTGGCAATCGCAGGAAACTTCTCCAGCGCAATGACCAAGACTGTAGCAGTAGTCACCGAGCAGTATGAGATTCCGCTGCTGACAGCAGGTACGGCAACCACACTGACTGACGGTTCCGCAGATTTAAGCTGGCTGTTCCGTTTCGGTCTGGACGATTCCGTATTTACCAAAGACACATTTGCTTATCTGAAGCAGTTTAATGAGACTCAGGATGCCGGAATTAAAACAGTCGCACTGATTTCAGAAGATACCGAGTTCGGTGCCAACATTGTTAAGGAAGAACTAAAACGTGCCGAGGAGTATGGATTTGAAGTCGTAGAAAATATTACATATTCACAGAACGCAACTAACCTGTCATCAGAAGTTATGAAGATAAAGGCAGCAAATGCCGATGCAGTTATCATGGCAGCATATGCTTCCGATGCCATCCTGTTTGTTAAAACAATTAAAGAACAGAACTATTATCCAAAAGCATTTATCGGACAGCGCGGCGGATTTATTGTTGATGACTTTGTCAAAGCATTAGGAAATGATACCGAATATATCATGTCTTCCAGCGGATGGGCAGCAGATATTAATACGAAAGGCAATCAGCAGATCTGTGCTTTATATCCGGAGAAATATTCCAACGGCATCCAGCTGAATGACGGTATGGTACGAGACAGCATCAACATCCTGTTTATCGCTCTGGGTATCAACCAGGCGGGAACCACAGATTCTGAAGCACTCAGAGAAGCGCTGATGAACCTGGAAGTAGATTCTACAAAGATTATCATGCCATGGGAGATCGACATGGATGAGTACGGCCAGAATCAGGCAGTAGTTGGTTCTGTAGTTCAGATCCAGGGCGGCGAGTATAAGACCGTATATCCGGATTCTGCTAAGAGTGCGGACGGTATTGTCCCGGCACCATCATGGTCAGAAAGATAAGATGATTACTCAGGAGGCTGCTGCAATACGTAAAACCGTGTTTTGCAACAGCCTTTTGATATCTTAAGATACCGGCGTTGGGAACATTAAGGAGGGGTTTTTCTTATGGAAATGTTTATGCAGGCATTATTTGAAGGAGTAGTAAACGGGGCGATCCTGGCACTTGTGGCGATGGGTATTGCACTCGTATGGGGTGTTATGAATATTCTGAGTTTTTCTCAGGGCGAGTTCCTGATGATTGCCATGTTTGCATCCTATTACCTCAATTTAAAGCTCGGACTGGATCCGATTGTATCACTCCCGCTCTGTATGGGACTGATGTTTGTACTCGGTGTATTTATTTACAAGACAATTATTGCCAGGGCACTGAAGGGGCCGACACTGTCACAAAGGCTTATTACCTTTGCCCTGAGTATGGTGCTGATCAATCTGGCATTGCTTATATTTGGCGGAGAATTCAAGAGTATCAAAGAAGTTGCCATCAGCGGTTCGATTGATTTAGGATTTGTAGTCATCGCAAAACAGAAGCTGGTACCATTTTTTATCGGACTTCTGGTTGCCGGATTTATGTTCTGGTTCCTGAATAAGACCAGGGCCGGGAAAGCAATCCGGGCAACATCCATGGACAAAGCGGCAGCTGAACTGGTGGGAATCAATACCGAACGTTCCTATGCCATGGCCTTTGGGCTATCGGCGGCAATTGCCGGAGCAGCAGGCTGTGCATTGACTTACTATTACTATACTTACCCGAACGTGGGCGCCAACTTCCAGCTGTTTGGATTTATTGCAGTGGTAATGGGTGGTTTCGGCAGCATCCCGGGAGCATTTGTCGGTGGTCTGATCATGGGCCTGGCAGATTCGTTCACCGGAGTATATCTGAATACCGCTTTCAAATATCTGGGTGTGTGTGTGGTTTTCATGTTGATTGTACAGTTTAGACCAAAAGGATTGTTCGGAGGGAAGTAAGTATGACGGATTTATTAAAGGATAAGAAAAAATTAATCATGGTACTTGGCGTGCTTGCAGTCGCGATCGTTCTTCCGCTTATTTTTACCGGTCAATTCTCAAGAAATGTTATGATTCTGATTCTGATCTGGGCAATGGTCGGAACCGGGTGGAATGTGATCGGCGGCTATACTGGTCAGGTTTCCAACGGGCACTCGCTTTATTACGGAGTTGGAGCCTATGCAGTTGCTTTATGTATGACGAATTTCAATATGTCGCCGTGGATCTCGATCTGGATCGGTGCGGCAGTTTCTGCCCTGATCGCTTTTGTTGTAGGTAAGCCATTGCTTCGCCTGAGCGGCCATGTATTTTCCATAGCAACCATGGCACTGGCTGAATGTGCGCGTATCATCTTCATTAATGTTCAGTTTACAGGTGGTGCGGCAGGTGTTTACTTCTTCAGCAAAAAAGCGGATCCGTGGGTATATATGCAGTTTTCAGATTCCCTGCATTACTACTATGTTTATCTGGCATTTGTAGTGGGTATGGTTGCAATTATTAAGATATTAGATAAATCAAAATTTTTCTATTACCTGCGTACTATCAAAGGAAATGAAATGGCGGCGCAGAGTGTAGGAATCAACGTGGCAAAGTATAAAATTTTCGCGTATATGTTAAGTGCTGCTTTTGTCAGTATCGGCGGAAGTCTTTATGCACAGTACATGCGTTATATCGACCCATCCATGCTGATGACGTTAAATGTCTCCATGATGATCGTACTGGTAGCGGTTATGGGCGGGATTGGAACAGTCACCGGCCCGGTACTGGGAGCTCTGGTACTGACGTTTATTTCGGAATATTCCCGTTCGTTCCTTGGCAAATTCGGCGGCCTGGACTTAATCCTCTATGGTGCCCTGGTAATTATTATCGTATTATTCCTGCCGGGCGGACTGGTGTCCCTGATCGGCCGGGGTAAGGGCAAACAAGCATAGGCGAAAAGGAGGCTTGACGTGAAGAAGAGAATACTTGAAATAACAGATGCAACGAAGCAGTTCGGCGGACTTATGGCGAACGAAGGGATTACCTTTCATGTCGATGAGGGCGAGATCATCGGTGTGGTAGGACCTAACGGTGCCGGTAAAACAACCTTGTTTAATTCGATCAGTGGTGCCCACACCCTGACCAGGGGGAGTATCATATTCGATGGTAAGGATATCACCCAGGTAAAGGCATATGATATTTGCAAAAAGGGAATCGGAAGAACCTTTCAGATACCACAGTCGCTGAATGATATGATGGTGTATGAGAATGTCCTGGTAGGTGCCTTGTGCCATACCAATGACATGAAAAAGGCCCGGAAGCGGGTTGATGAGGTGCTGGAAGAGTGCGGCCTTTCCGAATTCCGTGAGATCATGGCCGGAAAACTGAATGTAGCGCAGAAAAAGCGGCTCGAGATTGCCCGGGCACTGGCGACGGAACCGAAATTACTGCTGCTGGATGAGACCATGGCAGGTCTTACGGCTACTGAACGTAAGGAAGCAGTCGACCTGATCAAGAAGATTAATAAAAAGGGAATTGCCATTTTGACGATTGAGCACAACATGGACGTGGTTATGAGCGTTTCTGACAGAGTTGTGGTACTGGTAACGGGTAAACTGCTGATGGTGGGTAATCCGGATGAGGTTACCTCCAATGAAGATGTTATCAATGCTTATCTGGGAGGAGGTGCGAAGAAAGATGCTTAGTGTACAGAATTTAAAAGCAGGGTATGGCGATGTGCCGACCGTACATAATGTTTCTTTTGAAGTTGAAGAAGGCCAGATCGTAGCGATTCTGGGTTCCAACGGTTCCGGCAAGACGACTGTCCTTCGGGCGGTTACCGGGACAATCAAGCCGATGACCGGAAAGGTTACGTTCGAAGGGGAAGATATTACCGGGATGCCGGCGTATAAGCTTGCCGCAAAGGGGATTTCGATGGTACCGGAAGGCCGCCATCTGTTCGGCGGAATGACAGTGGAAGATAATCTGATTATGGGTGCCTATCTGATCCGTGATAAGGAAAAGATCAAAGCAAAGCTGCAGGAGATTTATGAATTGTTTCCGCGTGTGCAGGAGCGTTCCAAGCAGATTGCTAACACCTTGTCGGGCGGTGAACAGCAGATGGTTGCCATTGCCAGAGGATTGATGTCCCATCCGAAGCTGCTGATCCTGGATGAGCCGTCGCTGGGTATCATGCCGAAGCTGGTAGCAGAGATATTTGAATTTATAAAGAAGGTAGCCAAGACCGGTATCACGGTTGTAATCGTAGAACAGAATGCGATGGATACGCTGGCATTGGCAGATTATGCATATGTAATCCAAAACGGAGAATCCAAAATATCCGGTACCGGACAGGAACTGTTGTCAGATCCTGAAGTTAAGAAAGCATATCTGGGCGGATAAGAAAAAGAGGCTGGTGGATGTTATGAGTTCAGAACAAATAAACGGTGAGTTTTTTCCGGCTGAGCTGCAGAAAGAGATACGTGATAAATTTTATTATGTAGATTGCGAACCGAATGGAAATAAACGTATATTTTTTGAGAATGCCGGCGGCTCCCTGCGTTTGAAAAAATGCGTGGAAGCCAAGATGGAATATGAAAAATATCCGGATTGCCCGGAACGCATTCATGATACGGCGCTGATGCTCAAAACCGTCCAGAAGAATGGGACGGAAGATATTATGAAGGTTATTTTCGGGGCAGATTCCGGTGCACTGATGACGGAGCTGACTGCATCCCAGGCTATGTTTTATATGGTAGGGGTGATAGCTCAGCATGTCCCCGGTACGAATATTGTTACTTCTGTTCTGGAACATCCGTCCGCTTTTGATGCAGCGAGATATTATGCACAAAAGACCGGGAAAGAACTCCGGGTGGCGCAGGCCAATCAGGTGACAGGTGGTATTGATGCAGACGAAATAACCGGATTGATTGATGAAAACACCTGCTTATTGAGTGTGATGTATGCGTCGAATATAACCGGAAGTATTATGGATATTCAGGCGATTGTAGAAAAAGCAAGAAAGATAAAGCCGGATCTGTATATTGTCATTGATGCAGTCCAGCATGCTCCTCATGGCGTGATCGATGTGGAACACCTGCAGATTGACGGTATCAATATTGCCCCATATAAGGCATTTGGGATCAGGGGCTGTGGATTTGCCTATCTGTCGGACCGGCTGGCCCATCTGCGCCATCGTAAGCTATTGGGGAAGGACGATGCCGTATGGGAACTGGGTTCCCCGGCACCGGCTAATTTCGGGGCAGTGATTGAGATGGTCAATTATGTGTGCTGGATCGGGTCGCATTATACTGATTCTGAGGTACGCCGGCAGCAGTATGTCGCCGGTATGGAGCAGATTCATCTGCATGAACGGGCGCTGATGGAACGAATGCTGAATGGAAGCGATCAGGCCGCGGGGCTTCGCAATATACCGGGGGTTAAGGTATACCTGGATTATGAAGACCTGACCAAGCGTGATTTTATTATCTGCATGGCGCTGGAAGGCATGGATTTCACCGAAACAGTGAAAGAATATGCCCGTCGGGGTGTCATCGTGTATGAACGGATTCTTTCCAGCGTGTATTCCAAGCGAATGCTGGAAGCTTTCCAATTGGAAGGAGCGATCCGGGTATCACCGCTGCACTGCCACAATACCGACGATATTGACGAGTTTCTGCGCATTACCAGGGATATGGCGGGCGGCTGAACGAGGCGTAAACAGTATGATGGTGAAGGCAAAAACATATCCTACCTCAAAATTTCCAGAATGGGACGATGAAGGAATAACTTATTTCAGATCGGAAGAAGATAATCTTGTTTATGTTACAGGATGGTGTAAAGCAAAAAATAAAACAGGAAATTATGTAGAGGTATCAATAAGGGCTTATCTATACGCAAATACATTAAAGTTAAAAGATGGTTTAATTACTCTAAGCAACTAGAAACTTTTCTTGTATGTTCCTATAAGTGATTGTTATACTATTGTGCAGACCTCCAGACTGATGTAAGATAAAATTACTCAGTCTGGGGGTTTCATTGTGACAAGAAATCACTCCCATTGATGGTTGAAAAGAAAAGATTAACTTGGGAGGCGCTGATTGAAGAAGATGACCTGATTTTCACTATGCCATGTTTATGCACTTACGTTAAGACCACATTTCGCTGGGAAAGTGTGATTTTGCCACCCTGGTCACTTTCCTACCAATAAAAAAAGACCGCACCAGCAGTCTTTTGTTTTTTGATTAAGCTACATGGACATTAACTGCCTGCATTCCGCGCTGACCTTCTGTAAGATCAAAAATAACAGCCTGACCGTCCTCCAGAGTTTTGTAACCATCCATTGCAAGTCCGGAAAAGTGTACGAATACTTCTTCACCAGTCTCGTCATTAACGATAAAACCAAATCCTTTTGTAGCATTAAACCATTTTACTGTACCTTTATTCAACGAAAGATACCTCCTATTATTTTTTATATTTTAATATAAAAGTATAAGAACGTGCCGAGGCACATTCTTGCGCTAGAGTGCGGCTGCACTTTACTTGAAGCAGCCATTTTCCTAAGCGCGCAGTGCGCATCCTTAGCGGAGCGTTTTTATGTGATAGAACACTTCACTATTACATAAAAAAACACATATTCCAGTAATCAAGAAGATGACCTACAGAATATGTGAATCAAGACCTCATTTAAAATACTTTTTAACTTTAACACATATATCGGGAAAGGTCAAGACGAAAATTGATTTTTCTATCGCAAAATCTCATTTTTTCTCAAAGCACCGAAACTATTCGCGTTCAGCTGATCGAGTATTATGAGAAATGCTATAAAGAGGAGGTAATAATATGAGCAGAGAACACAATGAAAACAGAGAGGGCTGCCGCGATATCAAGGAAGGCGTCAAAGATATCAGAGAAGCTTTGAAATGCATTAATGAAGGCTTAAAAGGCATCGAAGAGGGGTTGAAAGACATCGAAGAGGGTCTTAAGGATTTAGGCTGTGAGAAATCTGATAAGGAATGTAACTGTATGTGGGATTAACGAGGGCTATCATTAGTAGCAAAGTGCTGACCGATGATGGAACTTAGATCGCTTTATAGTAACAATAAATATATAAATTTAGAGAACGTCCTTCGGGGCGTTCTTTTTTGAGATGTTAAGGCGATCCTGGATGTGGATGATTAGGATCATGTATTGGTTTGACGGTGCAGAAATGATGGTTACAAACGTCTGGTATATGCATCAGGAACACTGGTACTATCTCGGCGCAGATGGGGCGATGGTGAAAGGTCTGTTACAGGACGATGGGAATTGGTACTTTACAAATGACAACGGGGAGTTGGTAACGGAGCCGATTACACTCACTCCAGATCAGGATGGAGCATTACAGTATCCGGGATTGGCGGAATAAATTACAAAGGCAGGGGTTTAGTCCCCTGCCTACTATCTCTGATTACTCTGTTTTCCTGGCATAGGCATCGGGTATATTCAGCCCACTCCGATACTTTGCAACGGTTCTTCTCGATATTGTGACCCCTTTTTCACACATTTGCTCAGCAATAGCGCGATCACTGAAAGGGTGTAACGTGTCCTCATTTTTTATGATGTCAACTAACAGATGCCTGGCTTCGTCGCCGGAAGTCCCTGTGCCGATGCCCAGCTTTCGTGCAAAAAAGTAACTCATGGGAAAAGTACCGCGACTGCATTGGAGATATTTGCCCTTTACGGCCCGGCTCACAGTGGAAATATTCACGTTCATTTTTTGTGCAACCTCCGCCATAGAGAGGGGGCTCACCGTATTCTGCTTACCAAGAAAGAATGGAGTCTGAAAATCCAAAATTGTCTCTGCGCATTTGATAAGCGTGGAGCGGCGCTGACTGATACAGTTCATAAGCCACTTAGCGCTGCGGAAGCGGTCTGACAAATATTTCGCCACCTCCGGATCGTTGTTGCTCTTTAATAGCTGACTATATTCCTGACTCAAATACACCCTGGGGAGATAATAATCGCTGTACAGAACCTCAAAATAGTCCTTAAATTGGACGATCGTAACGTCCGGGCGGATATAGAGCGGAGCGGATGGCGTGTA
>JBOFYZ010000097.1:0-1821 GCA_051654925.1 Lachnospiraceae bacterium | reverse complement strand
CATTCCCGATGACGTGCTGGTAACACGACATCATGAAGGGGATGCTCTTTCTTTCTATAGATTCATGGTCATTATAACCGGCAATTCATGGACTGGCAAGTGTGGTAGCTTTTGGTAAAAATTTGTTAGCTATAACAATTTGTCATATCAGAAAATTTTTGTTGGTAGTCATCCATTGTTCCGCGATACACCTGCTTAAGAACTGTATCGCTTCCCCATCCTCCGCGCTGCATGATGTACTGGTCAGGTACTCCTATAGCGTGCATGATAGAAGCTGAATAGTGTCTGAGATCATGGAAGCGGAAGCGTGGTATTTGTAGCTTGGTCAAAGTCCTGCCAAATCTGTGTGTTATGGCATCCGGCGTTATTGAAACTATGTTGCCGTTAAGCGGAAAAAGCTGAATTACGAAATCGGGCAAAGATACATAGCGGTCAGACGAAACTGTTTTTGTAGTCTTTACCTCGAATTCTCGGTTCGCATTTTTAACCATCGCCTTATTTATGTGAATGGTATTGCCGATGATGTCATTTGAAGTCAATGCACATATCTCTGAGCGTCGCAGAGTGCCAAATGCAGCCAAATAAACAGATAAGAGCATATCTGCATCATATTCACTGTAATGTCTTATTGGGAATATGCCAAACGAAACCGGGTTAAGAAATAAGCGATCTGTTTGGACGGTTGGAACGAAAGGCTATAAGGGGGCGCATTTCGCAACATTCCCTCCGAAATTGATAGAGCCGTGCATATTGGCTGGATGTCCCAGGGGCGGAACTGTGTTAGATATCTTTTCCGGATCCGGAACAACTGGAGAAGTGGCTATCAAGTACGGAAGGAAATATACAGGGATTGAGCTTAATCCCCAGTATTGCGATCTGTCACGAGAGCGATTGTCAAATGTGCAAATAGAGTTGAACCAGTAAATTAAATTTATCCGGATGCGGATTCCGATAGCTGGTTACCCTTGATTACGCGCCGCAGGCGCAAGGGGTCAAAGCGAGGGGCGGGACAGTATGGTATTGGAGGATATGCGATTGCATAGTGCGACAAATAAAACCTAATCATATCTAAAACCAAAAGGACTTTTCACACTTGCTTATCGGTGGCACTATCGGCCGGGCGGGGAGTTGTATGGGAAGAAGGTTTACAGGAAGGGAGGGGATGCCGATGAAGCAATGGGAAGAAAACGAACAGAAAAAAGAGTATCTCAAATCCTACCGAAAGGCACAGATCCGGGAGCAGCGCATTCTTGATGAAATTCAGCGGCTTCGGATGGACAAAATGTTTCCCAGTGTGACCTATGACGATATGCCGCATGGAACGGATGTAGGAGACATGTCGGATTACATAGTCCTGGTTGAGGCGGAGATTGAAAAGCTGAAACAGGAGCGGTTAGAAAAGATTAAACTGTACAGGGAGATCGAAAGCCGGATCAAGTCGATGGCGAATGACAATGAGCAGGATGTGTTGAGGCTTAGATATTTGACGGGATTTTCGTGGGAGCAGATCGCTGTGAAGATGGGTTATGGATGGCGTCACGTGCATAAGATTCATGCATCTGCGTTGGCAAATTTTAAGATGGCATAGAATGGCACATTGCACCTATGCTATAGTGTAGACAGGTAATTCGGTGAACCTCCTTTGATATACGGCTGCCGGGTGTCATAGCCTGGCAACTGACTTTTTCTGTCAACCGTTTTTGAAAATGTCCTAAAAATTTTAAAACATTAGCACCAGCTATAGCTGGTGCATTTCTATGAGCTTAAGAGGTTTCGTTTTTTGTGTTATGATACTTGTTTTATCGCGCCTTCAGGGCAGTA
>JBOFYZ010000096.1:0-7439 GCA_051654925.1 Lachnospiraceae bacterium | reverse complement strand
GCAGTTTCCCAGCTTATTCTCAATTAACCGCAGCTCAAATTCATAATTATTGGTTGTATTGATTAGTTTTCGGTCTGATAAAGATTCAATCTTAGAAGATAGCTTTTTAAGAAACGCACTTTTTTGACCCAAATCCTTCTTACTTTTCATTTCAAGTCTAAAATAATAAGGGGCATTTCCCTCATGACATCTTGACAGAAATGCCAGCATCGAAGATTTCACAATGGTTTGGGCAATCTTATCCGGCTCCATCTCACAGGTTTCCATTCCCCGCACCACAAATAACAACTCCTGGCAGGTACGGATTTCCCTGATCCAGCGCAGATTCTTAACACTCGCCATAACGCCGGCGCCCAATAGCTTTGTTTTTGCATTCGGTTCCAGTGCCAGCAGTTCATCCCTGGTCAACTCCTGAAAATTTCTGTTTGTAAGCAACACAATATCAAAGGCTTCATCCCACCCAATAAACCTATGAGTGGCAACCCCTTCTATTCTGACAATTAAATCAGACAATTCCCGCATCTCTTCCATGATATGTTTCTGGTTTTCTTCTGTCATATTTTCTTTTCTTAACGCCGATAATTGTTCTTTTATCTCATCCAGAAACGCTCTATAATCAAAACTGCCGATCGCTGCCAGGTAGGAACTCTTGACAAACCGCTGCTGCTCCTTCTGATAAGCTTTCCAGATTGGTGTCATAAATATCTGATTCCCTAAATCACCCATGAGCAGCGCCGCATTCTTTCTGGTCTTGGCATCCTCTGATTGCAAAAGATCGATAATCACTGCCTCTTGTCCATCCACAAGGAGCGAGAGCTTCTTTCGCTCTCCCTGATCCTTTATTAGCTGTCTCATTTTACTGAGATTTTGTCTTACCTCTTGCCTGTTTTGAATTTGTTTCCACAACTCTTTTATCATAATACTCCTTGTCTATATCTTTATTTAAATTAATGGCAAAACCAGCTGCTCAATCTTCATAATATAAAACCCAGCTCCAACAGCCAGCCCCGAATAATCGACTGTATATAAAAATTCAACCTCTGCATCAATCAAAGTTCCAAAAGGCATTTCTTGCAGAAAGTCAAACGGTATCCCAAGATAAAGTTCCGTTCCATTTGTCACAAATGCGGCCGATATGTTGATCCACGTGGAGGTGTATTTCTTACATTCGGATAAAACTGTACTCTGACTTTCATTAGCTGTCTCCTATTAAAAATCTCATCTTACATCTCCATATATCCTCATTTCACGCTTGGCATCCTCGAAAGTCCGAAAAAAACGGGTCAAAAAACGGCCATTTTTAGGCTCATTTCTCGCCCGATTTTCCCAAGAAAACCACCACATCTTGTGGTTTTTATCTTTTTTTATCGTTCAAACCACAATACTGCATCCTTATTACCACCTCCACGGTATTACCAAAGACCCACAAAGCTCCAGACAGCTATATCAACGTATCTGTGGACTTTGGAAACAGCGTAGGTATGATACCACTTAATAGTATAGTTGAAAAAGCAGAGGCATACAAGCCAAAACAGAGAACTACTTACAAGCTGATAAAAGAATATATCCTTGAAAAATACAGCTTTAAAGTACACACAGCATACATCGCCGAAGTAAAGCGTGGTTTAGGCTTACCAATGTACGATGCACCAAATGCAGTAGAAACACTAAAGCAGCCGAGAAAGCACCCCACTCCTATTCAAGTAGCTGCTATCAAAGATGCCCTAACTTATTTTGAAGTAATACAAAACTAAATATGGATATAAAAATTGCTTCTTATTTTATAAGGGGCAATTTTTTATGCCCAAAATCGAAAGGAGGAACAAAATTTGAACGCAAAAGTAATCGCCATCGCTATGCAAAAAGGCGGTGTCGGAAAAACAACCACTTGTGCCAACTTAGGCATAGGGCTTGCACAGGAGGGCAAAAAAGTCTTGATTGTAGACAGCGACCCGCAAGGCTCACTGTCTATCAGTTTAGGACACGCACAGCCCGACAATATACCCACCACCCTTGCCACCATTATGGGTAAGGTCATCACCGATACCCCACTGGAACACAAGGAGGGTATCCTATCCCACCCCGAGGGCGTGGACTTGCTCCCTGCCAACATTGAGCTATCCGGCATGGAGGTATCCCTCATCAATGCCATGAGCAGAGAAACAATTCTCAAACAGTATCTTGATACAGTGAAAAAGGACTATCAATATATCCTGCTTGATACGCAGCCCTCTCTTGGTATGCTCACTGTCAATGCACTGGCGGCGGCAGACAGCATAATCATTCCTGTACAGGCTCAGTATCTCCCTGCAAAGGGCTTGGAACAGCTTTTACAGACTATTAACAAGGTACGAAAACAGATTAACCCCAAACTGCAAATAGACGGTATTCTGCTGACAATGGTGGATAACCGCACCAACTTTGCAAAAGACATCAGCACCCTGCTCCGTGATACCTACGGCGGTAAAATCAAGGTGTTCGCAACGGATATTACCCATTCGGTACGAGCCGCCGAAATCAGTGCCGAGGGCAAGAGTATTTTCGCCCATGACCCCAAAGGCAAAGTTGCCGAGAGCTACCGAGAACTGACAAAGGAGGTGTTGAAGATTGAAAAGCTTCGCCAAAAACATAAATCTGACATCGGTAGATGATTTGTTTTCCACCGAGGAAAGCCGAGCCGATGCAGGCAGAGAAAAGGTTATGGAGATACCCTTGACAGAGTTATTTCCATTTAAATCCCACCCATTTAAGGTAAAAGACGATGAAGAAATGGCAGACACCACCGAGAGTATCAAGGAATATGGTGTGCTTGTTCCTGCAATCGCCCGTCCCCGTGACGAGGGTGGCTATGAACTTGTAGCAGGACACCGCAGGCACAGGGCAAGTGAACTGGCAGGACTGAAAACTATGCCCGTCATTGTCCGTAATCTTGACGATGATGCCGCCACTATTATTATGGTGGACAGTAATTTGCAAAGAGAAAACATCATGCCGAGTGAACGAGCTTTTGCATATAAATTAAAGTTAGATGCCATCAAACGGCAAGGGGAACGGACAGATTTAACTTCTCGCCAAGTTGGCGAGAAGTTGTTGAGCGTGGAAGAACTTGCAAAAAATGCTCCTGACAGTCAACGACAAATACACCTCTTTATTCGCCTTACTGAGCTTATCCCCGAACTGCTTGATATGGTAGACGATAAGAAAATCGCCTTTAACCCTGCTGTTGAGCTGTCCTACCTAAAGCCCGAGGAACAAACCAATTTGCTTGAAGCAATGGATATGGAACAGGCAACCCCCTCTCTTTCACAGGCACAGCGGCTTAAAAAGTTTAGTGCCGATGGAAAATGTAGCCTTGAAGCCATGTGTGCCATTATGAGCGAGGAAAAGAAAGGTGAACTGGACAAGGTTACGCTTTCGAGCGATAAGCTCAGAAAGTATTTTCCCAAGTCTTACACACCGCAGAAAATGGAGGAAACTATCCTCAAATTACTGGAAACGTGGCATAAAAAGCGTACCCAACAGCAGGAGCGTTAGAAAGGAGCTGGCACTATGAATAAGAACAAAACCATAGGCGAATTGCTTGATGAAGCCCGAAAAAAGTCGGGTGAGCCTGTTTTGGCAGGGCATGACATTATGGCACTGGAACGCTTTGGAGAGGATACACGGCACATGATTGTATTTGATGTGCTTTCTCATTCTTCTCCTGTTGGTGATAAGGGTGAGCGTATGCGGCTGTTCCTCACCGATGCAGGCTACAAAAAAGCATTAGAGAGCCAAAGCCATAACGAGTGCAAAATCCTCAAACACGCCAAAGTTTCAAAGGGTAACATTTTCTATGACCACCCCAAAGAGCCTACACGCTGAAACTGCTTTTTGTGTCAGCTACTCTTAGCAAGAAAGGAAGTGAAGAAATGGCTGTGTGCAGAATAGAAAAAACAAAGGATTACACCGTCATGGCAAATCACCATTTACGCAATAAAGCCCTGTCACTCAAGGCAAAAGGCTTGCTATCCCTTATGCTGTCACTTCCTGAAAATTGGGATTACACAGTAAAAGGGCTTGCCTACATTTGCAAGGACGGTATTGACAGTATTAACGGAGCGATTAAGGAACTGGAAATTACGGGATATATGAGTCGTCAGCGTGTCAGAAATGAAAAAGGACAGCTCACCACGGTAGAATATACCATCCGTGAGCATCCCAAAGATACAGACAGCGGCACTGCTCCCCCTGCCGAGGGTGAGCCTGCACAGGAAAACCCTATACGGAAAAATCCAATACAGGCTGTACCAATGCAGGAAGAACACGACCAATTAAATACTTATCTACAAACTAAAGATAAATCAAAAAAAGATTTATTGAATATAGAAATATCAAATCCTTATCAATCCTATCCTTACGGACAGCCCCAAAATAAGGGATATGATGGGATTGGATGTGACAGCTACGAAGAAGTAAAAGAACTGGTCTATGAGAACATTGAGTATGAGCATTTTAAGCAGTATGGCAAAATCGGTATGCGTGAGCGTTTAGACGAAGTAGCCGACATCATCATCGAAACCCTCTGTTCCACCAAGGACACCATAAACATTGCCGGAGACGATTATCCTGCAACGCTTGTGAAAGAAAAGATGCTGAAAATCACCTCGTCCCATATCGAGTATATGTTTGACTGCTTAGACAAAAATACCACCTATGTGCAGAACATCAAGCGGTATTTGCTTGCAACGCTGTTTAATGCACCGTCCACCATAGACAGCTACTATGCGGCTTTAGTAAACCACGATTTATACAGCCCAAACCATTAGGCACTTTGTAAAGAAATTTGCAGAGTGCCTCTTTTCATGCAAAAAAATGAAAGGAGATTTTTAATATGAGAAAACCAATGGCTTACATCACCGCTGCTTGGGGCAACAACGAATTTGAAGTGACCGAAACGGCGGCTAACTATTGCAGAAAGCTATACGAAGCAGGCTATACCCCCATTTGCTCACCTCTCTATCTGCCGCTTTTCCTCAACGATAAAGTACCGCAGGAGCATAAGGACGGAATTGATATGGCAAGGGATATGCTTCGCCGTGCAAGGGTTCTTGTGGTATGCGGCGACCTGATTGATGAGAATGTCAAAAATGATATTGCCATAGCCCAAAGGCTGAATATCACCGCCACTACCCTTGAGGGTATCCTGACTGTCAAGGGGCAAGGCAGAGAGGAATGATACTATTCTGAAAAATCGTGAAAGGAGGGATTTTTCATGCAGGAAGAAGTGGAGCAGAAAACCGTTGCTCTTGTTATTAGTGCAAGTAAGCTCACAGGCAGAGAGCTGAAAAAGGCAATTGCCAAGCTGCTTGCACACATGAAAGATAAGAAAAACCACCCCAATATCCCACAAGGCAAACAGACGGTAAAACAGCTTGCAGGACAAGGGCAAGGCATGACCAGTATTGAAATTACCGACCAAAACATCAAAGATTTTGAGCGTGTGGCAAAAAAATACGGTGTAGATTTTGCTGTGATGAAAGATAAGCACGAGATACCGCCCAAATATGTGGTCTATTTCAAAGGCAAAGATGCCGATGCCATCACCAATGCCTTTAAGGAGTACACCGCAGACATGGTGAAAAAGGCAGCTCGACCGTCCGTGCTTGCCGAGCTTAGAAAACTTGCAGAGCTTGCGAAAAATATCGTTATCCAAAAGGTAAAACACAAAGATAAGGAGCAGAGCCTATGAGTAAAAAGATGAAAAAGCTCCTTATCCTTAACATTCCCTACCTTGTGTTGGGGCTGTTGTTTACAAAGCTGCCCGAAGCATGGCGGTACACAAGCGGTGTTGATTTAGGGCAAAAGATACTGAATTTGGGCGAGGGATTATCGAGAGCCTTTGCAGTACCGTTTCCGTCCTTTTACCCTGCCGATTTGCTCATTGGGCTTGCCATCGGTGCATTACTAAGGCTGATAATCTATGTCCGCAGTAAAAACGCAAAAAAGTATCGTAAGGGTGTGGAGTATGGCTCTGCCCGGTGGGGCAACGCAAAAGACATTGAACCATATGTAGACCCCACATTCCAAAACAATGTACTGCTTACTCAAACGGAACGACTGACCATGAACAACCGCCCCAAAGACCCAAAGACAGCACGAAATAAAAATGTGCTGATTGTGGGCGGCTCGGGCAGTGGTAAAACGAGATTTTGGCTCAAACCAAACCTCATGCAGTGCCACAGCTCCTACGTAGTAACCGACCCAAAAGGCAGTATCGTCATTGAGTGCGGAAAACTGCTGCTCCGTGAGGGCTACAAGGTGAAAATCCTTAACACTATCAATTTCAAGAAATCCATGCACTACAACCCTTTCGCTTACATTAGAAGCGAAAAGGATATTTTAAAGCTCGTTACCACCCTCATTGCCAACACCAAAGGCGAGGGCAAGGCAGGCGATGATTTTTGGGTGAAGGCGGAAACCCTGCTCTACACCGCCCTTATCGCCTATATCTACTATGAAGCCCCCGAAGATGAGCAGAACTTCACAACGCTGATTGAGTTTATCAATGCCAGTGAAGTCCGTGAGGACGATGAGGAATTTAAGAACAATGTGGATTTGATGTTTGATAGGCTCGAGGAAAAAGACCCACAGCATTTTGCGGTAAGGCAATATAAGAAATACAAATTAGCCGCAGGCAAAACAGCGAAGTCGATTTTAATTAGCTGTGGTGCAAGGCTCGCCCCCTTTGACATTAAAGAGCTTAGAGAGCTGACCGCCTATGACGAACTGGAGCTTGATACCCTCGGAGATAGGAAAACAGCACTATTTATCATCATCAGCGATACCGATGCCACATTCAATTTCCTTGTATCCATGTGCTACACACAGCTTTTCAACTTGCTTTGTGATAAAGCAGATGATGTGTACGGAGGTCGCTTACCTGTTCATGTGCGGTGCTTAATTGACGAGTGTGCCAATATCGGGCAGATACCAAACCTTGAGAAGCTCATGGCAACCATTCGCAGTCGTGAAATATCCGCTTGCCTTGTTTTGCAGGCACAATCACAGCTCAAGGCACTCTACAAGGACAATTCCGATACCATTATCGGCAACTGCGACAGCATGATTTTCCTCGGTGGCAAGGAAAAAACCACCCTCAAGGATTTAACCGAAACCCTCGGCAAAGAAACCATTGATATGTTCAATACCTCCGATACCCGAGGTAGCCAACGCAGTTACGGTATCAACTATCAGCGGCTTGGAAAAGAGCTTATGAGCATGGACGAGCTGTCTGTCATGGACGGTGGAAAGTGTATTTTAGAGTAGTCTCGGAAACTAATGAATAATCATAGCATTTTATGCATTGACAGACATGCCTGGATTTGTTACGAAAAATTTGAAAGAAGGGCATGCCAAAAAAGTCTCCCATAGGCAGACTTGAAAAAATATGGAAAACG
>JBOFYZ010000095.1:0-36556 GCA_051654925.1 Lachnospiraceae bacterium | reverse complement strand
TAGTGGGAGGTATGAAACCGATGATCAATCAAAAAAAGCTGCGGAAACTCCGCCGGGAGATAAAAAAAGGTACCTACCGGGTCTGGATGCAGCGGTGTTGTGTGGCAGTTGCAGTTGTATGTGCATTTCTGCTTGGGAGCTATTATCGGCAGGGGGATACAGCGGAAGCGGATATTGAAGCATTGCGGGTAATGAAAACAGAGGCTGATATCCAGGCTGATGCAGAAGAAGCACTTACTATGGCAAATCGTGAGGTGCTGCCTGAGTACAAGGATCTGTTTCTGATGAATCCGGATCTGATCGGCTGGCTTACGATTGAGGGAACAGCCATTGATTACCCGGTGATGTGGACACCTGAGAATCCTGAGTTTTACAGTCAGAGGGGGTTTGATAAGCAGGAGAGTAAGAATGGGCTGCTGTTTCTGGATGCTGCATCGAATGTCAATGAACATGGCGGCAATCTGATTGTGTACGGTCATAATATGAAAAATGGCTCCATGTTTGCAGACCTGCTCAAATATCAGAAACAGACATTCTGGAAGAAGCAGCCCCAGATCAGGCTTGATACACTGTATGAAAACAGAGTCTATGAAATCGCCGCGGTAGCCCGGACGAACGATCTGGAGACACTGCCATATACGTTTACTAAAAGCGAGGAAGAATCTGCGCGCAGTGCAATTGAAGATATAACGGCTATCTCACTATATGATACGGATGTGGATATGCAGTACGGCGATGATTTTCTGACCTTGTCTACCTGTGATTACAGCAGTGAGAATGGAAGACTGGTGGTAATGGCGCGGAGGGTTAAATAAATGGTCTTAAGAAAAATAAAACATAAAGTGACTTCGCTGATACTGACACTGATTATAATACTGGTGTTGATGCTAGTACATAACCGGCAGGTTTTTGCGATGGAAGCCGGAACCTACCTGGTGACGGTTACGCCCAGTTATGTCAATCCAGCTACCGGTGGGGTCGATGATCCCGGTAATAACGAAGCGATTGGCCAGGGCATGACGGAACGTTTGTGCGGATCGACTGGCTTGCTGGAGGTGGATGGAAACGGTCAGATGTATTTGACGGTACGCTATTATTTGTCTCAGTTTATCAATAAGGTGAGTTTTGAAGAAGGGGATGGACGCAGCTATACATCACTCAGTTATCAGGTGATGCAGAAAAAGAATCCGGTGAGCGGCACCGATGATATTGCCGATAAATACGGATATACGGATTACCGGATGTCTATTGGCAGCAGCGGATCTGTATTTAGAGGGAAAGCATATGTCGAGCCAATGGGGAGAGATGTCGTATATTTCTTTACCTTATCAGGCGGTGTTCCGGGGAGCGGCGATTTTATTACCAGCAGCGCAGCGGCTGTTTCGGACAATCAGATAACAAATCAGGCGGATCAGACGGTTGAGATAACTGTGGGTGAGACAACGGCAGCGATGTCCGGTAATATCGGAGAATCGACGGATTCTACAGAGGAAGAGTCGGAAGCTGCGAACACTTTGCTTGCTGAGGACGGTTACGGCAGCGGGGATATTGATGACCCGGTCACGGGAATTCCGGTCAAATCGGATGGCGATGGTTCCGAGCCTGCCATACAGACGACGCAGACGCAGCATCTGGATCAGGAGGCTTATCATTTGGATAGCGGATATGATCTGTCGTCAGTCCCGATTAAAGCGGCCAGAGAAAAAATAGAACCTTTGCTGGATGAAGCGGTCGGAATTACAAATGTAGATGAACAGATGAAAAAATCCATGGCGGCGATCTCATCATCAGTAGTGCAGTATAATTCAAATCACACGATTATGGTGGTATTGGTAACGGTTGCGGCAGTGCTGCTGCTGCAGTTCATGGTATCAGGTATCAGGCAAAACCTAAAAAACAGGAGACAGGAATCGTGAAGCAGGGATGGATAAAACGAATAGTACCGGGAATTTTGGTCTGTCTGATGGCAGGAGGAA
Source organism: Lachnospiraceae bacterium (assembly GCA_051654925.1). Taxonomy (GTDB): domain Bacteria; phylum Bacillota; class Clostridia; order Lachnospirales; family Lachnospiraceae; genus Brotaphodocola. Next base: position 34,580 of record JBOFYZ010000095.1, on the reverse strand, counting down.
TTACCGGTTGTACGGTTCAGAGTGATACACCGGTGGCCGGCACAGATTATGGAGATGGGCAAAAGGATCTCAAAATTGTGGCAACCTCACCTGCGGTGGTGGATATTATGGTCAGGCTTGATATCGAGCTTGTTGGGGTTCCCGACTCGTCGCTGTCGGTATTGCCCAAGCGCTATGACAGTGCGGTTCGTGTCGGTACTGCGATGGGGCCTGATATTGAGATTATCAAAACGTTGGAACCCGATTATGTGATTGGCCCGGCCTCCCTGCAGACTGATATGGAACCCAAACTGGAGGCAGCCGGACTGACCGGGATATTTGTCAATCTGGAAAGTGTCGAAGGGTTGTACAAAAGTGTGGAACAGCTGGGAGCATTACTGGGGCGGCAGCAGGAAGCGCAGCAGGTTATCGATGAATTTGCCGCTTTTTATTATGAATACAGCCGGGTAAATGAAACCAAAGAGAATCCGACGGTGCTGGTTCTGATGGGACTGCCGGGATCTTATGTGGCTGCGACCGGGAACAGTTACGTGGGCAGTCTGGTGCGGCTGGCCGGAGGAATCAATGTCTACGAAGACGAGGAAAAGAATTTTATCACGGCCAATACCGAAGATATGCAGAAACGGGATCCTGATATTATCCTCCGGGCTGCTCATGCGATGCCAGAAGATGTTGTTCAAATGTTCCATGATGAGTTCAATTCGAATGATATCTGGAAGCATTTTCGGGCCGTTCAGGATGGCTGTGTATATGACTTGCCGTATGAACAGTTTGGGATGAGTGCCAAGTTCAATTTTCCGGCGGCACTGGAAACCCTGCAGCCACTTCTTTATGGGGAGGATGCAGAATGAAGAACAGGCATACGGTATTGTGGCTTATGCTGGTGTTGTGTTTGCTGGTCGGTATGACTTACATATCTATTAATACCGGAAGCATTGAATTATCAATGAAGCGGCTTTACGAAGGATTGTTTGTAGCATATGACCCGGAAGTGGCTGCGGTCTGGGATCTGCGCTTTCCCAGAATTATTATTGCGATGCTGGGTGGCGCGGCATTATCCGTATCCGGTGTCCTGTTTCAGGCCTGCATGAAGAATCCGGTGGCCGATCCGGGAATTATAGGAATCAGCTCCGGTGCCGCCTTTGCTGCGGTACTGGTGGCGGGGATGTTTCCTTCCTTGTATTTTTTTACACCGATCATCGCTTTTGCAGGAGGGATTCTGGCCTGCATTATGGTATACCTGCTGGCTTTTAAGAATGGTTTGAATCCGCTTCGGATTATTCTGGTGGGAGTGGCGGTTAATGCCGTGTTCAGCGGCCTGACCCAGGCGTTTAATTCCATGACCGGCGGGAACTTAAGCGGAGTGGCTTCAATTGCCAATTCGAATATTGCCCAGAAGACCTGGAATGATGTCTATATTATCACCGGATATGTTGTATTGGGGCTGGTTCTGGCATTGGTTTCGTATCATCAGTGCGATCTGCTTTCCTTGAGTGATCAGACAGCCAGAGGGCTTGGGGTTAATGTGACCATGGTCAGGATCTGGATTTCGCTGATTGCAGTAGTTCTTGCCAGTATCGCGACAGCCGAGGTGGGAGTGGTATCATTTATCGGACTGATTGTCCCCCATGTTGCAAGGTTGCTGGTCGGTTCAGGGCATAAGGCACTGATCCCGTTTTCCATGCTGGGAGGGGCGTTTCTGATGCTGATGGCGGACACCCTGGGCCGCACGGTAGCAGCGCCTTATGAAATACCTGCTTCGATCCTGCTTTCCATAGTCGGAGGGCCGATGCTGATTATCCTGCTGAGAAGGAGCGACAAGGCCTATGGAGTGTAAGTCAGGAATTGTGATGGAAGTGAAGGGACTGACATTTGCTTATGAAGGAACTACGAATGTGCTGGAAGGACTGGAGCTCACCATCCAGAAAGGAAAGATAACAGTCCTGATGGGGGCAAACGGATGCGGAAAAAGTACCCTGTTTAAACTGATGACCCGCAATCTGTATGCTGATGAAGGAGAAATATACCTGAACGGACAGGATATCGAAGAAATGCGGCAAAAGGAATTCGCCAGGAATGTCGCGATTGTCCATCAGAATAATACGGCACCACCGGATCTTACCGTGGAGACCCTGATCGGATATGGCCGGACTCCTTATCTGGGAACATTTCAGGCCGCCGGCGGCAGTCAGGATAAAGAAGCGGTTGACTGGGCAATGGAAGTCACGCATGTAACAAAGCTTCGCGGTAGTTATGTATCGGAATTGTCGGGAGGGCAGCGGCAGCGGGTATGGATTGCCATGGCGCTGGCGCAGAAGACGGAGATCCTGTTTCTCGATGAACCAACCACTTACCTGGATATCCGGTATCAGATCGAGATTATGAAGCTGATCCGACAGCTGAACCGGGAATACGGGATTACGATTATCATGGTTCATCACGATATTAATCAGGCTATCGAATACGGCGATTTGTTTGTCGGGATGCAGGGCGGAAAGATCGTGGCACAGGGAGATCCCGGCGAGACGATTAATACGGAACTTCTGTATGAATTGTACGGAATCCGGCTGCCGGTTGTGGAAGTGGAAGGGAAGCGTTTTGTGATGACGATATAAAGAAATTGTATGGGAAATGAAAAACAGGCCCTTCGCTTGAGGGGTGAAGGGCCTTTATGGGATAACATCTTATCGTTATATAAAAACTCGACTGAATGAAACGCGAAAGATAATCCCCCAACGGATAGTTACTATCCAAAAATATTAACAATATTATATTAAATCAAAATTTAGGAGGAATCAACATGAATTTAAGAAAAAAAATTACAACTTTAGCAGTGGCAGCAGCAATGGCAGCAATGTCTGTAATTCCGGCATTTGCAGCAGTGGTAGATGGCTATCAGGTAGATATGTATGGATATGTTGCAGATAAATATGAGGAAGACGGCTATGTTCTGTCCGACCATGCAAGTGCTATGGTAAGTTCTGTTTCTGTGAACTCAGACGGAGATTATGTGGTTGTATTTAATGCAACATCCTCAGGTTATATCAGTGCAATTTCAACAGCTGCAGGCGAAGAGGGAGAGCTGGATGAAGACAACAACATTACCTTGGTATTTGCTCCAGAAGAAGTGTCTTTCACAACCCTGGAAATTGAAAGTGGAGTGCTTGTCGATTCTTCAGAAGCAACTGGTACTTTAATTGAGTATACCGTAATCCTGACAAGCGGAAGACATAGTACTTCCGAAGGTGCTCTGTATATTGAACTGGCACCGTCCGACAATTAAAAGAGCAAGGTATTAACAAAAATTCAGTCGAGTAAGGAGAGAGAATGTGAAAAAGTTTATAGCACTTCTGATGTGTGTAAATCTTACAATTTTATCTCCATTTTCTAGCGTTGCTGCCGAATCTGTATCCGGCAGCGACGTTTCGTATGATGTGACAGAGAGTGGGGGTACCTGGGTAATAGGAACGGAAAAGTATTCAAGCTGGACACTGGGAAACGATACGCCAAACCTGGTGAGCGGAACATCCACCAGATTTCAGGTGGATGATAAAGCAGTTGTTAGAAAAAATGAAGATGGAACCTATCGGGTTCGGATTGGGTTTGCCAGTTATAGCATTTTTGAAATGATGCAGGTGACAGATCCGGCAAAAACAGGAGATATCCTTCAATATTGCCAGGATAATTCTATCAGTGCAACCAATTTTCCTTTAGGAACCTTCAATTTACCGGAATCAGCAGAAGACTGCCTGATCCCTGCTAACTATGAAACAATTAAGGCAAAAACAGATGAATCGGTAAACCAGTATTATTTAACTGATGGTGCAGTAAGGATAGAATGCATTGATGAGGAAATGGACTGGGGTATTATCGAATTTAATATGGATAGTCTCTCAGAATATATATTTATTAAACCCTGTACGACTACACGTACAGACTTAGCTCCTATAATTATTGGATTAGATAATTCCTCTATGCAAGAAGTACCTGATACATTGACCTATGAACCCGGAACTTATACGATGGGATTTGAATGGACAAATCATGCATATGAAATGGTAAAAGTAGGGAGAAGGAATAACAGTATTACCACATTAAATTTTCTAAATGAAATATTTGAAAATAATGTGCTGGTGACAGTTGCCGAAGATGGAACGTTGGAAGCTGAATTTACTGTAAATATGGAAGTATTTAACTCTGACCGGGGAACGAACCAGGTCACCTCTGTTGGTTTTGCCGAGAGCAGGGATATGTCTGTTGAAGGCAACCAGACAGACACCCTGTATGCGTTATTGGTTCATGAAATTGTAGGAACTGAATTTGCTGAAATACAGATATCGGAAACTGGCACAGTGACCATACCATTTGAGGATATTATGGATGGCAAGCTGGTCCGAATCAGTACTGTCGAGTCGGATGCTTACAATGACGGACGAACCAATACAAATCAGTACAAATACTATTGGGGCAGGTTATACTTAAATAAGGATAATGTTGAAGTTTATGAGGTAACTATAACTGCTGATAACGGAGCGGTGCTGAAGACAGACAGCAATACATTTAAAGAGGGTTATAAATTTGTCTGTGTAGACAACTGGGACGAAACAGATCAGGCATCGGTAGAAGCTGTCAGAGCTTATGCAGAGAGCGATGAAAGCTATCACCTTTATACATATTGGATTGAAGATGCGGACGGAAACCGGGTTGTGCCACAGTCGAGTGTAACCATCGATCTTCCTGTTCCATCTCATTTTAATATTGACACCACCTTTTATTGCTATTCAAAACTTTCAGTCATGGACAGGGGCTATGGTCTTCCATCAGGTATTTCTGAAGTAGTAGAAAATGAGGCAGAAAACTGGGTGCTAAGATTGACACCCACAAACTTGAGCCAATATGATTATGAAATCACCATGTACGATGCCGGAACCGATATGACCGCGGCGGAGTTGTCTTCACTGGAATGGGGCAAGTATTACCGGGTCAGACCGACGATGGCTAATTCCTCAGCATCAAATCGTCCTTCCATGTCTTCAGGAATTATAGAAGATAATACCGGAATCCTGCATGTAACAGAAGAAGGGGAGTATGAACTCTATGTAACCTTGCAGGGGCTTCTGGTCGAACCTGATTATGGTTTCTTAACTAAGATGAATTCTGTTATAGCCAACGGATTGTATCCGACGGAAGTTTTGTCTTATAAATCTACTGCCGATTTGCGAGACGTAGAGTGGGATAAATATCAGGAGTTAGGATATGACCGTGACAGGGATGATGAAGACTTGAATATCGATTACCTGACAGATGAATATAATATTCACTATATCCAGTCGGTGAAGATCCCTTTATTATATATGGACAGAAGAGACCACTGGCAGGTATCCTTTGTAGTCCCGCTAATGAATGACAAAACCCATGCAGATATCACAACAGCTACTAAACTGGCCGATATACGACTGGTATCAGGTGTAGTCGAAGAAGTGGATCCCGACGAACTGCCAGGTTATAATACTACTGTACTGCTGGCTGCAATCCAAGATGCCGGATGGTATCTGGAAACGATGGAAGATGATACAGCAAAAGAGGCATTGGAGACAGCAATTGCAGCAGCAAAGGAAGTTTATGAAATACTGAAAGTGGATTTTGATGAGGATGTTCTGCTGGAAGCCGTAGCGGCACTAAATGAGGCGTTGGAGGGGGCCGGTGGAGGCAACAACTGGCAGCTTTCTGATGGATCCTATATGGTTCCGTATAAAATATATGATGCCGGAGTAGAAACTGAGGAAGAGTCAACCCGATCCGCTTATTTTGACGGGGAAGCCAAATTGCTGCTGGAAGGCAGTAACATGACACTGACGCTGACTACACAAGAGTATGAAGGGGATCGCATCACCCTGCTTCGCTACGACAACGGGCTGCGGCTGCAGGGCGCTGACGAGGTGACCGATGAGAACGATGAAGTGATAGGTTATACGTTTACCAGACCTTACACCGAAGATTTGTTTGAACTGGAAATCTATACGTCGCGCTATGATTATCAGAATTCACTGAATCTTAAATTGGATGTTATGGCGGCAGAAAAGATTACGGCCAGTGAAGAGGAGATCGAAGCCCTGCTGGCGTTGATCGAAGAATTGCAGAAGCTGGACAGTACTCTTTATACACAGTCTTCTATGGCTGTTGTGACCACGGCAATCAGCAATGCGCAAACCATTATCAATGCCAGTGACTATCTGGAATATGATACGGTACAGAAGCAGATCCCTATTCTGATGGAAGCGCGGGATAACCTTGTCCTGATAGCCGACCTGAAGGGAATGCTGGAAAACGTTCTGGAGCTGGCAAACGAATATAAAGATGACACAGATGTTTATACGACCGAATCTCTGGAGCTGTTAAATGCAGCGATTCTACAGGCACAGCAGGTATATGATAATTATGAAACAGCAACGGAAACTGATATCGAAGCTGCAATTGAAGCTTTGGAAGCGGCGGTTGAGGGACTGGAATCAATTCGGTATGCAGCGCTGAAGGAAATGGTAGAATTGTATCAGGAGTATCAGAGCGCTGACTATACCAGTGCATCATGGCTTGGCTTTAAAACTGCTCTGACCAATGCCAAGGCACTTCTTGAGGAGACACAGCCTTCCGAAGAGGAGCTTCAGGCCGCATTTGACGAGTTAGAGCAGACGGCCGGTGAACTGGTGCTGGCATCCAAGGAAGCCCTTGGTGACCTGCTGGCCGGACAGGAGAAACTGAAAGAATCTGATTATACTGCGGAAAGCTGGATCAACTACCAGGAGGTGCTGGAGGCGGTTCAGGCAGTCTATGATAATTCTGACTCGGTTAAGGATGATTACGAAGCAGCCATCAGCCAGCTTGAGCAGGCTGTTGAGGCATTGGAAGAGGTTCGCGCAGATGCAGAACTGGTGGCAGCACTGGAATCACTAAAGGATGAACTGGAAGATAAGCTTGAATCGGAAGTGCAGTATGAAGCGACAAGTTATGCATCATACCGTGCATCTGTAAAGGCAGCAGAGGATGCGATTGAGAATGCCAATTCCTATAAGCTGACCAATGAACAGCTTGAAGCTCAGATGGATGCTTTGCAGGCTGAGTTTGATGCCCTGATTCTAATCAGTGATCTGAACCAGGATAGCAGCAGTACCACGGCGTCCAGAAGCTTTTCGCGGGTTTCCTATACGGCGGTTGAAGCTGAAAATGAAACGGAAGAAACGCAAGAAATAGAAACGGATGAAATTCTGATCGAAAATGATCTGATTGATGAAGAAGATGAAGAAGAAACGGAGTCTTCAGCTAAGAAGGAAACAGAAGAAGAGACCAAAGAAGAGACAAAAGAAGAGACAGAACCGGCAGAGGAAAACGGGGCGGAAGCTACCGCTGGAGGATTAGCAACAGCACGTACCTTCAGCAGTCGGGGAACCGGTACCAATACGGCCAGTGCCAGCAATGCAACTGCAACCAGCAGGACGACCGCATCTAAATCCGTTTCGTATGAGGTTGACTGGGAAGGCGATGGGATTTATTGTGTGAACTTTGCTCTCTGGCAGTTTGCAGCGAATAAAGAGTCGATGGGCAATCCGGCTTTATGTGATGCCTATCCGGAAAAAGACGGAAAGCAGATAAAATTAAAGCTTGAAGACGGTAAAGTCTACCTGTATGTTGAGCTGCAGGCGATGGAGTTCGGCGGTGACACAGGGCATTTACTGGAAATGTATATGCTGGATAATCTGGTTACCGATGAAGAGGGGATCGTCATTGAATCTTATGATGAACTGTACCCGGAAGTGTTGGAGTACACCGATGAGACCGATAACTACGGACCGCCTGCCGGAAGCAAATATCCCAAACTGCTGAAATTTGAAATAACCGAATTTGCAGCAACTAAAAATCAATATATTCCGGTGATGGTGAATGTGCCGGTAATGGGACTCAGTGCAGAACAGCCTGCTTATATCCGGTGTTACTGGAGTACCCTTGCCCTGGTAGAAGGAAGCAGTGAGGAAGATCCCGATGATGCGATTGAAACCGTTACGCTGGATACCGAGGCACTGGAAGCGGCGATCAGCAAGGTCAGTGCTGAAAAGAAAGCGGATTATATGGAAGCCGGATACGATGCATTAACTCACAGTATACTGGCTGCAATTGCGGTAAAATCAACAGATTTCGGATCCAGTCAGGAGATGGTGGATAACCGGACCGAAGCGTTGCTTGCGACATATAGAGCCTTAATACCAACGGATGAAGATAACTCCGGCGATACAGAAAATGACGTGGATAAAACGGATCTGTGGGATGCGTGGTATTATGCGTTTACGACATATAAAGAAAGCGACTATACGTCAGCATCCTGGAGTGCATTTAAAACGGCTCTGGATAAAGCGCTCGAAGTATATACAAGGGCAGGAGCCAGCGAAAATGAAGTTCTGGTAGCATTGTTAAATCTTGAAAAAGCGATTGAAGGGTTGGAAAAAGCCGGGGTAGATAAAACCGCTCTCAAGGCCTTAATAGATGTGGCTGCCAGCTTGGAATCCAGTGATTACACGACCGCATCATGGATGAAGGTGGCTACTTCACTGGCTCTGGCCAGAAATGTTTTGAGTTCCGAGAACGCGGATCAATCTGAGGTGAATGAAAAGGCTAAGGATCTTAAAGCAGCTATTGAGGGTCTTGAGCCAGCAGATTCTTCATCCGGATCAGGGAGTACGGACGGCAGTAGTTCGGGCAGTGGCAGCTCAGGCAGCAGTTCCAGCTCATCGGATGAAGAGAACGGCTATTACTCTGTAAAAGTCCGCCTGTGGCATTCCAGTCTGAACAAAGCCTCCATGGGTGATGATGCAGTCGTGAATAAAGCCTATGTCAAAATCAAAGACGGTGATGCAACCATGCGGCTGGTTACCAAGAAGATGACTGTCAGCGGTGTTACCGCCCATCTGCATGACTTCTGGATTTATCTGAACGGCAGTTATCAGGAGGCGGATCTAATATCAACAGAAAGCAGCCGCTGGATCTATGAGTTTGACCTGCCGAACACAACGGCCACCTATTATAAATGTCAGGTTGATCCTCGGGTCGATGTGATGGGAGATGATCCTGTCAGTGCCAGACTGAAAGTCGATTGGGATTCGCTGAGTTCCATTGATGAAGATGACTGGGATGATCTGTCAGGTGATGTCGATGATGATGACGATGATGATACAACGACATCTGTGGTTTCCAATTATACAACAGAGCTTACCGATGTACAGACCGGTGTACGGGTGCAGGGCAATACCGGCGGACCTTCTGTTAAATTAAGTGTGTCAGAAGTGATCGAAGGTATAGATTTTGATTATGTAGCAAGTGCTTTGTCGGAGCTGGCAGATCAATTTGTACTTTATAACATTAATCTGCTGGATAATGGCCAGGTAGTACAGCCAACCGGTGTTGTAACACTCAAAATTCCGGTTCCTGAGGGCTTTGATACAAGCCGGCTTGCTCTTTACAGGTTCAATGACGACGGTACGATGGAACAGATCTTTGGCCAGCTGAATGGAAATTATTATGAAGCCAGCGTTGATCATTTCAGTTTATATGCTCTTGCAGAAATTAACCATGCGGTAGCCGCCGCAAATACGGGAAGCAGTATCAGTGCATCCGGCAGCACCGGAACGCTTGGAAGAAGCGGTACGTCCAGCTTTGGTGTGCGCGGCACCGGTGGTGTTACCGGCTTAAGCAGCACGGTACCGATACAGGTTGTCGGCGGCCGGGTGATCCCTTATACCGGAGATTATACTCCGGTTGAAATGTGGTTTGGACTGGGGGCAGCAGCGGTGATGCTGTGGCTGGTTCTGGCATTGACAGACGAATGGGGACGACGTATTCAGGCGCTGGTTCCCGGAAGTTCAGGAAAAAGAAAGGAGTTTTTATCTTGAAACAGTTTATTAACACCTTATGTGTAATACTGGGTTTTTTGAGTATCGGCCTGGGATGTATCGGCATTGTTTTGCCGGTACTGCCGACCACCCCCTTTTTCCTGCTGGCGGTATTTTTGTTTGCCAAGGGTTCCGCCCGTTTTCACAGTTGGTTTCTGGGCACGCGATTATATAAAAAATATCTGGAGAATTTTGTGACAACCAGATCAATGACACTGGCAGCTAAAATAAAAGTACTGGCGGTAGTTACGGTACTGCTTGGGATTGGTATCTGGTTTTCACCGGTATTTGCAAAAATCATTCTGATGGTGGTAGCGCTGGGTCATTATGTGTACTTTGCCTTTGGAATTAAAACAATTAAAACAGAGGTACCCGTAATTGAGTCATAAAAGAAAGAGGATGGCATGATAAAAAAACGATTGATTAATGTGATGGCAGACTCGAAAAAATATATTGGCATACAGGTATTATGGCAGTGGATCTCACTGATTCTTTCCATAATAATGATGACACTGGCAGGACAGCTGTTTGCCGGAGCAGGCCAAAACCTGCTGCCGGTACAGTACCTGGTTGTGGCAGCTATTGTTATCCTGGTCTGTATTGTACTGAAAATGATCTGTACCGGCAAGGCAGCTGCTGCATCGTATCAGGCGGGCAGTCAGGTAAAGCAGCATTTGCGGGATATCCTGTACCGGAAGCTGATTCGCCTGGGGGCTTCTTATCATGAGAAAATTCCTACTGCCGAAGCGGTTCAGGTAGCAGTCGAGGGAATTGAGCAGCTGGAGGTTTACTATGGGAAATATCTGCCGCAGCTGATCTACAGCCTGCTCGCGCCGGTGACATTGTTTGCCGCCCTGTCATGGATCAGTATCAAGGTGTGTCTGATTCTGCTGCTGAGTGTGCCATTGATTCCTCTGACAATTGTGGTGGTGCAGAAATTTGCCAGGAAGATGCTTGGCAGGTATTGGGCGATTTACACAGGACTGGGTGACAGTTTTCTGGAAAACCTCCAGGGACTTACGACATTAAAAATTTATCAGGCTGATGGTGAGAAAGCGAAGCAGATGGATGCCGAAGCGGAGCAGTTCCGTAAGATCACCATGAGGGTTCTGACGATGCAGCTGAACTCTATCAGTGTTATGGATCTGGTAGCCTGCGGAGGAACTGCCCTTGGCATGATCGCCGCGATCCGGGGCTATTTAACCGGCAGCATGAATCTGGCCGGGGCAATAACCATCATCCTGTTGTCTTCAGAGTTTTTTATTCCAATGCGCTTGCTGGGATCTTATTTTCATATTGCCATGAACGGTATGGCTGCTTCGGATAAGTTGTTTACAATCCTTGATCTTGCTGAAGCACAGGATGGTTTGGAACAGCTTGGCAGCGGGGCGCAGGAGGTTGCCATGGATTCGGTTACTTTTTCTTATGATGAAGAACGCCGTATCCTGGACCGTATCACGCTGAGTATGCCGGAGTACGGGATGGTATCGCTGGTTGGCAAAAGCGGCTGCGGAAAAAGTACTGTTGCCGCACTGCTGACCGGAAGGCAGGGTTCCTATGGAGGCAGCATAAAAGTAGCTGAGAAAGAAATATCACAGATAGCAGAAGCGAGCCTGATGGAGCATGTGACTCTGGTGAGCCATAACAGTTATATATTTAAAGGAACGGTTGAATCCAATTTGAGAATGGCGGCCCCGGATGCTTGCGAGGAACAGTTGTGGGAAGCGCTCCACAAGGTGGCTCTGGATGATTTCCTAAGGCAGCAGGAAGGTATGCAGACAGCTCTTGCCGAACGGGGCAGCAATCTGTCAGGCGGCCAGCGACAGCGTCTGGCTCTGGCCAGAGCATTGCTGCATGATACCCCGGTTTATATTTTTGATGAAGCGGCCTCGAATATTGATGCAGAAAGTGAAGCGAAGATTATGGAGGTGATCCGGGAATTGTCAGCAGATCATGCAGTCCTTTTTATCTCCCATCGGCTTGCCAATGTAGTAGATTCTTTCCGGATCTATATGATGACAGATGGTCGGATTACAGAAAAAGGAACCCATAATGAACTGATGGAATCCAATATGGCCTATGCTGGACTTTATCAGACACAGAAGGAGCTGGAACAATATGCGTAGATCAGGGATTCGTATTATGGGGAGTCTGATCGGCCTGGTCAGGCCGCTCATCTTTATTATGATGTTTGCGGTTGTTCTGGGTGTGGCCGGTTATTTGTGCGCCATTGCACTGCCGGTGCTTGCTGCATCGGGGATATTGATGGCATCGGGCGGGAATCTGCCCGGTTGGCTGCCGGACACGTTTGGCCACTTGTTTCTGCTGTTGGGAATCTGCGCGGTGCTGCGCGGGATTCTGCATTATGGAGAGCAGGCGTGCAACCATTATATTGCCTTTAAATTGCTGGCCTCTATTCGCCATCGCGTGTTTCAGGCACTGCGGCGGCTGTGCCCGGCTAAGCTGGAGGGGGCGGACAGAGGTAATCTGGTAGCTGTTATTACCAGCGATATAGAACTGCTGGAGGTTTTTTACGCCCATACGATATCACCTGCAGCAATTGCATTGATTACCAGTCTTATTATGACGGTCTGGGTGGGCAGCTTTCATATTATGTGTGCCGTTTTTGCTGCCTGCAGCTATTTTATCGTAGGCGTGGTGCTGCCGTTATGGAATTCGCAAAAAGGCTCCCGGGCTGGCATGGAATACCGGAATCAATTTGGCGAGCTGAACAGCTTTCTGCTGGACAGTCTGCGTGGCCTGCAGGAGATTATCCAGTATGGACAGGGTGAGCAGCGCCTGGCTGAGCTGAATCAGCGTTCGGCCAGTCTGTCCGGGCAGCAGGGACGGTTAAGCGAGTGTGAGGGGGCATCAGGGTCGGTAACGGGAGCCTGCATTACAGGTCTTTCCTTTGTCATGTTATTTTTGGCCTTGTTTTTAAAACAAAAGGAAATGCTGGATTTTGAAGGGTTGGTACTGGTAACTGTATCATTGATGAGTTCCTTTGGCCCGGTTACGGCACTGTCCAATCTTTCCAATAATCTGAATCAGACGCTGGCATGCGGAGAACGGGTGCTGGCAATTCTGGAGGAAGAACCGCTGGTGAGTGAGGTAACCGGAAAGGAAGACACGGTGTTTAGGACAGCTGCCTGTGATTATGTGACATTTTCTTATGAAGATGAGCCGGTTCTGAAAAACCTGAGCCTTACTATACCGGCGCATAAGATATATGGAATCTGCGGGAAAAGCGGTTCCGGGAAGTCGACAATCTTAAAGCTGCTGATGCGTTTCTGGGATGCAGATGAAGGCAAAGTTGTGATATCCGGGCGCGATATCCGCCAGATCAATACTGCCGACCTGCGCAGCATGGAAGGTTTTGTGACACAGGAAACGGTATTGTTTCACGATACGATTGCCAATAATATTGCAGTTGGCAAAAAAGACGCAACCAGAGCAGCAATTATGGAGGCGGCCAGAAAGGCATCCATTCATGATTTTATTGAAAGTCTTCCCAACGGCTATGACACGAATACCGGTGAGCTGGGAGATCAGCTGTCTGGCGGTGAACGCCAACGGATCGGAATCGCCAGGGCATTTCTGCACGATGCCCCGCTGCTGCTGCTGGATGAGCCAACCAGCAATTTGGATAGCCTGAACGAAGGGATTATTCTGAAATCATTAAAGGAAGAAAAAGAAGACAGGACCATTGTGCTGGTATCTCACCGGCAGTCAACAATGGGAATTGCCGATGCGATATGTGAACTTGAAGCAGAATTTACGTGACGGAAAAGCATTTATCAATTGTCGCCTTCTGCATGCGTCCTGTTCCTATGGAACGATTAACTTCCAGGCGCAATAACATAGCAGACATGCCATGATTCGGTTGATAAGCTGTTCACGATGAACAAATAATTTGCCGAGGGCAGAACCAAAGACTGCCCACAGCATGATACAGCCGAAAGAAATCGTAGATAACACAACACAATAAAGAAGTTGTATTCTTAACGATGCAGTGAATACAATTACATAATTGGTTAATGTCGTAATCCCAAAGACAGTGGCTTTGGGATTGACCAGCTGCAGAAAGATTCCTTCGAGAAAGCGTCCCTGATGAGGAGCGTTCTCTATTGATAAACAGCGGTTCCAGCATTTCCAGGCCTGATAGAGCATATACACAGCACCAACCGCCAGTAATAACGGTCTGATTTGAGGCAGCAGCCGATATACGGTTCTGGAAAATAGCAGACACATAAGCATCAGTGCTGTGAATCCGCTATAAATCCCCAAAAGAAATCGAAGACTATTAAATATGCCATATCTGGCCCCATTGTGCATTGCCATTATGGTATTGGGGCCGGGGGTAATCAGTGTAACAATCACATAGATGAAAAAATCTGCCGGTAAAAGTTCCATACTGTATCAATCCTTTCGATCGATTTTGCGAAGAAACTGGCATACTCGTTCATTGGTAGGATTTTCGAAAAATTCTCTGGCTGGAGCATCTTCAGCGATCACACCTCCGTCAATAAATAAAATGCGGTCAGCAACCTCTCGGGCAAAGGCCATTTCATGAGTGACGATTACCATTGAAACACCTTGCTCAGCAACTTTCCGGATTGCTGTCAGAACTTCGCCTACCAATTCCGGGTCCAAAGAACTGGTTGGTTCGTCAAACAGAATCACTTCCGGGTCCATCGCCATGGCTCTGGCGATGGCGACCCGCTGCTGTTGGCCACCGGACAGATTTCTGGCTTTGGCATCTTCTTTATCTGATAATCCTACTATCTGAAGCAGTTCCCTGGCTTTGGCTGTGGCCTCGGCTTTGGGCATTTTTTTGACGTGAACCGGTGCTTCGATAATGTTATCCAGCACATTCATATGTTGAAATAAATGAAAGCGTTGAAAAACCATCCCGATATGCCGCCGCAGTTCGTGCAGATAGCGGCCGCTGTTAACAGGTTTTCCTTTATATTCGATTGTGCCGCTGTCGTATTGTTCCAGGTGATTGATGCAGCGCAGTATGGTTGATTTTCCTGAACCACTCGGTCCCAGTATGGCGATCTTTTCACCTTTATGGATATCAAAAGAAATTCCATTTAAGACCGGAAGTGTATCAAACCTCTTTTGAATATCTCTCAAACTTAAAATTACTTCAGCCATTATTCCATCCTCCTTTCAATGATACCGGCAATAACCGTAAAAATGGTTGTCAGCAGCAGATATAATACGGCAACAGCTATGTAAGGCTCAAAATAATGAAACGAATTATAGGCAATCAGGGTGCCTTGCCTGGTCAACTCAGTCAGCGTGATAGCAGACAGAATTGATGTATTTTTAATAGTTGAAATCAACTGGTTGACCATCGGAAGAAGACATATCCTCATCGCCTGGGGAGCAACGATGCGGGACAACTCAAGCCGGGAATTCATTCCCAGTGCTTTGGCGGCCTCCCGTTGTCCGGGATCGATTGCATGAATACCGGAACGGACAATCTCCGCAATGTATGCTCCGGTATTTAAGGACATGGACAACACACCGGCTGTCATAGCCGAGAATGTTATCCCCAGATTGGGCAGCCCAAAATAAATCAGGAAGGCTTGAACCATCAAAGGCGTCCCCCGCCAAATCCAGATATAGAACTGAGCCAGGTAACGTACCGGAAGCCAGGAACTGTCCCGCATCAGTGCCAGGACAATTCCCAATAGCGTTCCAAAGAACAGTGTCAGTATGGAAAGCTCCATTGTGACCAGGCATCCATTTAACAGTGCCGGAAGTTTATCGAATACCAGAGACCAATTTAACGTCATCACATAGCTCCTTCCTATTCGTTCTGTCCCTCAATCCACTTATCCCAAAGCTGCTGATATGTTCCGTCCGCATAATAGTCATCAATGCACTGGTTGATAAAAGCCAGCAGGTCTTCTTTCCCTTTTTGAACTGCGATTGCATTTTCAGCTTGGGTAAATGGTTCCCCGACGATAACGGTTCCCGAATATACTTTAGAGAGCTCTTTCTGATTGAGCAGGTCATTGACAACTACATCAACACGTCCGACCAACAAATCGGATACGCATCCGACCGTGTCTTTATACTGAACGATCTCATACGATATGTCCGTATGGCTATCCAGAAATGCCTGTGCTTCATGATAGGAGGTAGCCCCTTCTTTGACAGCTATTTTTAACCCGGCACAGTCCGAGAGTGTTTTGACACTGGATTCCAACTCGCTGCCATCTTTGACTGCTAATATCATACCTGAGTCACAGTAAGATTTGGACATATCGACAACCTCACATCTGGCCTCGGTTTTATACATGGCGGCAATGGAAAAATCATATTCCCCATTTTGGATTGAGGGGACGATTGCCTGAAATTCCATATCGTTTACCCGCAGTTCCACTCCCAATTTGTCTGCAATGTACTGGGCAAAATCTATATCAAAACCAACAATATTGTTATTATCATCCCTGTATTCAAATGGGACATAGGTGCCGGTAGCTACGGAGATGTATCCTTTTTCTTTGATTGCCTGTATAGCGGGACCGTCTTCCTGAGCCGTATCCGCAGATGAGTCCGTGACTTCGGCAGCAGAAGTGTGTTGTTCTGCTGTCACTGTTTCTGGTGATTTTGCAGTCTCCGCAGTTGTTGCCGGAGAGGAACAGCCAGATGCAATTGTAATAAAAAGTGTGAGTGCAAGCAGTGTTTTGAGTGTTTTCTTCATATTCATTCCTCCATAATTTAGAAAAATAAGGTTATCATGCAAAAAAGGTGCCAACCAATTTGGTTAGCACCTTTGCAATTTCTATATTATATGATACTTTTATGTGATTGTCTATATAATTTACCACCAAAAAAGAATTTTTTAGGATGAGTTTCTGTGAAGTATAAACTCTTTACTTTTAAAATTTCAAGGGTTATGATAAGTCTAATAGCAAAATAGGAGGAATATCATGGAGGATTCACGGGCATTAAGCCTGACAAAAGAACTGATACAAATAGAAAGCACCAATCCGGGCGTTGGTGAAAGCATGATAGAAAAATTTCTGCATCAATACTTTCTTACACTGCCTGACGTAATTATCAGGAGAGAGGAAGTGTTGCCTGGACGCTTTAACTTGATGGCTGAACTGCCCGGGACACAAGCAGGAAATCCAGCGTTGGTTTTTATCTGTCATATGGATACAGTGGTAACCGGTTCCGGATGGACAATACCGCCGTTTGAAGCGATTGAACGGGATGGCACGATCTATGGTCGTGGTGCTTGCGATATGAAATCCGGACTGGCATGCTGTTTATCTACGTTTTCTTATGCGGCATGGAAAAGAAAAGAGTCCGGTAGTTCAGCCCGTACCCTGCGGATGATTTGCAGTATGGATGAAGAGGGGATGATGCGAGGTGTAGAAGCCTGTCTTAACTCCGGCTGGATTACTGAGCATGACTGGGTTCTGGATGCTGAGCCTACCGACGGCCAAATCCGGATTGCCCACAAAGGGCGGGTTTGGTATGAAGTCGATGTTACCGGGCATACGGCACATGCCAGTACCCCCTGGAAAGGAGCTGATGCCATCGCCGCTATGGCTGAGGTTATCTGTTATATCCGGCAGGAGATAGAACGTACAGAAGAAGATTCTGACATGGGTAAATCTACAGTGACATTTGGTCAGATTACAGGCGGTTATCAGCCATATGTAGTACCGGACGCTTGCAAAGTGTGGATTGATATGCGACTGGTATCACCATATGACCTTGCCTGGAGCAATCAGGTAGTGGAAGGAGCCTTGAGCCGGGCAGAGCGGCACATTGCCGGCATTCAGACCAAGTATACGGTTACCGGAAACCGACCTTATGTTGAAAAGGATTTGACGTCCCCTTTGCTGCATCAGTTAATGCAGAGCTGTCATACCTCAACAGGACAGTTTCCGGTTGTCGGTTGTTTTACCGGGTATACGGATACGGCAGTTGCCGCCGCTACGTTACATAATATCAACTGCATGTCTTATGGGCCGGGCAGCCTGGAATGGGCTCATCAGCCGGATGAGCAGGTGGCAGTGGCGGATATTCTGCGTTGTGAGCTTGTGTACCGGCAGTTGGTCAGTAATTTAATTTAGAGCGGATACAGGAAATTTACCACCAGGATTACCGCCGCACCGTAGATCAACCACAGTGGGAAGATCACCTTTAATACGTCCTTGATTTTGTTGCCGCCTGCTGCGAAGGCAACAGCGGTGGACGGGGAGGCAGCCGGTGTCAGCATTGCTGCATTGCATCCTGCCGCATAGCCAGACAGAACGGTCTCGGGTCAAGGCCCTGCGACATTGCCGTTACAACTGCTATTGGTATAAAAATATTCATTGTGGCGATATTGCTCATAAACTGAGAGAGATGCTCCGGCAAAATAGAACACGACCAGTACCAGAAGCGGGTGCGGATTACCGCCTAGTGCATGAATCAGTCCATCAGCAAGCAGATTGCCGGCACCGGTAGCCTGAACGGCAGTGGCAATGCCCATAATACCAGCAATCATAAAGCAAACATCAAGGTTGAGGTTGTTTCTGACATCAACAAGGTCAAGAATGCCAAGGTACATGAAAGCCACGCAAACAACATGGTCTTAGGGGCGAAGGCGGCATAGAAACCGCCGACCTGTCCTCATGCATGCCCCTGATTCAAAGTGGAACATATGCGGTGCTGTTGCCGCGCAGTGCCGCCATCAATGCGGGCTTGGCAATAAGACGATTTGAGCCGCCTGTTGAATTTTATTTATGTATCGCATTTTCCAGAGGACGGCATTCGCAGTTCCTGTCTGATGTTTGCAATATTATCAGAGCCAGTCTTTATTATTGGGCAGAAAGAAGTTTCTTCATCTGTTTGATTTGTTCCTTCTGACTAAAAATACATGGTTCCTGCTTTTGTATGATTGCGTTCTGAGCGATTGTATGCCTTTTTGCATTTTGACTGTGGATAACAATCGGGAAGATATAAACAGCAGGAAAAACCATGCTGTAACAAGAAGAAAAAAAAATCTATAAAAAAATTCATTTTTTTATTGACAACAGATCGCTGGTCGTATATAATGATTCTTGCGTTGTGAAAATGAAGCAGTGTTGCGGTGTTGATTAATAGGAACCGTAATTTGCGGGGTGTGGCTCAGCTTGGCTAGAGCGCCTGGTTTGGGACCAGGAGGTCGCAGGTTCGAATCCTGTCACCCCGATGCGTTTTTCCACATAGTATAGCATATATTATAATATGCGGGTGTAGTTCAATGGTAGAACACTAGCCTTCCAAGCTAGATACGTGGGTTCGATTCCCATCACCCGCTCGCTAAAACTCTAGTATTTACTAGGGTTTTATTTTTTTGTGTTGTATTTCGTGTTGCATGAACTGTAAAAATTCTTTTTTGGATTCCCTTGAATCCTCTTTACTGAACAGTATGAGCCAAGCCCCATATTTATCCTTATCGAATCCATCGGCTTCCGGCTCTACGATATTTTCAAAGTAATTGTCTATGATAGTATCGACCTTTTTTCGTTCCTCCGGGAATGTCTGCGTATATACTCGTTTCATTACCTGGTCTGTTTTCCACCCGCTGCTATTCTTATATAATCTCCGGATATAGACTTTGATTTTGTCAGGCCGCGAACCTCGCTCATTGAATTTTTGTGTACAACGGTATTCCTGAATTGTAGAGGGGGAGCGGTTCAAGGCTATCCGACTATCAATGTATTTATCAATAGCCCCTGTGAGCGTCAAATCGTCGTGCTCTGCCTGTTTTTTTGCCGGCTGCTTCTTTCCCCATCTGAAATTCAGCGGCCATATACTGGGCTTCTTTTGTGGTAGGAGCGGTAAATGATACTGTCAGCAAGTTCAAAGGGGTCATAAGTTCTAAGCCGTTTGAATTTCTCATTCTCACTCGTAACAATAACCTACTTTTTATATTTTTTAGGAGTGTACTTCTCCTTGTTTATTAATTTAAGCCTGCGCAATGCAATTTCTAATTCATCTTTAAACAGCTCGGCAGCCTCTGGGTCAAGTTCCTCTCTATCATAAGCAGCTGGGCCGTATTCCTTGTTAGATCTTTCGCTATATCTCTCTCTTCTCGTTGAGTTGATTGTTGGCGTAATTTCCCGCTCCGTTCCGCTGTTTAAGTACTCCGCTCAAACATCGAGATAATCTGCTATTACGAATAGTCTGTCAGATGGAAATTTACCTTCTTTTAATGAATATATCCATTAGAAAAGCCGCAATCTTTTTCGGATATGGAGATGAATCCGGATTGAGTTCGGCAACATAATTAAGATTATCCGGTGGTGCCGGAGGGAATTGAATTACTGAAAAAAGCGCCACTGGATGATATTGTCGTGGCAGATTTATGGCAGCAAGAAAGCGCAGATATATCCAGTGTATTGGCAGCATCGGATGTATTAATCGGAAATGGAACAATTAAGGGCATAACCTACCTGAATGAGAATTAAATTTTAGGCAGTAATAGGGTTTCAGCTTAGCACGATTAAAAGAAATCACCCGTGCAAGCATGCTTACAACGGGTGATGTTATTTATATTAATCCCTAGTCAGACAGTCGCAAGATGATTTTCAGAAACATCTAAATATATTACAACATCTGTTTCTATTGCAACATCTGTCCCTATTACAACATCTGTCTCTATCACGACAGTTGTCTCTATCACGACATCTGTCTCTATCACGACAGTCGTCTCTATCACGACATCTGTCTCTATCACGACAGTTGTCTCTATCACGACAGTTGTCTCTATCACGACAGTTGTCTCTATCACGACAAAAGTTTGAATTACACATAATGTTTACCTCCTTGTTTGTTATATTCTATAGTATGAAATTATGGACAATGTGTGCATAGGCGGCATTGTTGCTCCGGAAAGTGGGGCACATATACAATACGCGAGTTATTTTGGTGAATCATCCAGGCCGCTGTCTGAATGGGGAAAAACCTTATTTGCAACCAGAGAAGAGGCTTTAGCAGCTACAACAGACAATTAAATTTGTCCGGTGATACCGGGAAAGGAGAAGTATGGCTTATGCTGAAAAAACCTCAGTTTCTGTCAGTAAGTCTAAGGCAGATATTGAGGAGTTAATACAAAAATATGGTGCAGACCAATTCGTATCTGGCTATAAAGATAATATTGCTGTAATTGGATTTACGATGGCGGGGCGGCAGATCAAATTTATTTTGCCACTACCGGATAAGCAAGCCAGGGAGTATTGGATACACCAGGCCGCGGGCAGAAGCGAACAGAGGATGCCACCCGTGTTGCCTGGGAACAAGCGTGCCGGAGTCGCTGGAGAGCATTGTATCTTATAGTCAAGGCCAAATCAGAGGCTGTTGATGCAGGGATCAGCACAATAGAGAAAGAATTTTTGTACGATATTGTGTTACCGGATGGCAGAACAGCGGGAGAATGGATAGCACCTCAGATAGAGGCAGCATACCAGACAGGGCAAATGCCGCCTATGCTTCCGCTACTAAATTAAATTTTAACGGAGGAAGGTTAGTGCGGAAATTGCATAGACCACAGGAAAAATATTGTAGTGGGTGTGTTGATATTTTGCGGAGAACCTACAGGCTACCGAATTTTGGCAGATGTTGATAAAGCGCTGATAGCGTGATCATCAATTGACGGATTATCCTAATACCCGGATAATCCGCAAACATTAATGGCAGATTTGTTAGCAATCTCCAGGATCTTTGATCGAATATAAGTAATCGGTTAAATCTGTGATATGATCACGCATTTCAAATTGACTTGGCAAGTTAAGCCCCTCATCATAATTTGGGTTTGACATCATTGATCCCAATGCAATGAGATAGGCTGAATAAAGTTCAACTGCTAACTCCTTATTTGTTTTACTCATAAAACGAAATAAAATGCCATCTGGCTATGCTGGGGAACGGAGGGAAACGATGCTAGATTTAGCCCAATTGCATGATGATGCATTAGATTACGAAAATAAGATTGCACGTTATCGCTTGGATGCCGCTGCCAGGACCATATAAACAAGACAATTAATTTTGGAGGAAAAGAAAATGTATGATCCGGGCGAAATGAAGAGCTGCATCCAGGAGTGGTTTGCTGAGGCTTTGGATGTTAAAGAGGTAGCGAGAACCTATCATGCGGTGTTGTTGGAAACAGTAAACAGATGGAATACATGATGGATCAGCATCAAAAGGATGTAAATTAATTTTGGTGAATGAAAGGAGGATAAATCATGACAGAGCTAGAAGCAATACAGGTCACCGTCTGGATGGGAATACCCCCTCATAAAAGAGGGGGAGCCATTGAATTAACAACAGAAGCCGCGATCGCCACCACAGCAGCACAGAAGCAGGATGATCCAGATGAAATTTCCACCGAAGCCATTATCGCAATCGCCACAACCGCCAAAACCGCCGCAGTTGTCATTGCCGCCACAGCAGCAAAGCAACAGGATAATCCAGATGAAATTACCGCATCCATTTCCCCTGTTATTGCACTCGAAATCACGTCCACAGTTAGTTGCTGCCACATCACTCATATTAATTCCTCCAAAAATTTATTTACAAGTTATCTTATGTTGGGTGGCCTGTCATAATTGCTAACTATTTTAAAATTTAATCTATCACGAAATTTGTCTCTATCAAGAAATTTGTCTCTATCACGACATTTGTCTCTATCATGACATTTGTCTCTATCACGACAACATTTTGAATCACACATAATGTTTACCTCCTTGCTTGTTATATTCTATAGTATGAAATTATGGACAAAGTTTTTAGAATGTTATAGTGTAGACTGAGAGAAGTGGATATAGGTAATCCTCCCCAACGAAATGTACGGCTGCCGGGTGTCATAGCCTGGTGGCAGGATCGGTTCAGACAGTAACACCGACGAAAGCAAAGACTGTCACATTGCCACTATCTCCCTGGTGGTTTATAAAGGCAGCACTCGCTACGGTGGGTGTCTTTTGTGTTGGTTATTGCCAGAATATGGTATATGGTGATACAATAGGCACAGAGAGATAAGGAGGGAATCAGCATGTACGAGTTATTTAAGAGCGGTATTGATATACTGTTTTATGGGGCGGCAGCCGTTGCAATTATTGGAGCACTTATGAAGATGAAAAAGAAAAAAGATGATGACAAAAAGAAGTAAAGCATCCTTCTGTATATGATAGGTAGGGGAGACAAGGAGGAAGCGGCATGTACGGATTATTAATAGCAGTAAGGAGTACAAAAGTTTTTATAGGTCAATTATCTGAAGCCGTTATGTACGGCTCCTTTATAGGGTTGGTAATATATGCAATATACTACATATTCAAAAACTGGAAAAAGAAAAAGTAATGTAAGCATCCTTCGGGGTGCTTTTTCTATACCCCAAAATAGGCAGAGGATCCTCGCAAGAGGTAGGTGAGGTCGGCGCGGATGGGGCTATGGTGAAAGGTCTGTTAAGCGCCGATGGGAAGTGGTACTACCTGGATGATGAAGGGCGAATGGTTACAGAACCGGTAACGCTTACTCCAGATCAGGATGGGGCATTGAAGTATCCGGGGATCGGGTGACGGAATAATAAGTTGACGCTGGCGATGATCAATGATAAAATCAAAATTGTACGTACACAAACACCCGGGAGTGGATGACGAGGTCTGTAGGTGGCTTCCGGGTGCTTTGGTGTTCGGGGGTAACCATGGCTACTCCCGAACATTTTCATTTTAAAACTGAATTTAATTTTGTGTTGCATTTCGTGTTGCATTTCGTGTTGCATGGTAAGGAAAAACTACGTCATTTTTGGAAAAACCACGACATTTTTGGAAAAGTGAGAACACGGAAAATCCTTGTGTTTTCAAGTAATAACGCAAAATCAAGGCTTGCGTTTATTTGAACCGAATAGGGAGGCTAAATATATTAATATATAATTGGAGATAAGGTATATGCAAAAAGTAAAGAAAAAACCTATCAGTTTAGTGGAAGCCCAATCTATGCTTAGGCAGTATGTTCTGCCTTTGCGGCCAAGATATTTATCCTTGCAGGAGAGCTTGCAATGCAAATTGGCTAAGGACTTGCTTGCAGAGATTGACCATCCGCCATTTTCTAGATCACCATATGATGGGTATGCCCTTATAGCGCAGGACAGTAAATTAGAAAATACACCGGTAGCTCTAAAGGTAGTAGGCGCAAGCTATGCCGGCAAGCCTTATACTTCTATTATAACGTCCGGACAGGCAGTTCGAATTATGACAGGAGGATGTATTCCCAAAGGTGCTGACTGTGTGATTATGCAGGAAGAGACAGAGGAGGACCAAGGCGAGGTGATGATTTACAGACCGCTCTCGACCTATGAAAATTATATCCCAAGGGGAGAGGATTTTCTAAAGGGTACCTTACTTGTTGAACGAGGTGAAATTGTCACGTCAACTGTGGCTTCAGTTGCAGCCAGTGCAGGCTATACGGAGTTATATTGTGTTAAGCCGATAAAGGCTGCTGTTTTATCAACGGGATCTGAGCTAAAAAAGCCGGGAACGACTCTAAGTGCTGGTCAAATATATGATTCCAACAGTACATTTTTACATGCCAGATTTAGGGAGTTAGGAATTTCCGTCATAGAAGTTGAGTCTGTAGAAGACACGCTTGAAATGCTGATGCAATCAATTACTCAGGGGCTGGAAAAGGCGGACATTTTGGTAACAACAGGTGGCGTATCGGTAGGGCAGCGCGACCTTGTGCCCGATGCATTAGGCCAATTAGGGGCTGAAATCATATTCCACGGTGTAGATATTAAACCTGGAATGCCCGCAATGTTTGCCCTCCTAGACGGAAAACCAATAATAGCGCTTTCAGGAAACCCTTTTGCGGCAGCAGTGAGTTTTGAAGTATTAGTGAGGCCGGCATTGGCTGCTATGAGTGGAAATGCAGGATTTTTACCTAAAGTGGTTACAGCAAAGCTGAAAAACGGTTATGGCAAGAAAAGCAAGGTGTGCAGATTTTTGCGAGCAAAGCTTGAAAATGGTGAAGTGATTTTGCCGGACGGACAGGGGAACGGGCAAATGAGGTCAATGGTAGGCTGTAACTGTTTGGCTGAAATTGCTGCCGGCAATGATGCGTTGCCGGCCGGTACAGAAGTTAAGGTACACTTATTATAAAACCGGAGGGAAACAAAAACTCCTGAATAAAACGAATTAAGATGTAAAACTCCTATAATGACTTTGAATTAAGTCCTTATAGGAATTTTTTCATTTTGTCTGCAATTTCCATAAATGTAAGAGGTGCAAAATTTCGACTTTCTTGAGATTTTTCTAACTGCTCTTCATATAATTCAAAGGTATTCACATTAAATAAATCATCACTAAATTTCTCTGGAATTTCTAAATAATGAGTTTTAATGTTCTCCAACAGCACCCTCAATTTATAGTTTTCTGAATTAATCTGAGCCTCAATAATAGGTATTATACCTCTACGGTAAATAGCGCATAGAGGATGGATACGGTCTTCTATTACGGGGATAAGACAGTCGTCCTTGGAGTCCAAATGCTCAAATAAATATTCGATCAATTCCTGAGAAATATTAGGCATATCGCAAGCGGTTATAAAAATATGGGGATTCTTTGTACTTTTTAAAGCAGTATAGATTCCTCCAATCGGGCCAATGCCAATGTGGATATCATTTATTACAGTATATCTATCGATGCTTTCATTGTTTGAAATCAGCAAGTCGTCAAAACACGTAAGTGTATGAACAATATGCTCAAAAAAAGTAAAGTTACCAATTTTTAATGAAAGCTTAGGGACGTAGTTCATTCTGCTTGATTTGCCGCCTGAAAGCAATACGGCCGTAGTCTTGTCCATTTTTTTCTGTACTTTTACCTTTTTCCTTATGAAACTTGCCTTATTCCTGACAAGCTCTTTAAGTGTATCCTGAGAAATATCCAGTGCCTCTGCATACCTCTCAAATAAAGCACTAATTAGCCAGGTTTTCTTTTTACTATTGCGAAAAGTATATAAGTTGACATGTGCTATTACCGAAACATAGTTGTCATATCTATCTGCATAGGTAATACGTTCAAAGGTTGTAAAAATGAGCTGGTCTTTCTCTGTTAGTATAATGCTATTTAACAAGTCAAAATCAAAGCCTACATAATCGCTAAATTGTGTTTTTTCCTCTATGCGCTGCAATAGACTTAAAAGTTCACTAAAAACCTCAGCTAGCTTGCTAGAAGAATACTTCCCCTCATCGTATTTCCCCAAAATTTCATATAGGGTATCTTGGGATAACAACGGGGTGATAATAGTGTTTTCTTTTATTTGCCGTATCTTAGGAACACAATCAATGTCTTCTAATAGCCTGAAAAAATAACAGTCATTGCAAAAGGATATTTTATCTGTGTACTCGCGCCGATATGTACTTTTTCCACTGTCGGCATAAATGCTGTCGTCCATATTTAAGATATCCTCTAATAATATATCTTTCCCGTATATTTCTAGCATTCTTAGAGAAAAGTTTAGGGAAGTAAGTTCATCCACCTGTACCAAGTTGACACCAAACAATTCTTTAATTTTTTTAATCCGATAAAATAATGTACTCCTGTGGATGAACAGTTTATTAGCGGCCACATCCGGTTCATCTTTATGCTGCAAATAGCAGTCTAGAGTAGGATAAAGTTCCGTGTGATTTTCATAATCATATTTTAATAGTTTAAGGACGGCGGGATGACAAAAATCGCGAATATGATAGTCCTTTTCCAGACAGTCAGCCATAATATGATAGGTCATATCTTGAAAAGACCCAAGCCTCATCTCGAATTTATGAGCTGCCTGTAGGGCATTTCTTGCCATAAGATAGTAGTATCTGCAATTGGTAATATCCGAAAAACCAAGGCTTGTCACACATGTTAATTGGTTGTGGGTCAAAAACTCTTGGAATTTGATACTATTATCTACATAAATGGTTGTATAAATATCAGCAGTTAAGAAAACTACAATATTTGCTTCATAAACTAAACAATTCTCAGTAGGAATGAATAATTTCAGAGCATTCACCAGGGAGGATATTCGGGTGTCTAAGTCATGACCGTCGGAATCTGCAATTATCATAACATAAAGCTCGTTAGAACTAACCCAATCTATGTAAGACAGCTTGTATAAAACCTCATTTCTTGGTATGATCTTTCCGCTAAGCAGGGAGCTGATAATATGATTTGGAATAGAAAGACGATATCTGTTAGGAGAGTTCTCTTTCTGGAATTCAACAGATAAAATCTGACACATTTTCTTTATTAAAACAAGATCGTTGGAGTCGAAAGGAGTGGCATCCTGAAATACGATCATCATAAGCACGTCGGCAGAGCTGGCCTTGATTGAGGCCACTAGAAACGTGTTGAGAGTAGGCTGGGGGATAATCGTGTTTGAATAATCCCGCTCCCTCATTTTTTTGTAAACATAATGTGTGCGGATAAGCTCAATGCTCCTCTCATCAAGAAAGAGAATATCCTGATAATGATAGTGATATTCCGGAACATTAACTGCTGACGGAGATTCCGCAATCACGTGAAAGCTCATGTCGGTAATAATTACAGATCTATCAAGTATTTTTTCTATAATCTCCAGCATCTCCTGGACACCGGTATTGGCAAAAAGACTTTCTGTCAGCTCCTGAAGCTTGATATAGCTGGATGTATCTAAAGCTTTGTCATTATATTTATCGCCCATATAGTCTCCTCTAAATATCACCCCAATTGTTTTGATTAGATTATAGTACAATACTACGCTTCTATCAAGCCATTATTTCAGTCTTCAGTTGATTGTTAAAAAAATATCTACTGATTATACTTGTTACATAGGTAGTATAAAGAAAGCGAGGAGTAGGCATTGGAGAAAAATAGTTTTATGAAGGCAATTGGCTGTGCAAATGATTTATCTATATCAGATAAGTCCAGCGAATTGACAAGTCTGGACACCCCAATGACAGACGATAAAAATTCAGTAGTAAAAATCAAAACAGCCTGTCGTGCATGTATATCAAACTGTGGTGTAATAGCTACCGTGAAAAATGGGCGTGTCATCCATTTAGAGAGCAACCCGGATGACCCAATGAGCAAGGGGCGCATGTGTGCCAAAGGCTTGTCGGGCATACAGGCTCTTTACAACCCAAACCGTAATAAGTATCCGCTTATAAGAGTAGGTGAGCGCGGAGAAAATAAGTGGAAGCGTATTTCATGGGATGAGGCTATTGATACGATAGCTGATAAATTAATGGCAGCCAAAGAGGAGTTCGGAGCAGAGAGTGTGTTCTGTTCTACAGGCGGTGGCGGAAACCCGGAATTCTGGAGTATTTCACGTTTCTGTAATATCTTTGGAACACCGAACTGGTTTGAACCGGGCTGCGCACAGTGTTATTTGCCCCGTATGCTAGCATATGACATGATGTATGGCGGAACAAATCCCAGTATCGCAGACTCCAATGCTCATGAAATATATTACCCGGACGATACTCCGATGAAATGTCTTGTATTATGGGGCGCAGCGCCTTCCTATTCATCACCCGGAAGCGGTGGCGGTGCTGTATCTGATTTGCGTGCAAAGGGCGTAAAAACCGTAGTTATCGACCCCCGTATGACTCCGGATGCAGCTAAAGCAGATGTATGGCTGCCAATTAGACCAGGGTCCGATGTTGCATTGATGTTAGCTTGGATTAAATATATTATTGACCACAAATCCTATAACGAAGAATTTGTCATGAAGTGGACAAACCTTCCCTATCTGGTAAATGCAAACACTAACATGCTTTGGAGAGCCGTAGTAAGCAGTGACCCTGATGTTCCGGATACATTTATGGTATGGGATAACAAGACTGGCTCCGCTCAGCCACTCGAATATCCTTGGAATGATGAGCTGGACGTCGCTTTAGAGGGCGAGTATGTAATTGACGGCGTCACATATAAGACCGGATTCCAATTACTTAAGGAAAGAGCGGCTGAATATACTCTGGAAAAAGCAGCGGAGCTCTGCTGGTTACAGGTAGATAAAATCGAAGAGGCCATTAAAATCTTTACTGAAAATACTCCCGGTGGTCTTTGCATAGGTGTTGCCACTGACCAGTCGCCAAACTCTGTTGAGGCAGCAATGGCGGCGGCAATCATTGATATGATGATGGGCAATGTTGAACAGCCTGGTTCACTTCTTCAGCGCTTTAGAGATAGCGGTGCTCTGAATGCGATTGGATATATTGTTCCTCCTGCACCTTCGAAGCTCCCCGATGAGCAGCTGGCGAAACGTCTCGGAGGAAATGAGCACAAAGGCTTACATATGTGGCTTGCAGGACATGCTGCAAGTATTCTCGATACAATAGAAACAGGAGAGCCTTACCCGCTAAAAGTATGGCTGGAGCGTTCAGGAAATAAGCTTGTGAACGTTGCAGACAGCACGCGTTGGGCAGAAGCCAGTAAGAAAGTTGACTTTATCGTCCATATGTACATGTATCCCACATCATTCTCTGCATACGCAGACATGCTTCTTCCTACAGAAGAGTGGCTGGAAACAGACATGATTATAGAAACCTGCAACAAGCTGTCCGTAAGGCAGGCGGTAACACATATTTGGGAGACCATAGACGAAACAGTTATATGGGCAAAGATAGTAAAGCGCTGTGCACAGTTAGGTCATGAGGGCTGCCAAAAGTCCTTTGATGCAGAATATATGGGCAATGATCTTCCGTATTGGGATTCCACAGTAGAACTAATAGATATGAACTTAGATGGGACAGGTATTACTTGGGAGCAATTAAAAGAAGAATCTCCGATAGAATACCGGCCTTTAGACGAATATAGAAGCTACTATGTTTACAAGCAGACTAATGAAAAAACAGGCAAGCCGGAAGGCTTTAAAACTCCTTCCAGAAAGTGTGAGCTGTATTTAGAGAGTATGATAACCTTGGCCAGAACAGGTATGCCATACAGTAATTGCGAGCTGCCGCCGGCATCTAAGGATTATGATCCACTGCCATACTATATCGAGCCTCACGAAAGCCCGCTTGAGGGAAGCGAGTTGGCAAAGCGGTTCCCACTTGTCATGACAAACGGACGTCTTCCTTTATTCCATCATAGTACTCTGAGAAATACACCTTGGACCCGTGAAATGTATCCGGCTCCCGAAGTTTGGATTCACCCAAATGCAGCTGAAACATATGGTATAGAGGATAATGATTGGGTCTGGGTAGAGTCCCTTAGGGGTAAGGTTCGCGGTATAGCGAATGTGACCTTGGGCATTAACGAAGGCTCCGTATATATGGAACGCTTCTGGAACCCTGAAACCCTAAACACTGAAACCCACGGCTGGAAGGAAATGAATGTTAATGTGCTGGCAAAATCAGATGCGCCTTACAACGATGTTGTTGGAACATATACTCTGAGAGGCTATCTGGTAAAAGTATATAAAGCAGATGGGCCGCCGGAAGGCGTTTGGATTGAGTCGAAAGACTTTAAGCCATGGCTTCCGCAACCTACTGATCCGACCATGGATATCACCAAGGGGGAATAAAAATGAAAAATATATTTGTAATAGAACTTGATCGTTGTATCGGCTGCAAAGGATGCCAAGCAGCATGTAAGCTCCAAAACAATGTCGGTCTTGGCACTGTAAGAAATGCGGTAAAGACAGTAGGGCCTACCGGAATTTACCCTGATGTACAGATGTATTTCCTGCCGGCAATGTGTCAGCAATGTGAAAATCCCAGCTGTGCCGCAGTATGTCCTACAGGTGCTTGTTACATAGATCCGGAGGATAGCGTAGTATTAATCGATGGGGAGCAATGCATAGGCTGTAAGAGCTGCGCAGCTGCCTGTCCCTATAAAGTGAATACATTCAATCATGAATTATCTGTGATGGATAAATGCAACTTGTGCATTAATAGCAGAAGAGATGGCGATATCCCGGCATGTGTAAAGAACTGTTCCGGCAGTGCGCTGCATGTTGGAGACATCAACGATCCTGACAGTGAAGTATCGAAACTTCTGGCAGAGGCAGGAGCGGAAAATGTTCATTCACTCAGAGATTTCGGAAACAAGCCTTCTGTTCGCTATATTTTAAAGAATGATACATGGATGGATCTGCTTCCGCAGGAGTGCCATGATACAAGAAGGGGGATGAAGTAATGCCAGATGTTTCAGTCATCATGAAAAGCCGTGAAAATTATTATCTTTTTCTATCACGCATTTTTGAAAAAGAGCTTTCTTCAGATATTATTCATCAGATGCAAAGTCTTGCATTTCCGAGTGAATGTGAAGGCGATTTAGACAAAGGCTATTCACTTATAAATGAGTATTTCAAAAGCAGCAAAGGTGATACACAAGAAGAGCTGGCTGTAGATTATGCCAAGGTGTTTCTTGCAGCAGGAGAATCTAAGGGCAGGTCGGCTTTCCCGTATGAATCGGTATATACAAGCCAAGAGGGAATTGTAATGCAAGAGGCCTGGGAGCAGGTAAGTAGTATATATGCTGCCAAAGGTCTGGGGCTTAAGGCAGACACAGCTGATATAAAAGAAGACCATATTGCTATGCAGATGCAGTTTATGTCACTTCTATGTAAAGAATATAAGCAGGAAAGCGCTGACTTTTGCTTAAACGAGCAGAAGGAGTTTCTCCAAAATCATCTGCTTAATTGGGTGCCTGCCTTTTGTAAGGACATTGAGGAATATTCTCGCACATCCTTTTATAAAGGTGCAGCAAAAATGGCTGTTGGATTCTTACATGAGGATTTAAAACTGATTGAAGAACTAATATCTGAGAACAATACAGTTATGCCAGATAGCTACGTCATTGATACCAATGCTATGGATATCATACTGCAAGAACTGAAACAGGAGTACAAAATCTATGCGCCAAAGCTCCTGAAAAAACGTGGGTCAAAGGGTCAGGATATCGTACGCTATGGCCAAATCGACAGCATTGGTGATATTGTTTCTGATAGGAAATCAGACTTTTCTGCAAAAGAAGTTTATTATCCTATTATCCAGACTATGCTCCATTTTACAGATGTAACCGTTGAGGAAAGTAAAATAAAAGACGGCAAAGCAGTCCTTCTGTTTGTGCATCCATGCGATATCAACGCAATGAGCCGATTGGACAATATCTTTTGCGTCAATGGCGGTCACGCTGATGTCTATTATAAGCGTTTGCGGGACAAAGTTAAAATTGTTATGCTAGAGTGCAAAGAGAGCTTTGAAAACTGTTTTTGTGTTTCAATGGGAGCCAATGAAACGAATGATTACAGCATGGCAATTCGCTTAGGTGATGAATGCAAAATTAAGGTGAAAGACAGCACGTTAAAAGCGTTTTTTGCAAAAGCGGAGAAGTGTAATTTTGAACCGGAATTTGTTTCATCAAATGATGTTAAAGCGATACTTCCTGTCATTGAGGATAAGGAGACCTTGAAAGTCGCATCCAATTTAGAGTTTTGGAACAAATTCGATGATAAATGTATAGCTTGCGGCGGCTGTAATACTGTTTGCCCAACCTGTTCATGCTTTGATACTATAGATATCATCTACGACGAGACCAGCCGTGAGGGTGAGAGACGACGTGTATGGTCATCTTGCATGCTTGACACCTACACAATGACGGCAGGCGGAAGCAGAGCAAGAAAGACTAATGGAGCAAGCATGAGATTTAAAACCTTACATAAGGTGTATGACTATAAAAAACGTTTTGATACCAAGGGCAATATGTGCATAGGCTGTGGCCGGTGCATCTCACAATGCCCAGAGGAAATATCATTCCTTGATACCATCAATGAGTTTCATGATGAACTGGAAAAAGCCAAAAATGCAGGAGGTCAATAAAGATGGAAAATATTATGCTTCCTAAACCATATAAAATTATAAAAATCCTGAGAGAGACTGCGGCAGAATATACATTCCGCATAGCCTGCGATAAAAAAACAAAGCATGGCCAATTTTTTCAGCTCTCTATTCCTAAGGTTGGAGAGGCTCCAATCTCCGTCAGCGGAAAAGGAGAGGGCTATCTGGAATTTACTATTCGAAAGGTTGGTAGATTAACAGAAAGTATTTTTGGCTTGTCACAAGGCGATATGCTGTTCATGAGAGGCCCTTATGGCAATTCATTTCCGTTAGAGAGCTTTGAAAAGAAGGACTTGGTAGTAATTTGCGGTGGAACAGGTATGGCACCTGTAAAAACAATGCTAAATCACTTTTATGACAATCCGGAAAAATGTAAATCAGTGCATTTAATAGCAGGATTTAAGGACACTAACGCCGTTATTTTTACCGAGGAGCTGGAAAAATTCAAGTGGAAATTCAATACTATCAGTACGCTTGATGATTCGGACGCACCCGGTTTTGAAAAAGGTATGGTAACTGCTCATATAAATAAAATTCCTTTTGACAGCTTTGATGATTACAATGTAGTTATTGTTGGCCCTCCTGTAATGATGCATTTTGCGGCAAAGGAATGCGTAGCAAATGGTGTTCCAGAGGAAAAAATCTGGGTCTCTTTTGAGCGTAAAATGTCCTGTGCTGTTGGCAAATGCGGTCACTGCAAAATTGATGAGACTTATGTATGTCTTGAAGGACCTGTCTTCAACTATACAAAAGCCAAAGATCTAATTGACTAAAGCGAGTTAGAACTACTTTACCAGAAAGCATGGTTGTCCTAACGGCGTTTTGAGTGGCGAATTTCCATTATTTGGGTTGACACGGGGTGCTCTTGGTTATATAATTGACTTTGCTGTGTATAGCAGCAAAGTAAAATATATATATGAAGGGAAGAGAAAGGTTATGAAGAAAATGAAATTCGCTGCAGCACTTCTTACGATCGCAGCAATGGCAATCAATGTAACCGGATGTGGAGCAAAATTTGACCCAAAGACTTATGTTCAGGGAAGCCTGGATGCTCAGTTCAAGAATGAGATCTCAGATGAATTTGCTAAAATTACAGAGGGCGGAAAAGAAGCAATCCAGGCCCAGTATGATGAAAATATTGAAGAACTAAATGCACTGTTCGTTTCAATGGGATGCCCGGATGAAATGGTTGATGAATTCAAGGTTGCTACCCAGGATTTACTGAAAGCTTGCAAATACACTGTTGGTGACGCGGTGAAAGGCGATGACGGCAACTATACTGTACCAGTAGAAATCGAACCGATCCAGTTTATGACAGAAGAAATGCAGGCAGAAATGCAGGCGCATTTAATGCAGAAAATTGCAGAACTTGGTGAAGCTGCTGACGAAGAAACCATCATGAATGAAACCTTTGCTTTCATGCTGGATAAGTTCAAGGAAGCCGCCGCCAATCCAGTTTACGGGGAAGCACAGACTATCGACGTCCGTGTTCAGGAAGTAAGCAAGAACCTCTACGACATTCCGGTTAAAGACCAGGAGGCATTATCCAACGCAGTATTCGGATTGTAAATTACATAGGCAAGTAATAAAGTCTGCCAACGAAATAAAAAACGTCACATTCTGCAATTGCAGAATGTGACGTTTTTTATTGTGTGCCAGGCATGGCACTAATCTAGCTAGTGAAAGTCTAGCCACGGGTATTTACCGCCAAGTGTAGCGAACCACAAGTTGATGCTGGTAACGGTATGGATGAAGGCAGTGGTGTAGCAAAATTCTTGAGCCTACGA
>JBOFYZ010000094.1:0-1442 GCA_051654925.1 Lachnospiraceae bacterium | reverse complement strand
ATTGTTATAGCTAACAAATTTTTACCAAAAGCTACCACACTTGCCAGTCCATGAATTGCCGGTTATAATGACCATGAATCTATAGAAAGAAAGAGCATCCCCTTCATGATGTCGTGTTACCAGCACGTCATCGGGAATGCTCAACCAATAATCATGGTTATTGTAAATCATTACCGATTAGAACGCAAGGGTAATTCTGATTTTTTTATGTTAGGAGCAGCGAAATATCCCACTGCCCATGGTGTGAGGGTGACTTTAAGGTCTGCGGCAGTCGAAAACGTGTTGTGTATGAGCAGGATGGCTCTAAGCTTCAACTCATCATCCGCAGGCTCAAATGCTGCCAGTGTCAGACCATCAGTCATGAGCTTCCCGACTTCGTTGTTCCTTATAAACGCTATGAGGCGGCCGCCATCGCACAAGCATTACAGGAACCGGCTCTGACCGCTCAGGTGTGTGGCTGTGAGACCAGCACGCTTGTACGGTGGAAGCTCTGGTTCTTCCTGCTCCATAACTATCTGGAAGGAGCCCTCCGTTCCCTGCAAAACTTCTTCGGTGCTGCTGTATCGGTCAAGCTGCCGCTTTATCCTCTACTTCTTCAGCCTGACGGCTGGCTGGGACAGCTTGTCCGAAGCCTTGTCAATTCCGGCCGGTGGCGACAAACCCGTTCGGCATCGTAATTCTTTTCTGTTTATGATACCTTCTCTTTATCAGGCCATCCGGCATACATAAGGAGGAAATTTTCATGGAAAAACAACGAATCGAAGAGATTGCAGCCAATCGTCTAAAACTGATCAGTCCGCTTCTGGACACGACCCTCGACCGGGATAAGAAACAGATGCTCAAAGAGCAGCTCTGTATCCAGACCGGTCTTTCTGAACGTACCATCCGCCGCTATCTGAACCAGTATCAAGAACAAGGTTTTGATGGATTGAAACCCCAGACAGCAGGTCGCAGTGGAAACAGCAGCATCCCGCCAGATGTCCTTGAGCAGGCAATTGCCCTGCGCCGGGAAGTCCCCAAGCGCAGTGTCAGCCAGATTATCCGGATCCTGGAATGGGAAGGGCGGGTGGAACCTGGTACAATAAAACGCAGTACGTTGCAGGATCAGCTCAGCTACCATGGGTATTCCAGCCGGCAGATGCACACCTACTCATCTACCATTACCAGTGCCCGCCGATTTCAGAAGCCATGGCGCAATTACCTGTGGCAGTCGGATATCAAGTATGGGATTTATGTCGGAGGCCAGCCTACCTACATGGTCTGCTTTCTGGATGACTGTCTATGGAAAGCTTTCCATAGACAGTCATATGGAAAGTTATTGACTATGGAAAGAACAACGATGCACATCCGATAAACATTACTTTATTTTCTGTTTTACTTTCCATAGTTTTCATGTATCCTTATCTCAAAAAGAAGAGAGGTAAGGAATCATGAAAAACCCA
>JBOFYZ010000093.1:0-13162 GCA_051654925.1 Lachnospiraceae bacterium | reverse complement strand
GTGAAGATGCCGATCAGAATCAGTTTATTTCTGTGATTTTAAAGGCTGGCAGCCGACCAGACTTATATGACAATATGACAAATATAATTCAGAAAATTGTCAACTAGTGATTGATTATTTTGCAAATTTATACTATAATTATTTTAAATGTAAAGACTTTTTATACAAATTTAATATCGGCTCAAGGAGGAAAGCAATATGGTGCAGATTATCGCGGGAAGAAAAGGCAAAGGAAAGACAAAACATCTGCTGGATAAAGCGAATGCAGCGATCAAAGAAGCTAAGGGATCAATTGTCTACCTTGATAAGAGTTCCAAGCATATGTATGAGCTCAGCAACAAGATTCGCCTGATCAATGTGAACGAATATAAGATCAATAACAGCGACGGCTTTATCGGATTTATTTGCGGTATTATTTCCCAGGATCACGACATGGAAATGATGTATCTTGACAGCTTTCTGAAATTGTCCTGTCTGGAAGGTGAGGATATTTCAGAGACTATAACGGCTTTGGAAAAGATCGGTGAAAGATATCATGTGACCTTCGTATTAAGCGTTTCTCTGGATGAGGCTGAAATGCCGGAAAATGCCAGAAATAATGTGATTATTTCATTGTAATACATAGATTAGAATGAACATAGGGAAAGAGGGCCTGGTTGTCCTCTTTTTCTTTTGAATTCACTGTTAGGGGGTTTCTATATTGGCTAAAAAGAAAATAAAGAAAAAGAAAAAAATAGTACGATACCGCCGCCCCATAAATTTGAATGTAGGTATTATTATTTTTGCGCTGATATTTGTTTATATGGCTTTTAGTGTATACACCTATATTAAGAAAGAAAAAGTACAGTTTTACGAGGTAGTTGAAGGCGACATTGTCAATGATAATGAATATACCGGAATTATATTAAGAGATGAAGCAGTTCAATATACGGACCGAGCCGGATATATCAGCTATTATATCCGGGAAGGTAAGCGTGCTTCGCTGGGAACACGTATTTATTCGCTGGATGAAACCGGAGGTCTGTCGGCCCTGCTGGAGGGCAGTACCGAGATGGATGTTGACCTGAATCAGTCTGATATGACCGATATCAAGCGTCAGGTATCAGCTTTTTCGATGTCTTTTTCCAACGAAAACTTTAAGGATCTCTATGACCTGCAATATACCCTGAAAGCCTCCGTTTGGGACTATGTAAATGCCAGTTCCCTAGGGAATCTGGAGCAGATCCTGACCCAGTCCAGAATTGCTTTTCAGACAATTAAGACTCCTGTATCGGGGGTGTTTTCTGATACGATTGATGGTTTTGAAACGATCCAGGCATCTCAGATATCAGAAGATATGTTTGACCGCAGCAATTATAAAAAGAACATAACCAAGACTGGTGATCTGATCGAACAAACCTCACCGGCTTACAAAATGATTACTTCAGACCGCTGGAGTGTAGTGTTCCCGTTAAAAGAAGAAAATATAGCTGATTATACCGATCAGAAGAGTCTCCGGGTCAAATTCGAATCTGGCAAGCTGGAGACAACCGGGGATTTCTCTATTATTACCGGCAGTGACGGTAAATCATACGGCAAACTTGATTTTAATCAATACATGGTGCAGTTCATCTCGGATCGCTTTGTGACCTTTGAAGTGGCAACTGCCAAGACCGAGGGTCTGAAAATTCCGGTCACTTCGGTTACGACCAAGAACTTTTATCTGATTCCGCTGGAATATATGTCTTATGGCGGAAACAGCAGTGACAGTGGATTTATGAAAGAAGTATATACGGATGGTAATGTAGCAGTTATGTATGTTCCTGCGACGATTTACTTTTCCAATGATGAATACTACTATGTGGATATGAGTGAGAACAGCCCGCTGAAAGCCGGGGACTATATTATCAAACCCGATTCTCAGGATCGCTATCAGATCGGATCCAGTGCATCTCTGCAGGGGGTCTATAATATTAATAAGGGATATGCTGTTTTTAAACAGATTGATATCTTAAAATCGAATGATGAATATTATACAATTCATAAAGGCACCAATTATGGATTGTCTGTATATGATCATATTGTCTTAAATGCAGAAACTGTATATGAAGGACAATTAATTTATCAATAACACAGGAGAATATGATTTATGATAAAAGAAAATCTGAATGAGGTGAAACTCCAGATCGCACAGGCATGCCGCCGCTGTGGCCGGAATCCGGATGAGATAACGCTGATAGCAGTCAGTAAAACAAAACCGCTGGAAGCTTTAACAGCAGCATACGACTGTGGAGTCCGCAGTTTTGGGGAAAACAAAGTCCAGGAAATTCTGACCAAACAGCCCCAGATGCCTGTCGATGCCTGCTTTCATATGATTGGACATTTACAGCGTAATAAAGTAAAACAGGTCATTTCTTATGTGGAATTGATCCATTCCGTAGATTCTGTCCGGCTGGCTGAGCAGATCCAAAAAGAGGCGCAGAAAGAAAACCGTACGGTATCCATTCTGCTGGAAGTAAACGCAGCCAAAGAAGCCAGCAAATACGGTTTTCTGGCTGAAGAAGTATCTGATGCTGTAAATATCATCAAAGATTTTCCAAACATTAGAATTCAGGGACTGATGACGATTGCTCCCTTCGTAGCCGATCCAAATGAAAATCGGACATATTTTAAAAAATTGTATCAATTATCTGTTGACATTGAACAGGAAAACATTGATAATGTTAGTATGGGCGTGCTTTCAATGGGAATGACAGGTGACTATGAAGTCGCCATAGAAGAAGGCGCAACTATGATAAGAGTAGGTACCGGTATATTTGGTACCAGATAAATGATTGGAGAGAGTAAGTATATGAGTCTGTTAAGCAAATTGATGGATACCATGAGATTATATGATGAAGATGACGATGACTACTTTGGTCCTGAAGATGAATATGATACGTTAGAGAAACCCGCTAAGAAAAGCTTATTTAATGCACGGGAAGAGGAGGATTTTGATGACCTGGAGGACAAGCCTAAATTCTTCTCCCGTTCTCCGAAGGTAGTACCGATGAGACGCGGAATGGAAGTTTCCATGGTTAAACCAACCGGCATTGAAGATGCCAAAGAAATCTGCGATTATTTACTGGCAGGAAAAGCAGTTGTATTAAATATGGAAGGAATTCATACAGAAGTTGCTCAGCGTATTATTGATTTCACATCTGGCGCCACATATTCCATGAACGGCAATCTACAGAAGATATCTAATTATATCTTCATCGCAACCCCTGAATCCATTGAGCTTTCCGGAGATTTTCAGGATTTATTAAACAGCGGTGCATTAGATGTATCGGGGCTGAACATACGCCTGTAATAATCCAATCGACAGCAGGAAGAAGAACGAATAGAAAATAAGCAAACAATTTTTCGGTCATACATTCTGCCGAATGCAATTGTTTGCTTTCTCTATTCAGACCAATAAACAATAACAACAATAAGGAGAATGAACATGGCTGACAGAATAACCGTCCATCTTAATGGCGCAGCAATTTATGATATCGTATTAGAATCCTCATTTAGTCAATTAAGTTCTGAAGTGGAGAAGCTGGATATTAAAGATCGGAAGCTCTGCATTATATCGGATAGTAATGTGGCTGAATTATATTTAGAACAGGTGATAAACGAATTATCGCCTTGCTGCCGTCAGGTGGATTCTTTTGTTTTTCCGGCCGGAGAAGCACAGAAGCAGCTGAGTACTGTAAATCAATTATATGAAACACTGATCTGCAAACACTATGACCGCAAGGATATCCTGGTAGCTCTTGGCGGAGGCGTGGTCGGCGATTTGTGCGGTTACGCTGCCGCCACATATCTTCGCGGAATCCGTTTTATCCAGATCCCCACGACGCTGCTGTCCCAGGTTGATTCCAGTATCGGCGGCAAGACCGGTGTTGATTTTCATGCATATAAGAATATGGTAGGAGCATTTCATATGCCCCGGCTGGTCTATACGAATACATCAACGCTGCTTACCCTCCCTGAGGATCAGTACCTGTCGGGAATGGGTGAAATTATCAAACATGGCCTGATTAAAGATGCCAGCTATTATACCTGGCTAAAACAAAACCATGATACCATTATGAGCCGTGATCTGGACACCTGTGAGAAAATGATTGTAGTCAGCAATCATATCAAGCGCATTGTAGTTGAACAGGATCCCACCGAGCAGGGGGAGCGGGCATTGTTGAATCTTGGACATACCTTAGGCCATGCGATTGAAAAGCTGCTGAATTTTCAGATGCTGCACGGGGAGTGTGTGGCTCTTGGATGTCTGGCTGCCGCTTATCTGTCAGCCAGGCGGGAAGTCCTCCCAATGACTGATGTCATGGATATCCGGAGTACCCTGAAAGCGTTTCATCTTCCTGTTGACATAGCTGAACTTGGCCTTGATTTCGATCAGGTAATAGAGACGACTCGAAGTGATAAGAAGATGGATTCTGATATCATTATGTTTATTTTACTGCATTCCATTGGAGATGCGTATATTGACCGCAGTGTTACCGCAACCGAAATGCAGGAAGCACTGGCCTGGATGCAGGGAGGATCTCATGAAAGCTAAGACTGCTAATATGCTGAGCTGGGCCATTGGAAGCCTGCTGTTAGTATTGCTGGACCAATATACGAAAGGACTGGCAGTGGCTCATTTAAAAGGCAATTCGCCGCTGGTAATTCTGGATGGAGTTTTTGAATTGCTTTATTCAGAAAACAGAGGTGCTGCATTTGGCATGCTGCAGGGAAGGCAGACCTTCTTTTTCCTGATTGCTCTTGTGGTTATGGTCGGAGCAGGGTTTGCCATGTATCGGATGCCCGACTGGCGCAATCGTCATTATCATGGCCTGAAATTTTGTGTAATCCTGATCACAGCAGGAGCCATTGGCAATATGATAGATCGGATCAGCCAGGGCTTTGTCGTTGATTTCCTATATTTTTCACTTATTGATTTTCCGATTTTTAATGTTGCCGATATCTATGTAACAACAGCTGCAGCAGTATTATTTTTGCTGATCTGCTTCTATTACAAAGAAGAAGATATGGAAATTTTTCAGTGGCATGGGCCGCATAAGGGGGATCATAAATGATTCGTACGTTTCAAGTGGAGTCAGAAGCCAGTATCCGAATTGATCGGTATTTAAGCGATTGTTGCCCTGATCTGTCCCGTTCCTATCTGCAGAAGCTGATGAAAGAAAAAAGCGTTCTGGTCAACGAAAAACCGGTCAAAAGCAACTATAAGACCGCTTTTGGAGATTTTATATCGTTAACCGTACCGGAAGCGACTGAAGCGGAGATAATACCGGAAGTTATGGATCTGGATATTATCTATGAGGATCAGGATATTATTTTAATAAATAAACCAAAAGACATGGTTGTACATCCGGCTGCCGGACACAACACCGGAACCCTGGTGAATGGTCTGCTGGATCATTGCCGCCAGGATTTATCCGGCATTAACGGTGTTATGCGACCTGGAATTGTTCATCGCATCGATAAGGATACCACCGGTGTATTAATTGTATGCAAAAACGATATGGCCCATAATGCTATCGCAGAACAGCTGAAAGAACACTCGATCACAAGAAGATATTTTGCTATTGTCCATGGTGTTATTCATGACGATGAAGGGACTGTCGATGCCCCGATCGGGCGCCATCCGATTGAGCGTAAGAAGATGAGTATCAACGAAAAGAACGGCAGAGAGGCGGTTACGCATTTTAGGGTACTTCATCGCTTCCGCCAGTTCACTTATATTGAGTGCCGCCTGGAGACGGGCCGAACCCATCAGATCAGGGTGCATATGGCCAGTATTCATCATCCGATCCTGGGAGATCAGGTGTATGGGCCGGCAAAATGTCCTTATAAATTACAGGGACAGACACTGCATGCCGGTGTTCTGGGATTCCTGCATCCACGAACCAAAGAATTTATGGAGTTTTCTGCACCATTACCGGATTATTTCCAAAGTTTATTACAAAAATTACCAGACGCCTGAAATTTTCAGAATTTCAGGCGTTATTTTTGTGTACTTTTTGTGTATATTGTTGTATAATATAGTTATGACATCTAGTACTGCGTTGCATAAGTTTCGATGAATAGAGTGCCTGATATCCACACCAGAATCGTTTCTGCGAAACGACGGCGTAGTGGATCCTACGGCTAGTTTCGCAGGGACGATTCTGGTGTGGATAGCGGGTGCTATATTCACCGGAATCTATGCAACGCAGTACTAGAATAATACATAAATTAGTAGCTGAAAGGAGAGGTGTTTATGAATGGGAATCTGGTAATCACAATTGGAAGACAGTGCGGCAGCGGAGGAAAGTTAATCGGAGAGAAGCTGGCAGAACGATTAGGAATCAAATGTTATGACAAAGAATTATTGGCAGTGGCTGCAAAGAACAGCGGGTTATGCCAGGAATTATTTGAAACACATGATGAAAAGCCGACCAGCAGCTTCCTGTACTCGCTAGTAATGGATACCTATTCTTTGGGATATACTACATCCGCATATATGGATATGCCGATCAATCATAAAGTTTTTCTGGCACAGTTTGATACCATTAAAAAGCTGGCTGATGAAGAATCCTGTATCTTTGTAGGTCGTTGTGCTGATTATGCACTTTCTGATTATCCTAATATGGTATCGGTATTTATCACTGGTGATGACGAAGAACGCATGGCTTATCTTCAGAGCCTTTATCAGGTGGATGAAGCAAAAGCAAAAGATATTATGGTCAAAACAGACAAAAGGCGTTCCAGCTATTATAACTATTACTCCAGCAAAAAGTGGAGTGATGCAAAGAGCTACAATCTCTGTATCAACAGCAGTGTTGTCGGATATGATGGCGCGGTGGATATGATTCTTGAATTTGCAAAAGTGAAACAGAACTGGA
This sequence comes from Lachnospiraceae bacterium, assembly GCA_051654925.1. Classification (GTDB taxonomy): domain Bacteria; phylum Bacillota; class Clostridia; order Lachnospirales; family Lachnospiraceae; genus Brotaphodocola. The sequence goes on along the minus strand of JBOFYZ010000093.1, from coordinate 6,257 downwards.
TTAATCGTGACAAGTAATGAAAAGAACAGGGTTCCGGCAGATGACCAGAACCCTGTTCTTTATATTTAACTCATCATTCGGAATAATCCAATTACTTTACCTAAAATCTCGACACGGGGCACGATAATCGGCTCCATGGTATCATTCTCCGGCTGCAGACGATAGTGCCCGTCTTCCTTAAAGAAGCGCTTCACCGTAGCTGAATCATCCAGCAACGCAACAACAATCTCGCCATTGTTAGCGGTTGCAGTCTTCGAGACGATAACTTGATCACCGTCAAAAATGCCGACATTAATCATGCTGTCGCCCTTGACCCGCAGCATATAAGTCTCCTTGTTGGGGAGTATGCTGGCAGGGATGGGGAAGTAATCCTCAACATTCTCTTCAGCCAGAATCGGCTGACCGGCAGCAACCGTACCGATCATGGGCACCTGAACCATCTCGCGTCTGGTCAGCCCGAACATGTCATCCAGAATCTCTATCGTACGGGGTTTGGTTGGATCCCTGCGGATATAGCCATTCTTCTCCAGAGTTTCCAGATGTGAGTGAACGGAAGAAGTAGATTTCAAACGAACCGCCTCACAAATATCACGAACAGTCGGGGGATACCCCTTTTCTAAAATATTCTGCTTAATATATTCCAGTATTTCCTGCTGCTTCGCAGTAATTTTTCCTTGCATCATATACTTCCTCCTGCCTGCTATTTCTTTTCCTAGTTATATACTAACATATGTTCGAAAAATATGCAAACCTTTGTTCGATTTTTTGTTAAAAAACATTGACAAACAAATGTTCGGATATTATAATATCACTATAAACAGAACATTTGTTTGTTATAGGAGGGATTGTATTATGAAGAAATACTTACTGATCTGTATGATGATTGTTTCATTTTATTCCGGACTCTTTGGCAATCATTTACTGAATGCACATGCAGAAGAGAAGGAGATGCCGGAACGGAACCGCTATTATACCAGTATCCAGATTCGTCAGGGCGAAACATTATGGGAGATCGCCAATCGCTTCTCAGGCGAAAGTGGCCTCACCGTACAGGCTTACATGGATGAATTAATACAGATGAATGGATTGCGAAATGATACAATTCATGCAGGAGAGTTTCTGACTGTGGTTTATTATTCTGATTGATAGAAGAGAGTTCATATAACAACAGCCGGCTGTGTTTTTTCATAGCCGGCTGTTATTATAAATGACTAGTACAGTACACTGTACTTAAATTACATTAGTTACAGAAAGAACGATCTGAGCAATGATTGCCGAACCAATGTAGGTTCCGATAAATGCCATCAGTGCGGTACAGATAATACCGATCCCCTGTTGTTTAAAGCTCTTGAGGTCTTTTCCTATAGAAACGCCTGCATAAGCGAGAATCGGGGTACACAACGGCAATACGCCAATCTTTCCAGCTTCCCGAATAAAGAGTTCGTTGCCCGGGAAGTTCGGCAGCCCCATAATAATTGCAATAATAGAGATCCATAAAATTGCAGGGAGGCTGGTTTGGGGCCATTTTATGCGAACCAGATCATCTACGATACAACCGAGGATAACCGGAATCAGCAGCAGTAATATCGCGAGTGCACCATCAAGAGCCGTAACCGGAACTTCTGCTTTACGGGTACTCAGCCAGTTGGCGATCAGTGCAAAGAATCCTGACAAAACTAAAACTTTCAGTCGCATAGTCCATAGTTCAGTGGTTGTAAGAGGTGCTTTTGCTTTAGCTGATGTTTCTGGTTCTGATTTGACAAGTGATGTTTTTGCTTTTTTCTCTCTGCGTTTCTGCTGTGCTTTCAGATAGCGTTCTTCACCCTTTAATACTTTATACAGCCAATTGGTCAGAGGAATTCCTAAGAACAGAGACATATAAAGCCCGTCAACGGTAGAAAGAAGATTGGATGTACTGGCAAATGCCTGAATCTGTTCGTTCATTTCCGGATATGCTTCAACGACCGGGCCCATTCCGGCTGCCATCATAGAAGCAGAACCGGTTCCTGCGGCCATCGCAAGAGCATAGGGATGAAATAGCTTGGTGGAAACGGCAAAAGAGGCCAGCAATCCACAAAACAGGGTGCCAAGAATGGTACCGGTAACATATGCCCCCATTACCCCCTGACCTTCAGGTGAATCCAGACCATACATACTCCCCACCAGAGCCAGTGATCCTTCGCGGGAATTGGAGAATCCCGCACCTACAGCCTGCCGTCCCATCTTGAATACAAAAATAGCTATGGGGACGGAAAAAAAGATCGTTCCCAGGTTTCCAAATTCCTGCAAAATCAAAGCCGGCCCAGCCTTGATGATAGCATCCAGATTAGGTCCGATGGATGTACTCAGCTTGGCGATCAGCCACATGGTGGCAATCCCTATATACGGGGAAGCTGTCTGCATCGTTTCCCTGGGAATAGCCTTAAACAACGAGAGGACAATTCCGAATACGAGAACGTACAACATAGGAAGCAGCGAAAAAGTGATCTTGCCACCCAAAAAGCTGAATGGCCGGATGCCGATCCATTCAGCCACCACGACAAATGCAATACATAACAGATGAACCTTCCAGTCACTAAAAAACTTTTTTAACATACCTATTTACCTCTTTTCCCCATAAAAGAATTCGATGTACGCATTATACACACATCTGTCTTTTACATACTTTCTCTTATTATATTTTATTTTCTCTCAAAGGTCAATTGTTTGCATCAATTGACAGTGAAAACGTGGCATGATATGATAAAAACAACAAAAAATTCTAATAGGAGGGAAAACACAGAATATGAAAATGTCAAAACAGGAATTAAAAGACAGAGCGCTGAAAGCCATTGACGAAAATCGTGAAAAGATTATTGCTGTCGGTGATTCTATTTTTGCGGAACCTGAACTTGGATATAAAGAATTTAAAACTGCCGAGAAGATAAAAGACGTATTTCGCGAACTGGGAATCAGTTACCGGGACGAGGTAGCGATTACCGGCGTCGTGGGAAGTCTTTCCGGAAAGTCAAAAAATCTCCGTCTTGCTGTTATGGGAGAGCTGGATGCGGTAGTCTCACCGGGACACCGCTGTGCCGCCCCGGATACGGGAGCTGCCCATGCCTGTGGTCACAATTGCCAGATCGCATCCATGCTTGGTGTAGCCTATGCGCTTGCAGGAACCGGTATTATGGAAACACTGGACGGTGATGTTGAATTAATGGCTGTACCGGCCGAAGAGTTCGTTGAACTGGAATACCGCAATGGACTGAAAAAACAGGGTAAGATATTTTTCATTGGCGGCAAACAGGAGTTTATCCGTATCGGAGAGTTTGACGATATTGACATTATGATTATGCAGCACTCTGGTATTACCGGTGACGATGGCACTGTTGCCTGCGCCGGTTACAGCAGCAACGGGTTTGTCGGAAAGATGATACAATATATTGGCAAGGCGGCTCACGCAGGCGGAGCCCCTCATCTGGGGATCAATGCATTAAATGCGGCAAGCATCGGACTGACAGCAGTAAGTTACCAGCGGGAAACATTCCAGGATAAAGATAATATCCGTGTACATCCGATTATAACCAAGGGTGGTGATCTGGTAAATGTAGTGCCTGATGATGTAAGGATTGAAACCTATATCAGAGGCAACAATAAAGATGCCATTTTAGATGCTGATTTCAAGGTAACCAGAGCATTTCAGGCGGGCGGCGATGCTGTGGGAGCGAAAACTGTTTTTACAGATTTTCCAGGTTACCTGCCTATTAATATGTGTTATCCGCTGATGGATGTGATGTATGAAAATATTAAATCCGTAGTCGGAGAGTCGAATTGTGTAAATGCTACGGTTCCGATGACAGGTTCTACGGATGCTGGTGATGTTTCCTGTATTCTTCCGGTTATACATGCCGGATTTGGCGGAATAACCGGTACTCTTCACAGCTCGGAAGTTGAGATCACGGATAAGGAGATTGCCTATATTGCCGCGGCTAAATGTATGGTAATGACGGTTATCGATCTATTGTATGATGGTGCTGAGGTTGGGAAGGAGATCAAAGCCGGATACCAGGCGCCGATGACGAAGGAAGAGTATTTGAGAGATTGGGGAAAATTGACCCGATAGAGTATCCTCAGAGTGAAATTATCATAGAAATGCTCCCTCTCAAGTGAGTCAGCTTAAGAGGGAGTTGATTATAATAGTTATTCATCCATTTTTTCTCTTAACCGTACCGCATTTCGAGCGCTCCGGCGGTGTTCGTCCTCCATGGCTGCGTAATGTTTTTTAGTTGTATTTACATCGGAATGTCCCAGTACATCAGCAACCAGATAAATATCGCCGGTTTCCCGATATAAATTTGTGCCATAGGTACTTCGTAGTTTGTGCGGTGTAATTTTTTTCAACGGAGCAACAAATTTGGCATACTTCTTTACCAGATTTTCCACACTGCGGACACCGATCCGTTTTAACTGCAAGGAGAGGAACAGTGCCCGTTCACTGCCGGAGACAGCATCCAGATGATTTCGTTCCTCCAGATAATCAAGTAAAGCCAATTCAACTTCTGTACCGAAGTATACAGTAACTTCCTTTCCGCCTTTTCGGTGAATATGAATTCCTCCATTTTTAAAATCAACATCCTCAATATCAAGTCCGACACATTCAGATACACGGATGCCGGTGCCCAATAAAAGTGTGAGAATAGCCAGATCCCGCACCTTTGTTTTTTGGTGAAAAGCTTTTTGCTTATCTGTTAAATTGTCCCCACGTTCAACTTCATCCAGCAGCATGGCAACCTCATCAATATCCAGGCGAATTATTTCTTTTTGATGTATTTTAGGCAGCTGAACCAGTGCTGCGGGATTATTATTTATTTTTTCACAGCGGTAGAAGTAGTTGTAAAAACTTTTCAACGATGATATTTTACGCATAATACCACGCTCTTTATTGGTGATTTTCTGCTCATTTTCATTAAAACGATATTTTAAATATTCCATATATTCTTCCATATCACTTACGGTCAGCTGATCAATATCATCCAGCCGGATTTCTTTCATAGATAATTTATGGAAGACAGGATTTTCTTTTGCCAGAAAATCAAAAAATACATTCAGATCATAAGCATAGGCTATCCGGGTAGGGGAAGAGGTGCGTGGTTCAATTCCCCGAAAGAATTCCGTACAGAAAGAGGGGAGTTCTTTTGTGATTTTACGTAATTTTTTGATGTTTTCAATATCTTTTTGTTCGTGATATGGTAGATTGCTCATATTTTCACCTCGTTACTGCAGAATCAGGCCAGCCGGGGATATTTCCTTCTAAAATAGCCCGGAAGAAGCGTTGTCGTACTCCAGGGTTTTCTGATTCCAGTCTTTTCGTTAATAATTTAACATATTCGCGTTTTGTATGACCATCCACCGGACAGGGATTTTTGCATACCGGCAGCTGATTTTTATTGCGAAAACCAATCACATCTGCCTCGGATACCAACATTAATGGACGAATAACCGTTAAATCCATCCGATCCAGATAAGTATATGGTGAAAATGAATAAAATCTTGCTTCATAGATCAATGACAACAACATTGTTTCAACAATATCATCCATGTGATGCGCATAAGCTACTTTATTGCAGCCCAGATCCCTGGCCGCCTGATTAAGAGCACCTTTACGCATCTTTGCACACAAGGAGCAGGGATTTGATTCCTGGCGTTCCTGAAACAAAATTTTACCTATTTCTGTAGATATTATCGTATAAGGAATCGAAAATTGCTCACAGAGTTCTTTTACCGGAGAGAGGCCAAAACCATCGAATCCTAAATCAACCGAAATAGCTGATATGGTAAAATGCTTCGGATAAAATTTCTGTAAGCCATGTAAGGCATATAACAGGGTCAGGCTGTCCTTGCCGCCAGAAACACCAATAGCAATATGATCACCTTCATCAATCATTTGGTATCTGTCGATAGCCTGGCGGGTCAGACTGTATAAACGTTGTAGTTTCATAGTATAATATCCTTCTAACTATTCGTTAAAGTGTTGTTTCGCGAATAGTTGGGTTTCGGTAGGTACGTTACTATCATACCAGTTGACCGGAATTAAGTCAACCAAGGGGGATTTTTTATGAAACGATTTTATACGCTCCTATTAACTGTTATCCTGTCTTTCAGTGCTATTTTTCCTGTATACGCTGATCTGGTTGCTTCTGATAGCGATTGGATTTATGAGGATGATTCAGAAACTGATCTTAATGAAATTAGCACTTTTTTGTCTCCGCGTGCAT
>JBOFYZ010000092.1:0-25201 GCA_051654925.1 Lachnospiraceae bacterium | reverse complement strand
AAAGAAGTAAAGGAGTTGATGAAAGAGGTATGGCGTACACAAAAATCCATGCTATCAAAGCAACCGTTAATAAAGCAATAGATTATATCTGCAATCCAGATAAAACCGATGACAAGCTGCTGATTTCTTCCTTTGCCTGCTCACCAGAAACCGCAGCCATTGACTTCCGTTTTACTCTCTCTCATACCAACCAACACGATGAAAACAAAGCCTATCATCTGATTCAGTCCTTTCTCCCTGGCGAGGTACCCTTTGAGGAAGCACACAGCATCGGGCAGGAGCTTGCTGACAAGGTACTGGAAGGAAAGTATTCTTATGTGGTTGCCACCCATGTTGATAAAGATCATGTTCATAACCACATCATTTTCTGTGCCGCTGATAATCTGGAATATGGTAAATATCATGACTGTAAACAATCTTACTATCGGATTAGAAAATTGAGTGATGAACTCTGTGCTAGTCATAATCTGTCCATTATCAATCCCTCTAAAGAACGTGGGAAGTCATACAAAGAATGGCAGGCAAATCGTGATAATACTTCGTGGAAAACGCAGATTAGAAAAGACATTAATATCTCCATCAAATCAGCTTCAACCTATGATGAATTTCTTCTGCTAATGAAAGCAAAAGGTTATGAAATCTATGGAGATTCTTTAGAGGAAGGTGCCGCCAAATATATCACATTCCGACCACTGGACAAGAACCGTCCTGTACGTGGCAGTGTGAAATCTCTTGGACACGAATATACAAAAGAACGGATCAGTGAGCGTATCCGGGAACAGGTAGAGAAACGTTCCAAAAACAAGGTTCTTATACCTAAAAAGGATTACTCCAGGAAGCAGATTATTGATACTTCTAGTGAGAAATTCAAGGACAGTATCGGTTTACAACGATGGGCAGCTATTGAGAATTTAAAAATCGCTTCTCAGACCTACAATGAGATTAACTCCATTTCCCAATTGGAGCAGATAATTTCCACTCTGAATGAAGCCAGAAAATCAGCCAAACAAAACCTTATTAAAGTGGAACATCGCATGAAAAACCTTGCAGAAATTATTGAATATACAGAACAGTATAAGACGAATCGCCCTTACCAGCTCCGCTATAAAAAAGCTAAAAATCCAGATACCTTTTTCCGCAAATATGAAAGTAATCTGATTCTCTATGATGGTGCAAAGCGGATACTGAAGCAAAAAGGTCTGGATATAAAAACCTTGAATGTTGACAGTCTGAAAGCAGAATATCAGAAACTCCTTTCACAGAAAAAAGAACTAACTACCACTTACCAAAGTTCCAATAAGGAACTTCGAGGGCTGAACCGGAAGATGGAGAATCTGAACCAGTATTTAGACCGAGAGGTAAGAGAGCCAAAGCAGAACCCTTCGGAGAAAAAAGATAATCCAGCTTTATAAAAGTCAGTAAAAATAAATATTCAGGGGGGACTGGCCATGAGTTCGAGCGTCAAAGAGGCCGGCTGGCAGTAAGAGGCAGCTCGTGGCCTCTCTGCCGCTCTAGGTTCTGGCTCATTCCTGAAATATTTTTATTCTAACCATTCATCTGCATGATGTCCCCCCAGCATATACCATCTTGAACTATTGAGTTCCCAAGGGTCATCACTATAATAAAGATCAAATACCAGGCCTACATCATCTACCGGATAGAATTCATTATGAACCATTTCAAGATTCCCGTTTATAAGTTGTTGTTCTATTATATAAAAGCCACTGACTTCATAAAGTTCTTCATCCGGGACATCTTCTTCTGGCAGCACAATCCATTTGTGTCCCCAAGTTAAATTATTAGTAACAACAAACTCATCATCAATAAACCGATAAATAAAATAGCTGTTGCCGCCAGCTCCGGAACCGCTGCTGGAGTAAATGCATTGCTTATCATTGTCAATAGCCGGATTGCATATCTCAGCAAATGACTGAGAATATTTAAATGATACTGTCTCTGCATCCCATAACCAGCAATCATACCATGAATTACTATGTGCTCCATGAAAAGTATTCAGGATGATAACATCTTTGTAGCCGTCAAAGTTTACATCGGTTACATGTAAGCCCATCGTGTCCATCATATTAAAATATATGGGACAGCCTTCTTCAGTGAAGTCTATGGATAAAATGGATGTATTGTTTTCATCATGAATCTCCAGACCAGTTACAAATCCGGTTGACCACTCGTAGGTTCCTTCTGCTTTACCGGTTGCCGTGTAACGGTATATAGGCATATCTTCGGATACTGCTGAAATGACTTCATATGTGTATATTTGTGCTGAATCACTGGCAGAAGGTATCTCAGCACTGGTTTCAGGTTCAGTACTTGTAAGTTCTGATTCCTGAATAAATAACTCCGAATCAGCTGACGTGTCTTTCATTTGATATCTGGTAATAATATATTCAGGTAGGATTGCATCATAATCACACTCCCAATTTCCTCCACTTTGACGGTAGCAATAAATACCGATGTCAGAAGACTGTGTCCACAGATTATAGTTATCTCTTTCCCAGCATATCCCCCTGAAATCACTCGCTCTGGCAGGATAAAAACTGTCAACAATTAATTCCGACTCCTGATCAATTATATCAATACGGATGTATTTAAGATTCTGCTCAGGTAGTTTTTCTATACTCTGCCGAGCCAGGTATTTGCCATCATAACTTAATGCATCATCCGGTAATTCTGATTTATCAAATTCTTTCGTATTAATTTCAGTTGTCTCAACTTGTATTTGTTCTAAAGTGCCATTTGTCGCCTCGGTACTCATTGGCAGATCTTCATAAGCAGAGCATGCAGCCAGTGACATGAGAAGAATTATACCAATTATTATAAATAAAAATCCTTTTTTCATAATTCATGCTCCTTATCTTAGATCAGTATTCTGACATTATTTTAAAAAACAGTATACCATATTTTTCCCTAACTATAAACAGGTAATCACTGTTCCTTAAAAGTACTGAATAATAAACAATATTTTCGAGGAATTTCCTAATATAGAACAAAGTGCCTTCTCGCTTTATCACCTTCCTATGCTGTATTTGTACCTGTGCAACCGGAGTCCCTTAATCAAACAACTTACTGACTTGCAGACGTACTGTTCCGTCAATGACAGTAATTAACCCCTGGCTGAATTTTATATCTGTAACTATGTTGTCCCTTCCGCTGATGCAATCAAACAAATTTCTCGCCCCCGTTATGCCGTTCCCAAAGTAATGCACTGAAAAATTCACTTGCATATCAATTGCTGCCTGCCCTTTTTCAAAATGTTGCTTAATCCATTTTAACAGCGTGGGATCGGAGTCCGTTCTACCAGATATCACACAGATTTCTCCGCCAAAAAAATCGAGCCAGACTGTCTGCTCTTGAAAAGGCGCTACCATCCTTGACATTGTAAGAACAAATTTATAACCTCTATAGCTAAAGTATGTATTATCATAATCATAGCAAAATCTATTCTCTGCATCAAGAAGAACCAGATACTCCACCTCCTCGGCAACCACTACTTCCTTTCTGTTCCAGAGCATGTCTTTTTCAATCAATCGAAAACTTCCTGCAATAAATGCAGACTCAATATTCTCGATCATCTGTTGTTCATCAAACAGCTGGTCAAATGCCACTATGGACTCTTCATCTTTAAATTCTTCACTAAATTTCTTTTTAAAACTAAGAATATTACCGACTGCGGATCTTTTACTCAATGTCTCATAATCATTTATACTGCGATACACTGCCAAAAGCCGGCGCCGCTTGATGTATTTATGCGGCGAAATCTGCAGGGCTATCTTAAAAGCACGTCTGGCATTATCATAATTAAAGAATGATTCTTCAATGATTAACTTTACGCTTCTTGTGCTTTTAAGCGGCTCTCTGTCAAGCACTTCCCGGATCTCATATACCAGCTTAGTAATGCTGTCACATTTCATGTTATCAACTCCCATATTTAATTTACCTCCTAATATAAAAATAACATAAATAGTGATTCATAAGTGAGTAAAATTCAGAGGAGAAAAAGTCTGAAAAACCACCCTTTTCGGTTAATGATTTTTAATCTGATTACCGGAAGCTTGGTCAAAGAGTCTGGCTTGCCGGACTCTCGCGCCGGAGCGCGGTCTCGACAGCGACCAATTTCCTTAGCGCGCAGTGCACATCCACAGCGGAGCGTTTATTCTTCATAGAGTATTTTCCTATTGTATAAAAAAACAGGAGTGCCGAAGCACCCCTGTTTTCCTAAACCTCTTGCAAAAATAGCAAGGTTGGTTTATAATCAAATTAGAAACCGAAGGATATTCTTGTGTCCAACGGTTGCACAATCGGAAACTTATAATCGTCAAATATCTTAACGGATTACAGGCTATCCCCTATTGGCATTAGGGGATAGCCTTTCCGTTTACTTGCGGTTATTTCTGTCTATGTACGTTAAGGCTGCAAATACAACCAGCAAAAGTGTAAGCACTTCTGATATTTCCATACTGACCTCCTTCCCGTTTCCGGAAAGGACAACCGCAGACTATCCCCACTTGCTCTAATCTGACTGAAAAAAATATATCATATTATGTCGAATAATACCACCTCCTTTCCTGTTTCAATATTCAACATACTTTTAGAATCGCTGTTGCATATAAGAAGCCATTTACAAACCACTGCTTTTGATATTGATACAAAGCCTGTAACATGCCAGATTCTAACTGTTTTGGACAATCACCCTCTTGCTTTTCAAGCCAATTCAAAACATTCCCAATTGCCTTTGGATAATTACCACCCTGTCCTGGAGGCTGGTATTTAAGATTTATAGAGTAATGTTCAAATAGCTTTTCTAAAATTGCAATTTTATGTAATTCCTCGCCATATTCCAATGCATTCAGAAGATTTCCCTGTTCCTGCAATGCGAACAACTGTCCCTTTACGGTTTTTAATTCCTCCATTGCCTGATCATAGCTCTCTAACATCTTGCCGTACTGCTCCTCTGATATCATTATTGCTTTTTTCATATTGTCTCCCTTCTGATTGTTGTTTATTATTCTAAGTTGCCGTGGCGGTAGGCTTATGCTTCCTTTCTCGTCTTACATCTCAATCTCAATTGCCCCGGAGCCGGGAGAAATTTTAGTACCGGAGAATTCCGGCTATTGTGATTTTCACAAAGTATTGATATACTTTAAGGAAGGGAAGTAACCCCCTTTAAAGAATATTATATCTGCCTATAAGCAGAATGTCAATTTATTTTTCTGCTTATAGGAAGTTTTTTATTCCGATAAGAAGAAAGCGAGGCAATCATGGAGTTAAGCATGAATAATGTTGGTAATAGAATCAAAAAAAGACGCAAAGAATTAAGACTTACTCAAACTGATATTTATCAGCAATGTGGCGTTGATTCTGGTACGCTAAGTAAAATAGAAAATGGCTCTCGTACACCTTCAGTTGTAATATTTTATAAAATCGCTCAAGCCTTAAAGTGTGATATGGAATGGCTGATGACAGGTTTTTCTTCCAATTCGCAGACTTCTTTTATCTGCCCAAAAGAAGAAACACTTTTAAACGGTTTCCGGAAAATATCTGAAGAAGACCAAGAAGAACTAATGTATATATTAGAAATTAAACTCCGAAAAAGAAACCCATAGAAAAAGAAAGTCCAATGATATGAGAATTGAATTAGAAGGCTTCGACTTAGTCTTCAGACATGAAAGAAGCAGACAGTTTTTTCTGCCTGCTCCCTCATGCTACCCTCGCCAAACTCCAGAAAGTTCTATAAACTCACCTCTTTACTTTTTGCCATCTGTTTTGACGGCTGTTTTTTCTGTTGCTCCGACTTTTCCTTCATCTGCGAAAGCTTATCCTTTACTGACACACGTTCATTTTTCTCCTGTCCTTTCTCTGGTTCCAACCTAGCAGAAATCTTATCCAACTTTTTAAGTATCTGTTCCATACTGGCAAGATTTTTCTGTAACTTGATAATCCTTTTTTTAACTGGCTTATTAATAACTCGTGTAAGTGCCACACCCTGCTTTTCATCAGATGCCTCTTTTGTGCCTTTGCCGGATATTAACCGCCCCACATTTGCAATGCTATTTCCCATTTGCTTTAACTCATCTCCTATGCTGTCTATCTGGTTAGCTGTTTTTTCACTCTCAATCAGCACCTCTGATAATTTTTCACGACAGTTTTCCAGTGGCTTCCTAACACTGGAAATTCCTTTTTGAAGGATCTGATTCATCGCTTGTCCACCTTTCTCCTTAAAAGCATTAACCGCTTGTGCCGCTGTCCCGATTAAATGGTCTTTTATTTGTGATAGCTGTTCCGACAAATATGTAATTTTACCCTCAAGTTGCTCCAGCTTCTCTACAAGGCTACTTTTGGTAGACTTAACCTCGCTCTCCTGGAAGTATGCTTGTAAAGGGTAGTAATGATACTACCACTAAATCAAGCATGGCGGCGGCTCATTTGCAGGAGTTTGGCGGCGTTGCGGAGAGCGGGTGATAAATATATGATTTCAATGGGCTGGCAGTTTGCCGCCCATTTTTGCAGCATAAAAGACTGGAAGCGGCGATACCCCGGAAAGAGTAATGCGCCGCTTCCACCTGCAACACCCGTAGGCGGTGCAAGGTCATCATATCAAAAATAATCCCGCCTTTCAAGTGTTGCACCACAACAACGAAAGGATTGATAGTATGAGCATACTTCGCGGCCTGTATAACGGCAAAATCATCCCGTGGGAGCGGCGGGAGCCGCACAGCGAGGAACGGCTTGAACTCGTCCGCAAGATTGAGAACGGGGAACGGTATTTCATGGAGAAAATGTCATTGGACGATTGCCAGAGGTTTCAAGCCTTAACCCGTTTGCAATCCTCATTATCCATGCTCACAGAGGAAGATGTATTTTCCTACGGCTTTACCCTCGGACTGCTGCTTGCATTGGAAGTCACGGAAGAAAGCGACCTGCTGTATAATGGAAAATAGCATACCGCAAACCAAAGGGCTGCCCACCACAGGCAGCCCTTTTTGCGTCCGAAATCGGAAAGGCCGTTTTCAGCCGTTTTGTTCCCCTCTCTCGTACCCCTCATCGTTTCCGGCCGTTCTATCGCGCCCAGACGGAACACCCGTCAAAACGTACAAAAAAGTCCCGTTTTTGACCCTTAAAAGCCCTTGGAAACCGCCCTCGGCCACCCGAAAGCCGCCGTTTTCTTGTGCAGAATAACGGAGGTTTTCTGCTTTGAAAATAATCCGCAAAATCAACTCTCCATCAAGCGGTCAACCTCGTCCTGTTGGGCGATAAGCCATGATGAAAAATCGGTAATCGGAATTTCGCCGCGCTTCACCATGCCTTTACGCCTGACCGCTTCTTTTCGGAACTCCTTGAACGCTTCGCCCACAACCGCCGCCTTTTCCGTGTCGGCGGTTTTTCCGCGCTTCAGCTTTCGCAGACGATTGTACCAGTAATAATAGGCCGCTTCATGTAATTGCTCCAATCTATCGCTTTTCGCCCTCTCGTCAAACTCGCGCTTTGCTTCTACTGCCTGCACCTTGCGACACTCGTCCGAACACAATTCATAGTGGCGGCTACGGGCAAGGAAGTCATTGCCGCAGACCTTGCAGCCTTGAAACACAAAACCCCATTCATCAATCTTATGCAGATAGTAGGCAATCACGGGCAGGAATGAAGCGGTCGTAACAACACACTCAAATGACCGCTTCAAAACAGGATACCACAATTCTACCGCCGCTTCTTCATCCCGCAGGACTTTGGATAGCGCGGCAGTAGCTTCTTCCCGCCACGGCCTGTTATCTCCATACAGGAAGAACGGGCGGTACAGGGCAGACAGCCGCCTTGTAAGCATATCCGCGCCATGATTGAGGTTAAAGCAGTTCAAATATTCTTCCCATGTTTTCACGGCAGCGAACAGCGCTGACGGACAACGGTTGTCTGCCAGTTCGCCACTTTCGTATTTGCCCCGCAGGAAGTCAGAAACGGGCGCGGCCATCTTCCACCGTTCTGTTTCAAAAGGAATTGCCTTGCCGTAGCTGTCCCGCAGCGTCATGGCGTTTCTGTTCCATTTCCTTTCCGTGTCCTTTTCAAAATCAATGAGAAACTTCCCCAAAGGGCGGGTTTGGTCGTACAAAATATTGCCCGTTCCATCATCCAACTGGCGGCGCGTTTCGCTTATTTCCCCAATGACGATACGCTCCGTCATTTTCTTGCGGTCAAGGGTGAGCGCAAAGACGATTTTGCCAAATCCGCGCTCCCGTTTTGAAAAGTCATACTCCATAAATGTCATTTCACTCCTTGCTAACAGGAATAATATTTTACTGTTAATATGGTTACTTGTATAGTACCGCAAATCGTCAAGAAAATGTGCAATAATATTTACAGGCAGGAAAATTAAATACCCGTAGCACACCACGGTAATGGTGTGTATCGCCCGGGCAAATCGGGTGGCGATTCAGAAAGTATCCCGACACGAAACCTGCGGTCTGGGCAATCGCAGGACGCAGGGGCAGCGCCTGCGGCAAGTCCGAGAGCATCAATCAAAAATAAACAGGCAGCTTGCCCGCAGAAAGGATGATTATTACCGATAACATGAATTGTATCAATCCAAATCCCATCCCATCCGAAGCAAAGGCACCGAGCGAGAGCAACGTATTCACAAAGCGTATTGGTTCCACCAACTACCGTGTTTCTGTCCACTTCAGCAAGACCAACCGCGAAACCATGAACGATAAAATCTTGCGGCTTATGAAAAACGAGGCGGCGAGGCCATGAGCAGGAAAAATATTTGTGGCGGGGCGTTGAAAAAACGTCCCGCCCATAGTATAATATTGGTACTGCAAATGAGCCGTTTGCCTGAAAGGAGTAATCCATGAACAGGCAGACAGGCAACGAGAAAATTACAGCGTTATACTCTCGGCTTTCCCGTGATGATGAAGCCATCGGGGACAGCCTATCAATCGTAAATCAAAAGGCAATGTTAGAAAAGTACGCCGCGCAGAACGGCTTTTCTAACATTGTCCATTTTTCTGATGACGGTTTTTCGGGTGGGAACTTTGACCGCCCCGACTGGAAAAAGCTGATAGAAGAAATCGAAAAGGGCAATGTTGCCACCGTCATATCGAAAGATATGTCGCGTGTCGGGCGCGACTATCTGCAAACGGGTTTTTACACCGAAGTCTTTTTCAGAGAGAAAGGCGTTCGCTTCATTGCCGTGGCGAACAACATCGACAGCCAGAACAAGGAGAGCGGCGAGTTTGCCCCGTTTCTCAACATCATGTCGGAGTGGTATCTGCGCGACAGCAGCCGCAAGGTGAAAGCAAGCCACAAGGCGCGGGGCATGAGCGGAAAGCGTTTGACATTTACGCCGATTTACGGCTACAAGCTCGACCCCAACGACAAAAACAAATGGATAATCGACCACGAAGCCGCCGCCATTGTGCGCCGCCTGTTCGCCCTCACGATAGAGGGCAAAGGCCCGACACAGATAGCGCGGATTTTAGCGGGAGAAAAGATAGAACGCCCCTCATACTATCAGCACACACACGGCATTGTTAATTTCAGCAATGTCCACGATATGACCGCGCCCTATGCGTGGAGCGGCAACAGTATAGCGCACATGATTGCGAAGCCCGAATACTGCGGCCATACCGTGAATTTCCGCACCTTCAAAGACAGCTACAAGGATAAAAGAGCAAAGGAAAATCCCAAAGAGGATTGGGTGATTTTTGAGAATACCCACGAAGCCATTATAGACCCCGACACATGGGAAACGGCGCAGCGTTGCCGTACAGTAAAGCGGCGGACCGACCACGGCGAAGCAAACCCGCTGACAGGGCTTGTATTTTGCGCCGATTGCGGCGCGAAGCTGTACAATCATCGACAGCCATACCCCACAACCCAAATCAATAAAAAGGGCTATGTCTGCAATCGCCCCCCGAAAGATCTTTACACCTGTTCGACCTACAACCTCACGGGCAGACGGTTTGACCGCCAATGCACTTCCCACAATATCCGCACCGTAGTTTTGCGGGAATTGGCCTTAGACGCTATCAAATCCGTGAGCGGCTTTGTAAAATCCAACGAAGCGGAGTTTGTGAAGCAAGTCCGCGAAACCTCGGAAATCAGGCAGGAAGAAGCGGAGAAATCCCATAAGAAGAAAATCGCCAAAGGACAAAAGCGGATTGCGGAACTCAATGCCCTAATCCGCAGGATTTACGAGGATAACTTTAACGGCAAGCTGACCGACAAACGCTTTGAACTGCTATCGCAGGAGTACGAGCAGGAGCAGACCGAACTGGAGCAATCCATATTGCAGTTACAGGCTGAACTGGACAGCTTCAACGCCGACAGCGCGAGAGCCGACAAGTTTATTGAACTGGTGGAAAAGTACACTGATTTTTCCGAACTGACCCCGCAGATGATAGCGGAATACATAGAAAAAATCGTGGTACACGAAGCGGACAAATCCAGTGGTGAACGCGCCCAAGAGGTGGATATATACCTCAACTTTATCGGCAAGTTTGAATTGCCGCAGCCAGAGCCTACCCCCAAAGAAATCGCCGCAGAGGAAAAGGCATTTCGCAAACGGGAGCAACGGCGCGAAGCACAGCGGCGGTATGCCGCCAAGCAAAAGCAGAAACAGCAGGAACAGGAAGAAACCGAGAAACGAAAATCCGCTTAACCACAACCGAATATTTGGAACGCTAAAACGGCTTGCTCATAAAAATGGCAAGCCGTTTTTTGCGTCCATAATTAAAACCGCCCGAAAGCCTAGAGGCAATCAGATGGTTTTCTAATCGTATATGTACTGGACGCTAAAGTAGTAATTTCTATCTTTTAGGAAGTCCGAGTTTCAGCCATGTGATTATTCCTCGTTCTTTCGCTGTTGCCCGGTCAATTTCACTCCGGTTCTTAAAAGTGCCTATTAAAAGCAAAACGACTGAACATGTCAGGTAGACATCTTTTAGGTCAAATACAAACCAGTCAAAAAGTCCTATATAATCAATACTTCCTTTCCAGATTACAACATCAATCAAAGCACAAATAATGCCGGAATATGCAATCTGTCTGAACAAATCAAATAATAATTCTTCCTGTGCGTAATAGAAAACAATATAACGGTGCAAAAGAGAAGTAATTACAATGGCAATTATAATCATTGCTACCACAACGGCAACGGACGGCGTTAATTCCGCCATGCTGAATACCCATGTCAGATTAAAATTTTGAATAGGCTCAAATCGGATTACACCCGGGATAATCGAAACATTGCTGCCCATGCCTAAATGAGAAATTACTATTTTTAAAAGTTGGTCAATCGCTATAAAAATAGCTATAAGGCAAACTGCCCGAACAAATTTATTTTTCAAATAACTCCCCCTGTGTCATCCGTCTATTCTCTAAACTAGACTGCCAAAATTATACCATCCTACCAACAGATATTCAATAACCGAAAGGAGTACAACCACATGGCAAAATCTTATAATAAAAGAATTGCGGAAACAAAATTGAAAATTGAGCAGGAACAAAACCGCATGAAGCAGCTAATCCAGAAGCAGAAAAAAGAGGAACGCACCGCCCGGACAAAACGCCTTTGCTCACGCATGGGGCTTTTTGAAAGTATGTTGCCCGACACCATATCCCTCACAGACGAGCAATTCAAAATCTTCCTTGAAAAGACCGTCACCACCGAACACAGCCGCCGCATACTGGACGGTTTGACCGCACAGAACGCCGCGCCAGAACTCGCAGGAATGGTGCAGGAAAGCGGCGCAGGACGAGAACAAGACGAGGGCAACGGCGCAAGGGTATCGGGCTAATCCCATACCCTTGCTTTGAGCAAGGGCGCACTTATATACCACATGAATGTGGTATCGTGCGGCCTGCCGGCGGCGTTTTGCGCCTATCGGCGCAAAAAGAAACGGCGGGATTACCACCCGCAGAAAGGAGCGAAGCCATAGCGATATATCATTGTAGCATTAAAATCATAAGCCGTAGCAAGGGTAAATCCGCAGTCGCGGCGGCGGCTTATCGGAGCGGCGAAACCATCACAAACGAATATGACGGAATTACCCATGACTACACCCGTAAGGGCGGCGTGGTACATACTGAGATTTTACTGCCCAACAATTCCCCCGCCGAGTATTCAGACCGAGCCGTTTTGTGGAACGCCGTTGAGAAAATCGAAAAGGCGAAAAACTCACAGCTTGCGCGGGAGATTGAGCTTGCCCTGCCCGTGGAACTGACACGGGAGCAAAACATTTCCCTTGTCCGTGAGTATGTAAATCGGCACTTTGTAGCGGCGGGAATGTGCGCCGACTTTGCCATACACGATACAGGCGGCAGAAACCCTCACGCCCATATCATGCTGACAATGCGACCATTTGAGCAGGACGGCGAATGGGGAGCGAAGCAGAAAAAGGAGTATATTTTAGACCGCAACGGCGAAAAGATTTACGACAAAAAGAAGCGTTCATACAAGTGTAAATCTATACCCGCCACCGACTGGAACGAGCAGACCAAAGCCGAAGAATGGCGGCAAGCGTGGGCTGATTGCGTTAATGCGTTTTTGGAGAAAGGCAACCATGCCGAGCGGATAGACCACCGCAGTTATGAGCGACAGGGCATAGACCAAATCCCCACCGTCCATTTAGGCGTGGCGGCTTTTCAGATGGAGAAGCGCGGAATCGCCACCGAGCGCGGCAACCTCAACCGGGAAATAGAAGTTACAAATCGGCGTTTGCGGCAACTCAAAGCGCGTATATCTGAACTCCAAAATTGGCTGAAAGAAGAAACCGAAAACACTGAGCCACCCACCCTTGCCGACCACATTCAAGACATACTTTCACGGAAAGCACAGGCAGGGAAATCGCAGTATTCACAATCGCTGTATAACCTCAAAGACGCCGCGAATATGCTGAACTTCCTCACCGCCAACAACATCATGGATATGGCGGGGCTTGAGGAAAAGTTTAAGTCCATGATTGGGGAACAATCCGACATTGGGGATGAACTGAAACCCATTGAGCGGCGTTTGCCTGTTTTGAAAAAGCATATCGAGCAAGCTGACATTTACCTCAAATACAAGGGCAAAAAGGCGTTGACGGATTCCGAACAAATCCTATTCACGGCGGCAAAAAATTACCTCAAGGGCGTAATGAACGGCAAGACCACCCTGCCGACAAAGGCGTGGAAAGCGGAATATGCCAATCTGACCGTCGAGCAAAACAGGCTTAATCAAAGGTATGTTTCCCTCAAAGGTAAAGTGAAAGAAACCGAGCAAATCAGAAAGAGCGTTGACAATATTATGCGCGAGGAAAACCACAGGACACGACCCAAGCGGACGCATGACATGGAGTTATAAAACCGAAAAGCGCGGCGCGTTCTTAACCTACCCGCCGTGTACGTTTTCTTTAAGGAACTATGGTGACGCTAACTCTTTTGTTTTTTGCTCCCTCTACGAATCGAAATACAATGTTTAATATCTGACAATACAGCCTCGTCTCTTGCTTCAAACATAAGCCAGCACAACCCATTTTTGTCTTTGCTTGATTCAAAAAGTTTCTGTGTATAAACTGTCAATGTTGGTAAAGTCAAATCAAATTCGTTTTTTTCGCGTTCGCCTATTACAACAAGAGCCACAAAATACCCATCCATAGGATATAGGGTACAAAGCGAACGGCCTGACTTTTTATACTTCACATTCCACCCCGGTACAGAACAACCACTATATTCAAAAATTGGCTTTGATTGATATTGTGTTTCCATATACTGACATAGGTTGTTCCACAGTAGGATTTGCCGCATAATCGGAAACTTTTTCCATAGTAGGTATTTGGCTTCTATCCATCTTGTCCCATGTACTTGACATATCCATTCTCCATTCTTTTGCGCCTTATCGCCCGAGAGTAACAGTAGGAAGCAAAGGCGAACATAGTTTGCCTACTGTATAGGCACATCAACAATATCAGGAGTTATCGCATCCATACACATATTTTGAATAACTGGCTTCACTCGTGTATATCGCTCTTTATTGATACCAATTCGCTCAATTTCTCTGATATCGTGTATGTCCTTTTCGCGATTTGAGTTCTCCTTTGCACACCTGACCATTTCAAGAGTATAGGTTCCAATGTGCAACCCATCCTTTTCAAGTTGGGTAATGTAATCCTCGACTGCTATATTACACATCGTAACTTTCACAAGCGCATCGTATCCAGAGAGTTCTTTCTTCAAGAAGTTCTTTTGAATAATGTCGTTTTCAATCACCTTAAATGGTGCAAAACTAACCGGAATATCTTGAATAAACACTTCTATCCCATAATCGACGTGATCGGAATTGTAGTCAAATTCAATGGAATCAAAATCCTTTTGATAATAGCCTGCGTTTTTTAGGTATTGACGAACAAATGGCATATCAGCATCTTTAACAACAATGTCTATATCAGTATGTTTCCGACCTGAATCTCTGGACGAATAGATATACGGAACAATTCCTCCAGCTACAAAAATTTTATCCTTTAGAATATCAGTATTCATCAGTTGAAAAACAATGCCCTTTACAGCTTGACAACTAAATCCATTCAATTATTACACCTCCATCAATCAAATAAGCTGAATAATTAACACACATTTCGCGCTAAGGCGAACTGCGCAAAATGCTCATAATCTCCCTATAAACAGAAACCATCTATCACGCAAACTCACCTATCACTATCTCGTTTCCGTCAATATCGTATAAGCGAACCTCGTAAGTTCCCCAATCATATCTAACGGCATCAGACAGTGCAAGCCCTTTTTCCTTCAAGCATTCCATTGTTAAATCAAGATTTTTTGTTTGAAATACAAAGGATTGATGTCCAGTCGGCTGTACGTTAAATTCCTTGCAATCCCATATACAAATAGTGGGTGCGTTTTCAATAAAGCCAAGATAAACCCCATTTGAATCGTCAACATCGGTTTTAATAAAGGGTATTTCTAATATGTGCCTATAAAACTCAATAAGTTCTTTCGCTTGCTCAGAAAAAATATTTGTGCAGTAGTATCCTGTTATCATCTTCTCACCATCCAATAATTATTTTTCATCCAGTCACAAAATATAAATAATCTTCTTCTGTTCGCCTTATCATCCAAAGCGGCATTAGTTGTGAGTTCCTACCACTTAATTAGTGACTTTTGCTTCTCTAATACATAGCGACTACGTTCTGCATCCAATAATGTAAAGCCGCATGATAACAGTGCTTTTTCGGAAGCTTTGTTATTTTTGTCAATGTCAGCCGTAACTCTCTGTGCGTCATGAAAAGAAAAAATTTTATCGACAAGCATGGTAATAATGCCTTTACCCCGACCTTTGCCGAGGTGAGCTTCTTCACCTATAAGATAATCAATTCCATATGAGCCTGTTAGTGGTAGTGTCCCAAAATCCTCATCGCTATCCACACATTTATAGTATTGGCATAATCCAATCGGACGGCCTTGCCACAGCGCAATAAGGTATGTTAACCATTGAAATTCTCCATTGCGCTCTTTGATTTCAGACATCCAGTCATCAATCGTAATGCCCATATGCGGTATTTCATACCACCTTCTCACATGCTCTTTATTTAGCCAGACCTCAACCAACGATACATCACTATCGTTTAGCAATCTTAATTCCAACATAGGTTTGTCCCTCCTCCCAACACCTTATACAACTTGTCGTTGATTCACCTGCTATTTCTAAAACCAACTAAACAAGTTTGACTTATCGCCCTGAAGTCGTAAAAGGAAACTATTGCGAAGATAATGCTCTGTTTATATTATTCAGATAAGCTCTTGCCCATCATCACCATATTATTCCAACTTTTATAGCCGCGACTCTGATAAAATGTTTCGGTTTGGTCAGTTTTGGATGTAAATAGATATGTTTCATCAATGCCACGCTTTAATAGACGGTTTTCAAATTCCTTCAGCAAATCTGACCCAATTCCTTTTCCCCTAAGATGCAGACGAACACAAAATTCTTTAATATTAAAGTGTATACAATCAAAATACACTTCATGATTGCCTAAAATCATGCCACAAATTTGTTCTTCATTAAAACAAACCAGCCCATAAAAACCTTCACAATTCATCATCTGTAATAGTCTTTTTGTAACCAGTTCATCTGTCCATTTATCATTCCAGGGCGGCGCGTTAAATGCTTCAACATACATTTCCGTAATTTGAGGTAAATGGCTTTCATTTATAATTTCATATACCACTAGGCATCATCTCCTATCCATTACATAAATTATCTACGTTCAACTTATCGTACCATAGACGAACTAAAAATCTATTTTATATTGTACTATAACTATCCATC
Source organism: Lachnospiraceae bacterium (assembly GCA_051654925.1). Lineage (GTDB taxonomy): Bacteria > Bacillota > Clostridia > Lachnospirales > Lachnospiraceae > Brotaphodocola. The sequence continues at coordinate 8,874 of JBOFYZ010000092.1, read as the reverse complement.
CAAAACAATGAAAACTTCTTTGTCCGTTACGCCTATCCAGACCGTCAAGGGGCGAGTAGTATTTTTTTGCAAAGAGCGCAAAAAAAATCTCCACTCTTATACCCTTGACGGTCTGGATTTTTGCCGTGTCATTACGCCGCCGAAAACGGGGAACAGGATAAAAGACAATCCCGTTCCCCGTTTTCGTCCGCTCATTTTACGGCAAAACCGGCTTCACTACTGCGGCGGTTATCGTTAGCTTTTGCGGGGCTACGCGCCCCGCGCCCCCGGCCTCATCCAAAGAACAAGATAGGGCGGTTCTATGCCCTATCATATTTTTTTGCCTTTTTTAGTTTGCATCCCTTGACATATCAATCAAGAATGGAGCGGCATGGGGCAGAACTATTTGAAGTCCCTGCTTGCCCTGGGCTTCCAGGCATTTCTGATTATGGTTTGTGTGGGGATATATGCGGTTCTGGTGCAGAACATCGCAGTAGGGGATGACATATCCGGTGCGATATGGTCTTGCATGGGGTACACGGCGCTACTTTGCTTTACGCTTTTCAAAACCGGCAGCGTGGCAAAGAGCTTGTTTACGGCACACTGAAAATGAGACTATAAAATAAAAGCGTCATCTTTATGATAGACGTTTAAAGTGTAGATAATTTGGGGTATACATATGGATTTATCGTATGGTAGAATATGTTCTATAAGATAATTAGTTGGCTTTAGGGATAGTAAGCGAATTAGGTGAGGTGTGTTGGATGGGCAAAAAATTAAATGATTATGTGAATACCTATAAAGTACAATTAGAAAAAGGTGATATACAAATTGCCTATGAACACTTACTAAAATATGTAATGTCATTGAAAGCATATTTTCAAAACACACAATCAGATAGGTATAGCTTCGGAAATGTGTCACCAGGCTATATGGACTTTACTTATTTCCCTTTCTTTGATGACTTTCTGCGTGAGAGAAAACTACGATTTGGAATAGTTTTGAACCATCAACAAATGCGTTTTGAGTTATGGCTTATGGGGCAAAATGCAGAAGTCCAAAACCAGTATTGGGAGTTGCTTAAAACTACAAAGTGGAACATAGGCCGGGACAACATGCCGAGATATTCAGTTCTTGAAACTATATTAGTTGAGGAACTAAACTTCAATGATTTGGATGCTTTGTCGGTAGAAATCGCATCCGCTTCTGTGGACATAACGAAAGAGATAATGAACTATATTCCAAAATAGTGTGTAGTCAACCTTTGCAACAGTAGACCAACTATTTGACACCCAAAATCTATATTATCTATACTCTAAACGTCTATCATACGGATAGGCGTTTTTTTCATGCCAGAAAGGAGTTGATACCTTGGCATATGTAACAGTCCCAAAGGACTTAACCAAAATCAAAAATAAGGTGCTGTTCGGCCTAACCAAACGGCAACTCATATGTTTTACCCCGGCGGTGCTGATAGGAGTACCGCTTTTCTTTTTGCTCAAAGGGAGTGCCGGAACCAGTACGGCGGCGTTCTGCATGATACTTGTCATGCTCCCGTTTTTCCTGATGGCAATGTATGAACGAAACGGGCAGACGCTGGAAGTGACCCTGGGCTACTTCATCCGCACAAAATTCCTGCTACCGAAAGAACGCCCCTATCAGACAAATAACTTTTATGCCGTTCTCAAACGGCAGCGCAATCTTGAAAAGGAGGTAAAGGCGATTGTCAAATCAGATAAAGCGAAAGCTCACTCGCAGCGAAAAGCGGGAAATCGAAACCGTCATCCGCAAGGCTAAAGGCGACAGAAAGCCCCATTCAGCCCAGGACAGTATCCCTTTTGACGTGATATATCCTGATGGAATATGCAAGCTGAATGAAACATCCTACTCAAAATGTATCGAATTTGAGGATGTGAATTATCAGCTTGCCAATTCGGATGAAAAAACAGCGGTGTTTGAAAACCTCTGTGATTTTTACAACTACTATGATGCCTCCATCGGCATCCAGCTATCCCTTATCAGCAGGTATGCCAATAAGGAGGACTTTCAGAAAACTATTGAGATACCAGCCCAGGGAGATGACTTTGACAGTATCCGTGAGGAATACACCGGAATGCTTCAGGGGCAGCTTTCCCGTGGGAACAACGGACTTATCAAGACAAAGTTTCTGACCCTTACCATTGAGGCAGCTAATATACAGGTGGCACGGAGCCGGTTAGGACGGATTGAGGCGGATACCCTAAACCAGTTTAAGGTGATGGGTGCGGCTGCAAGGGTGCTGAATGGCAAGGAACGTCTTTCTGTTCTCCACGGTATCTTTCATCCTGATGGGGAACGCTTTTCCTTTGAATGGGACTGGCTCCCAGCAAGCGGTTTATCGGTCAAGGATTTTATTGCTCCGTCCTCATTCCATTTTGGGGCGAACCGCACATTCCGTATGGGTAAGAAGTTGGGGGCAGTATCCTTTCTGCAAATCCTGGCTCCTGAACTCAATGACCGGATGCTTGCCGACTTCATGGAGGCGGAAGGCGGTATCATGGTAAATCTTCATATCCGCAGTATCGACCAGAGCGAGGCAATCAAGACCATCAAGCGGAAAATCACCGATATTGACGCTATGAAGATTGCGGAACAAAAGAAAGCGGTCCGCTCCGGCTACGATATGGATATTATCCCCTCCGACCTTGCTACCTATGGCGGCGAGGCGAAGAATTTACTCCATGAGCTGCAAAGCAGGAACGAAAGAATGTTTCTATTAACCTTTATTGTTCTGAACTTTGGGGATACCAAACGAAAACTGGATAATGCCGTGTTTCAGGCATCCGGTGTAGCACAAAAATATAACTGTTCACTCATAAGACTCGACTTCCAACAGGAGGCGGGCCTTATGTCATCCTTGCCATTGGGTTTTAATCAAATAAACATTCAACGGGGTCTTACCACAAGCAGCACTGCAATATTTGTACCGTTTACCACACAGGAGCTTTTCCAGGGCGGTGAAGCTCTTTACTATGGGTTGAATGCTTTAAGCAATAACATGATTATGGTGGACAGGAAAAAGCTGAAGAACCCCAATGGCTTGATACTCGGGACTCCCGGCTCCGGCAAATCTTTTTCTGCAAAGCGTGAGATTGTCAATGTTTTTCTTATTACACTGGATGACATTATCATCTGTGACCCGGAGGCAGAGTATTATCCCCTGGTACAAAGGCTTGGCGGGCAGGTAATTAAAATCTCACCTACAAGCTATCAGCATGTGAACCCGATGGATATTAACCTGAACTACTCCGAAGATGACAGCCCTCTTGCCTTGAAGTCCGACTTCATACTTTCCCTGTGTGAACTGGTGGTGGGTGGCAAAAATGGACTGGAGCCGGTGGAGAAAACCGTTATTGACAGAGCGACCCGCAACGTGTACCGTGCCTATCTTGCCGACCCAAAACCGGAGAATATGCCTATCCTCGGTGACTTATACGAGGAAGTGAAACGGCAGCCGGAACCAGAGGCCACCCGTATCGCCTCTGCTCTGGAACTCTATGTAACAGGCAGCTTAAATGTTTTCAATCATAGAACCAACGTAGATATTGAAAACCGCCTTGTCTGCTTTGACATTAAAGAGTTAGGCAAACAGCTCAAAAAACTGGGGATGCTCGTCATTCAAGACCAGGTATGGAACCGGGTAACGGTCAACCGATCAGAGGGCAAGGCCACCCGATACTACATGGACGAGTTTCATTTGCTCCTGAAAGAAGAACAGACCGCCGCCTACTCAGTGGAGATTTGGAAACGATTCAGAAAGTGGGGCGGGATTCCAACGGGTATCACTCAAAACGTGAAAGACCTGCTTTCCTCCCGTGAGGTTGAGAACATTTTTGAGGATATATGCTGTAAAGGGTGGATGTCCAATCCACTACTAAAACAGCGAGACAGCCAACTCATTCGTAGCGGTATGAAGCGGTTTAGCGGAAAGGGGGAAATATTTCTCGGTCAGGCGGCATAGACCCGCCTATAATAGCAACTACCACAACAAAAAGACGGAAGTGGCGTCTACCCGCAAAGATAGACCGCCACCCCCCCCCGCAATTAACACGATTATTGGGAACTCGCCTCGTGTGGAACTCTTTGCCCGTGTAAGAATAGATGGTTGGATGTGTGAGTAAATGAAGCCACCTGCGACATTGAAATAGGCATTCCAGATGGAGAAGCGTGGCATTCATACCGAGCGCGGCGATATCAACCGTGGTGAAAAGGGCGATTGATTTTCTATTGTTCACCGGGAACATAGTCTTTTATTTCGCTTTCATCAACGGTGTATGTGTATTTGGTTGTAAGCATACCCCTTTTTTCTACTGTAAGTCCCGTTTTAGGATACCTTGCTGCTAATTTCCCCGTAACTACTTCTCCTGCTGTTAACATATCTTCCGCATTAGCAAACGTATTTAAACCATAGAGTTCCTGAAGTTCCGGTGCAAGTTCAACACTTCGTCCGAGATATAATTGAGTTAAGATTACCCCATAACTCACGTCTGGTCCGACTCCCTCTAAAGTTAAGTCTAAAATTATGAAGTCATCTCCTTCTCCATCGAGTCCGTTAATTTCGCTTTCGGAGTATTCCACTGCGTTTAAAGTAACCTTATACTGCAATTTTCCGCCTGGCGCCGATGATTCTACGCAAACGGTATCCCCTATCCGTAAATCCAGAAATTCTGCCTCATAGTCAAATTCATCTTTCCCAGTTTCCTTACTCATTGTGTCTTCCACACTTACTGTACTTCCTCCATTTGTAGCATCACGTTCCTCAGATGTACTTTCCCCGCACCCTGCCATACTTACTGTTAATACTAATAAAATTCCTAAAATTCTTTTCTTCATCATTCATTTTCTCCTTTAGGTCTTTTCGTCTTGGGCGCTTTGATTTGTCGCTTACAGCTTTTCCAGCATAATTGTATCACAAAAGCTGGTAAAAACCAACGAATTTTATGGGCACACCGGCTATTTCTTAGCCGGTGCAATACCCGTTGGCTCAGTCGGTTGCTGAAGCCATCACGAATGAATATGACGGAGTAACCCACGACTACACCCGCAAGGGTGGCATTGTCCACACCGAGATTTTATTGCCCGACAACGCCCCCGCTGAATACGCAGACCCCGTTTTGTGCCTATCAGCCCAAAAGGATTAGCATTAAAAATGAAAGTTGACTACCGCAGCAGTGGCATATTTCCAGTAAGACTACTTATCATTTTTTTGTCCCCATAAATAGCAATGCCAAAATAAGATAAATCTGTTTCCTGTATCCCCGCGATCTTGTGAATATATTCCGTATAAGTTTTGCAGCTTTGAGCAATATCGGGAAAATCTACAACCATTAGTTTCTGAAACTTCTGTTTGTAAAGCTGGGTACGCAATTTTCGGATAGTTTCACTGCTTCCTTTCAAAATTGGAACTGGAAACTCTATAATCCCCAAATGCTCACGGCCAGATTCATCCACAACATCTACACCAACAGCTTGAGGAAACAGTTTTCCGATTGTTATACCCATCACAGCGGCCATCTATCACCATCACACATTTGATATGTTGTTCTTCCATCTTGCCATTACTCCTTCGATTAGATTCGTTTCAGACAACCATAATCCCGCAAGGGTGAGGATAGCCCCCAATATAAGAATCGGGGTCAGCGCTTCGTTCAAAATCAGCGCCGAGGTAGCAACCGTAACCACGGGAACAAGGTAGATATATACGCCGGTTTTTACGGCTCCTAATATTCCCACCGCCGTGTTCCATGTTACAAAGCAAAGTGCCGACGCCCCCAATCCCAAATACAGGATATTGCCAAGATTTATGAGATTGGTGAAACGGTCAGGCTGCAAGCTAAAATCCATGATGAAAAGCAAGGGAAGCATAAACAGCAATCCATAAAAAAATATGCGGCGGGTAGTTTGGATTACAGGATATCCCAATTCACTGATCTTACGCGTCAGTATGGAATACACCGCCCAAGCTACGGCAGCAAGAACTGCAAGAAAATCACCCAGCGGGTTAATCTGTAAGGAACTCCCGTTGCAGCTAATCAATATTACACCCGCAATCGCCGCCAGAAACCCAACGTAAAACTGGAGTTTTGGCTTATCCGATTTCAAAAGCAGAGCGGATAACAGGGCGGTAAAAAAAGGGGCTATGGTGATAATAACCCCTACATTGCTTTCGGTGGTAAGGGTAAGAGAAATGTTTTCCAGTAAATGCCGTTGAGAAAATCGAAAAGGCGAAAAACTCACAGCTTGCGCGGGAAGTCGAAATTGCCTTGCCCGTGGAACTGACACGGGAGCAAAGCATTCCCCTTGTCCGCGAGTATGTGGGTAAGCATTTTGTATCGGCGGGAATGTGCGCCGACTTTGCCTTACACGACACGGGCGGCGGCAATCCCCACGCCCATATCATGCTCACCATGCGTCCGTTTACCGAAGATAAGGCATGGGGCGCGAAACAGAAAAAGGAATACATACTTGACAAGGGCGGCAACAAAATCTATGACCCCAAAAAGCGGCAGTACAAATGCAAATCCATCCCCACCACTGATTGGAACAAGCAGACCAAAGCAGAGGAATGGCGCGGCGTATGGGCTGATATTTGCAACCGGGCTTTAGAGCAGAAAGGCCATGCCGAGCGCATAGACCCACCCCGCACACCCCGGCCTCTCCCAAAGATCAGCATAAGGGCGTATAAGGAAACAAAGGTGAACTTAACTATACAAAAGTTTTTCCAAATCCGGTATAGACACATCCATACGTTTAGAGGTTTCCTCCAATGACATCCCTGAATCAAGGAAGCGTTTAACAACCATCTTCATATTCTCGCCAACTTCAATAACATGCCCATCCAAATCGTAAAAACGTATCGAGCGCTGCCCCCATCCTGCTTCTTTAACGCCATCACCCATATATCTAATGTCGTCTCGTTGCTCTATCTTAAAAATAAAGCCGTCAAAATCATCTTCCTCGAAGTACAATTCCATATTATGGGCTTCTTTCAATATTTTTTCCTTCGGAATATTCAGCAGCCAATCAAAATCCTGTTGCAAAGACAGTCCTCCAAAGGAAATATTTATGCCATAGTCTTGGAATACTTCAAGCCCAAATAAATCCTGATAAAACTTTTTGGAAAGAGTTACATCTTTTACAGATATACATACACCTTGATATTTCACATTAGTTACCTCCTACATTATAAATTAAATGCACCTTATCGCCCATAGACGAACTAATAAATCCATTTTATTTTACCATAATCAACCACTCAAAACAACGACAAAACGAAAGACAACGCGGTGTACCTCGCGTACAAGGCAAGGCAATCATACGTCTGCCTTATTTTTTTGCCTAAACATCATTTCACCCCTTGACAAATGAGGTTATTGTATCTGTGTAAGCTGCTCTCTGACCCCCTGCAATTCTCCGACCATTGCTCCAAGTTGTAGCTGCATCCCGGCAACATAGCGTAAAATTTCAATAAAATCTTGTGAATGCTCCTTCATATTCTGTTGCTCCATAAGCTCCATTAGTTGCTTTATAACATCCGATTCTTCCATATTTTTTATCTCTGCTTCCATCTCATTCTCCTCACATATAGTTTTCAATTTTCCTATCGTTAACCGTTCCGACTTTTTCCGGTATCTGCTGATCATTTGCTTTCTCCCGCATTTCTGCCAGTTTTTCCTTCACGGAAACACGGTTGCTGCCCCGGTCATTAAAGTGGCTTTTTTCTGTTACTGCAAAACGCTCTGAAAACTTTACAACTTTATCAGGTTCCAGGCGAACATTCTGCTCCCCAACATCCAGCTCAGACTGTTCTCCAGCTTCACCTTCCATGCCGATTGCACTATCTCCTTTTTCATCCATATTTAAAAGAGCATTCAACTGGCTTAATCGTTCCTGTTTCTCATATAACTCATGTTCCTGAAGAAATGGTTTTGTGACCTCCACTTTTGCCGTTTCAAGCTGCCGCTCAACGTTAGACAGCTTTTGTTCCATATCCGACATTTTATTGCTCATAGCTTCCAGTGCGTTGTTAAATCTCTGGATATTTCCCAATACATCTACACCAATCTCCACCTCATGACTTAGCTGTCCTTTCAAATTGACTGAAAACTTTGTAAAAAAAGAATCATAGGTAACGCTCATCTTAAACCCCTGATACTCCCCTACTGAAACTGCCATACCTGTTTTCTTCACTTCCCTACACATATCAATCAAGGCAGCTCCGGCTTCTTTTTTATCTGCATATACCTTATTTCCTACTATCATGGAAAAGGCATCCTTATCAAACGGTTTATTATGCTGATAAGTCTGTATATCTTTCCGGTATCCGGCAATACGTTCCTGCATAGTCGTAATCTGCTGCGGATAATTCTTTGCAATATTATCCTCCAAACGATAGAGCTGACTGGTATGGTTCGCTTTTAAGAGCTTTAGCTTGGAAACCTGTATATCTAAATCCATCTTCTCTTTAATGTAGGGATTTCCGGTTGCCAGAGCCTTGACCTCTGCATAGGTAAGTGATGCTTCGTCAATATCATCACAACTTCTCACCGGCGATTTGCTCGTCATAATTTGAGAAATAAACTTCTGTTTATTCTCGATCAGCTGCCACGAATAACTGTCAAAGGTTCCTTCGGTTATGTAGCGGAAGATTTTAACTTTAGGGTTGATATTGCCTTGCCGCAAAATTCTCCCCTCTTGCTGCTCAATATCAGAAGGACGCCATGGGACATCTAAATGGTGCAGAGCAATTAGTATATCCTGGACATTCGTCCCGGCTCCCATCTTTTGAGTAGAGCCTAATAAAAAACGAACCTGTCCGCTTCTTACTTTTGCAAACAGCTCCGCTTTTCTAGTTTC
>JBOFYZ010000091.1:0-5977 GCA_051654925.1 Lachnospiraceae bacterium | reverse complement strand
GCCATTGTTTGAGCGTAGCGAGTTATGGCGTTTCTGGCATTGCTTTTAGCGTCATTGCTCTGCTCTTAGATACTCTTGCGGTCCGAAACCGCAGGAAATACGGATCGGAATCACCACCGCCCAGGCCCGCAGACTTGTTTTGCCCAACAGCCCCATTCGACTTATCTTGCAATACCAGCAGGAAATCAGCGGCTCCAGCTCATGACCGGATTATCCGCCCCCACCTCAAAGTGATACTTGGCGATCCCAAGATCGACTTTAGTATAAAATCCTTTTCCCGGGCTGGCTGTTACCTTGTTGCCGCTGTAAGCAAAGCTGAACTTTTGCTGGTTCATAGCGGTAGGAGCCAGCTGTGCGGCTTTCATACCGTTTTGGAACCAGTCAGGCGCAGCAGATAAGTTCACCGCCGGACATAACGCTTCCAATGGTTTTGATTTATGCGGTTTGCCCTGGTCTTCGCCATAACCAATAGAAATTACCATATATAATTTTTCATCAGAACGAATATCAGCCGGGATCTTGCCTTTGCGATAACTCATTGCGACCCAGCAGGTATTCAGACCAAGACGTTGTGCTTCCAGAACAATTTTCTGGCCGTAGTAACCGTAGGTCTCTTCGATATCAGCCGTTTTATTGGCGATCAGGGCGATGTAGTTGTTGGCATTGTTAAATCTGCCGTATTTAGCCATCATACCGGAAAATGCATATGGTTCGTTCAGGCATAGCTGAATATGCATTCCGCTGTCTTTGTTACAGGCCGATATTGTCTCCTGCAGTCTGGTGAGGGTTTCACCTTCGATCTTTTGGTTAGTATAGCGGCGGACAGAATGGCGTGCTTCTATTGCTTCTGATAATGTCATGTTGTTACCTCCTGTGTCATTCTTCGTTGTTTCCGCAGCAGATGCTGCCGGATTTGCTTTTGACTGTGACTTCTTTTACTAAGCTGTTGATGTCGTTCATAAGGGCGGTGATTTGTTCCCACTGGCTTTCGTTGGCATCCATGTGGTAGAAGTTCTTGGTTCCTCTTTTGAACATGCTGACCAGCCCTGCGTCTTTCAGGATCTTGAGATGATGGGATACGGCTGGCCGTGAGAGGCTGGTTTTTTCTGTGAGCTGACCGACTCTCATTCCTCCATAGTTTTCCAGTAATGCGATGATAATATGCTGTCTGTTTTCATCACCGATAGCCAGAAAGACAGAACGGCAGGATTCCAGCTCGCCGGCAATGGCTGACATTCGTTTGGCTAAATTCTTTTCCTCAGTTTTCATGATTTGTCCTTGTCTTAATGGTTTAATGGATTAAACATATTAACCATTATACATCATAATAAGTGAAAATGATGATTGGTAAAGAAAATCGAGACGGATAAAAATAAAGTTTTTATAAAATAGTAATTATTATCATTATTAGTATTGACATTTTATGGATTAGAGGTTATGATTAAGACATGATTAGCAGGAGCTAACGGAATAACCTATTTCATTTTAAAGGAGGAATTTTTATGTCATTAATTAACAAGGAAATCAGCGATTTTACAGTACAGGCGTATGCGGATGGAGAGTTTAAGACCGTAACGAAGGAAGCTGTTATGGGTAAATGGTCGGTATTTTTCTTTTATCCGGCAGATTTTACCTTTGTCTGCCCGACCGAGCTGGAAGATCTGGCGAATAAATATAGTGAGTTTGAGTCGATCAATTGCGAAGTATACAGCGTATCCTGTGATACCCATTTTGTTCACAAGGCATGGCATGATGCTTCTAAGACTATCCAGAAGATCAAATACCCGATGCTGGCAGATCCGACCGGAAAACTGGCACGTGATTTTGAAGTTATGATCGAAGAGGATGGTCTGGCAGAACGCGGCAGCTTTATAGTTAATCCGGAAGGCAAGATTGTAGCATATGAAGTGATTGCCGGTAATGTAGGCCGAAATGCCGATGAATTATTCCGCCGGGTGCAGGCATCCCAGTTCGTGGCAGAACACGGCGATCAGGTATGTCCGGCTAAATGGCAGCCAGGTGCAGAGACATTAAAACCAAGCCTGGATCTGGTTGGTTTGATATAAGTAAGCATAGGGAAGATGGGGCTGCTGCCGAATCCCTGGCTGGGATACTCCGGTCAGAGGTTCTGGCGGCAGCCTCCTCTGATTTATATAAGGATGTACCAGTTACGGCAATCACAGAAATGGAGGAAATCAGATAATGCAGAATCAGGAACGTTTGTATGATGTAGTTATTGTAGGTGCCGGGCCAGCCGGGCTATCAGCGGCTATTTATATGGCCAGGGCGAAATATAAAGTACTTGTACTGGAGAAAGAGGCGATCGGCGGACAGATTACGATTACCTCAGAGATAGTGAATTATCCGGGGGTTGAAGAGACCAGCGGAAAGGAACTGACTGATACCATGCGGGTGCAGGCCGAATCGTTCGGTGCCGATTTTGCTATAGCCGAAGTGTTGAATATGGATTTGCAAAAGGAGATCAAAGAGATCAATACAACCCAAGGCGTCTATCAGGCACTTGGAGTGGTGCTGGCCGTTGGTGCGAATCCCAGAAAGCTCGGCTTTAAAGGAGAAAAAGAGTATCAGGGCAGAGGTGTGGCCTATTGTGCTACTTGTGACGGGGAATTCTTTACCGGCAAAGATGTCTTTGTTGTCGGCGGCGGATTCGCTGCAGTCGAAGAAGGCATTTTCCTGACCAAATATGCCAGTCATGTGACGATGATCGTCCGCGGAGAGGCATTTACCTGTGCCCAGACGGTAGCAGATGAGGTTCAAAAGCATGAAAAGATTGATGTGAAATTTTTCACCGAATTAAAGGAAGTTAGCGGCAGCCCGATGGTGAACTACGCCCGGTTTTATAACAACCAGACCGGTGAAGAGTGGATTCATGAAAATGATAAAGGATTTGGTGTATTTGTCTTTGCCGGATATGTGCCCAATACCATCTGGCTACCGGATATCATAGAAAAAAATGAACAGGGATATCTGCTTACAGATGTAAACCAGAAAACAAATCTAGATGGTGTCTACGGAGCAGGAGATGTCTGTGTCAAAAATCTGCGTCAGGTAGTCACCGCCGTGTCTGACGGTGCAACGGCAGCGACTTCGCTGGAGAAATATGTGTCTGAACTGCACGGACGCCTGAAGCTTCCGGAATTGGAAATAAAGAAAAAAGAATCGGTACGGAAGGTCCAGAAGAAAGAATCAGAGACAGCAGTATCAGGCGGCGGTTTCCTGACTGCTGAAATCAAACAGCAGTTGAGCGGAGTATTTGCAAAATTTGAACATAACGTTGTGATTAAAGCCTGGCTGGACGACAGTCCCCTGTCAGGAGAACTGGGAGGATTCCTGGGTGAGTTGGAATCATTGACTGATAAAGTGAGCTGGATTACAGCTTCATCGGAAGACGGAACACCCCCTGAACATCTGCCGTCCCTGGAACTTTGCCGGGAAGATGGCAGCAGCAGCGGAATCCACTTCCATGGTGTTCCCGGTGGTCATGAATTTAATTCCTTTGTAATTGCTTTATACAATGTAGCCGGCCCCGGCCAGGCGATTGCTCCTGAAATAACAGCAGCGCTGGATCAGCTGGATCAGGATGTAAACGTGAAAATCCTGATATCCTTGTCATGTACCATGTGTCCAGAGGTAGTAATGGCCGTACAGCGAACTGCCGCCCTGTCGCCGCACATTCAGGCTGAGATGTTTGATCTGATGCATTTTCCGGCGCTGAAAGAAAAATATCAGGTCATGAGTGTCCCCTGCATGGTCATCAACGACACTAAGATCCACTTTGGCAAAAAGAATCTGCAGGAAGTAGTAGAAATTATCCAGAACAGTGCCAGATAGCCTGTTGTAAATAAAAAGAAAGAGACCGTGCCTGGGAGAGGATCAAGTCTTCACCCGGCGCGGTCTCTTTCTTTACCGTTGTTTGGCTGCGTTTAATGCTATACACTTATTTTTGCCGCTTTTCTTTGCCAGATACATTGCCTTATCTGCCACTGCAATATAATCATGAAAGGTACGGCCATCCTCCGGTACCCCATAAGCAATCCCGATACTGGTAGTAATACGCGAAACATCGGGAACCTCCATTTTGCTCGTCTCAAACAAGATCCGGTCGGCAATTTGGATGCCGATTTCGTAAGATGATAACTGGACGCAGATCGAAAATTCATCACCGCCATAACGACAGCATAGATCCTGCGGCCGCAGATTCATACCAAGGGATTTGCCGAAAGCGATCAGGACTTCATCCCCTTTGGCATGTCCATATTTATCATTGATCATTTTAAATGAATCAATATCAAGAAAAAACACGCCGATCATTTTACCGGCGAACTGACAGCGGTTAAACAGTTTGTTACCCAGCTGCAGATAAGTCCGGCGGTTGATCATACCAGTTAAATCATCAGTAGCTGCCAGGGCACGGATCTCTTCATCCGCATCCATCTTCAGTAACAGGAAGAAGAAGATCGATGTACAGTAACATTTGATGAGGAAAGATAGAAATAAAGCCGTTTGAAAATGATCTGCATCATACAGACCATAACTTCCGGTTGCGGTCAGTGCTGTATAAAAGCGCGGGATAGCCGATATAACAAGCGGAAGAGATGAGCAGGCGGCAAAAATATGAAGCGGTTGATGTCTTCTGCAAAAGACAATAAAAAGAATAAACGGAAAGAAAAACATAAAAGCAACCAGCGAAGAAACAGCCACCCTGTAATTGGCATTACCGATCAGGATATCCTGCAGAATATAACCAATACAGGACAGGATCAGGACAGCAACAAGGTAGTGATTGAACTTCCGGTTATGAATATGCATGGAATAAAGCATCAGTTGCAGTTCCAAGAAAAATGCTAAAAATAACAGCGGATTTCCGATGGTGGAAGATAGCAGAAGCGGCAGTTCATTCCGGCTAAACAGCAGGAAAAAGCCGATGGTGTAGAGAATATGCAAAAATGCATTTTTCAGAAGAAATGCCCGCTCCCTTTCCTGATTGGTATATTTACGGAAAATCAGTATAATAATAGTGGCAAAAAGACTTTCCCATACTAAAGCATAAATTAATGTCCTTACATCAGTCATTCGAAAGCTCTCCCACAGAAATGCCATATAAAACGCTCCTTTTAGCAATAAGGTCTATTAAAAAGATATTCGTAAAAGAATAGCATTTCGAGTGGGAAAAGTCAATTGATTTTACAAATGTAACCAAAAAATTACCAAATATAACCAATTAAAGAATTCGTTTTCGGATTTCTTTCCCGACCCACATCCCCAATAAGGTCAGAATGATATCTTTCGGAATAAAAGCCGTCAAAGCATAGACCATAATCATAGGAAACGACTTATCACCGGCCAGAAAACTCCACTGTGCCGCACCAATAATCTCAACCAGAGCAAGTCCCGTCAGTGCCAGTAAAGTAGAAACAAACAGCCGCAGTTTAGGATTAGCCACACTAACCGGGACACCACAGAGGATCACCATAAAAGGCCACGCCCAGATATATCCCCCCGTAAAGCTGACCAGTTTACTAAAACCGCCGCTGAAATTAGAAAAAACCGGCAGTCCCACCGCCCCAAGCAATATGTAAGTACAGATTGCATAAACACCACGCTTCCAGCCAAGTGCCGAACCAATTAACGCAATCCCAAACAACTGAATCGTCAGCGGTACCCCAGTCGGCATAGGAATAGAAATTTGAGAAATAACAATCATGCAGGCCGCAAACATTCCAACCAGAATAATATCTTTTGTTGACAGCGCGGCACGATAAGCAGTAGTTTGATTCATTTTAGAACCTCCAAATATTTTAATACCGCTAATTTACCATAAATGCGTTCGATTGTCAACCTTAAAAGTTGTGTTGGTTAACAATTCGGGTATTGCCAGAGAATCATTGACTGAGGGCAGGGGTGGGGCGGCGGTATGGTATGGTTTTGGCGCCGTTTCGGCATGTAAGATGCTTAG
>JBOFYZ010000090.1:0-82829 GCA_051654925.1 Lachnospiraceae bacterium | reverse complement strand
TAGAATTAAGTGTGAAAGTAATTAATATTAATTTACCGGAAAATCATCCGATATTGGAAGCGTGCCGGCCATTATATGAGTACTCCTGGTTTATTCAGCAAATTAAAGAATATCTGAACGCGGGGAGCAATCGGGATGATGCGATTACTCGGGCGATCCATGACTGTCTGGAGGCTGGAATTATGAGGGATTTTCTGGTGGAACATGGAACGGAGGCGGTTAATATGCTTTTTACAGAGTTTAAGATGGAGGATGCCTTAGAGGTCAGGTTTGAAGAAGGTGTTGAGACTGGTATAGAACAAGGCATAGAGCAAGGTAAAATGAGAACCATGAAAGATTTGGTCGAAAAGAAACTTGCCAAAGGTAAAACGTTGGAGATAATTGCCGAAGAGCTGGAAGAAGATGTTGACACAATCGAGACAATTATAGCATCAAATTAATTTATTTTAACTTTTTATTTAACAGAAGTAGAGTGTTCAGCAGCGAACACTCTACTTCCCTTTGCAACTATGTGTGAGTCAGGTAAATTGAAAAATCCTTGATTAATCCTCATATTTACTGCCTTTTATAGAGATTCACAATATTATATATGAAGCGGGCGGTCATTCCCCAGATTAATTTATCAGCATAGTGATAAAACAAGACGGGATATCGCCCCTTGCTCCAAGCGTAAGAATCCATGCCGAGTAACTGGCGGATTGTTTCAGGTTGTTCGGGTTCGGAGATGACTCGGTTGTAGTAGATTTCCGGTTCATGATTTAAAAAGAAGTCAAAGGGGACAGTGAAGAGCGATTGGACTTCATCTGGATTAAAAGTAAAATTAAAATCATAAAGTTCAGCCAGATAGGGAGTGACCATAATATTAAAAGGTGACAGAAAGATATCAAGTGGAGCGATGACAGATATTGATTCCTTTTTTATCAGAAGCTCCTCCATCGTCTCCCTGACAGCCGCCTCCAGAGCAGACTCCCCCTCTTCTATGTAACCACCAGGAAAACAGACCTCTCCAGGCTGCCGGTTAAGCTTCGGTGAACGTATCTCAAACACAAACTCCCGCGTATCCGGCAAAAAAGGTGCCATAACCGCATATTTTTTATATTGCTCATAATCAAGTATCATCGGTGTACGATCAATCAGTCTATGAAACATACCTTGCCTCTCTTTTTTTCATAATAGAATCTCATTATACCAGATTATCACTTTGCAATAACTATTTCAAGCAAATATAGTATAGAGATAAGAAGATCCATAGCCAGACTAACCGGTTTTATTCTTTTCCTAATGGGAGGCAATATTGTTGCAGGCAGAGGTGGGCTGGGGGAGCGCTGGTGGTTTTGCGACATTTGGAGGAGGACTGATATTCCTTGGGCTGCGGAGCGGCGATGATAAGGGAGAAAGCCTGTTCTCCAAAACAGGCTTTCAGGAGAGCGTCAATGAGAACTCATCAAGAGTTCTCATTGACTCGAACCGGTGCCCCTATCATCGCCGCTCCGCAGCCCTAGGAATATCAGTTCTCCGGAAACGGAGCAAAACCACCAGCGCTCCCCCTTCCACCTCTGCTCCACCAATAAACTCCCCATCTACATTCGGAAAACAATAATCCCAACCACCGCAATAGCCGCCCCAATCAACTTCTTCCACTCAAATGGAGCCTTATCAACCCCAAACACCCCAAATATCTCAATCCCATAAGCAACAACAATCTGCGTCACAACGATCAGCAGTGTAGCCCTTGCCGGTCCCAGATCATCCATGCTGCGGATAACCGTATAAGTAATCAGTGCCCCAATAATACCGCCCAGCAGCATATACCACGGACGCACCTGCCAAATTGCACCAACCGGGCTCTTATCTGCAAAAAAATACATCACAATACAAGCCAGAAATGCCGTCAGCTGTACCCATCCGGCGGATACCCAGATTCCGGATTGCTTGGTGACTTCTGTATTCAGTACTCCCTGAATACTCATCATGGCACCGGAAAGAAGGGCAATCAGAATTCCCCACATATGAATTCCTCCTTTTCTTTTTCCTTAGTTTTTCTGGTTTCGGATGTTTTATGCATGAAATCCGTTTTATCATGCAAATCTTGTGAATCGCTGGAAAGTGTGATATGATAGAAGCCAAATATGTTTAGATTGGTACCAGGAGGAACGATTGATGACCAGACGAGAGATGCGGGAGCATTGTTTTAAAATGCTGTTCGGTGCGGATTTTTATCCAACCGGCGAGACGGCAGGGCAAATGGAGCAGTATTTTAATTCTCCCCAGGAAGATGATGTGACTCCGGAAGGAGTGGAGATGATTCTTCATCAGGTAGAGATGCTTCAGGAAGATCAGGAATATTTAATGAAGCGGGTGGAGCGTATGGCATCCAGGATTCCTGAATTGGATGAGAAGCTGAATCAGGTTGCTGAAGGCTGGAAGACCCGCCGGATGGGCAAGGTCGAACTGACGATCCTGCGGCAGGCACTGTTTGAAATGCAGTTTGATGATGAAGTACCGGAAAAGGTTGCGATTAACGAAGCCGTTGACCTGGCTAAAAAGTTTGGCGGAAAGGAATCTCCTTCCTTTATTAACGGCGTGCTGGCAAAACTGGTAACGGTGGAGTAATATGGCAAGTATTTATTCAGTATCACAAGTAAACTCTTATATTAAGAATATGTTTAAGCAGGATTTTGCACTGAGCCGGATATCGGTACGGGGTGAAATATCCAACTGCAAATATCATACTTCCGGGCATATCTATTTTACCCTGAAGGACAAAACCGGAACGCTTTCGGCGGTGATGTTTGCCGGGCAGCGCAAAGGACTTTCTTTCCAGATGCAGGAGGGCCAGCAGGTCGTGGTAAATGGTGCCGTGGATGTCTATGAACGGGACGGCAAGTACCAGCTTTATGCCAGCCAGATTGAACTGGACGGGCGCGGTGACCTGTATGAACGGTTTCAGAAGCTTCGCCGGGAACTGGAAGAGATGGGGATGTTTGCTCCTGAATACAAACAGGTGATTCCCCGTTATGCTGCAACGATTGGGATTGTAACCGCCAGCACCGGAGCGGCAATCCGTGATATTATGAATATTGCCCAGCGGCGGAATCCTTATATACAGCTGATTCTGTATCCGGCTGTAGTACAGGGCGGGCACGCAGCTCCCAGCATTGTATCAGGTATTCGTACGCTGGATGCGATGGGGGTGGATGTCTTGATTGTCGGACGCGGCGGCGGTTCGATTGAAGACTTATGGGCATTTAATGAAGAAAGCGTAGCCCGGGCTATCTTTGAATGTGAGACACCGGTGATATCGGCAGTAGGGCATGAGACCGATGTTACCATTGCTGATTATGTGGCCGATTTGCGTGCACCGACTCCTTCCGCAGCTGCAGAGCTTGCGGTTTTTGATTATCGTCAGTTTGAAGATCAGCTGCTGTTGAGCCGTTCCGGTTTAACCCGCTGCATGGACCAGAAGCTGGAACGCAGCCGTTTTCAGCTGAATCAGTATCTGCTCCAGCTGAGGATTCACGATCCGATCCGTCAGATCCGCGAGCAGCGTCAGCGGCTGGCAGATATTGAGGAACGGATGCAGTCCGTCCTGGAACGCAAAGTATTAGACCGGCGTCATCGTCTGGCTTTGCTGAGTGGCCGCCTGCACGGCTTGTCGCCGCTTGAGAAGATCAGCAGGGGCTTTGGTTTTTTGACAAATGAATCAGGCCTCAGGGTGGCTGGTATCGGTGATGTAAAAGAGCAGGAAGTTATGACGGTACGGGTAGCGGACGGAATCATCCATACCCAGGTACTGGATACGGAACAGATTGGAGATTAAAATGGAAAAATCAATCGAACAAACCTTTGAAGCATTGGAGCAGATGATTGAAAAGCTGGAATCTTCCGAGACTTCGCTGGAAGAATCCTTTGCCTGTTATGAAGCGGGAATGAAGCTGGTTAAAGCCTGCGGTGATAAGATCGACCGGGTGGAGAAGCAGATGATTGTGCTGCAGGGAGGTAACAGCGATGGAGTTGAATAAGCAGCTCCAGATCGATACCGATGAGGTAGAATCGGTTGTAGAGAAGTATCTGCCGGCTGAGTCAGGACATCAAAAGACCATTTTTGAAGCGATGAATTACAGTATGCGCGCCGGCGGCAAACGGCTGCGGCCGCTGCTGATGCGGGAGACATATCGTTTGTTTGGCGGGAACGGCGTTGAGATTGAACCGTTTATGGCAGCGGTGGAAATGATTCACACCTCGTCACTGGTTCATGATGACCTGCCCTGCATGGATAATGATGACCTGCGCAGGGGTCTTCCGACCACCTGGGTCAAATACGGCTATGATATGGCGGTACTTGCAGGTGATGCACTGCTCATTTATGCCATTGAAACAGCGGCCAAAGCATTTGCGGCATCCAGACAACCGGAGCGGGTTGGCCGGGCGATTGCGCTGCTGGCGGAAAAGACCGGCATCTATGGCATGATCGGCGGACAGGTTGTTGATGTCGAACTGACCGACCGGCCGGTTAATCAGGAACAGCTGGAATTTATCTATCGGCTTAAGACCGGAGCCTTATTAGAGGCTGCGATGGGGATCGGTGCTTTGCTCGGCGGGGCAGATGAAGCACAGCTGGCCATAGTCGAACAGATGGCAGCCTGCATTGGCTATGCCTTCCAGATCCAGGATGATATTCTGGATGTTACCAGTACTGCGGAGGCACTCGGCAAACCGATTCACAGTGATGAAAAGAACAGCAAGACTACTTATGTATCACTCAACGGTTTGGATCAATCCCAAAAAGATGTTGCAGAAATATCAGAAAAAGCAATACGCTGTCTGGAAGAGCTTCCCGGTGAGAATCCATTTTTAGAAGCATTGATCCGGATGCTGATTACCAGAGCGAGATAAAGGACGGGGTCATGATATTAGAACGTATTAAGGAACCTTGCAATATAAAAGAATTAAGCATGGAAGAATTGAATGAACTGGCAGCTGAGATCCGCACCTTTCTGATTGACAAGATCAGCACGACCGGAGGCCATCTGGCGTCCAATTTAGGTGCAGTTGAGCTTACCATAGCATTGTTTCGGGCTTTTGACCTGCCGGCAGATAAAGTGATCTGGGATGTCGGGCATCAGTCTTATACCCATAAAATACTGAGCGGAAGACGGGATTTATTCGATGTGCTGCGCCAGCATGGCGGCCTCAGCGGATTCCCAAAGCGGAAAGAGAGTCCGTATGATGCATTTGATACCGGACACAGTTCAACCTCGATTTCTGCCGGTCTGGGGATTGCCCAGGGCCGTGATCTGCTGGGTGAAGACTATTCTGTTGTTTCCGTGATTGGCGATGGTGCCCTGACCGGAGGAATGGCATACGAGGCACTGAATAATGCCGCCCATCTGAAGCGGAATTTTATTATAGTTCTGAATGACAACAACATGTCAATTTCAGAAAATGTCGGCGGTATGTCCCGTTATCTTAATGGGATCCGTTCAGATCAGGGATATAACGAATTAAAAAAACAGGTATCCGGAACACTTTCCCGGATTCCGGTGATCGGAGCCGGGCTGGTGGATAAGATCAGCAGAACCAAGAACGGCATTAAGCAGCTGATTATTCCGGGTATGTTGTTTGAAAACATGGGAATCACCTATCTGGGACCCGTAGACGGCCACAATATTAAAGAGATGAGCCGGATTTTTAAGGAGGCAAGGCGCTTAAACCATGCGGTGCTGGTTCATGTCCTGACGAAAAAGGGCAAGGGTTACCGGCCGGCGGAGCGGTATCCGTCTCATTTTCATGGCGTGACACCGTTTCATGTAAAGACGGGCAAACCAATCCAGAAACGGATTTATCCCGATTATACCGATATATTTTCCAAAGAGCTATGTCACCTGGCTCAGGACAATCCCAGGCTGGTAGCAGTTACCGCGGCGATGCCGGACGGAACGGGGCTTAAGACTTTTGGCCGGCAGTATCCTGACCGGTTTTTTGACGTGGGCATTGCGGAACAGCATGCGGTCACCTCGGCGGCCGGTATGGCAGCAGCCGGATTGAAGCCGGTGGTAGCGGTCTATTCTTCATTTTTGCAGCGGGGATATGATCAGGTTCTGCATGATGTATGCATTCAGAATCTGCCGGTGATCTTTGCTGTTGACCGGGCCGGTCTGGTTGGCAGTGACGGTGAGACCCATCAGGGGATCTTTGATTTATCGTTTCTGACCTCGATCCCGAATATGAGTGTGATGGCACCCAAGAATCTGTGGGAACTGAAAGCACAGCTCAAATTTGCGGTGGAAGAATACGAAGGTCCGATTGCGATCCGTTATCCACGCGGACAGGCTTATCGGGGTCTGAAAGAATATAATCAGCCGATTGAATACGGAAAAGGTGAATTGCTGGCAGAAGGCAGTGAGATAGCGCTGCTGGCACTCGGAAGTATGGTCAGTACAGCGGAACATGTCCGCAATAAGCTTGAGGAAGAAGGTTATAACTGTACCCTGGCAAACGCCCGTTTTGCCAAGCCGATCGATTTCGGACTGGTTGACCGTCTGGCATCAACCCACCAGCTGCTGGTAACTCTGGAGGAGAATGTGCTGCAGGGTGGCTTTGGCCTGCCGGTGACAGCCTATATCCATGAACATTATCCTGAGGTTCGTGTATTGAATGTGACCATCCCGGATGCCTATGTAGAACATGGCAATGTATCCCTGCTCCGTGAAGAGCTGGGAATCGACAGCGATTCTGTGATCCGTACCATGCGACGCTGCTGGCTGGATCAAAAAAGTAACACCATGAGGGATAACGGATGAAAGAACGATTGGATATACTTTTGGTAAAGCGCAATCTGGCTGTGTCCAGAGAAAAGGCGAAAGCAATAATTATGTCCGGAATTGTATATGTGGAAGGACAGAAAGAAGATAAGGCGGGAGCAATGTTTGCCGACAATGCCGCCATCGAGGTAAGAGGCACTGCACTTAAGTATGTCAGCCGGGGAGGACTGAAGCTTGAGAAGGCAATGTCTCACTTTGGCGTACAATTAAACGAAAAGATCTGCATGGATGTCGGTTCCTCTACCGGCGGTTTTACAGACTGCATGCTGCAGAATGGTGCGACAAAGGTTTATGCTGTCGATGTCGGGCATGGGCAGCTGGAGTGGAAGCTGCGCAATGACCCGCGGGTAGTCTGTATGGAACGTACCAATATCCGTTACGTAACACCGGATCAGATTGCCGATCCGATTGACTTTGCATCAATAGACGTATCGTTTATTTCACTAACCAAAGTACTGGGGCCGGTAAAAGCTTTGCTTAAGGCGGATGGGCAGATTGTCTGCCTGATCAAGCCGCAGTTCGAAGCCGGTCGGGAAAAGGTCGGTAAAAAGGGCGTGGTACGGGAAAAGAGTACCCATCTGGAAGTGATCGAAGCAGTCATCGGTTTTGCCGTCACAACGGGATTTGAAATTCTCAACCTGGAATTTTCCCCGATCAAGGGACCGGAAGGCAATATCGAGTATTTGCTGCACTTACAGAACCATCCGGATGGGAACAAGTATCCGGAATACAAGATAAATCCATGCGAAGTGGTTGAGGAGGCTCATAAAAGTTTATGAAACATTTTTATTTGATCGCCAATCCATCAAAAGAAAGCACTGCCGAGGTGGGTGAGCAGATCATGCAATACCTGAGGAAACAAGGTGCTGCCTGCGAAATCTGTTCACAGAAGCAAAAACGTGAAGGAAGCGGATACCGGTTTACCGACGAGGAGGCGATTCCTCTTGAGACCGAATGCGTCATTACGCTGGGCGGAGACGGCACCCTGATTCAGGCAGCCCGTGATCTGGAACAGCGCAAACTTCCACTGATCGGTATCAATATGGGGAACCTGGGTTATTTGACGCAGGTTGCCAAAGGCGAAGATGTGATCCCGATGCTGGATGCACTGCTGCAGGACAATTATCGCCTGGAGAAGCGGATGATGCTGAACGGTGAGATTACCGGCGGCGAAATGCGGCATAGTATCGCCCTGAATGACATCGTATTAACCCGTAAATCGGTGATGCAGATGTTGAAATTCAACGTTTATGTCAACGGTGAACTGCTGAATGAATATTCTGCTGATGGGATGGTGGTGGCGACCCCGACCGGTTCCACGGCCTACAATCTGTCGGCCGGAGGTCCGATTGTATCCCCGCAGGCAGAACTGATTGTGATGACCCCGATCTGTGCCCATTCGGTGTATGCCAAGAGCATCGTCCTGTCGGCACAGGATCATATCCAGATCCGGATGGTGAAGCGTGAAGGGCAGAGGCAGACGGCGGTATTTGATGGGGATAAGGTAATGGACCTGTCCGGTGAGCAGACCCTGAATATCAGGAAATCAGAACGATATACCACCCTGATTCAGCTGCGGGGCGGTTCGTTTCTGGATAACCTGAGGAACCGGATGGCCAGTGTGTGAGGAGGGAAGACACATGAAAGTGGAGCGGCACAGTAAGATTGTAGAGTTAATCGGTAAATACGAAATCGAGACCCAGGAGGAACTGGCACTGCGTTTGAAAGAGGCTGGTTATCATGTTACCCAGGCCACGGTATCCCGTGATATCCGTGAAATGAAACTGACCAAAGTACCCGGTGAATATGGCAAACAGCGCTATATGGTAATGCAGAACCAGAGTCCGTTTAATGAAAAGCATATCAATATCCTAAAAGCCGGTTTTGTGTCCATGGATATGGCACAGAATATTCTGGTTGTGAAGACATCTACCGGGATGGCGCAGGGAGTGGCAGCCGCGCTGGATGCCATTCATTTTCATGAAATTGTCGGCTGTATTGCCGGTGATGATACGATTATGTGCGCGGTCAGAAGTATGAATGATACAATTGTGGTAATGGATAAAATAAAAAAACTCATAGCAGAATAGGAGTAAAAATATGCTGCTGGAATTACATGTGAAAAATCTGGCACTGATTGAACAGGCCCGTGTGGAATTTTCAGAAGGCCTGAATATCCTGACCGGAGAAACCGGTGCCGGTAAGTCGATTATTATCGGCTCCGTGAACCTTGCGCTGGGTCAGAAGGCTTCCCGGGAGATGATCCGTACCGGGGCAGAGTATGCTTATGTAGAGCTGATCTTTTCGGTTGCGCCGGATAAGAGGAAAGCATTGGAAGCAATGGATATCATTCCCGATCAGGACGGGATTATTGTGATATCAAGAAAAATTATGACAACAAGAAGTATCAGCAAAATCAATGATGAGACGGTGACGATTGGAACACTGAAGAAGGTAACCGGTCTGCTCATTGATATCCATGGGCAGCACGAGCATCAGTCTTTGCTCTATCCCTCCAAACACCTGGAGATTCTGGATACTTATGCCAAAACCCGAACCGATCAACTGAAAAAGAAAATTGCTGATCAGTACAGCCGCTATCAGGAGCTGCGTACGCAGCTGGCAGAAGCAATTGCAGATCAGGATGAAAGAATCCGGGAAATGGATTTTCTGAAGTTTGAGATTGATGAGATTGAAACGGCTGCGCTGCAGGAAGGGGAAGAAGAGACTCTGACTGAAGAGTACCGCCGATATAATGCCGGCAAGAAGATTATTGAATGCCTATCCGAGTCACATGCTGCTCTGGAGCTGGAAGGGGTCAGCCGTGCCATACAGCGACTGGGTGAGGTGGCTTCTTTTGATGCGCGCCTGCAGGCGATTCTGGATCAGATGTATGATGTGGAATCCATTATTCATGATGTGAACCATGAGATCAGTTCCTACATGGATTCTGTCAGTTTTGACGAGGCAGAGCTTATGCAGATGGAAGAACGGCTGGATCTGATCCACAATCTCCAGGCTAAGTACGGGGCAACCATCGAACAGATTGACCGGGCGCTGGAAGGGAAGCAAAAGCGACTGGAACAGCTGGAGCATTACGATGAATACCTGCAGATGACAAAACAGGAACTGGAGCAGACAACACAGACGCTGGAAGCCTTCAGTAGTGAATTGTCAAAAGAACGGAAAAAAGCGGCTCGATCGCTGACGAAGGCAATTGCCTCCGGTCTGCATGATTTGAATTTTTTGGATGTATCGTTTGATATGAATTTTGGCAGACTTACACATTATACGGCCAATGGTTTCGATGAGGCCGAATTTGTCATTTCCACTAATCCGGGTGAACCAATGCGGGCCTTGCAGACAGTGGCATCCGGCGGCGAATTGTCAAGAATTATGCTGGCGATCAAAACGGTGCTGGCTGACAGTGATGATATTCCTACCTTAATATTCGACGAAATTGATACCGGAATCAGCGGACGGACAGCCCAGATGGTTTCGGAAAAGCTGGCCATCATTGCCGGCAGCCATCAGGTGATCTGTATCACTCATCTGCCTCAGATTGCGGCCATGGCTGACTGCCATTTCGAAATTCGCAAAATGGTAAATGAAGGCAAGACGATCACCCTGATTGAACGTCTGGATGATCAGCAGATGATTACCGAGCTGGCACGCTTGCTGGGCGGCGCTAAAATTACCGATGCAGTGCGGCAGAATGCACGTGAGATGAAAGAACTGGCATCTAAAAAATAACAGTGTTGTTTTACTGTTTTTCCACATACTAAAAGGGAGCTTAAAAAAGCTCCTTTTATTTTGGCCATTTTTGGGCATCTTTATTAATTAGAGGAGGTATGTGTGATGACAGGAAAGCAAAAACTGCGCCGGTATCTGGTCTGGGTCTTCTGGTCTGCAATACTGTTTACAATCGGTTTTACATGGTATCAGATTGAACATTGCATCCCGGATCGGATCAGTATGGTAGCCGATGAAGAAAGTGAGTTTCATTTCCGTTTTCCATTTGATGTGACATTAATGAGCGACAGTGAAGAGGTGGCAATCGGGAATCAATCCAACATCCCGTCTCAGGAGATTCATCTGCAACTGGATGAGCCATTTTCCCTTTATGCGAAAAATGAAGGGACTTATAAACTGGGGCTGAAACTATTTGGAACCATCCAGTTAAAGGAAATTGAAATTGATGTGTCGGATACCCGTTATGCAATTCCCTGTGGAGCCCCGGTTGGTATTTATTTGAAATCAGAGGGGGTGATGGTAGTGGGAACCGGAACAATCACCATGACGGATGGTGAGGAGGCTGAACCAGCTTATGGAGTGCTGCAGAGCGGTGACTATATTGAGGCAATCAACGGCCAGCCGCTGCAGAGCAAAGAGACGCTGATCAGCAGTTTGAATCAGATTGGCAGCAATGAGGCACTGCTGCGGGTTCGCCGCAATGGTGAATCGATAGAAGTCAGGATGAATGCAGTTCAGGCAGAAGACGGCAGCTATAAGCTGGGCGCATGGGTCAGAGATGATACGCAGGGAATCGGGACCCTGACTTATCTGGATGCCAATGGCCAGTTTGGTGCACTTGGACATGGAATCAGCGACAGTGATACCGGCAAACTGGTGGAAATTGAACAGGGCTCTCTGTATGAAACAGAAATTCTCGGTATTGAAAAGGGCAGTGCCGGTAATCCCGGTGTCATGGCAGGGGTGATCTATTATGGCCCCGGATCTCATCTGGGCAATATCCAGAAGAATACCGATATGGGTATTTTTGGTACGATGGATCAGCAGGCTGTTAAAGCATTTCAGGGCGAGGCGATCGAAATCGGTTACCGTCAGGATGTTCAGAAGGGCAAGGCGTGGCTGCGGAGCGGTGTATCCGGTGAAATAAAGGATTATGAAATTGAAATTCAGCGGGTGGATTATAATCCTGTCCACCAGAATAAAGGCCTGGTAATTAAAGTGGTGGATGAAGAGCTGCTTGCACTGACAGACGGAATTGTCCAGGGAATGAGCGGAAGCCCGATTATTCAAGACGGAAAGCTGGTCGGAGCCGTTACCCATGTGTTTATTCAGGATGCGACAAAAGGATATGGTATTTTTTTGGAAAGTATGCTAAATCAGGCGGAAAATTGAAACCGCGTAAACATTTTTGTTATAAATCCGGCATTCCTTCGTTTTTATATATGTCGAAACTTGCGATTTAATCTCATTGCGCATGAGTTAAACGTACGACTATAATACTTTTTACAACAAGAAAAAACAGGAGGGACTAAAAATTATGCCGGATTTAAGTATTGCAATTGCAGAGGATAATCCACAGATGTTACAGGTACTAAATACAATGATCGAGGAGGAAACCGGGTTTCACGTGGTGGGAAAAGCAGAAGATGGAGAGGCAGCTTATGATATGATTTTAAATACCCAGCCCGATGTTGTACTTTTGGATGTAATCATGCCTAAGATGGATGGAATTTCTGTAATAGAAAAGCTAAAAAGAACCCAGACAGGGAAAAACTGGAAAGAGCCGGCGTACATTATTGTGACAGCGGCGGGCAGTGACAGAGTCGCTTCGGAAGCGTTCTGCAACGGTGTCAGTTACTATATCATGAAGCCTTTTCACAAGGAAATCGTGGTGGAAAAGATCCGTAAGGCCTGTACGCAGCTGACCAAAATCAACGGTTATGAAGAAATGAAACGGGTTAAGCCTTATGCCGACAAAACCGATTACATGGAACAGCATCTGGAAAATGATATCACACTGATGCTTCATGAAGTTGGGATACCTGCTCACATTAAAGGTTATCAGTATCTGCGAGATGGTATTGTGATAGCTGTGAAGGAAGAAGACTCTCAGATTTCCGTAACCAAGGTTCTTTATCCGGAAATTGCCAAGAAACATCAGACCACACCAAGCCGTGTCGAACGTGCGATCAGGCATGCCATTGAAGTTGCTTGGGGACGCGGAAAACTGGAGACAATTAACAATATTTTCGGATATACCATTAATACTGGAAAAGGCAAACCAACCAACTCAGAGTTTATTGCCCTTGTGTCGGATAAGATCAGACTGGATTATAAAAGAATCTGATGGAACTTATAGATTTTACTTTCTAAATATCGGGAAATATTGTATACTTATACGGAGATGGAAATTATTGTTGGCGAGGAGGTTTTTCGATGAAGAAAGTTTTATTTGTAGCATCAGAAGCAGTTCCTTTTATTAAGACAGGAGGACTTGCCGATGTAATAGGCTCATTGCCAAAATACTTTGATAAAAAATATTTCGATGTACGGGTGATTATTCCCAAGTATTTGTGTATGGGACAGAAGTGGTTGGATAATCTGACATATAAAACCCATTTTTATATGGATTATCTCAGCCAGGAACGTTATGTAGGTATTCTGGAATATATTTATGAAGGAATTTCTTTTTATTTTATTGACAATGAATATTATTTCGAAGGATCCAAGCCATATGGTGACTGGCATTTCGATCTGGAGAAATTTTCTTTTTTCTGCAATGCAGCATTATCGGCACTTCCGGTTATCGGATTTCAGCCGGACATTGTGCATTGCCATGACTGGCAGACCGGCCTGATTCCTGTATATTTAAAAGACCGGTTCCGCGGCGGTGAATTTTATGCCAATATGAAATCGATTATGACGATTCACAATCTTAAATTCCAGGGCGTCTGGGATTTGAAGACGATCAAGCGATTTTCTCAGCTGCCGGATTATTACTTTGCTCCGGACAAACTGGAGGCATATAAGGACGGTAACCTTCTCAAGGGCGGCATCGTCTTCGCTGATGCGGTTACAACGGTAAGCAAGACATATGCAGAAGAGATTAAGATGCCGTTTTACGGAGAAGGCCTGGATGGATTGATGCGGGCTCGTGCTGCCAGCCTCCGGGGGATTGTAAACGGTATCGATTATGATGAATTTGACCCGGCCTCAGACCGCCTGATTACCAGGAATTATGACGCCAGAACATTCCGCAAGGAAAAGTCAAAGAATAAGACACAACTGCAGGAAGCACTGGGACTGCCGGTAAATGATAAGAAATTTATGATCGGGATTGTCTCCCGGCTGACTGATCAGAAAGGCCTGGATCTGATTCAATGCGTGATTGATGATATCTGCAGTGATGATGTTCAGCTGGTAGTGCTGGGAACTGGTGATGAAAAATATGAAAACATGTTCCGTCATTACGAATGGAAGTATCATGACCGCGTATCCGCACAGATTTATTATTCTGAGGAGATGTCACATAAGATCTATGCGGCATGTGATGCATTTTTAATGCCGTCGCTGTTTGAACCATGCGGTTTAAGCCAGCTGATGGCGCTCAGATACGGAACTGTACCGATTGTACGTGAGACCGGAGGCCTTAAGGATACGGTTGAACCCTACAATGAATTTGAAGGCAGGGGAACCGGCTTCTCATTCTCAAACTATAACGCCCATGAAATGCTGAGTACCATTCAATATGCCAAATATATCTATTACAACAAAAAGCGTGAATGGAACAAGATTATTGACCGGGCAATGGCTGAAGATTATTCCTGGAATACATCTGCACTGAAATATCAGGAATTATATGACTGGCTGATTGAGCATTAAAAGGAAACACCTCAATGCAAACAGGAGTAAATCATGACATTCTGGGATAAAATATTGGAGAACGAAATGCTGGTCAGTGCCATAATTGGCTGGACAGTTGCACAGGTATTAAAAACAATTATAGACTTTGGATTAAATAAGACTCTGACCCTGGAACGCCTGGTGGGATCTGGCGGTATGCCCAGTTCCCACTCGGCCACGGTTTGCGGCCTGACTACATCAGCAGCGATTATCTACGGAATAGAGTCTAAAGAATTCGCGATCTGTTTTGTTTTGTCTTCCGTTGTAATGTATGATGCCATTGGTGTCAGACAGGAGACCGGGAAGCAGGCAAAGCTGCTGAACCTGATTATGGAACAGGATCTGTTTCATTTGAGTAATGAGCAATTTCAGAAGAAGCTGAAAGAGTTTGTCGGACACACACCGCTTCAGGTTCTGGCCGGTGCGGTACTGGGTATTATCATTGCTTTTATTGTGCATGATTTATATTTTTAAAAAATACAAAAATTAGTAATATAATTCATTCTATTTCGTTTATTAATATGTCCATAAAACTTTTGTTTTGTGGATATATTTTTTGGTTGACGGGAGGATGACAGTTCAATATGGACAACATAAGAGAGTTTTTATGGGAATGCAAGGGGGGGATGCTGAAACTAAAAGGGAGAGATATCTGCTATATTCATACAGCACAACGGAAGACATATATCCATACCAGTATGCGCGTATATCAGATCCGCTCAACCCTGAAAGAGGAAGAGCAGCGGCTTAAAGACCTTCCGGTGATCAGGGTTCATCATGGGTACCTGGTACATCTGGGGGGGATGGAATCCCTGATCAAAAATGAAGTAATAATGCGAAATGGTGATAAAATACCAGTCAGCGAAAGACGAAAAAAATATGTTCTGGAACAGGTGAAAGCCTATGTTAACAAAGAAGGAAAGTACAAAAAAATCCGGTAATTACACAAAAAATGAGGGCACTTATCCGGTGAATATTGTCAAACAATGTCGTATATGATACTTTAGATAACACAGCACCTCGGTGGCGTTCTTGTCATCAGCCATTCCTATCTAACGGAATCCTGTTTAATGGCGGCAGGGTTCCTGTGTCTGACAAGCAAAGTTCCCCTCACATACGTTCGGCGGAAAGAGTGGAAAGTCCCCCTCACATACGTTCAGCGGAAAGAGTGGAAAGTCCCCCTCACATACGTTCAGCGGAAAGAGTGGAAAGTCCCCCTCACATACGTTCGGCGGAAAGAGTGGAAAGTCCCCCTCACATACGTTCGGCGGAAAGTTTAGAAGTGTTTGACACGAAAGTTATCATGTGTTATGATAATTCAGTATGAGTTGACGCCGGAACTCGGTTATTGGAAGACTCCACCAAAAGCTTAGTTTGCGGTAAGTTCATGAATAAGAAGGAGGAAATCAACATGATTTCAAAGGAAAAGAAAGCAGCAATTATTGCAGAGTATGGCAGAACTGCAGGCGATACTGGTTCACCAGAGGTTCAGATCGCTATTCTGACTGCAAGAATTGCAGAATTAACCGAACATTTACAGCACAATCAGAAAGATCACCATTCCAGACGCGGTCTGCTGAAGATGGTAGGTCAGAGACGTGGTTTACTTGGCTATTTAAAGAAAACCGACCTGGAAGGATATCGTACTCTGATTGCAAAATTAGGCATCAGAAAATAATGTCGGTATTAGGGTGGAGACGTTTTCTCCACCCTATCGTTTTATTTCATTGGAGATCAAATGAGAATTGTGCCGAGGTCAGCTTCCGAGATTGCTGAGGAGCGTATGAACTGATTCGTGCTTTGCTCAGTAGTTTCGGCGTCTGAGGCATAATATGAAAAAGAAAAGGAGACAGACATGTACAAGAGTTACAGTATGGAACTTGCCGGCAGAACTCTGACCGTAGAAGTAGGCAGAGTCGCAAAACAGGCAAATGGTGCAGTACTTATGCACTTCGGAGATACCGTTGTTTTATCAACAGCGACTGCATCAGATAAACCAAGAGAGGGAATCGACTTTTTCCCGTTAAGTGTGGAATATGAAGAAAAATTATATGCAGTAGGAAAGATCCCCGGCGGATTTAACCGCAGAGAAGGAAAAGCATCAGAAAATGCCATTCTTACTTCCCGTGTTATTGATCGTCCGATGCGTCCGTTGTTTCCAAAGGACTACCGTAATGATGTGACCCTGAGCAATCTGGTTATGTCCGTGGATCAGGACTGCAGCCCGGAGCTGACAGCGATGCTGGGTTCTGCAATTGCAACTGCTATTTCGGATATTCCATTTGACGGCCCATGTGCAACGACTCAGGTTGGTCTGGTTGACGGTGAATTCGTGATCAATCCGACCCAGGCGCAGAAACAGGCATCAGATATGGCTCTGACCGTTGCATCAACCAGAGAAAAGGTGATTATGATCGAAGCCGGTGCAAATGAAGTAGCGGAACAGGTTATGATCGATGCGATCTTTAAGGCCGACGAAATCAATAAAGAAGTCATCAGATTTATCGATACCATCGTAGCTGAGTGCGGCAAAGCGAAACACACTTATACCAGTTGTGCGGTTCCCCAGGAACTGTTTGCAGCAATGAAGGAAGTGGTTACTCCTGAGGAGATGGAAGTTGCCGTATTTACCGATGAAAAACAGGTAAGAGAAGAGAATATCCGTCAGATCAAAGCGAAGCTGGAAGAAGCGTTTGCTGATAACCAGGAATGGCTGGATGTACTGGATGAGGCTGTTTACCAGTATCAGAAGAAGACCGTTCGCAAGATGATTCTTGTTGATCACAAACGTCCGGATGGCCGTGCGATGGATCAGATCCGTACCCTGGCTGCTGAGATTGATATGCTTCCTCGTACTCACGGTTCCGGTATGTTTACCCGTGGACAAACCCAGATCTTAAATATATGTACACTGGCACCAATGTCAGAACGTCAGAAGTTAGATGGTATTGACGATATGGAGACCTCCAAACGTTATATGCATCATTATAACTTCCCGTCTTACTCGGTAGGTGAGACCAGACCGTCCAGAGGTCCGGGACGCCGTGAGATCGGACATGGAGCTCTGGCTGAGAAGGCCCTGGTACCGGTACTGCCAAGTGAGGAAGAATTCCCATATGCAATCCGTACCGTATCTGAGACCCTGGAATCCAACGGATCCACATCTCAGGCAAGTATCTGTGCATCGACATTGTCACTGATGGCTGCCGGTGTACCGCTGAAAGGTATGGTTGCCGGTATTTCCTGTGGTCTGGTAACCGGTGACAGTGATGATGATTATATTGTCTTAACGGACATCCAGGGGCTGGAAGATTTCTTCGGAGACATGGATTTCAAGGTCGGCGGAACTCATAAAGGTATTACGGCGATCCAGATGGATATCAAGATTCACGGACTGACCAGACCGATTATTGAAGAAGCAATCAAAACGACCAGAGAAGCCAGACTGCATATTCTGGATGAGGTTATGGCACCGGTTATCGCCGAGCCAAGAAAAGAAGTTGGACAGTATGCTCCTAAGATTGATCAGATCAGTATCGATCCGGCCAAGATTGGCGATGTAGTCGGCAAGCAGGGCAGTGTGATCAACAAGATTATTGAAGAGACCGGCGTTAAGATCGACATTTCCGAAGACGGCAATGTGGCAGTCTGCGGCACTGATAAAGCAATGATTCAGAAGGCTAAAGATATAATCAAAACGATCGTTACAGATATTGAACCGGGTCAGCTGATTACCGGTAAAGTAGTAAGGATCATGCCATTTGGTGCATTTGTGGAATTGAAACCTAAAAAAGACGGTATGGTTCATATCTCCAGACTGTCCGACAAGCGGGTGGAAAAAGTAGAAGACGTATTAAACATCGGTGACATGATTACTGTTCGAGTTCTGGATGTAGACAAAATGGGCAAGATCAGTTTAAGTATGAAACCGAAGGATTTGGAAGAAAAGACTACAAAAGAAGAGGAAACGAATGAAGCATAAAAAGATATTACCGGTAATAACGGCAGCTTTTGCACTGACCTGTGCGGTTCCCGCCTTTGCATCTGCAGTGGTGGGTCCCGGTGTCGGTGCACCAAGTTCACAGAACAGCGGTCCCGGCGTGGTGCAGAGCCAGCCGGAACCGGAGAGCGATCTTCCAGAGATACCGGGACGTATTGATTATTTTACAGAAACAGTATCGAATCCGGTTGTCCGGGTAGTTGAAAAGTACTCCTACGATCAGATGGCTCAGGATATCCAGAGTCTGTCATCCCGTTACGGCAGCAAGATGCAGACCAACGTCATCGGTACTTCTCTTGACGGCAGAAATATTTACGAGATTATTCTGGGCAATCCCGATGCCGAGAAACATATTCTGATTCATGCCGGGATTCACGCCAGAGAATATATGACTCCGCTTCTGGTAATGAAGCAGCTGGAATATGGCCTGGAGTTTTATGAGCAAGGAAGCTATGAAGGACAGCCGCTGTCGAATATTCTGGACAAAGTAGCGATTCATTATGTTCCGATGGTGAATCCTGACGGTATCACCCTGACACAGTTCGGCGTTGATGCTCTCCATTCAGAAGAACTCCGCCAGGCAGTGATGCAGTGTTATTCCAACGATCTGTCCGCAGGCAGAACCAGTGCTGCGTTTGAGCAATATCTGCTCTACTGGAAGGCCAACGCAAGAGGTGTTGACCTGAATCAGAATTTCCCCGCCAACTGGGAGCTGGCAAGCACTTCGGCGCTGCCGTCCTATGCGGTTTATAAAGGCGAATCGGCATTATCAGAACCGGAATCCCAGGCGCTGGCGAATCTGACCCTTTCCCGCAGCTGGTCAGCGACAATCAGCTATCATAGCATGGGGGAAGTGATCTATTGGGATTATACCGACAATCAGGTGCGGGAAGCATCGCAGGAACTGGTTAACCTGATCGCTGCAACAACCGGTTATCGGCCGGCCGGAAGCAGCGGACATGGCGGATACAAAGACTGGACTCAGATCAAGGAAGATCCGATTCCGGGACTTACGATTGAAACTGGAAGCGTGGCCTGCCCGCTGCCGCTGTCACAATATGAGCGGATCTGGCATCAGAATAAAATGGTATGGGCGGCTGTTGCAAAATATGTGATGGAGCATTAATTAATACTGAATAAGACGAGGACATTACGGAAGCAGCTTCTGATACAGAAGTTGCCAGGTGTGTCCTTGTTTTGTTATTCCTATACAATTTGTCATAACTGTTTCGTTATGCACAGCATAAGTATATCGATAGTGTACGAATCATTATCGTTAATATATAATCAAATGTACAATGTGCTTAAAAAATATCCAAGGAGGTATAAATGGAAGATAAATTCTACGCGAAAGGAAAAGGAAACAACGGGTATATCAAAAATCTCGAAGTCTGTGATTTCAACAATCTGGATGGTACGTGCGGTATGTTCCAGATGGCTTTGTATAAGACGGAAGATGAGCGGTATTACCTGTACGGCAGCTGTTTCGGCGGCAGCCGCAAAAACGGCGTGATGATCAGTGAGGTAACGGATCCGTACAACACCAGGTTTATCAAACATTTTGAACTGCTTGATCCGACTGAATATCCGACCACAACAACACCAAAGCTCCAGATTGCTGATGATCTGATGATTGTGGCAATGAGTGCCGGCAGCGGACCGGATGCTCTGGTGGATCAGTCGAAAATGGCTGACATCAAATGTGAGGTGGGAATTCGTATCTATTCATTAAAAGAAGATCCGGAAAATCCGGTATTCCTAGGGTATTGGGATTGCGGAGTGCCACACTCCATCGGTGTTCATCGTTTCATGTATGATGGCGGCCGTTACGTCCATGTCTCATCCGAATGCCGTGGTTTTGAAGGGATGATTTACCGGATTGTAGATATTGAAGATCCGGCAGATCCAAAGGAAGCAGGAAGATGGTGGGCACCTCACCAGTATGCCGACGGTTATCCGGGACGCACCTTTGATCCGGCTGCTCCGCATGTACCGGCATTCATGGACAAAGGCTGGATGCATGGACCGCCATTCGTAGTGGGTGACAAAGCGTATCTGGGATACTGCGGCGATGGTCTGTATGTATTGGATGTGTCTGACGTAACCCGTCCGAAATGCCTGGGCAACTTAAAGCTGATGCCGGCATTTTCCAGTGAGCTGGCCGGAGCCAGAACCCATACGGCACTGCCGCTGCCGGGCCGTGATCTGGTGGTAGCAACCAATGAAGGCGAGCGATTCCAGTTCTTCCCGCCAGGTAAGATCAAACATGCGCAGGCGATGAACAATCTACATATGATCGATGTCAGTGATCCGGCCAGACCGACACTGATTGCGGAATTTCCATATCCGGAAGTGCCAAAGGATTTCCCGTATCCGAACTTTAATGTTATGCAGCTGGATGCTCAGGGACCGTTCGGACCTCATAACCTGCATGAGCCGATGAAAGGGAAACCATGGCTGGAACAACGGGGAGACAGGGTGTATTGCTGCTATTTCCATGCGGGGCTGCGGGTATACGACGTTTCTGACCAGTATTATATCAAGGAGTTGGCATACTTCATTCCGCCAAATCCAAATAAAACACCGGAAGAGTCATATTTCAAAGGATTCCCAGGGCCAAGAAATGCTACAACCGAAGATGTGATTGTAGATGACAGGGGATACATTATTATTGATGCGCTCGATGATGGATTTTATATCCTGAAAATGAAAGAGCAGGAAGCATAATTTAAAAAGAATATTTACATAAAGGAGAGAAAAACATGAGGGTATTGGGTATTTCATTTGGAACAAAAAACGGAACAAACGATTCTATGTGTATTGAGGCACTGATGGCAGCGAAGGAGCAGGGCGCAGAAGTAGAATTCATCCAGATGTCCACGCTGCATATTGAGCATTGTACCGGCTGCTGCGCCTGTGTTAAGACGCTGCTTTCCGGACGGGGAAATATGTGTACCTTAAAAGATGATTTTGACTGGGTACTGGATAAAATGCTGGATGCGGACGGTATCATCATCAGCGATCCGATTTTTGAAGAGGGTGCGACCGGATTGTTCCATACCATTACAGACCGCTTCGGTCCGCGGATGGACAGAGGCAACAATATCATCGGTACCAAGGTAGCAGAGGAGACCGGCGGAAAGATCCCGGATCCCCGGATCTTAAAAGACAAAGTAATCTCCTATATGGGAGTCGGCGGCTCTGACTGGGGTACCAGAGTTCAGTGTGAACATGCCATGCATGCGCTGACTCCGATGTGGAAGGTAATCGATAATTTATGGTTCCCATGGGCCAAGGAAATCATCATGGATGAGGAACGCCTGGCTGGGGTCAGAAAGCTTGGTGCCGATCTTGCCAATGCAGCAAAAGACATTGAGAATGCAGCGTATCAGGGAGAAGAGGGAATCTGTCCTCACTGCCATAACAAATTATTCTACTTAACACCAGGTACAACCGAAGCAATCTGCGGTTTATGCGGTATGGTAGGTGAAATTGCAATTGAAGATAATAAGACCAGATTTGTGTTCCCTGAGAAGCAGCTTGAGCATGCGCATAATACGCTGTCTGGTAAATTCATTCATGGCAATGACATTAAAAATATGGAGGGCAATTTTGCCAAGGTACGTCAGACCGATGAATTTAAATCAAAAAAGAAAAAATATCAGGAATTTATTACACCAATGCTGAAAGCCTAAGGAGGAGATTGTATGCAGAAACCAACTGGTAAACAAATTGCAATTTTAAATATCGTAAATAATACTCCGATGGCAATTGTTATGTCCACCGTGGCACCGCTGTTAGCTGGTATGCCGCTGATGTTCTCCGGATGGCTGACCAATGTAATCATTGCATTTGTGATCGCCTGTATCATCAATCTGGTGATTCCGGTACCGTTGATTGCAGTCAAATTCCCGGCCTTATTTAAGCTGGATCCTCACAGCTTTATCGGGCGGGTAGTCGGTACCTTGCTGCTTGCAGCTATCTTTGTGTTGATAATTGGTTTATTATTAAATTTATATAATGTACGTGTGTTCCCAATATTTATTTTTGCTTTCCTTGATACGTTCCTGCCACTGTATCTGGTCTGCTTTGTTGTGGCAATGATCTTTAATCCGGTCGCAGATAAACTGGCATTTGGAAGCAGATAGCGGGAGCGGTCAGGAGACAGAGAAAGGGGTTTATGTTATGCCAATAGAATTTAATCCAATGAGAAGTTTTATTTATGTAGACGTAAAGAAGGAAGAGTACAGACACCTGCTGCACCACTGGCTGTACTACCATCACATTCCTGAAAGTATTGCCCAATTTGAGCCATATTGTACCAAGTATGCCTTCTATGATGCGTTGCCGGTGCCGGAAGGCGCGGAAAACTTCGGCACGATCCGGATGCAGCTGACCGAGCATCACTGGCTGGTCAACATTATGGATCCGGCGTTGAAAGTAAAAGCATTCCAGGAATACACACCAATCGAAGTATTGAAGTGGCAGGGAACCATCCCAGAGGAAGCCGGAGATGTCATACTGACCGGTGATGCCGGACGCGCTACCGGCGGTGATAACGGCTGTCCGCCATTTGTATTCGCGTTTTGCCCAATGTGGTGGGAGGAAGATATCAAAGGTCAGGGAAGGCTGCTGGAAGATGGTCCAAATTACCGTTGGAATTTTGCTTTAAAATATCCGGAGGGTGTTACTGAAGAAGAAGGCGACAAGTGGTTATACGAAGAAGTATTCCCGCATTTTATCAATAGTGCGTGCTGTACCCGGATCCTGTCCAGTAAGGTAATTCGCGACATTAACAATTGCCATATGCACCGTGTTGTCGAGATGTGGTTCACCGGACCGACAGCCTGGAAGCACATTGCGGTGGAGACAGCTTCAGCAATTAAGAAACCGTCATGGGCAAAAGAGGGCGATGTGTTCCCTTATTTGAAGTCGTCATTTGAAATCAGAGGAGCCTTTGTGCTGGATTATCCTACTTGTGACGCGTACTCGAATTATCGGGGGTATATTCCGCGGCGATAAGTAGTTGTGGAGGGCTGTCGCGCTAAAATGCCTGCGGGCTCTGGCGGCGGCCGTGGTACCAGTCCGTATTTCCTGCGGTTTCGGGATGTAAGGAGATCTAAAATTAAGAAGCATGTGACTAAATGCATGGGATAAATCACAATAACCCGCGATGAAGCCGCTCAGGCAATTGCTGATTTATCCTATAACGTCACATGCTTCTTAATTTAACTATAGAGCTTTTTGATGAGGTTTAAGGTTGAGGGATGGGGCAGATGAGGGCTGTGGGGAAGGGATCGCGACTATGTACATCCCTTTCATTACTTGTTTATACTGGAATAAGAATCGACTACTTCTAAGAATTTATTGATGCAGTCGGTGGTATTTTTGTTGTAGATACAGGCGACATTAAAAAATGTTTCAAAGCCATCCAGTGTGATAAAGCGAAGCGATTCATTTGCAAACTGTTTCATATGGCTGGCAAGCAGGGTGATGCCCATCTGGCAGTCGGCCATCAGCATCATGTTGAATAATGAACTGGCTTCGTAGATGGTGTTGGGGACGTAATCTTCTCTGGCATAAATATTGTTAATAATATTGTGGTCGGTGCGGGAGAAGCGGGCATCCATGCTGACCAGGGGTTCGTCTTTTATCATCTTCAGGGAAACGGATTTTAGTTCGGAGAAGCGATGATTCTTGTGGACGACTACGCACATCGAATCGGTGAAGATGCTCTTTTTGGAGACGCCGGGGAGTTTGTCGATTTCAAAATCGGGCAGCAGGGCAATGTCAATCTGGCCGTTTACCAGGGTTTCCATTATCTTGCTGTAGGTGTAGTCTAGGGGATTGACTTTGATGGTCGGGTACTGCTCCTGGAACCGGTTGATGATCAGCGGGAAATGGTGGATCAGGGCAGTGCCCAGAATACCGATGTTGATGATGCCGGTGGTTCCGCTTTCCATATCTTTTACTTTCTGAACCGCTAATTCATAGGAATTCAGGGTCTTTTTAATCTCATTATAAAATACTTTTCCGGTGGCAGTTAATTTAACATCTCGTTTGTTGCGGATAAACAGTTGTGATCCGATGGAATGCTCAAGATTGATGATCAGTTTGCTCAGGGTCGGCTGGGTGATATGCAGCTTCTGTGAGGCCTTGGTGTAGCTGAGGGTCTCGGCCAGGGTGATAAAGTATTCTAGTTGGAACAGGTTCATATCTTGCCTCCTACTTTTTCGGACATGTCTAACTCATTAGGTTCGAATTATTGGTAATTTTATCACAATTTGGCGTGGATGTCACGGACAATTGGAGGAAATGGATAATTGACAATGAAAAAATGGCATTACTGTAATGTTTATTATCAATTTCAAATTTAATCTAAAGAATGTTAAACTAATATCACAAAAAGTTTTCAAAATAAAAAAGGGAATTGGTCAAAATAACCAATCCCATCAACGGCAAACCGAGAAGGAGGTCTGTATGATTCGAACGATTGCAGTGATTGGGGCCGGTACCATGGGGCATGCCATAGCCGGATGCTTTGCATTATATGGCTATCAGGTTTCAGTCTATGAGAGCTTTGAGGAAGTGCGTAATACCTGCCGGGAAAAAATTAAAAAGCAGTATGAGTTTTTATGTGGCGAAGGTGTGCTGGAACAGTCCCGGATTGATACGGCTCTGGCGAACATCACTACTTATGCGGATTTACAACCGGCAGTTGCGGATGCTGATTATGTAATCGAGGCAATCCCTGAGAAACTGGATTTAAAACAACAGCTGTTTGATAATCTGATTGCATACTGTTCACCCGAGACGATTATCGCCAGCAATACCTCAAGCATTGCTTTTTCTGATCTGACGGCAAAGATGACGGATCAGGACAAAGCCAGAACGATGGTATGCCACTGGTACAATCCGGCTCATCTGATTCCGCTGGTGGAGCTGTCCTGTTTTGGCAATATGCCGGAGGATCGTTTTAAAGAAGTGGAAGAATTGTACCGCTCGATTGAAAAGCGCCCGGCTAAGGTGAAAAAGGATATCCCCGGACTGCTGGCCAATCGTATTCAGCAGGGGATTGCCAGAGAGGTATTTTCTCTGATGCAGATGGGCGCGGCGGATGCAGAGGATATTGATACGGCCCTGAAATTCGGCCCGGCCTTCCGTTATGCAACGACAGGGCAGCTGGAAGTGGCTGATTTTGGTGGACTTGATATCTGGTGTACCGTAGGAGACAATCTGCTGTCAGTCATGGATCGTTCGGCTGAAGCAAGTCCGCTGCTTCGAGAGAAAGTAAAGGAAGGCAAGCTGGGATTCAAATCAGGTGAAGGGTTTTTCACCTATCCGGATGATCAGAAGCAGGAGGTACAGGATCAGTTCAACAAACGTTTGTTAAAACAGCTTCAGGTAAGCAAAGAATATTAATTTCATGGTAACAGTTCAGGACGGCGGGAAATTGTGTGTAAAAGCAGCTGTCAAGCTTGCTTGTAAAGCAGTTTTTGCACACAATTTCACATCGGATGGACATCCGATGCTTCTTGAATGGCTTTAGACATTCAAGAAGACAGCAGTCCTAAACAGATAAATTTTATGTCTAAAAGGAGGCAAACAAAATGGTTAAGAGAACACTGGAGGAACTGAAAACTTATAACGCAGCGGGACATTTCGGAATGACCGCAATGCGGATTCATGGCAAAGAAGAGACCGGAGCAGAAAAATTCTGGATCGGCCTGTCGACATTTTTGCCAGGCGGCGGAGCAGAATATGCTTATGAAGATAATCCGCTTGAGAAAGTGTACTATGTATTGGAAGGCGAGATGACCGTAATTGATAAAGCCGGAACCAGATATGTAATACATAAAAATGAGAGTATTTCCTTTGCACCCAATGAGGGACGCGATCTGATCAATGAATCAAACAGCCCGGCAACAATGCTGGTAATTATTAATTATCCGGAATAGGAGGAAGAAGGATTATGGTAAACAAGGAATTTATGAGTGATTTATTTGATGTCAAAGGTAAAGTTGCCCTTGTCACAGGAGCAACAGGAGCACTGGGCAAGGCTGTCTGTATGGGATATGGCCTGGCCGGGATGAAGGTTATGGTAACCGGACGTAAGGCAGAGACCTGTCAGAAGTTATGTGATGAGCTGGAAGCAGCAGGAGTAGACTGCGGGTATTCTACCGGCGATCCGGCTGTTGAGGCAGATGTTATTAAAGTAGTAAATGATACCGTGGCTAAATTTGGTGAAATCAACGTCCTGGTGACCGCAGCCGGTTATAACAACCCGCAGCCGATTATCGAACAGGATCTTGATGAATGGAAGAAAATCATGGATTCCGACGTACAGGGAACCTGGCTGTTCTGCAAGTATGTTGGTGCAGAGATGATCAAACAGGGCAAGGGCGGCAAAGTAATCATGGTATCCTCCGCACGTTCCAAAATGGGCATGGCTAATTATACCGGATACTGTACTGCCAAAGGAGGAATTGATCTGATGGCACAGTCCCTGGCATGTGAATGGACTGCTAAATACAAGATTAATGTAAATACCATCAACCCGACAGTATTCCGTTCTGATCTGACCGAGTGGATGTTTGATCCTGAGAGTGCTGTATACAAAAACTTCTTAAGAAGACTGCCGGTGGGACGCCTGGGTGAGCCGGAAGATTTCGTGGGGCCATGTCTGTTCCTGGCTTCAAAAGCAAGTGATTTTATGACCGGTGCCAATGTCGCAACCGACGGCGGTTACTGGGCTAACTAAATAAATGGATCCTAATCATAAAAATTAAAAATCTGGAGGTAATAACTATCATGGGAAAGAAAGTATTCGTAGACTTAACACATCCGTTCAGCGCCGACATTCCGCGCTGGCCATATTTTGACAAACCGGTCATCGACAGCAAACATGGACTTGCAAAGGGCGGTGTACTGACTCAGTATGTAGGCTGTACCATGCATACCGGCACCCACTGTGATGCCCCAAGACACGTAATGGAAAAAGAGTTTGACGGCAGACGGGCCCGTTATACGCATGAAATGCCGGTTGATGCATATACCGGAGATGCTGTCTGTCTGGAAATTGAGGTTGAAAAATGGGGCCTGATTACCGACAAACATCTGGATGATGCATGCAGACGCGCCAACATTAAACCGGAAGAACTGGAAGGCATGGTAGTCTGCCTGAATACCGGTATGCATCGTGAATTTGACGATTCCAAAGATTATTACCACTATTCCTGCGGCACTGGTATTGATGCCGGTAAATGGTTTGTAAAACATAAAGTAAAATGTGTGGCGATGGATATGCAGGCACTGGATCATCCGCTGCATACCGCAATGGGCAATAACGGCATGACCCGGATGAATCTGCTGGGCGCATCGGGCAGACCGATTACAGAAGAATATATTGAAAAATTCGGTGAAGAAGCTTATGCTGAATTTGATAAAGATTTATACATCAAGCTGCACGGCAAAGAAGCATATGATGCCAAATTCGGTGAGCTGGAAGATATCGGCTGCTGGGGAACCTGGGAGCCATGTCATAAAGAAATGCTTGGACACGGTATCGTAGGTGTTGAGAATCTGGGCGGTGATCTGGATAAAGTATCCGGCAAGCGTTTCCGCTTCTTCTGCTTCCCGCTTCGCTGGTATATGGGAGATGGTTCAATGGTTCGCTGCGTTGCCGAAATTGAAGAAGAGGATATCAATGACGTTCCTGACAGAACCTATCTGTATGGAGGATTTTAATATGAGTGATCTGAGTAATAAAGTAATTTTGACCGTT
Organism: Lachnospiraceae bacterium; assembly: GCA_051654925.1. Lineage (GTDB taxonomy): Bacteria > Bacillota > Clostridia > Lachnospirales > Lachnospiraceae > Brotaphodocola. Next base: position 54,565 of record JBOFYZ010000090.1, on the reverse strand, counting down.
GCAACAACAGGGGCATGGCCGACCAAGGAAATTACGCCATATGTTCCGATTGACCCGGAAGAAATTGCAGAAGAGGTGTATGCATGCTGGAAAGCAGGCGCTTCCGTGGCTCATATCCATGTGCGTGATGATGCTGGTAAAGCTTCGATGGAATACGCAAAATTCGAAGAAACCGTCCGTCTGATTCGTGCCAAAGAAGATTGCAATATTGTGCTGAACCTTACAACATCCGGCGGAATCGGGCTGGATGACGAAGTGAGAATGAAACCATTTGTTGAATTAAAACCGGAGATTGCCTCCTATGACTGTGGTTCGATGAACTGGCAGAACAGCACCGTATTTGAAAACAGCCCTGCTTTTTTGGAAAAACTGGGCAATAAAATGCTGGAAGCCGGTGTGAAACCGGAGATTGAAATCTTTGATGTCGGTATGATCTCCAATGCCCTGTATTACCTGAAAAAAGGTATCCTGAAAGCGCCGCTTCACTTCCAGTTTGTTTTAGGTGCGGCAGGAGGAATGCCTGCAACCGTTGAGAATCTGGTTTATCTGAAAAACCTGCTGCCGGAAGGATCGACCTGGAGTGCCCTGGGAATCGGAAAAGGACATCTGCCAATTATGTACACGGCGCTGGCATTGGGCGGACACATCCGTGTCGGCATGGAAGATAATGTCATGTACAGCAAAGGCCGCCTGGCAACTTCAAATGTAGAATTTATTGAACGAGCCAAACGGATTGTCCAGGAATTCGGTAAAGAAGTGGCTACTCCGGATGAGGCAAGGCAGATCCTCGGCGTATAATTTAAGGTAGGTGCAGAATGAGTGATGCAATTGCGGTGTGCCGTGACCTGAAACTGGATCTGAAAAAGACCAATGTCAACGGAGGGGCTGTTGCCCTGGGACATCCTATCGGAGCTTCCGGCGCCAGAATCTTAACAACCCTGCTTTACGAAATGCAGAAACAGGATGCGAAAAAGGGTCTTGCGACACTTTGTATCGGTGGAGGCATGGGAACTGCGGTTGTAGTAGAACGATAGGGAGGAAAGTAAATGAAGAAGGTTTCACCGGGGGAGGCGATTGCTTCCCTGAACGATGGAGCAGTGTTGATGATTGGTGGTTTTATGTCAAATGGAACACCAGAGATATTGATTGATGCAATCCTTGAAAAAGGAGTTAAAAACCTGACGGTTATCGCCAATGACAGCGGTACTCCGGACACCGGGATCGGCCGTCTGGTCAAAGCCGGTGCGGTCAGTAAGATGATTACTTCCCATATCGGGTTGAATCCGATGACAGGACAGCTGATGAATGAAGGCCGGATCGAGGTGCAGCTGGTTCCGCAGGGGACGCTGGCAGAGCGGATCAGAGCAGGCGGAGCAGGTCTTGGTGGAGTTCTGACTCCGACCGGGCTGGGAACAGAAATACAGGAAGGCAAGGAAGTGATTGAAGTAGACGGCCGGAAATACCTTCTGGAAAAGCCGCTGCGGGCTGACTTTGCGCTGCTGCGGGCATCAATTGCTGATGAAAAGGGCAACATTTTTTATAAAGCAACCACCAGAAATTTCAATCCATTAATGGCAACTGCAGCAGATACTGTTATTGCTGCGGCGGAAGAGATTGTACCGGCTGGGGCAATTCAGGCGGAAGCGGTTGCCACTCCCGGCATCTTTGTGGATTATTTAGTAGGGGGTGAACCATATGTCGATTAAAGAACGGATTGCCAGACGCGTGGCAAAAGAACTGCAAGACGGCAATGTAGTAAACCTCGGAATCGGGCTGCCGACAATGGTAGCCGACTATGTACCAGAAGGGATGACGATTCATTTACAGTCAGAAAACGGCATTTTAGGCATGGGACCAGTACCGGACGCAAATACATATGATCCAAATATTGTAAATGCCGGAGGCAAGCCTGTGACCGTAGAAACAGGTGCCTGTTATTTTGACAGTGCGTTTTCCTTTTCCATTATCCGGGGCGGACATGTGGATGTGACCGTACTGGGAGCCCTTCAGGTTGACCAAAACGGCAGCCTGGCAAGCCATATCATTCCCGGCAAGATGGTACCCGGAATGGGCGGTGCTATGGATCTGGTTACCGGTTCTAAAAAAGTAATTATCGCTATGACCCACACTGCCAAAGATGGGTCGCCTAAAATTCTGAATGAGATCTCGCTGCCGGCAACGGCGGTCAACCGGGTGCATCAGATCGTCACGGAACTGGCAGTCATTGACGTGACTGAGAATGGACTTGTGCTGAAGGAGATTGCGGTGGATACAACGGTGGAAGAAGTGATTCAGAAAACAGAAGCACCGCTGATTCAGGCTGATGTGATCGGACGTTTTTAAAGTAATAGAAAGATACATGCTGCTATCAGCAGACGTAAACCGGAATGCCTTGCCGGAGTGCCGCCTGGACACTCCGGCAGGGCATTCCGGTTATGCGTCTTATGATTCAAAAAAAGGAGATTGATCAATGTATAGAATTATCAAAGCAGAGAAACTCGCGGAAAAGATTTTCCTGATGGATGTGGAAGCCCCGCGGGTGGCGAAATCCTGCCAGCCGGGTGAATTCGTAATCGTAAAGATGGATGAAAAGGGTGAGCGGATTCCACTGACGATTTGTGATTACGACAGGGAAGCAGGAACCGTTACGATTGTATTTCAGATTGTCGGTGCCTCCAGCCAGCGGATGGCGGGGCTGACAGCCGGCGATGCGTTTCAGGATTTTGTCGGACCGCTGGGACAGCCCTCGGAGTTTGTTAAAGCAGACCCTGCCGAACTTAAAAAGAAAAAGATTCTGTTTGTCGCCGGTGGTGTCGGAACGGCCCCGGTTTACCCTCAGGTGAAATGGATGAAAGCACAGGGCATTGATGTGGATGTCATTGTCGGAGCAAAAACAAAGGATCTGCTGATTCTGGAAGATGAGATGAGAGAAGTGGCGGGGAATCTTTATATTACGACCGATGACGGTTCTTACGGACACAAAGGTATGGTTACTGAAGTCATCAAAGATCTGGTTCAGAACCAGGGCATACACTATGATGAATGTATTGCGATCGGCCCGATGATTATGATGAAATTTGTCTGCCTGCTGACGAAAGAACTGAATCTGAAGACAATCGTCAGCATGAACCCGATCATGGTAGACGGTACCGGCATGTGCGGTGCCTGCCGTCTAAGTGTTGGAGAAGAAGTGAAGTTTGCCTGTGTCGACGGCCCGGAATTTGACGGTCATCTGGTCAACTTTGACGAAGCCATGAAAAGACAGCAGACCTATAAGACGGAAGAGGGGCGTGCCATGTTAAAGGAATCAGAGGGCGACACCCATCATGGCGGCTGCGGAAACTGTAATTAATCGGGAGGAAAGAAATGGACGTAATGAAGAAAGTACCTGTCAGGGAACAGGATCCAAAGGTAAGAGCGGCAAACTTCGAAGAGGTTTGTTTAGGATATAATCAAGACGAGGCAACTCAGGAAGCTGCCAGATGCTTAAAGTGTAAAAATGCCAGATGTATCGCCGGATGTCCGGTTGCCATCGATATTCCGGGATTTATCAAAGAAGTCCAGGACGGCAATATGGAAGCAGCAGCACAGGTGATTGCCGGAGCCTCTGCTCTTCCGGCTGTCTGTGGCCGGGTGTGCCCGCAGGAATCCCAGTGCGAAGGAAAGTGTGTCCGGGGTATTAAAGGTGAGCCGATTTCAATCGGGAAACTGGAGCGCTATGTGGCTGACTGGTCCAGAGAGAATAACTTTGTCCCGGCAGCGAAAGCCACCCCGAACGGAAAAAAAGTGGCAGTGATCGGATCCGGTCCGGCCGGCCTTACCTGTGCCGGAGACCTGGCTAAACAGGGCTATGATGTGACTATCTTTGAAGCTTTACATGAACCCGGCGGTGTACTGATCTACGGAATTCCTGAATTCCGTCTGCCGAAAGGAACCGTAGTAAAGACCGAAATTGACAATGTTGTAAAGCTCGGTGTAAAAATCGAAACCGATGTGATTATCGGCAAGTCCGTAACGATTGACGAATTGATGGATGAAGAGGGCTTTGATGCGGTCTTTATCGGATCTGGAGCCGGTCTGCCTAAGTTCATGGGAATACCGGGAGAGAATGCCAACGGAGTATTCTCAGCCAACGAGTATCTGACCAGAAGCAATCTGATGAAGGCCTTCCGCAATGACTATGATACCCCGATCGTGGCGGGTAAAAAGGTAGCTGTTGTAGGCGGCGGCAATGTCGCTATGGATGCGGCCAGAACAGCCCTTCGTCTCGGCGCAGAGGTTCACATCGTCTATCGCCGCAGTGAAGAGGAGCTTCCGGCCCGTGTGGAAGAGGTTCATCACGCCAAAGAAGAGGGGATTATCTTCGATCTGCTAACCAACCCGGTAGAGATCTTAGTCGATGAAAACGGCTGGGTAAAGGGAATGACTGTTCGTAAAATGGAGCTGGGAGAACCAGATGCGTCGGGTCGCAGAAGGCCGGTAGAGATCGAAGGATCTGATTACACCATTGATGTGGATACGGTAATCATGTCCCTTGGAACCTCGCCGAATCCATTAATTTCATCCACGACAGAAGGTCTGGAAACCAACCGCTGGAAATGTATCGTAGCGGATGAAACCACCGGACAGACCTCCCGCCCGGGCGTATTTGCCGGAGGTGATGCCGTTACCGGTGCAGCCACGGTAATTCTGGCAATGGAAGCCGGACGTTCCGGTGCCAGAGGAATTCACGAATATTTGTGCCGGAATTAGTTTATTCATTAAATAGCAGTGAGAAAAAATATCATTTGCAGCGTGATTCTGTTATAATAAAATTATTATAAATAGGCGGGGTGAAAGCATGAATGATTTACAAATAGAATACTTTATGGCCGCTGCAGAAAATCTCAGTTTTACAAAAACGGCAAATGAAAAATTTGTCTCACAGCCAGCGGTCAGTAAACAGATATCGGCGATGGAAGCTGAGCTTGGCGTGGAGCTGTTTGAGCGTGGCCACAATTCGGCCAGGCTGACTAAGGCCGGCCAATTATTTTATGATTATTTTAAGAAGTATAAAAACGAGATGGGATTGTTGAAAACGCAGATCCGTGAAGGCAATAAGGATGAGATGTTGGAATTGCGGATCGGCTGCGGGAGCGGATGGACCAGGGCGGATTTTTTCAGCAGAGCTATTAACGGTATGCCAGATACAACACATGATTACCGGATATGCCTGGAAAGCTATGCATTTCATGAGATCATGCCGGCACTGAGCAAGAACGAAATCGATATTGGGATTACCCTGCATACTGATGTGGACCTGCTGCCAACCCTGGAGATCAGCATATTGACCGAAGTTCCGCAGGTGATTCTGTATTCGATGGAACATCCCCTGGCTCAGAAGTCGAAAGTTACACCATATGATTTCCGGAATGAAGTGTTCTTTGTTCCGCAGTCTGATCGTACCACGTATATTGTGGACCTGGTTAACAGTTTTTGTGAACCCTATGGTTTTGCTCCCCGGATTCGTGCGGTCCGGAATACGGAATCGCTGCTGATGAATGTACATTGTGGTCAGGGGGTGGCGATTACGGATTTCTGGACGCTGCAGATGGGGGGGACATTGTACCGGTATGTTTTATTGGAAGCTACTCATACGATTACTGCTGTTTGGAAGAAGCGTAATCGTAATCCGATCATTCCTTTGTTTATTAAGACAATGAATCAGATGTTTGGTAATGATGATTCTTGAGTGATTTAACGTGATAAAGTGCTTGTAAATAATGGCAAAATGTGCGATAATTTAATTGAAAATATAATTATTATACAGATAGATTAGCGAGGTAGAATGATGATACTGTCAAAGAATATGCAGCAGTTGGTAGCGGGGAGTTCCACTATTCGTAGATTATTTGAAGAGGGGCTGGAACTGGCTAAAGAAGTGGGCAAGGAAAATGTATATGATTTTAGTCTGGGGAATCCGGCGGCTCCTGTTCCTAAGGAGGTTAAGGAGTCTATTTACCGGATTCTTGAGCAGGAAGATGCGAACCGTGTCCATTGCTATATGCCAAATGCCGGTTATGAAGAAGTCCGTGAGAAGGTGGCGGATTTCCTGAACAGACATAATGGGACAGCTTATGAAAAGCAGGATATCATTATGACTGTTGGAGCAGCTGGTGGTTTGAACTGCCTGCTTCGTTCTCTTCTGGAGGAGGGTGACGAGGTGTTATGCTTTGCTCCTTATTTTGGAGAATACCGCAGCTACGTGATGAATTATGGTGGTGTCCTGAAAGTGGTTCCGGCTGATTTTGACACCTTTCAGCTGAATCTGAAAGAAATGAAACAGTATATAAGCCCAAGAACCAAAGCGGTCATCATCAACAACCCGAATAATCCATCTGGTGTAATTTATAAAAAAGAGGTACTGATTCAGCTGCAGGAATTGCTGGCTGAGGCAGAGCAGGAGATCGGCCACCCGATTTATGTTGTAGCTGACGAACCATACCGGGAACTGGTATATGATGATCATGTCCTGCCATTTGCACCGGCCTATATCAAGAACTGTATTGTAGTCTATTCTTTTAGCAAATCCCTGTCTCTGTCCGGTGAGCGGATCGGATACATGGCAGTAAGCAAGCAGATCGACTATTATGATATTCTGATCAACGCGCTGGTAGTAGCCAACCGCTGTATCGGATACATCAATGCGCCATCATTATTCCAGCTGGTTATTGCAGATTGTCTGGAAGTGAAGACGGATGTAGGGTTTTATGACCGCAACCGCAAGCTGTTGTATCAGACTCTGACTGATCTGGGATTTGAATGTGTTAAGCCGGAAGGAGCTTTCTATTTACTGATTAAATCTCCGGTTGAAGATGAAACGGAATTTACTGCTATGGCTAAAAAGTATAATATTTTGCTGGTTCCGGCCGCATCATTTGGGTGTCCGGGTTATGTCAGACTGGCTTATTGTGTTTCTTATGAGATGATCCAGCGATCATTGCCTGCATTTGAAAAGCTGGCTCAGGAGTATCAATAAATACGTTATAGGGCGATAAATTGCGGGATACGGCTGCGGTAAACGCAATAGTATCGGAACCCGCAGGATTTCAGGACGTTGCCCAGATGATCGAAGCGGTAACCCAGATATTCGGGTGTATGTGCATCGGAACCGATGGTCAGGAGTTCACCACCCAGCTCGCGGTAGCGGGTCAGGATCTGCTCGTGAGGATTCGGTTGGCGCATGCCATATTTATAACCGCCGGTATTGCATTCGAGGGCCCGCCCTTTTTGGATCAGCGTCTTTAGAATCGCATCAATGTAATCCTGGTGGGTCTGGAAGGAATAAGCGGGGCCGTAGCGGGCGGGATAGTCCAGATGACCAAAAGAGTCAAAGCAGTCCAGGGTCCGGAGACGCTGCAGGGTTACTTCAAAATAGCGGCCATATGCCTCATCGCCGGTTCTGCCTTCAAAGAAATCCGGGTAATAGGGATCCAGACCATCGATGAAGTGGCTGGATCCGATGATGAAATCAAATGGATATTGGGTGATATAGTGCTCCAGATAGTCTTTGATGTGAGTCTGGAGTCCCAGCTCAACCCCGATATTGATGCGGATTCTATCCTGATACTCTTCCTGAATCTGTCTGAGATATGGGAGATAGGAATCGGTGTCCAGAATGAAGGTCATATCTTTTGATCTGGCATCGTAGTCGTGGTGGTCGGTGATGCATAGCTCTGTCATCCCGAGTGATATGGCCTGTTCAATCTGACTGCGGACCGGAGTCTCACTGTCGGATGAAAATTCTGTGTGTAAGTGAAAATCTGATATCATAATGTCCTCCAAATGGCCGTATTTATACGGCCTTCATTCATGTTTAAATCTGTTCAGCTAAGACGATTATATAAGACCTTAATTGGTTATTCAATAAAATAATTAAAAATAGTTGAAATATAGGTAAAATTTATGTTAAGATTAATCGGTATGTTTATTTATTGTAGAAAAAACATCAAACTACATCAAGGAGGAAACTATGTCGATTAGTGACATTTCAAATGTATTTGGCTTTCTGGGCGGTCTGGGTATGTTTTTGTACGGTATGACTATTATGGCGGACGGCATGCAGAAGACAGCAGGAAGTAAGATGAGCAGTTTCCTGGGGATGCTGACGAATAACCGGTTTCTGGGAGTGGCGCTGGGAGCATTGATTACTGCGATTATTCAGAGCAGTGGTGCGACTACGGTTATGGTGGTTGGTTTTGTTAGTGCCGGAGTATTGAATCTGACTCAGGCGACCGGCGTTATTATGGGTGCTAATATCGGTACAACGATTACGGCCTGGATTGTATCAATGAGTCAGCTGGGTGACGCCATGGAAGCAATGAACCCGACGTTTTATGCACCGTTTATTATCGGTGTGGGGGCACTTTTGCTGGTGTTCTGCAAGGGACAGAAGAAAAAAACAGCTGGTGGGATTTTAATTGGCCTTGGTCTTTTATTTATGGGTCTTGATTTAATGTCCGGATCAATTAAGCCTTATACGGATGCTCCGATTTTTGCGAAAGCATTCGAACTTTTGGGCGGCAATCCTCTTCTTGGTATGTTTATCGGTGCATTAGTTACAGCCTTGCTGCAGAGTTCTTCAGCATCAGTAGGTATTCTCCAGACCCTGGCAATGAATGGCATAGTAACAACCAGTGCGGCGATCTATATTACTTTGGGTCAGAATATCGGTTCCTGTGTGACGGCGTTGATTTCCAGTATGGGTGCTTCACGGACAGCGAAACGGGCTGCTGTTATTCATTTGTCCTTTAACGTGTTTGGAGCTATTGTTTTTGGTACACTTGGTTTTATACTGTTTAATTTTATCAATCCGATACTTGGCAATTCCAATATTAATGCCGTGCAGATTTCGATTTTCCATACCATTTTTAATCTTACCAATACGATGATTCTTTTCCCGTTTGTTAATCAGCTGGTATCGCTATCTGGTGTGCTGGTGAAAGATAAGGGCGAGGAAACACCGGTTACAGATACAGAAGTGGCGGAGGCATTAAAGCATTTGGATGAAAGAATCTTTGAATCCCCGGCCTTTGCGGTAGACACAGCAATGATGGAAGTCGTACATATGGGGCAGATTACTTTAGAAAACGTTGAGCGTTCTATCGATGCCTTGCTGGGCGGTGGCATGAAAGAAGTTGAAAATGTGTATAAAGTTGAAAAAACAATCAATAATATGGAAAAGGTACTTACCGGATATCTGGTCAAAGTTAACAACCTGTCGTTGACGGAACATCAGAAGAAGATAATTAACAATCTCTTTTACAGCATCAGTGACATTGAACGGATCGGTGATCATGTCGAAAATCTGGCAGAACTGGCCGAATATATGGATAAAAATGAACTTGATTTTTCCGAGACCGGAATGCAGGATTTGCAGCAGATCAGTGACAGCGTTTTGAAATCCTTCCGGTATGCGATTGATGCCAGAGCGAAAGGTGACATGGATCTGGTGCGCAAGGTCAGTCAGTATGAGAATGAAGTGGATAATCTGGAAGAAGAGATGCGCGAAAAGCACATCGAACGTTTGTCAGAAGGATTGTGCGAACCCTCAGCCAGTGTGATCTTCCTGGATATGATCAGCAATCTGGAGCGAATTTCAGATCATGCGTACAATTTGGCGGGTTATGTTAAGGATGAACTGTAAAGGATGTACAAAAATATAAAAACCTCTTGCTATTTTTTACATTAAAAGGTAAAATTAAGTTTAGGTTGATTATATTTTAACAATCATTAAATTTTTAACAATCTAGGAGGAATTAATCATGGCAGTAAAAGTAGCGATCAATGGTTTTGGACGTATCGGCCGTCTGGCATTCAGACAGATGTTTGGCGCAGAGGGTTATGAAATTGTTGCAATTAATGACTTGACAGACCCCAAAATGCTGGCTCACTTATTAAAGTATGACACTGCACAGGGCGGATACTGCGGCTATGTGGGTGAAGGTCTTCACACCGTAAAAGTAGGTGAAAGCTCCATCACAGTTGATGGAAAAGAAATCAAAATCTATGCAGAAAAAGATGCTGCTAATCTTCCATGGGGACAGATCGGAGTAGATGTTGTATTAGAGTGTACAGGTTTCTACTGCTCCAAGAAATCTTCTCAGGCTCATATCGATGCAGGTGCTAAGAAAGTTGTTATCTCCGCACCGGCAGGCAATGACCTTCCTACCGTTGTATATAGCGTAAATGAAAATATTCTTAAAGCTGATGATACCATCATTTCAGCAGCTTCCTGTACTACCAACTGTCTGGCACCGATGGCTGACACTCTGAATAAACTTGCTCCGATTCAGTCCGGTATCATGAGCACCATCCATGCTTACACCGGTGATCAGATGATCCTTGACGGACCACATAGAAAAGGCGATTTAAGAAGAGCAAGAGCAGGCGCTGCCAACATCGTTCCTAACTCTACCGGTGCTGCAAAAGCAATCGGTCTGGTTATTCCGGAACTGAATGGCAAACTGATCGGTTCTGCACAGCGTGTACCGGTTCCGACAGGTTCCACCACCATCCTTGTTGCAGTTGTTAAAGGTGCTGACGTTACCGTTGATGGCATCAATGCAGCAATGAAAGCAGCCGCTTCTGATTCTTACGGATATACCGAAGATCAGTTAGTATCTTCTGACATCATTGGCATGAGATATGGTTCTCTGTTTGATGCTACTCAGACCATGGTATCCAAGATCGGTGATGATCTGTATCAGGTTCAGGTAGTTGCATGGTATGACAATGAGAACTCTTACACCAGCCAGATGGTACGTACCATTAAATACTTCGCTGAGTTATAATCAACGATAACAGTTCAGTGCTAGTCATAGTGGTTTAAGACTCAAATAAGGGTCCGGTCTTAACAGGACCGGACCTTTTTCTGTCTAGTAAGAATATTGTATACAAAGTGAAATGCTGTTTAAAACGAAAGGGGTATAACATTATGTTAAATAAGAAAACGGTTGATGATTTAAGCAATTTAAAAGGGAAAAAAGTTTTAGTACGTTGTGATTTTAATGTGCCGTTAAAAGATGGCGTAATTCAGAACTATAACCGTATCGATGGAGCGATTCCAACCATTAAGAAATTACTGGATCAGGGCGCAAAAGTGATCCTGTGTTCTCATCTGGGTAAGCCGAAAGGGGAGCCGCTTCCGGAACTGTCTCTGGCACCGGTTGCTCCGGCACTGTCTGAAAGACTGGGCGTTACCGTAAAGTTTGCTGATGATCCTCAGGTTACCGGCGCTGAGACTCAGAAATTGGCAGCAGAATTAGGCGAAGGCGAAGTGTTGCTGCTTCAGAATACCCGCTACAGAGGCGAAGAGACCAAATACGGCAAAGATCCGGCAGCTGATGCTTACGCAAAAGAACTTGCTGCTCTTTGTGATGGTGGTGTTTTTGTTAACGATGCATTCGGTACCGCTCACAGAGCGCACTGCTCCAATGTAGGCGTAGCAAAATGCTGCAAGGAAAATGTTGTTGGTTATCTTATGGAAAAAGAAATCAAATTCCTGGGAGAGGCTGTCGAGAATCCGGTTCGTCCATTCGTGGCAATCCTGGGTGGAGCTAAAGTATCCGACAAGATCAACGTAATCAACAATCTGCTGGATAAGGTTGATACCCTGATTATCGGCGGCGGTATGGCTTATACTTTTGCTAAAGCACAGGGTGAAGAGATCGGTAATTCCTTATGTGAAGAAGACAAGCTGGACTATGCACTGGAGATGATTAATAAGGCAAAAGACAAAGGAGTAAACCTGCTTCTTCCGGTTGACCATATGGAAGGTAAAGAATTCTCCAATGATACCGAGCATAAAGTTGTCGATACCATCGAGGCAGGCTGGTCCGGATTTGATATAGGGCCGAAATCCATCGAAATATTCAAGAAAGCTCTGGAAGGTGCTAAGACTGTGGTATGGAACGGACCGATGGGTGTATTTGAATTCTCCAACTTTGCTGAAGGTACCCTGGAAGTATGTCGTGCAGTAGCAGCTCTGTCAGATGCTACCACCGTTATCGGCGGCGGCGATTCCGTTAATGCAGTAAAGAGACTGGGCTTTGCAGATAAGATGACCCATATCTCTACCGGCGGCGGAGCATCTCTGGAATTTCTGGAAGGAAAAGAACTTCCTGGCGTAGCAGCAGCTGACAACAAATGAACGAATAATCCAGGACGGCGGGAAATTTCATACAAAAACAGGCGTCAAGCTTGCTTGTAAGCATGTTTTTGTATGAAATTTCACATCGGATGGACATCCGATGCTTCTTGACTGGCATTATCAGTCAAGAAGACAGCCGTCCGGCTCCGTAGCAACAAACCACTCAGAATAGGGAGATATAAATATGGCAAGAAAGAAAATTATCGCAGGTAACTGGAAGATGAACATGACACCTACTCAGGCAGTAGCGTTGGTAGAAGAATTAAAACCACTGGTAGCCAATGATGACGTGGATGTTGTATTCTGCGTACCGGCTATTGATATTATTCCGGCAATGGAAGCAGCAAAAGGCACCAATATCAATATTGGCGCAGAGAATATGTACTATGAGGAGAGCGGTGCTTATACCGGCGAGATCTCCCCGGCAATGTTGACTGACGCAGGCGTTAAATATGTTATCATCGGCCACTCCGAGAGAAGAGAGTACTTTGCTGAGACCGATGAAACTGTTAATAAAAAAGTGCTTAAAGCGTTTGAGCATGGCATCACTCCAATCGTATGCTGCGGAGAATCTCTGACACAGAGAGAGCAGGGGATTACCATCGACTGGATCCGTCAGCAGATTAAGATCGCTTTCCTGAATGTTACCGCCGATCAGGCAAAAGAAGCCGTAATTGCCTATGAGCCAATCTGGGCAATTGGAACTGGAAAAGTAGCAACGACGGAGCAGGCACAGGAAGTATGTGCGGCTATTCGTGTATGTATCGGTGAGATCTATGATGCAGCTACAGCGGAAGCAATTCGTATCCAGTATGGCGGATCTGTATCCGGCGCAAGCGCCCCCGAATTATTTACCCAGGCAGACATCGACGGCGGCCTCGTTGGCGGAGCCTCCCTGAAGCCAGACTTCGGAGCAATTGTAAACTATAAGTAAGATGTGTAATATGCAGTTCTAGGAATGGGAAATGGTATTTGTAAAAGGGTGTCAGAAAATTTCCCTTACAAATACCATTTTTTATTATGCAGTAATTAAATGGATTCTACCTGTGATTTGAGCTGGATTAATAGCTCGTAGGCCTGTTGCTTTTCACCTGTATCAATAAGGTGAGATATAGTAGATAGTTGATTTTTGATGTCGTGTCTTATTTTCTCGATTTCGTAGTTTCTTTTTTCAAATAATGTATAAGAAAGATCCGCGATAGTGTTAAGTCGCCTGATGCGGGTAAGTTCATTTTTTAGTGTTTCATAGTCGTCTGCTTCTTGTAGAAGAATCGGGGCAATAACAAGGAAAAGCAGTGCCTGTAAGCTTAAAGGGATATCAAGATAATTATAATCAGAATGTACATAATACTTTCCTATATGAAGAATGAAGGAAGAGAAAAATTGTGCAATCATAATAATTACAATAGACCAATAGTCGCGTGAATTTTCTCTGTTCTTATTCTTATTCCAGATAGCGGTCAGGATTGCAAAAGCTATAGCAGAAATTGTGGTTATTGAAAGACTCAAATGTTTAGTCAGACCGGGTGAATCCAAAATAACATTGACAGTGGTTGAATATTGACTGGCGTACCATTCCAGTACCAGATATTCTGCAGTTGCGAGAATAATATACGAAACACTGATGGTCAAAAGCACTTTAGGCAATGGGTCCTTAAAAATAAAATATAAGAAAATAGTCAGGCATACAAAGGAAACACAAATAAAAAACACCCATTTTGAAACACTATCTGGACGTAAAAAAATTACTTTAAAAAAGGAATGGAGCAAGGTGTATATTATCATAAACATAAAGGTTTTTGAAATAGAGTATTTACGCTGCAGAGATTTACAAAAAAATGAAAATAAAGGTAATGTCGGCAAATGTTTTAATATGAAAATTTCGAAGCTCATAGTATTATCCTATCTGTAATATAATTGATGCTTTAAAATTTGTATCTAGTTCTGTAAAATAATCACCATGATATTGGGTAGCTATATCTTGAAGTATCTGGGTTCCATAACCTCGACTCGGGTCTGCTATGCGATTTGGGTAATTTATGGAAAATGAATTTTTGCTGACAATAACTAAATAAGAAGCACGGCATTGTGATATTATCTCAATAATTCGTTGTTCAGGTGGCAGAGATAAAACAGCTTCTATAGCATTATCAAGAAGATTGCTGAAAATACTGCAAAGGTGATGTGGAGCAATGAAACAATCATGGTCAATATTGATATTGGTAAGTAAGCAGATATTGTTTACTCTGCATTGCAATGCTTTTTCGGTCATAATAGCATTGACAACCTGATTTCGGCAATATAATGAAATATCCATTTCAGCACAATTTTTTATATATATTATTTGACTGGCATTATCAGAGGCAGAGAGATTTTCTAAAAAATATGAAATGGATTTTATCATTTTAGTTTGTAAAACATCCAGACGAAATTTTTGTTGTTTAATAGAATCTTCATATATTGAGCGGATTTTTTTCTTATATTCTGCATCATGCAGTTCTTTTTCCAAATATTTTTTTTGAGCATACTTTTTCAACATTAAATATAGAACTAATTCAGTTATGCAGGTAATTGTTATTTGAAAAAGGATAACCCACGTAGGAAGAGTGTTAATAAAATGAAAATTATTGTTTATTATAAAAATTTGCAAAATTGGGAAGATTATTAGCATAAAAAGTTTCTTGAGGTTATAGCTCATGTTTTTGCTCCTTTATATTAACAGTATTACTCAGGTATTTAAAAAATTGTTTTCGTGTGCTATCATATTTAGGCTTAGATACAGGAATTTCCCAACCGTTTAACAGAATGAATTTATTTCTTTCAAGGCGTGCCACCTCATCCATATTAATAAGATAACTTTTATGACAGCGCAGAAAATAATTACCAAGTCTTGCCTGTAATTCATCTAGTTTTTCGTAACAGGTCATAGATTCAGATGCAGTATGAATAACTACTTTATGACCTATACTTTCAAGGTATATAATAGAATTACTAAATAGAGTATAAGGTCTGTTTTTATGTATGATAGTAAGTCTGTTTTTTTGAGAATTTTTGATTCTTTCCTGTGCGTTTTCTAGATTTTTTTTGAGAATAGATAACTCTACTGGTTTTAGTATATAACCATAGAAATTGGCATTTTTCAAAAATATCTGCTGTGCAAATTTTTCATTATATCCGGTTAGATATATGATCTGAATTTCGGGGTTAGAGATTTTTAGCTGTACAGCAATATCAATACCATTTTCTTTTGTACCAGTTTTACTGAGATCAATATCCATGATTATAACATCTAACTGTTCGCGGCAATTTAAGGAAAAGAACAATTGTTGTGGAGTAGAGAATGTTATTACTTCTTTCACTAGTGGGATATCTTTTAATAGTTTTTTTAAATCATCCAAACACTGTTTCTCATCATCTAAAACAGCAATTCTCATTTCTGAACTACCTTCCTTAACTTTTTTATTACAACTGCACTATAAGGGATTATTTTGAGCCTGTCAAGAAGAAATAAAATCTTATTTAAATTTGATATAAAATACCCTAGTTTTTGATTGAATTTATTTATTGTTACTTGATTTTGTTATAATTTATTGAAATTAATAAAAAGTAATGAAATAATAAATTTCAACCAGGAGATTGCTATGGTTCAATATTCTATCTTAAGTAAAACCGGCGGGCGGGAGCATAATGAGGATTGTGTATCTTCCGGAAAGCATGAAAACGGTTACCTGTTTGCTCTGGCTGATGGATTGGGAGGGCATGGTAAAGGTGAGATAGCATCCGGAGTTGCTGTTAATACCTCAATACAGTTGTACATTGATCGGCGAGTGAAAAAGTTTCACATGGATCAGGCATTTTTACAGGCTCAGTCGGATATTGTGAAAAGGCAGGAGCAGGATACTACCTGTAAGGATATGAAAACAACACTTGTACTGCTGCAGATTGAGGATGGTACAGCAACGTGGGGACATATCGGAGATTCGCGCTTGTATCGTTTTCAGAATGGCAAAGTCGTAGAACGGACATTAGATCACAGTGTGCCTCAGATGCTAGTTGCCATTGGTGAAATAAAAGAAAAAAATATTCGGAAACATCCGGACAGAAATCGTTTGCTGCGTGTTTTGGGAGTAGATGAGGATGACGTAAGATATCAGATATCAGAGTCGGTTGTCTGTAATAAACAGCAGGCATTTTTGCTTTGCTCAGATGGTTTCTGGGAACTAATTGAAGAGAAAAAAATGGAACATACACTAAAAAAAGCTGCGACAACTGAGGAATGGTTAAAGCTTATGGAAGCTGTTGTTATTAAAAATGGAAGAGGTACTGATATGGATAATTACTCTGCAATTGCTGTGTGGGTGAATCAGGAGGGGAAATATGGCAGTAATACGTTGTAGCAGAGGGCATTATTTTGACGACGGGAAATATACTCAATGTCCCCATTGTGGAATTCTACTTCATGATGATGACATAACCGTTCCATTACCATTATCCCAAATAAATCAGAGGTGGGAGGATACTGATGATGGAAAGACGATAGCAATTAATGCGGGAATGTCTGAAGAAACGTTTGATGAGGACGATAAAACAATCAGTTTGTATGTTCAGCAGAACGACGGAGATCCTGTGACTGGTTGGCTGGTATGCGTGGCGGGGGCGGAAATCGGCCGAGACTTCAGACTTCATCAGGGATTTAACCGTATTGGAAGGAGTTATGAAATGGATGTTCCGATAATGGAAGATCCAATGGTTAGAACTGTGGCCGAATGTGCAATTGTATATGATAACAGGGGGAATCGTTTTTATGCGGTACAGCAAGAGGGGATAGCATATCTAAACGGAAACCTGCTTCAGTCTCCGTGTACTCTTACAAGCGGAGATATATTGAGAGTGGGAGAGAGCGAGTTTGAATTTGTCGCTTTTTGCAGAGAGGAAAGAGTATGGGAAAAAGAATAACATATCTAAGTGCATTATGCATGTTTGTCATTTGTCTCTTATCATATTCTGTTTTTGCAGATGAAGTCTCATCCGTAGAACAGGTATATGTAAATCTGCCGGAAGTGACGGTGTATACCCGAAATATTGAAACTAATCAGATGGAAGCGGCGTTGGGAGAGAGAACACTGGAATTTATTAAAACAAGTAAATTTTCAGATTCTGGTGAGCCGATCTATTATTACCTGCTTCTTGATGTGTCCAATTCTATGCCGGAAGCTGGATTTGAGTCCATTAAGCAGTCAATACTGGAATTTGACCTAAGTCTGAGAGCTGATGACCGAATGATATTTTACACCTTCGGTGAATCAGTGTCATTATTACTGGATGAAAATCATACTGCTGCCGAAACTACCCAAGCATTAATGGGGGTAGATAATGTTGACAACAAAACGTTGCTGTTTGAAGCTATCAGTCAGGCAGCTGACCGTGCTGAACAGGTGGATCCGGAGATCTGTAAACGCAAGGTAATTGTCGTGATTTCCGATGGTGAGGATTTTTCTACCGGAAAGACGATGGTGCAGGAGGCTCAGGAGAACCTAAAGAAAAAGAGTATCCCGGTATATGCATATGGAATCTCAGAAACTAAGCGGGAAAATCTTAATAGTTTTGGTGAGTTTGCCAGAAATTCTGGCGGACATCTTACTATTTTTGATAACGACCAGGCAGGAACTGTTCTACAGGGATTACATAACTTTTTGTTGGATTTTGATGTAATTTTATTTAAAACGGAAACTAATATTATTTCCAACAGCCAGGAGATGTTCTCGATCCGGACATCATCCAAGCAATTGCTAACAAAAGAAGTGATGGTTGTGCGGAGAATTAAAGATGTGACAGTACCATCGATTCTCTATGTGAATAGAATTTCTGATAATCAGGTTGAACTGGAATTTTCAGAACCGGTAACCGGATGTGAAAATGCGGCGAATTATCAGGTTAAAAATGCTGGTAAGGTTGCGGCAGTTGCGGCAGTGAGTATTGACAAGACCGAAAACGGCAGGATCATTCTTACGTTTGCGGATGCCCTGGAGCCTGGAACTTATCAGGTATCATGTGCCAATATTACCGACATCTCAATGGAGGCAAATGCAGTTTCCAATTATATGGAATTTGACGTTCCGTCATCTCCGCTCAGTACCAGGATCTGGAATGCGGTGCTAGCCTGGTATTGGATATTTCTGATTATCGTTGTGGCGATCCTGTTACTGATTATTGTACTGGTATATCGGAAAATCAAGAAAGGTAATGGCATTATTTATGTGGATGGAAAGCCGGTAATGGCATCCGATGTGGAGATACATGAGCATGTTCGTATTCGTGAACGGCAGGGAAAGGAATTCCAGCTGATTGTTCGGGTCAAAGGTGGACGGCCTGAGACAATGAAAGTCCATCTGCAGGATAGTTTTATTATCGGACGTGCCAACATCAATAATCTGTATTTCGATGATAATAAGATGTCCAGACAGCATTTTGCAATTGAATGGGATGGTAAGGATATGTATGTACAGGATTTAAATACGACGAATGGAACTCGGGTTAATGGAGTGAAAATCAGCAAGAAGCGGAAGCTGGAACAAAACGATGAAATTGCAGCAGGATCTGTGACATTAAGAATCAGGTGGTAACAGCAGATGGAATTAATTAAGGATATGTGTCCGAACTGTTTTTCCTGGCATTATCATAGAAACAGTTGTGCGGACTGTGGTTATATCAATCAGCCGAACCGTAATCAGGGTCGGGCAATGACTGCCGGAACTTTATTGGGAAACCGTTATTTCATTGGCAGAATACTTGGGGTTGGTGGTTTTGGAATCACCTATAAAGCATATGATTATTTGCATCGTGAGGTGTGTGCAATTAAAGAGTATGCGCCGGCAGGGATTACATACCGAAATCAGGGAGAGAAGGAAATACAGGTTTCCATGACTTCGGGAAAAAGTGTATTTCATCATGGTATGATACGGTTTTTGCAGGAAGCAGAAAGACTGAAGCAATTATTTGATATCGATGATGTAGTTAAAATAAAAGACAGCTTTTCACAAAATGGTACGGCCTATTTTGTTATGGAGTACCTGGATGGAACAAATTTGAAGCAGGTGATACGAATGGCAAACCGGCCGGTGAGGGCAGATGACATCACAGAGATGATTGCCCGAATTGGCATGGCTATGTCAGTAATCCATAAAACAACAGGAATCCTGCATCGGGATATTACCCCCGAAAATATCTATCTTTTAAAGGATGGTACGGCGAAGCTGTTGGATTTTGGAAGTGCCAGACAGCAGACAATGGATGAGCGGCAGGAGTTTTCCGTAGAGTTTAAGAAAGGGTTTGCTCCGCCGGAGCAATATTACAGAACCGGGAAGCAGGGACCTTATACAGATGTATATTCTCTGGCAGCTACCTATTATTTTGCACTGACGAAACGGACAGTACCGGATGCGATAGAACGTTTGGATGGAAAAATCTGTCCGCCATTATATCAGCTCAGATCCGATATAGCCCATACATTGTCCCTTACGGTAGAACAGGCACTGGAACTTGATTACCGGCGGCGAATCCAGACCATGGATCAATTTGTAAAAGGGATCTGTCCCAAAATGCAACAAATCGCTATGGATTATGATCGTGAGGTACAGGCAAAGGCATATCTTCAGATAGTAAGTGGTGAGAAGACGGGAATGCGATGGGAAGTTCCGCCGGGAAAAGAAATCAAAATTGGACGCTCACCAATGCAGAATCATATTATTATTACCGGCAATGCGGCAGTGAGCAAAATACACTGTACGATTATATATGATGAGAGAAACAGTGAATTTCGAATTGAGGACTTTTCGCGGAATGGGACTTATGTAAACGGCAATCTGCTGAGTAAGGGGCAGATATATCGTTACCCGCCAGGGGTGGTTATATCTCTGACCAGCCGGATGTGCGAATTGAGAGCAGGAGTATCAAATGACGGACAATAATGTGATATGGGAACAACTTGGTGAAAATAATGAATATTTACAGGCTGCAGCAGGCAGTATTGTTGGAACACGGGAATATCAACAGGATTATGCCGGAGCTATGATCCAACCAGATAAGATGCTGGCAGTTATTTGTGACGGCATGGGTGGTCTAGATGGCGGGGAACGAGCCAGCGGTGATGCAGTTCGGATGATTTTGGAGGATTATCGGAACCGCTGTGAGGATGAGACAACACCTGATTTTCTTTGCCGTGAGGCTGTCCGGATGGATCAAATGATTTCTGAACTGACCAATTCTGATGGCAGCAGACTAAATGCTGGAAGTACTGTGGTAGCAGTTGAGATTGTGAAAAATGAACTTTACTGGATGTCTGTAGGTGACAGCAAAATATATATCTTGCGGGAGGGCATACTGGAGCCACTTGTAAGACCGCATAATTACCGGAGAAGTCTGGAAGATATGCTAAGACAGGAAGAGATATCTGAAGAAGCGTATCTTGCCGAGGTCGATACCAAGAAGGCGGAAGCGCTGACCAGTTATTTGGGGATTGGCGGCATCTGTAAGATGGAAAGAAATTTCAACCCTTTTCTATTGCAGGACGGTGACCAAATTCTGCTTTGCAGCGATGGTTTATACAATAATCTTGATGAAGACCAGATAATATCAATATTGACAGACTGCCAAACGGAGGTTGGGGCATTAGTGGAACACCTGATAACAACAGCTCAGGAACGGGCAAAACGAAGGCAGGACAATACCACGGCATTGCTCATCCGATATAGAAGAATAAAGAAGGGGGGAGGTAGTATGAGCCGCTGTTTTTATTGTATGAAGGAGTTTGCCGATGGTTTCGATATTTGTCCTCATTGCGGATATGATCAGACCAGTGCGGCTGAAAATTTATATTATTTATCTCCGGGAACAGAACTGTCCGGGGGTCGTTACTGGATCGGGACGGCTATTAATGCCGGGGGGTTTGGGATTGTGTATAAGGCCTGGGACAAAACCTTTGATAAGATGATTGCCATCAAAGAGTACTATCCCGGTGGAATTGCCACCCGTACTCCGGGGATCAGTAAAGTTTTAGTTTACTCAGAAAAACGAAAGAAAGAATATGAAAAGGGTAAGAACCGGTTCTTAAATGAGGCCAGAAAGGTTGCCAGATTTAATACTCATGTGAATATTGTTGATGTCTATGATTTCTTTGAGGATAATCATACCGCATATATGGTGATGGAATATATGGACGGCATGACCTGCAAAGAGTATATCAGGCATCAGGGTGGAAAACTGACGCCCGACCTGGCGGTGAATATTACGTTGGCCCTGTTGGATGCCCTGCAGGTGATACATAAGGAAAAAATTATCCACAGGGATATTAATCCGAGTAATATCTTTATCTGCCAAAATGGTATTGTTAAGTTATTTGATTTTGGTGCGGCCCGGATGGAGACATCGGAAATGTCTACAATTCTGACACCGCACTACGCTCCGCCGGAGCAATATAGTATTAACGGAACACAGGGAACGTATACGGATATCTATGCGGTCGGAGCAACACTCTACTATATGCTGACCGGTGTCAAGCCGGAAGAATCTACCGATCGGGTAACAAAAGACCAATTGCTGCCACCTGCTAAAATTGTTCCTGAAATTCCTGAACATATCAGCAATGCAGTGATGCGGGCGATGGCTATTAAGGAGGAATTGCGGTATCAGGATACGGCACAGTTTAGAGATGCCCTGATGAATAAAGGGAATGTTAGAAATGTCGAGCAGGAAATCGGTAGAAGAAAAATACGGCGGATTCTTCAGGTTGCCGCAGCATTTGGCTTTATGGTTGTGGTTGGTATTGTCTGCCTATGGACTGTTCAAAGAAATAAGGCGCTGACCCAGCTGCCATCGGTATCAATTGAAATGTGGGTTGCGGCGGATCATGGTGAGAGCCCGGAAGAAACAGAATTGATGTATGAAAATATGCTGACCACCTTTTACCAGCACCATGACAATGTAACTGTAGAAATCAAGGCGTTTGAGGAAGCGCAGTATGCAGACACCTTGGCAGAGGCCGTCAAAAACGGAACATTACCGGAAGTGTTTGACAGTACCCGGCTGGATCCGACAGCAGCCTTTTTAGAGCCGCTGGAGGAAACCTACAACCGGATCAGCAGTCCGGAACAATTTTATTTCCTGGAAGAATATTCTAGTTTATTTCCCAATAAAAGCCAGATGCCTCTCTGTATCCAGTTTCCTGTTATTTATGCAAGTGCACTGGGACAGGACGTGGTGGCAAAGCCGGAGATGGCTGATATTGAGGCGGGCTGGTATTTTATTCGGGAAGAGGATTTCGTTCTTTATGAAGCTTTGCTGGGAGCAGGCTGTATCGAAACATACAAAGAACTGGCACAGGAAAATCAATGGAATCAATCGGAAGAAGGCTACCAGCTTCTGAAAGAAAATGAGATCACGTATTATCTGTCTGATACCAGTGATTACAGACAAATGTCGCAGGAAATGCCCGGTTATTATGATGTGGTATTCCCGAACCGGAATTCTTATCCCATCCAGTTTGATTATCTGTTTAGTGTCAATGAATCAGCGGGCAAAGACGAGAAAAAAGCGGCCCAGTGGCTGATTTATTATCTGCTTTCAGACGAAGCCCAGGATGTCTTGGCAATCCAAAATATGAAAGGCATTCCACTGAACAAGCGGATGTGTGCCGATTATGCCAGTGTCAATGCCCAGGACTTCGCTGATATAGCTGTATTAATGGAACAAGTAACGATAGCGGGTAGCCAGGTGGCCGGTTCGCAATAATAGAAAGTGGAAAAGGGGAAGGGAAAGATAATGTTGAGAGAAGTGGGAAGTAATTTTGGAATTATATTCATAACCTTGGTGATTCTGGTCGGTGGATTTTGTTTGATCGGTGTACTGTTGAAGGGCGAGCGGTTTACCATGTATCAGGCGGCATCAGGCAAGACCATTCAGGTGAAACGGGGATTTTCATTTACGTATTTGTTTTTTGGCAGCTTTGTTCCGTTGTTTCGTGGTCATATTGCAGGTTTTTTTCTGACATTCTTTTTAAACCTGTTTACCTGCGGGATTGCACATTGGGTAATGGTGTTTTGCTATAACGGTATGTATATCAATTGGCTTGCAAATAGCGGATATACCAGAATGGATAACGAAAAAGAACCGGAAGTATCGGCCAATGAAAAGGTTCCGAAACTGCCTTGGCTGAAAAGGACGGTAATTGATGATGAAGATGTCCAGGTGCAGGATGATGAACCAACAGCTGCGTTGAAACAAGGTGCAGTTGTAGGTGTGAGCGGAATGTATAAGGATGCTTCGATTAAAATGGAATATGGTAACAGTATTGCAATCGGAAGGGATGAGAAACAATGTAATCTGATTCTGACCGGCAAAGAGATTAGCAGAAAGCATTGCGATATCTCCTATGATGCGTTTGAGGGGATATATCTGGTAAATGATTACTCCACAAATGGAGTATTTCTAGAAAATGGCGAACGGCTGGCGAATGGTCAGCTGGTAAAACTGCCTGTCGGAAGCAAAATCCGGATGGGCGATGGTGAGGATGTATTTTTGTTAAGCTGACAGCGGCTGAGGAAAAATAATTAAAATGGTGCAGGAGGAAACAAAACATGAATTTAACAAAATGTAACAAAGGACATTATTACGATTCCGATAAGTTTCATGCTTGTCCGCATTGTAATCAGGCGTCCGGTGATGGTGAGGATGTAACCCTGAATCTGGAGCAGGCGGTCAGAATGGAACAGTCAATGACTCCTGAGCCGTCATCAGCATCGCTTAAGTCGGTAGTTCAAGCGGCGGCAACACCAGTGGCTGTGTTTGATGATGATGACAGTAAGACGGTTAGTTACTATGGCGGCAATCTGGGGCTGGAGCCGGTAGTTGGATGGCTGGTGTGCATTGAAGGTCAGGCAATGGGACGGGGATTTGAACTGAAGAACGGAAAAAATTTTATTGGTCGTGCCCAGAATATGGATATTATTCTTGATGGTGATACTAATGTATCCAGAGACCGCCATGCAATCGTAACTTATGAACCCAAGAATAGAGTATTTATTGCCCAGCCGGGAGACTCCAGAGAGTTATTCTATCTGAATAATAATGTCGTGCTTGATAATGCCGAACTGAAGGCCGGTGATATCCTTGATATTGGCAAGACGCAGCTGATGTTTGTCCCGTTTTGCAGCAAGGGATTTGCCTGGGAAGATGTGAAAAATAAACAGTAGGTAAAATTGATGGAAAAGATGACACGGTGTTTGGGATGCATGAATCAATACAACGGCGATTTTGAGGTGTGTCCATTATGCGCATATATTCAGAATACACCGGCAAAAGAAGTATATCATATGGATCCGGGAACGATGATTGCAGGGCGGTATCAGGTCGGGCAGGTGGCTGGTTCAGGCGGATTTGGAATCACATATATCGGCTACGACCTGACTCTGGAAAAACGGGTGGCAATAAAAGAGTACCTTCCATCTGAATTTGCGACTAGAATGCCGAATCAGACAGTCGTTACCGTATATTCAGGGGAAAAGCAGGAGCAGTTTGAGGCCGGTATGAAAAAATCCCTCGACGAAGCAAAACGGCTGGCTGAGTTTCAGCAGGCTGCGGGAATTACACAGATATATGATTTCTTTGAAGAAAATAATACTGCCTATATTGTTATGGAATATCTCGAAGGGGAAACATTAAAAGCAAGATTAAGTAAAGTTGGAAAAATGTCGGTAGAGGAAGCTCTGCCAATCATTCTGGCAGTCCTGGGAGCACTGAAGATAGTTCATAAAAAAGATATTATTCACCGAGATATTGCACCGGATAATATTTATCTGCTTAGCAATGGGGAAGTAAAGCTTTTGGACTTCGGCGCGTCCCGTCAGGTCACAACCACTCATAGCAAGAGTCTCACGGTTATACTGAAACCAGGCTATGCACCGATGGAGCAATACCAGAGCGGCGGCAAACAGGGACCATGGACTGATATCTATGCCCTGGCAGCTACATTTTACAGAATGATTACCGGTATCAAACCTCCGGAAGCACCGGAACGTCGGATGAAGGATACGCTTAAAGAACCTTCAAAAAAAGAGGTTGTTATTGACAAAAATGTTGAGAATGCACTATTGAATGCATTGCAGGTCAGAATTGAAGACAGAACCAAATCGGCGGAAGAGTTTGAATCGGCGTTATATTCACAGCATGTCGAGCTTCGGGAAGCAACGGTTGAGCATGAGGATATGGGACGCTGGCCGTTCTGGCTCAAAGCAGTCAGCGTAGCAGCAGCATCGGTGGTTCTGATCACAGGCGGCTTGATTGCTGCCGGCCGGATCGGCAATTTTCAATTGCAGGAAACAGAAGTATTCCAATTAGACGAGAATATGGTCAGGATTCCCAATCTGATCAATATGTCTCAGGAAAATGCACGTACAACGGTAGAGGAGGCAGGCCTGATCTTTGCAATCGGTGATTCAGAGGCTTCTGATTTGATTGAGGAGGGTCGGATTATTGGTCAGCAAATCGATGGTCAGGATATTAATGCCGGTGCTACCGTGGAAAGAGGAACGACGTTGTATGTTACAGTAAGTTCTGGTAAAGGAACAGCCGAGATACCAGATGTGCAGTGGATGAAGCAGGAGACGGCTGTCAATCTGCTCAAAGAAAGCAAGCTAATTGTTATTAACTACGAGACGGACGAAGATACCTGGGCAGCACCGGGAACGGTTACTTCAGTTGAACCGGATATCGGTGAAACAGTTGATCTGGAGACAAAGATCACATTGAAAATAGCTGCTGCTGCAACCGGGATGCCGGATGAAGGTGAGGTAACAGTCCCTGATATCACCGGTATGTCTGAAGCTGATGCTTACAAGGAACTGCAGAATATCGGGCTGTACATGGAGAAAAAAGAAGTTTTGTTTCATGATACGGTAGTAAAAGGCGCGGTGCTTTCGCAGCAGCCGGGGACTCAGAAGCTGAACAAGGGAGAGACCGTAGTGGTTAGCGTTAGTGCTGGCATTGAGATGAAAGAGGTTCCGTATCTTGTAAACGAGACGGAGGAAAATGCTAGAACTACACTGGAGAATCGGGGCTTGGCTGTTGAAGTACTGTCGGTATATGATGAAAACATTGCCGCTGGTGTCGTTATATCACAAAATATTGAAGCGGGTAGGGAAGTAGCAAAAGGGCAGGTAGTCCAGTTTACGGTCAGTATGGGGGCAGAACCAGTTACAACAACAGCTGCACCTAAGACAACGGCAGCGACAAGGCCGCAGACCACAACGGCAAGAGGCGGACAGTCTGGCGGCGGTACGACAACGGCGGCACCGCCTGAGACAGCAGCGCCAACACCGGCACCAGAAACACCGGCGCCGACAACAGCAGCGCCAACACCAACACAAAGTACTACGTGGTCAGTAAAAGATCTACCAGTATATTAACAGAATAATAGAAAATAAAAAATGGATAGGAGTAAATATGAAGAAAATAGTGCTTAAAATTTTCATCTCAACAGCTGTCTTAGTAATGGGACCATCGATTGTATCATTAGCAGGATGGGGACAGAACGAAAAGGGATATTACTATCAGTTTGAAGACGGGTATTATGCTAAATCATCAATCCGTACTATAGATGGAAATAATTATGCTTTTGATGATAACGGATATATGTTGGAAGGTTGGCAGTATATAAGTTTTAACTGGTATTATTTAGAACCAGGAAGCGGTATCCAGGTATTTGGCTGGAAATCAATTGATGGGGTATGGTATTATTTAGATCCCGCCAATAATGGAGTTATGTATACATATTGGCTGGAACTTGGAAATAATCGTTATTATTTTGATGAACGTGGCAGGATGCAGATCGGTGGATTTTATTTAAGTGATGATACTACCGGAGCAGAATACGCATATGAAACGGATGCAAATGGAGTATTAAAACGTAACAAGACAGAGACAGTAGAACGTACAGATGCAAACGGAAACACATATACAACCGTTTATAAATATGATACTGATGGAAAAATTTTATACCGTAATGAGGCTACATCAGCGGCAGCAAAGGCCTCGGGAGATGATGTCTGGCAATATTTATTGAAGGGTTCAGCACAAGAGGAACAAGCCGCAACTAATCAGCAGATTATCAGTCAGGCACAGGCTGAAATGATGAACGAACGTTATCAAAAATACAAAAGTAGTGTTGCCACTAAAAAAGCCGGAACCGATGCACGCAAATCAGCTCTAAGTGGCTGGGAATCTATTACCAGACGCAAATTATCCGAATTGATGATGAGTGATGCTGATATTGATTCTTATATTGAATCAGTAAAAAATGGAACATATCGTCTGCTTTCGACGGATAGTGATTATGACGATGATGACTATGACGATGATGACTATGACGATGATGATTTATATTATTAATGATTAAAATGAAAGTGGAGAAATGACAATGGAGCAGATGAAGACAATGCTGTTAACTTATCCATGGATCATATATGTGATTGTCGGATTCTTTTGCATCGGAATTACAGCTCTCGTTGTAATCCTGATATTCTGGCGGTTACACAGGAAAAAGGATGCTGTTATATTTGAAGAATTACCGGCGGATGTTCCGGTGGATATCCCTTCGGTTCCGGTCATTTCACCACTTATCGACGAAGACGATTATACTCGTGTGCTGATTGAAGATGAACAACCGAAATTAAAAAGTTACCGCCTGGCTCTGCAGGAATTAAATGAACCGGGACAGCTGTTTGCTGTACTTGTAAAAGAACGGATTGTGATTGGCCGGAAGCAGTCATGTGATATCCATATTCCCAACAGTACCTTATCCGGGGAACATTGTGAAATTGTGCTGAAAAATGGAAAGCTGTATTTGTGTGATCTAAATTCGCTGAATGGAACATATCTGAATGGTATATCCAAGCGGATATCTGAAGAATTGCTGGTGAATGGAAGCATTATTGAAATGGGATCAGAACGTCTCCAGGCAATTATTACGGTTATTTCATCATAAGGAGGCTTGATAAGATGTTACAGCTGCTGAAGGAATACTGGTATCTGGCAGCGGGAGCGATCCTGCTGCTGTTAAGTCTGCTGCATATTCTCTTAAAATACCAGAAAAAGAAGAAAGAGCAGCAAGAGTCCTATCAAAAAAAGCTGAAGAACCAGGTTTTGAATGAGGCGATTAAAAACAGTAGTGTGAATCATGATATGTTTCGGCAGAAGGAGACCCAGCATCCGATTAGTTTTGATGCCAAAGGCAAATCAATAGAGCTCTATAAAGACGGCAATACAGTTTTGCGCCTCAGTATTACAGGAAAAGCAAAAAATGACTATGTGGTAAATCCTGAAAAACATATTTTCCTTGGCGGGCAGCCAGGGAAGAATGATATTCTGCTGGAAGGTGAACACATCGCCTCACAGCATCTGGAAGTGTTCCGTTATGAACAACAGGTATATATCCGCAATTTGTATCCGGACTGGCCGGCACATTTAAAAAGAAAAGGAAGTCAGACAGTCGTGGGAACACGGGGAATCTGCATTAGCACTGGTGATCAGATTTCGCTGGGTGAATATCGGATTGGGGTGGAGTTGCTGGATTATACAGGTACGATAAGATAGGACAGAGGAGAAAACGATGAGTACAGTGTTGTCAGTTTATACCAAGAATGCATATAAAGAGTTTTTGCTGCCGGCGGCCAATAATACCGATTTTGACATCGTCATTTCCGGCCGCTTCTTTCAACTGATGGATGACGTATCACTCCGGCTGGAATCTGTCAATGGCAACTGGCACATAAAACAGAGCAGAGATTATACCCTGGTGAGAGAGGGCAAAGATCCCTATAGATATCTGTCTGCAAATGATATTATTGGAATTACTACAGCCGGAAAAGAATCGGTTACCATTGTAGTGACGCAGACAGATTATGTGTTTACCGTTATGAATAAATATGATATTTCGCAGATAAAACAGATTACGATCGGTTCAGCGGCGGATAATCAGATTTGTTACAGTTTTTTGAACCTGGTTTCCAGAAAACATGCCGTCCTTAGAAAGAGCGGCAATGACTGGATTCTGGATGATACCAGTTCGAACGGTATCTTTATTAATGAAAAAAAGATTGGCTCTCAGACAGTGTTAAAGCTGGGTGACAGTATTGATATATTTGGCCTGAAAATTATCTTTCTGAATGACCAGATCGCGGTGAGTACGGTAAACAATACTATGCAGATCAGCAGTCAGATTCTGCCGCTCCACTATGTAGAGACTTTTTCCATATCAGAACAGGATACGCAGTTAAAGCAAAAGCCACGGGTATATTTCCATCGCCCGCCCCGGAATGTCGTACCACTGGAGACTGAACCGATTGAAATTGAAGCCCCTCCCGCTGCAAGGCAGATTAAGAGAAAGCCATTGTTTATGATTATTGGTCCTTCTTTTACCATGGCGATTCCGATGCTGCTTGGAACGCTGCTGGCGATGTACAGCACGCGGATGAACGGTGGCGGAGGGACCTTTATGTATACCGGTATCATCACTGCAATAGGTTCGGCAACCCTAGGTGTATTCTGGGCATTGATGAATATCCGGTATGAAAAGCAGACGACGACAGAAGAAGAAAGACTTCGCTTTGAAGCATATGGTGCCTATCTGATGCGTCAGGTAGAAATGATCAAAGAGAAATATGAGAAGAGCAGAACCCGATTGCTGGAACAATATCCGGACAGTAGCCAGTGTGTTCAGTACAGTACCCGGAAAGGGGCACTCTGGAGCAGAAACCGCAGTCACGAGGATTTCCTGAGACACCGGATCGGTATCGGCAATTTACCATTCCAGATCCCGATTACGGTTCCAAAAGAACGGTTTTCTCTGACTGATGATGAACTGATGCAAAAACCTTCGGTGATCAAGAAGGAATATGAAATGCTGTATGAGGTACCGGTTTGCGCTGACATGCTTGAACATACCCTGATTGGCATGGTTGGCGGGAAGGGAAAGCAGGGGAGCATCGATATGATGCATACCCTGTCGGCTCAGATTGCCGCCAATAATTCCTATATAGATATTAAACTCATTTATATCTATGATGGAAGCAAGAAAGCGGAAGACTGGGAATTTGCCAGATGGCTTCCCCACGTTTGGTCGGAGGATAAAAAAACACGCTATGTCGCTTCCAACAAAGAAGAGGCAAGCGAGGTGTTTTATGAACTGGTTAAAATCTTCAGGATGCGTTCTGAAGAAGAACATGGCAGAAAGAAGGGGTTGCCCAAACCATACTACATTATGTTTGTTTCCGATGCCGCGATATTAGAAGGTGAACTGATCACAAAATATATTCATGAAGGTCAGGAACAAATTGGCCTGACAACGCTTATTATGGCTGAAAACTATGAGCAGCTGCCAAACCTGTGTGAATATGTTCTCCAGAAAGATGAAGCCTTTCAGGGGTGCTACGGCAGTACCGATGCCTTCAAATGCCAGGTCAGGTTTGATCAGGTTCATGCTGTCGAGATGGAAGCACTGGCCCGGAGACTGGCTGGGATTGAGATCAATGAGACTGAAAAAGGCGGTGACATTCCGAATTCATTGACATTTTTTGAGATGTTCCATGTCGGGCATCCGGACGAACTAAAGGCAGAAGAACGCTGGCGGAAAAACCGCAATTATGAAAACATGAAAGCGGAGGTTGGCGTTAAGGCCGGCGGTGAAATCTGTTATCTGGATGTACACGAAAAATATCATGGACCGCATGGCCTGGTAGCCGGTACTACCGGTTCCGGAAAATCTGAAACATTGCAGACATATATGTTGTCGCTGGCATTAAACTTCAGCCCTGATGATATAAACTTTTTTGTTATTGATTATAAGGGGGGTGGAATGGCCAACTTATTTGACGGACTGCCGCACCTGATCGGGCAGATTTCCAACTTGTCCGGCAATCAGGTAAGACGGGCGATGGTGTCCATCAAGAGCGAAAACAAACGCCGCCAGCGAGTCTTCAACGAACATAATGTAAACAATATTAATTTGTATACCAAGCTTTATAAAAATGGCGAGGCTTCTATTCCGGTGCCGCATCTGTTTATTGTCATTGATGAGTTCGCGGAACTGAAACGTGAAGAAGGCGATTTCATGAAAGAACTGATCAGTGTGGCCCAGGTCGGGCGAAGCCTGGGGGTACATCTGATTCTGGCGACCCAGAAGCCAAGCGGCACTGTCGACGATAATATCTGGAGTAACTCGAAGTTTCGTCTGTGCCTGCGGGTACAGGATCGGCAGGACAGTAATGACATGCTCCACAAGCCTGACGCAGCGTATATTACGCAAGCCGGGCGATGTTATCTGCAGGTGGGAAATGATGAATTATATGAACTGTTCCAATCAGGATACAGCGGGGCGCCTTATGATGAGCATACCGGCAATCTGAATGCAGAACTGGCCTCGATGATCTCTTTGAATGGTAAAGCTGCTTTGATTGGCAGCAAGCTGAGGCGAAAACAACAAGCTCGGCAGCGCTATACCTGGATTCTAAACCTGATCCAGATTATGCAGCAGGTCGCAGCTGACAGGAGCCAGAGTCTGGCAGGGCTGGCTGAAAACAGCGATCGGATGAGGGCTGTTTATGATAAGCTGGCTTATTTCGAAATTGATTATCAGGAGTCAGATTATAATTCGCGGAGAATAGATGAGCTGCTTCAGGCTTATCTGGCTATCGAACAGCTGACCGGACAGGACGGTGAAGCAGTATCGCTGGAACAAAATATCACAGAACTACTGAAGTATGTAGACAGTAACCAGGTGAAGTTGCCTGAACAGAAGGTCAAGACTCAGCTCGATGCGATGGTGGAATATCTGGCCAGAACTGCCCGGGATCATGGTTATCATCATAATTTCCAGCTTTGGATGCCGCTGCTGCCGACTTCATTTGCCCTGGAGCGGCTGGATGGCTATAACGATCACATCTTTAATGGAACCAGATGGCCCCAGGAGCAGGAGGAATGGTCACTTGAAGTACCGATCGGACTCTGTGATGACCCGGTCAGTCAGGCGCAGATGCCGCTTGTGCTCAGTTTTTCTGAAAATGGCCATCATGCCTTCTGCGGCATGATCGTCAGCGGGAAAAGTACGCTGCTTCAGACCCTGATATACTCATTGATTCATAAGTATTCGCCGGATTATCTGAACATTTATGCAATTGATTTCAGCAGCCATATGCTGGCCGGATTTGAGCAGACCCCTCATGTGGGCGGAGTTATCTTTGAAGATGATACGGAAAAGATGGATAAGTTCTTCCATATGATAGAAGAAATGCTGGATAAGCGTAAGAGACTGTTTAAAGGCGGTAATTACAGCCAGTATGTCCGGGCCAATGGCGTACAGGTGCCGGCTGTAATCGTGGCAGTTGACAATTATGCCAATTTCCGTGAGAAGACAGATAATAAATATGAAGAAATGATGATGCATCTCGCCCATGATGGTGTCGGATATGGTGTATTTCTTGCGATTACAGCAGGCGGATTTGGGTCGACAGAAATCCAGACGAAGATCGGGGATAATATTAAAACAGTTGTGTGTTTGCAGATGAATGATAAATTCCAGTATGCTGATGCGATGCGGGTCACCAGAATCGAATTGCTGCCAGAGACGAATATCAGCGGGCGGGGTCTCGC
This sequence comes from Lachnospiraceae bacterium, assembly GCA_051654925.1. Classification (GTDB taxonomy): domain Bacteria; phylum Bacillota; class Clostridia; order Lachnospirales; family Lachnospiraceae; genus Brotaphodocola. The sequence continues at coordinate 21,681 of JBOFYZ010000090.1, read as the reverse complement.
CAAAGTTGGTGAGCGGATTCTGGAATTCCAGACGGCACTGGCGGTGGAAGCACCGGATGATTACAAACGGATGGAACATATCGCGGCGGTATGCCAGCAGATGCATGATGCCTGGGATGGAAAGAGGGCAAGGCAAATTCCGATTATTCCGGAAAAACCAATCTGGTCAGAGTTTGCTGCCTTACAGGAGGCCACAGATTTGTTTGAAGATGACAGGCATCTGCCGGTTGGCTACGATATGGAGAGTGCCTCTGCATTCGGTATCGATCTGAGCCGCATTTATTGCTATCTTATATCAGGACGGGCCCGGACCGGCAAGACGAATATGCTAAAAGTTCTGATTCGTTCTGTTCATAAAAAAGGTGGCCGGATCTGCATTATTGAGCATGGTTCGGATGAGCTTTTGCCAACCGCAAATGTGGTCGGAGCTGAATATATTACAAGTCAAAAGGAGCAGGGGGAATTTTTCCAAAGAATGATTGAGCCGTTCCAGAAACGCAGCCAGATCAAAAAAAGTCTTGTTGCAGAAGGACGCGAAGACGATATTTATGAAGCTCTGCTTGCTCAGGAGAAGTACTATATATTCATTGCTGATCTGACTGCCTTTATCGACAGTGTGTATCAGCCCGAAGAAGGTGCACTGAATATCCGGCCGTTCCTGGAAAATATAACGGAAAAAGGAAAAATGCACAATGTTTATATGTTTGCAGCAGTAAATCCCGACACAGTATCATCTGTCATCGGATTGCGCAGCTGCCAGAATATGACCGGATACCGGACCGGAATGCATTTTGGCGGTAATGTTTCGAATCTTAAATATATGGATTTCAGTAATATGAATTATACGGAGCAGAACAAGGGAATGAAGGCGGGGATTGCATTGCTGCCGCTCGATAATGATGAACTGGTCAGCCAGGTTGTTATTCCAATTGTTAAAGGATGATCACAGAGGTATATGACAGATGGTTTCCATGATGGTGTACGATACCATAAAAACAGAATATGACGTGTTAAACAAGATTATCTATCGTGTGGCGGCACTTCTGACAGAAGAAAAATGGCAGGTGGATTATGCAAGCTGCCGGGCGGAGCTGGAAACCTTTTTTGGGGATGAGCCGTTGCTGGATCTGCTTTGCTATGATGTCACCGGTGCGGGCAGCATTGATTATCTGGAACAGATCAGAAAAAATTATCAGGAGGCAGGGCTGATGCTGATTGCTGATGTTTCGCTGTCACCGATGGATTACATACGCCCTTCCATCCTGGCTTCTTCGCTGGTACTGCGCCCGTTCTCATCAGAACAGATGCAGGCCAGCCTGACAGAACTAACGGAAAACCTGCTGCAGAAAAGCCAGCAGGAGAGCCAGGAGGAGACGTTTGTTGTTGAAACCCAGGAAGGCAAGACTTATGTTCCGTTAAACCAGATATACTATTTTGAAGCCAGGGAGAAAAAAATCTATCTGCGCCTGAAAAAGCAGGAACTGACTTTTTATGAAACCATTGAGCATTTGTCAAACCGCCTGCCGGAGATGTTTCTCCGCTGTCATCGCAGTTTTATCGTAAACCGAAAAAAAATTCAGAAAGTAATGCTGTCGAAGAATCTGATTCTGTTAGACAGGTCAATGGAGCTCCCATTGTCCAGGAGCTATAAAGCGGTTTTTAAGGAGATGAAATGATTTATCTGTTTGATATTCGGGAGTTTCAGGTACTGGCAGCAGCAAAAGGTGTGATGAAATATTATGGATATTCTTCTGACATCGAATTAAAAAAAGAAGATATTTACTTTGCGGTATATCAAATGGCAAAAAGTGGTCTGCTAAAGCCCCGGGACGGTGAGCTGGTGCTGCAGCAGCCGGTATCGGTATATATGCAGTGCATCTGTAATTCGCCGGGAGTACTGGTGATTGACCGGGGCAGGTATCAATTGCCCAGTCAATGTATCTACTGCTGTAATGGTCTGGTGGTGTGTCTTGAGAACAGCTTTGCAGAACCGGAAACGTTATGTTTATCGGGACTAAAAAACGAGGAATGGATACAGCAGCTATCAGATTTGAATCAGCTGCCTGAGGAGCAGCTGCAGGAAGACCTGGGCAGCTTTGATTATCTGGGGTACTGGAAAAGCAGTATTAGGGCGGATTTATGGGAGCTGCTGCAGCAGAGCATTCAGACAGAAACAGAGGTGCTGGTAGTTTGTGAACAGCTCTATTCAGCATTTTCGACCCGAAACAAAGACACTGGCGAGTTGTATGCCAGAATGCTGATTGTTGCCTTGCCACTTGAATATTGCATAGTTTTGCAGAAGCGGGATCAGGAAAACCGCTATGAGCTTTACAAAAAAGAATATGCCATTGCACAATTAAAAAGATGGGAGGACGAATGCGTTGATATTAGTTGATATATTTGCCCCTGTGATGAATCAGAATTATGATTTCAGTCTGGACGAGCATGCTAAGATTTCGCTCCTGCTAGAAGAAATCAGTGAAATGATCTGTCAGAAAGAACAGTGTCAGTTAAATGGCAGTGTGAAGGAATTATTGCTGATCAGTCAGAAGCGGCAGCGGATCTTAAATTCTGAACTTACTCTGGCTCATTATCATATAGCGCCGGGAGACCGGTTGATCATGGTTTAAACTAAAACAGGTCATTTAAGATAAAAAACAGGTCACCCGTCAGGGAATGATCAAAAACAGAAACAGATGTGATAGACTTGGATCATCAGAAAGGAGGAGATAATGTTTACGGTAATCATACGGATGCTGGCATATTCTTCGCAGAATATGCAAATGCTGATCCGGAACATCAATCAACAGATTCAGGAAGTTGAAGATGTTATTTCCTCAATCCGCAAGATGTCTGAATATGATGAGGAGATTCGTACTCTTCGCATCCAGCTGGAAGAAATGAATGAACAGAAAAGGCAGCTGATCGATATGATGGTCTCTCTGAATCAAATTCAGAAGGTATACCTGCAAGGTGAACGGAACATTACGGACTATGGTGAACAAATCAACGCCATAAACTACTACCGATCCATGGATGTGATCTCACTTGGCGAGGTACAAAACAGCATCAGGGATTATCATATTGTTTAAGGAGGAGAAGATGGCTGATTATATTAACATTAATATTGGCACGCTGGCAAAAGATATTGATTCTATGCAGACAGAGCTTGAAGGTTTGCGAACCAGTATGAAAAATGCATTTGAGGCAGTAAATGAACTGGATCAGATGTGGAATGGTCCCGCCAATGATGCTTTTAACCAGGCGTTTTTGGTTGATGAACAACTGATGAATGAGATGTGTGAGATTATTCAGGGGCTGATCGGTTATATGGAAAATGCCAGAGATGAATATCGGAAATGTGAGTCGTTGGTTTCAGCTGAAATTGATTCGATTAAAATAAGTTAAAGAAGCTGTCTGGCAGCTAAAGAAATTGGGAATGCAGGAGGTTTTAAATGGCGATCATTGGAACGGTAGAGTTGCTGGTAACACCGGAAGTACTCCATCAGAAAGCGACAGAGGTGGAAGATTATGTAAAAATGATGCAACAGCGTTTTGATACCATGAACATACTGGTTGAAAAGAGCAGTGGTTACTGGGAGGGCGATGCTGGCGATATGCATCGGAAAAATTATGATGAACAGCTAGATAATATCGAATTTGTCCTGAAACGGCTACATGAACATCCGGTTGATTTAAGAGTAATCGCGCAAAAATATTCGGATACGGAATTGAAAGTGGAAGAGGCTATCATTCAGGCGTTGCCGGGTAATGTATTATAGTATAGGTAAAAGGGAGGGAGTGTAACATGGCGCGCAGTTATAGCAGTATCCAGATGGATTTCAGAAAAGCAAAAAGTCAGGCAAGTGCGTTGGAACAGGTGGCTGGAAATATGAAAAACCTTTCTAAAAAAAAATTTGACAATACATTGAATCAGCTGGCAACAAACTGGACCGGCGATAATTCACAGAAATTTATTGGCAAAGGTCAGCATCTGCAGCAAAATATGGTTACGACGGCTGAGGCCATTCTGGATGTGGCAGTAGCAATCAGGGAAATCGCAAGAGTAATTTATGAAGCGGAAATGGAAGCCTGGGAACGGGCTCATAACCGTGATTAAATAATAAAATTAAAATTTCTTAAGGAGGAAACAAATTATGGCATTAATCAGAGTAACAGCATCACAGGTAAAAGTTACAGCAAATCAGTTGAGGGATTTTAACGGACAGTTCAACACCCAGGTAGCAAGGCTCCAGTCTTCCGAGGAAAGTCTGAACGGAATGTGGGATGGCCAGGCGAATGATGCATTTCATGCCGCATTTAACAGTGACAAAGAATACATGACCCAGTTTTACAACCTGATCAATAAGTATTGCGAAGCACTTGATCAGATTGCCCAGGAATATGATAATGCAGAAGCAGTAAATACCGATACGGCAACCAGAAGAACAATCTAAACCAAAACCATAGAAGGTAAACAGAAAAAAGGAGATAATGATTATGGCAATTACAGGTAGTTTATTAGTAACCCCGGAGAAATTGATTGAGACCTCAGGTGAATTCAGTTCCCGTATGTCCCAGGTGAATGGTCTGACCACCAGCATGATGGATCTGGTACATAGTATGAGCGGAACATGGGAAGGCGAGGCAGCAACTGCATTCCAGAATAAGTTTAACGAGCTGGAGGATGATATCCAGAAGATGGCAAATATGATACAGGAACATGTCACCGATCTGAATGAAATGGCAAGCATTTACCAGAGAGCAGAGAGCAAGAGCCAGGAGATCAGTGGGGCGTTGTCCGGAAATGTGCTTTAATTAATTGGTACTATCAGTCAAGAGGCAGGAGCGTGCCTGCCTCTTGAATTACCTTAAAGGGGAGGGACTTTATGGATGAATTTAAAGTATATCCAAAGGTAGTAGATCAACTGGGAAGTGATATTTACGGATACGGAAAGGCTATAAGCAATTATCGCACTGCAATCGGTATTGTTAAAGTGGGATTACGTGGAAAAATAGCTGGTCAGGAGAAGATTGGCTCAAGATTAAAGCAGATTATGGAAACAATGGATGTGCTAAAGGGAAATGCTAATGATATGGGCAACCGATTGGAGACAATAACTCAATTATATAAGCAGGCTGAAAAGCATATTTCTGATAACCACTTGACATATACTACCAACACTATGGGAGAAAAGGAGACAGCTGTTGATTCTGCATTGTTTGACGATATCGGGCAGTACGGGGGAAATCAGGGCGGTCCAAAGTCAAGTGATTATCAAGATGAATTATATACAATTATCAGAAAATATTATCCTGAGATGACATCTGAACAAGTTGAAAATTACTTTATTAAGATGAATTCAGAAGGATGCGGTTATGTGGCCGTAATTAATACAATATTTATGGCCTTTGAAGGTAAAGAAGATGAATTTGAAAGAACATTCGGATTTCCTATGTATGAAAATGGAGATTTGAATTTTGATAAATTATTTGTTGACTTTTATAGTAGAACAGATAATCATGTAGAGATTTTTGGAATGGACTATAATAATACTAGAGAAGATTATCATTTTGGAGATGGCGGATTTTGGCTTTTTTATGACCAATTTAGTGATCAACAGGGGAAAGGGACGACTCCGACAACTCTGCCATATAGAGCACAACTGTATTTGCAGGAAAAGGGTGTTGATCTGACGATATCATCCAGTGTAGAAGTTACCACAGAGAACTTTGCCCAAATTTCTAAAGATCAACAGGTAATTATGTATTATTATAACGGTCCTCTCGATAATCTTGACGGATCATGCGTACAGAATATTTCCGGACATGCAATGACCGTAACGGGGGTAACATCAGATGGGCGTTATATTGTATCTTCATGGGGGCGAAAATATTATGTTGATTCTGCAAAAGGTGGAACCATACAATTTGATAGTTTTAAGTATTCATAATTTGGAGGAAACATGGTATATCCTGTGAAAAAGATAATGATAACGTTTCTGTTGCTCCTTTTCTCTGGTAGTATGGCTGCCTGTGCACAAGCAGGTCAAAATCATAGTATCGAGAAAGAGGACGGGAATGAAGGAGGGATTATGATGACACATTCGGAACAGAATATTAATTATGACAGAGTGGCACAGTTGCTTAATGCTGATCAGAATGAGCAGTTTTATCCGGCTTATGTTGATTATTTGTGTTATTTAAAAAACCAGTATCCTGCTAAAGTTAAGCTTACAGAAGTGATGAAAGCAGAAACAGATTATCAGGAAATCAGGATTTGGGAATGTGATGATTATGTGATGAAAGCAAAATGGAGTAAAGAAGAAAGCAGTGGCAAAAATGTATGTGAGTTTGAATGGGAATGGAAGGATGCGGAAACAGAGAAAGTAATCACGGACTTAATAAATGAAGGGATAAGAAAATTTCAGGATGAACAAGAACAAAGCGAAAGTCTGTATAATTCAGAACAATATGCAACAGAATCCTTTTCGGTAATAGAAACATGCATTAGAGGGAAAGTTTACGAGATTACTGAGAATAATTATATCGAAGGAGTTAATAAAGACATATTGACAACTGATATTGAATCGCTGAAAAGTGTTCTAAAAGGTATATATATAAATGAAGCTGATGTTGAGGTGGAAAAATCCAGCTATTTGTATTCGTTGAATTTTTTTGATGAAAAAGGAGAGAAGATTCTGGCATTTTTTGTTGATAAAGATAAAAACATATGGTGCGATAAACGATTGATAAAAAATTCCAAAGCCCTGCTAGACTGGTTGGATGTAGTATTGGATGAAACATAATTCAAATAATTTGATAGTGAAGGCAGAAGAGATGAATGTTTTGTTGTTAAGTGCTATTTACTTGGTGATTGCAACGATTTTAGTGAGTTTTAATGTAGTGCCCGGGGGATGGGCAACAAGAAACAGGTATCATTTGAAGCTGGCATTTTCATCAGCAGCGCTTTTGATTTTGATATTTGACCTGATGATTAATAAAGATAATCTAGCTAAAGGTTTTTTAATTATTCCGTTAGTGACTTTTCTATCTTCAATTTATGAAATAAAAGAGCAGAATATAAAGCAGGTTAGTTATTTGCAATTATCAGAAGGTTCCTATACGGTAAGAGTAAAGACAGATTTGAGTGCTTCAGTGTCAATGTTAAGAAATCAAATCATGTTGTATTGGAACGATAGGTGTATTATGATGCCAGATTCATTTGCAGGAAAAGAAGGTGACTTGCTGTTAGAGTACATAAAGACAGAAACGCCGGATAGTTATCTTTGCAGAAATTATTATATAACGGGATATGAAAAAAGCGGTTTTAAAGCTGTGTTTGGGCAGTTAATAAAAGTAAGCGTGACTTTTGTATTATTCATTATTCCGGTTGTTTTTTATATCGGTGGTAAATGGAATAGTAAATATTTCATGTCTCTGGGAATAGCTTCTGCCACATATGTAATTTTTGGTTTTGTAAAGATATTATTGTCGAATATAGCAGGAAATATAGGAGCAAAAATTTTTAAAATTGTAGTTGCTATCTATTATTATATTACTTTAATAGGATTACTTATGGCAATATCAGGAATTAACCAAATCAGATTATAAAGGGGTGAGAATTTGGAACAGTTTACGGCTAAATATAAAATGATGATGAATTCGGAGCCAATATTTAAAGATTACCAGAAACTTTTAAAAACCTATATTGAAGAAGTCAATTCTGTTAAAAGCAATCTTCGGGGAAAAATCAGCAGTTACGACCAAATCGGTAAAAAATTGAGTGCCTTATCAGATAATGTATTGACTTGTTCTAATGTAATGAGTGTTATGGGTAATAAGATTTATGATATAGGGAAAAAATATCAGAATACAGAGAAAAATATTGTGGGTTCTACTGGGGAAGAATTAGATTTATCGTTAAGAATTGTAGATATGGAACCTTATGTTACTATATTGGGACCGAACGGTCAATTTTCACCAGAGTTATCTAAATTAATAGGGGCAGTAGGGCCTGCTGGTGAAATTATATCTTCAATAGTTTCCACAAGTTCTGATGTAACAAGCAATGATACAAACTGGTTTGATGTATTAGAAGATGGAATTAAGATTGCTGATAAAGGTATTGATATATTTGATAAATATAAGGAACTCAGCAAAGCTGACTGGGCAGATTATATTGTTGGTCTGAATGTCAGTGATAAAGCAGGAAAAGGGTTCCTGGAAGTATTTCGAGATGAACTGTCAGAAACAGTAGTAGACGGCAGTAAGACAGGTGTCCCGAAATGGTTAGGAACAGCAGCATTTGTTGCTTCGGCAGTAGGAACAGCCTGGGATAATTTTCAGGATTATCAAAATGGAGAAATGGGTGTAGGACGTGCAATTCTGGAAACAGGCAGTGAAATCGCAGTTGATATTGTACTGGGGGCAGGTGCTACGGCATTAGCTGCTGCACTGCTTCCGGTAGGAGCTCCGGCAGTTGCAGTAGGAGCAATCGCAGTAGGTGTAACATGGGCGGCAGAATGGATATGCGAAAGCCTGACAGAAGAAAGCTTGACAGAAACAGTTTCGGACTTTATTCTTGATACAGGTCAGTGGATTGGTGAAAGCGCAAAAGAGGCTGGTAATGCAATCTGTAATTGGTGGAGTAGTATTTGGTAACATGTGTACATAAAAATCAGGAGGATTTCAAGATGACAGTGAAAGAATTATTACCGATTGGATCAATTATATTATTAGAAGGTGGAAAAAAACGCCTGATGGTGTATGGTGTCAAACAGAATAAAGAGGATACAAAAGAGGAGTTTGATTATATCGGTGTGATTTATCCGGAAGGGAATATCGGAACACAGGGGCAGTTCTTATTTAATCACAAAGATATTGCTCAGGTTTATTTCCGTGGATATGATGATGAGGAGAGAACCCACTTTATCGAAAAACTGGATGAATATTATTCAAAAATGCAAAGTTAATGGAAGATAACGTTGTTAGAACTTAAATCTGACTATACCAGATTTTCTGTAGTACTGAATTATAACTCTACAGCAGCGGTATAGTCTTTTTGCTATATAAGGATTATCACTGTATCAAAATACTGAGTTGCGTGTTAGTGGCAAATCCATCTATCGATTCTATATGATCAAAACGATATGGAAAAATTAACATTATGTGTTGATAATAAAAATGAGGTTTGATATATGAATTGGAAGATGAAGGATAATAGTGATTTTGTGATATGGATGAATGCGATTATTCAATAAGTTTAACAATACAAAGGAGAAACATAATGACCTGTAAAAAATGCAAAAAGCAGATTCCGGACAATGTCAGGTTTTGTTCGCAATGCGGAGCTGGACAAAATGCAGATTCAGAAAATAAAATACAGACGGGGCAAAAGGGGAAAAGTATCTCTCCGGTTATTATTGCCGCTGTTGCAGGAATTGCAATCCTGATGATGTCGGCAGTCATTACCGCAATGTTACTTATTACCAGAAGTATCAGAAAACAGGACGTATCAGAATCGGTAGCAGTATTAGCAAATGCAACCATAGATACAGTTACAACATCAGAGCAGGAATCTTCTGAAGCTATAGCAGAGGAAACTCTGTCAGAAGAGGAACAGGCACAAAAGCAGGATCTGGAACAATATTATAACAGCCTCATCCAGCAGAACACAGCCAACGCTTTTGCATCTGAGCTTGATATGCTGAATTCCTACCAGATGAATGCCGAGACATCCATCAATAACCGCCAATACGATACGGCCCGGTTGGAGCTGCAAAAATGGCAGAATCTGCTTGCGGCCATTAACGGGCAGAGCGGCTATGATATGGAAGTGGAGCAGGTAGATGCCAGCGAATATCCACGAATCAAGGTCTATGTCCGGATTCAGGACAACAGGACACTGGAGACAGTAAAATCACTGCGTATAGAAGGGTTTTATATCAGTGAAAAGGTTGACGGAAGTTCTGATTTTATCAGCAGGGAGGTTATCCGCGCAACGCAGCTGGATAATGTTGCCCGGCTGAATATTGCAATGCTGGCAGATGTCAGTGGAAGTATGCGCGGACAGCCAATGGCTGCCGCAAAGACAGTTATGACTGATTTTCTCGGCAGTGTCCAGACTCAGGCCGGAGATCATATTTCCCTGATCAGTTTTGCTGACGATGTCAGGATCCAGACTGCCTTCACCACCGATATCAGCTATGCCAGAAATGCCGTTTATGGTTTAGATACATATGATATGACCGCCTTGTATGACGGTCTTTATGTGGCGATTGAACAGACGGCGGCTCAGGATGGTGCAAAGTGTGTCATTGCATTCACAGACGGAAAAGACAATGTCAGCCAGTGTACCCCCAGTATTGTGCTGGAGAAAGCGCAACGCTATAGTATTCCGATCTACATAATCGGTGTGGGAAATGATCTGAATGTATCAGAACTTCAATATATAGCTCAGTCTTCAGGCGGTTTCTACCGCAGTGTCAATCAGATTGGCAGTATGGCAGAGATCTACAATGCGATTTTCCGTGAACAAAAGGAGATGTATCTGCTTGAATACGAGACCCTGCAGCGCAACAATGAGCATGTGACCCGCAATCTGACTCTTGATTATGTCGATGAAGTGATTGTGGCACGAAAAGCTCATCAATATGTGCCATCCATCTATATGGAGGCAACAGTTTCGATGGCTCAGATGTTTGTCAATGACTTTATTATATACGACAGCGACAGAAGATATGTGACCAGTGTCGATCTGGATCGGCTAACCAAGGATCAGTTGAGGCTGGCAAGAAACGAAATCTACGCCAGAAAAGGAAGACGATTCAACGATCAGAGCCTGCAGTCCTATTTCAGTGGAAAATCATGGTACAAAGGTACGATTGCAGCAGGCGATTTCAGAGAATCCATGCTAAATGATTATGAACGCGCCAATGCCTATTACATAGCAGATTATGAAAGGCTTAAAGGTTATATTCGCTAATCTTATAAAAAAGATAGCTGCTATTTAAGAATAGTCAGCTATCTCTTTTATGTTTTACGTTTATGTTTTGCCCAGAAGGACTCATGATCGTAGGTCCGCCCTGCCGAACGAATGGAGCCGATTCCGCCTCCAACCCCCCGCTTTCCCTCGCGGCTCACTTTCTCACTCTTTTACTTCGATTTACCCAGATAAGCCGCCTTCACCGACTCATCCGCCAGCAATTCCTTCCCGGATCCCGTCATCGTAATCTTCCCGGTTTCCAGTACATATCCGATATCTGCCGTATGCAGAGCCATATTGGCATTCTGTTCGATCAACAGCACAGTTACGCCATGCTTATTGACTTCCTTAATAATCGAGAAAATATCTTTAACAATCAGCGGAGCCAGACCCAGTGACGGTTCATCCATCATAATCAGCTTCGGATGGCTCATCAGTGCCCTTGCAACCGCCAGCATCTGCTGTTCGCCGCCGGATAGTGTACCGGATAGCTGCCAGTTCCGCTCCTTTAAGCGGGGGAAGAGGCTGTAGACCCAGTTAATATCATCCTCAATCGAATCCTTACGCAGATACGCCCCTATTTTGATATTTTCCAGCACCGTCATATCAGGAAATACATGACGTCCTTCCGGTACCAGTGCAATGCCTTGTGAGACTATGTCCGGAGTATCAGTGCCGATCAGTTCACGCCCCTCAAAAGTAATGCTGCCGGCCGAGGGTTTGACCAGGCCGACGATGGAGCGGAGGATGGTGCTCTTGCCGGCGCCGTTAGCTCCGATCAGCGTTACAATACTCTTTTCCGGTACTTCGAATGAAATGCCCTTAACGGCTTCAATACCACCGTAATTCACTCTTAAATTATCAATCTTCAGCATCGTCACTCACCCCCAAATACGCTTCAATTACCCGCTCGTTATTCTGGATTTCTTCTGGTGTACCCTGGGCAATCTGCTTGCCGAAATCCAGGACATAGATACGGTCGGAGATCTGCATAACCAGATCCATATGGTGTTCAATCATAAATACCGTCAGGTGGTAGGAATCACGGATCTCCTTGATGAAATCAGTCAGTTCCTGCGTCTCCTGCGGGTTCATGCCGGCCGCCGGTTCATCCAGCAGAAGCAGCTTCGGCTCCGTTGCCAGGGCCCGGGCGATTTCCAGACGCCGCTGCAGGCCATATGGCAGAGAAGAAGCGATCTCATCCTTTAGATGAGCCAGGTTCTGTTCTTCGAGGAGTGCCATGGTTTCCTTGCGCATCCGGGCCTCCTCCTTGTGATTCAGCCGCAGTGTGGCGGAGAATACATTCTGTTTTGTCCTCATATGTTTGGCGATCAGGACATTGTCAAATACGGTCAGCTGGCCGAACAGGCGAATATTTTGAAATGTCCGGGCAATGCCTTTTTTGGTAATAACATCGGGTGTGTTCCGGACAATCGGAATGGCACGGGGCGCGGTTTCACCCAGATACATATTCTGCATCTTGCCCTTTGGAGTATTTGATAAAATGGTTTCACCCATAAAGTCAACCTGACCAAAGGTTGGTTCATAGATGCCGGTAACGCAGTTGAATGCGGTCGTTTTACCGGCTCCGTTAGGGCCGATGAGCGCAACGATTTCCCCGTCATTAACATCCAGGGAGAGACCGTTCACGGCAACGACACCGCCGAACTGCATTGTGATGTCCTGCATATGCAAGATATTCTTAGCTTTTGTCGTTTTAGCTGCAGTCATCATGCTACGCTCCTTTCTTTCGGTTCTTGCCGGACAGCCGCTTTGGTATGCTCCGGATCAGCCGTCCCAGGCCGTCCCACGAGAATTCATTGCTGCCCATAATCCCGCGGCGGTAGAAGAGGACAACCGCCATCAGCAGGATGGAGAAGACAACCATCCGGAAACCGGAACGGAACAGCGGAATCTGGACACCGCCGATAACCAGCGGATTGTCAAAGAAACGAAGCCATTCTCTTCCGGCCGTAACGAGGAAGGAACCAAGTACGCTGCCGGTGACACTTCCGATGCCGCCGAGTACAACGATCAGAAGGATGTCGTAGGTCAGGTTGATGGAGAAGGTCTTGGAATCAATCGAGCGCATAAACATCGCCAGCAGTCCGCCGCCTACTCCGGTAAAGAAGGAGGAGATGACAAAGGACAGCTCTTTATAACGGAACAGGTTCAGACCCATCGCCTGAGCGGCGATTTCATCCTCGCGCAGGGCCTTAAAGGCGCGTCCGTAAGAGGAATTGATCAGCAGCACCATCAGTAAGATACAAAGGGCGCATAGTCCAAATGCCACGTAGAGATTTGGAAAGCCCGGAATATTTTTCAGGCCGTAAGAACCATTGGTGATTTTATTGAGCTGTGGTGCGGCAATAACCGCCCGGATAATCTCAGAAAAGCCAAGGGTCGCAATCGCCAGATAATCACTTTTTAACCGCAGTACCGGTATTCCGATCAGGGCAGCAATTGCGGCGGCTACCAGTCCGGCGAGAATCAGAGCCAGCCAGAAAGGACACTCCAGGTTGGCAATTGCCGGGGAGATACCATCTACGTAATACACACCGGCCCGTTTGTCGACCGGAATCGTTAAGATTGCCACAACATAGGCACCAATCGCCATAAATCCAGCCTGGCCAAGAGAGAACAGCCCGGTGAAACCGGTCAGCAAGTTCATTGAAACGGCGACAACGGCATAGATAGCGCTGCGCTCCAGAATCGAAATCTGGTAGCTGTAAGTGCTGCTGTTGATCTCCAGGTAGTGGATGATACCGATAAATACCAGCAGTGCAGCCAGGGTTAGAAGCTTGTTTTTGTAGTTCGTAATTTTCTTCATATTTGGCACCTCACACTTTATCAGTAGTTTTTTCTCCGAACAAACCAGTTGGCTTAATCAGGAGAATGACGATTAACAGGATAAATGTGAACGCATCACTGAAGGTGGAATACCCCATGGCAACCAGGGCGGTCTCGCCAAGGCCAAGGATAAAGCCGCCGATCACTGCGCCGGGAATGCTGCCAATGCCGCCGAATACGGCCGCGACAAAGCATTTCAGGCCCGGCAGGGAGCCGGAGAACGGAAATACGGTCATACGGTCGGTAAAGTACAGGACCGAACCAACAGCTGCCAGCAGCGAGCCTACGGCAAAGGTAAATGTAATAACCCGGTTGATCTTGATACCCATCAATGCTGCGGTATCATAGTCTTTGGATACTGCCCGCATCGCCATCCCGATTTTGGTTTTGTTAATCAGGATTATCAGACAATATACAATAATTAAGGTCAGGACAGGAGTCAGAAAGGTCACCATAGATGCGGACAGGCCGCCGATCTGGAAAATTCTCTTTAAAAATGGTATCTCCGGATAACCTTTAGGCAGTGCGGTAAACAGATAAGTAGCCAGGTTCTGCAGCAGGTAAGATACACCGATTGCAGAGATCATGACCGACATTCTTGGGGCGGTACGAAGCGGGCGGTAAGCCACCTTCTCGATGCTCATACCCAGCAGAATGGTGGCCAGAAGTACTACCGGGATAGCGACAAACCACGGCATACTGGACATGGCAAAAATCATGAAATAACCGGCCATCATGAAGATATCACCATGGGCAAAGTTGATCAGGCGCAGAATTCCGTATACCAGAGTATATCCGATAGCGATCAGCGCATATGCTCCGCCAAGGGAAATTCCGGTCAGACAATGCTGGAGAAACGTTGTTAAGCTCATTTGGCAGGATGCCTCCTTTTATTGATTGGTAAATGCTTTTTATCTTATAAATGGAACGAGTGGGACGCTGCACGTCTCCACTCGCCCAAATTGTATGCTTTGTTTTGTGAAACAAAATTACTTAACAGAAGTGGTGGTCAGGAATTTGAAATGACCGTCTTCAATAGTTTTGATGAAAGCCATGTCTTTATTGGCATCACCATTTTCGTCGAAGGAAATGCTTCCGGTTACCCCATCGATTGATACGTTCTTTAATGCTTCGCAGATGGCTGCTCCGTCAGTGGAACCGGCATCCTCGATTGCTTTGATGGCACACAGATAAGCATCATAGCCCAGTGCTGATACTGCCGGGATAATCTCTTCCTGGCCATTGTCTTTCAGGTAGGTCTTAAAGCCGGTAATAAAAGAAGCGGCTTCGTCATTTGCTGGTTCTGCTTCATCAAAGAAGGTGGATAATACAACACCTTCAGCCGAATCACCGGCATTTTCGATGATAGTGGAGTTCTCCCAGGTATCACCGGCTGCGATTGTAGCGGTAATGCCCAGCTCCCGTGCCTGCTTGATGATCAGCGGCGCAGTAGTGATCGAAGACGGAGCGAAAATAATGTCCGGATTCTGAGCTTTAATATTGTTCAGAATAGCCTTGAAATCAGTCTGGTTGGTCTGGAACTGCTCTTCACTGACAATGGTGCCGCCCAGATCTGCAAATGCTGATTTGAAGAACGTGCCAAGGCCGGAGGAGTAGTCATCGCCCAGCTGAGTGATAATAGCAGCGGTCTGTGCGCCGTTATCAGTGGCGTAGTTTGCCATGATGGTACCCTGGAACGGATCCAGGAAGCATACGCGGAAGTAATAGTCATTACCCTGAGTAACCTGCGGGTTGGTGCAGGAAGCGCCGATCGCGGGGATTTTAGCATCCTCAAAGATCTGTCCGGCCGCGATTGATACACCGGAGCCATAGCTTCCGATTACTACGGAGACTTTTTCGCTGACCAGCTTCTGTGCAGCGTTGACGGCTTCGGTTTTGTCGGATTTGTTGTCTACTTCCACTAATTCTATTTTATATTCTTCGCCGCCGATGGTTACGGTAGGATGAACCTGGTTGGCATAGCGGACGCCATATGCTTCCTGCATTCCGCCGCCGCCGTTTTCACCGGTAGTTGGCTCAAATACACCGATTTTGATTACCTTGTCACCGCTGGCGGCAGGTGCCTCAGCAGCATTATCCGAACCGGAATTGGAACTGCTGCCGCAGCCGGTCAGCAGGCTTGCGCCCATACATGCCGTCATGGTTAATGCGGCTATTTTTTTGATTTTCATAATCATATCCTCCTTTTTGTGCATCTCTGTGCTCATTACAGAAACAGTTGTCTTTCCGATAGGCACACGATGCATTCTATTATAGCAAAAATTTCAAAAATTTCAATAAGAATATAATATTTAGTTAAAATCTAAAGCAAGAAGTTTATTAAATTCTGCTTTGACGGGGGGCTTCGTGAAATTCTGCTTTGTAGGCCCGGGAAAAGGTAGAATAGTTCTGAAATCCGCAGCGGTAGCATATCTCTGTGATAGGAATATCGAGAGAAAGCATCTCCCTGGCAGCCAGTAACCGCTTGCTGGTGATATAGCGGGCAATCGTGCAGCCGGTTTCCTGCTTGAACAGCCGCATCAGATGATAACGGCTGAAATGGAAACGTGCCGCCAGGATATCGACATTTATTGTTTCGGCAAGATTGAGATTAATGTATTCCAATATAGCAAGAATCCGGGAATCGCAGGCAGTCATCTCCGGATAATCCAGCTTCTGGCTTCGGGAGGCCCGATTCAGCTGGATCAGGAATTCCAGAAACAGTACCTGGCAATACAGGGGATTGGCATATCCGTCCTCGTAGATTGCTGCTTCCAGCCTGAGGATCGTTGGCAGGAAGGCTGGTTTGACCGGATTATGCATGCGCAGAACATGACTGCCGTGTTCGCGGGCGGCGGCAAAACAACTGCCCAGATCCCATTCCCCGGTCTGATAGGAAGACAAAAAGCTAGGTGACAGATATATAATAATCCGTTCATACGCAATGGTGTCATCAATAAAAGGCCGGTGGATTTCGTTGTGGTTAACCAGGACAATATCATAGGGTCTTAATTCGTAGGAGCGGCCTTCAATAATATAAGTGACCTTTCCGGACAGCAGAATAATAATCTTATCAAAGTCATGATAATGAAAGGTGAACTCCTGAGGGCCGATATCGGTTAAGTGAAACAGCCGGAAATCATCCGTTAAATATCCACGTTTCTGATAGATAGGTTCCATAGATTTACCTCCTGTCATTATTATATAGCACAATATGCAATAAAAAAAGCACAACACCGGTTTTAAATATAAAAAAGTGATGTTTTAATTGAAGTAGTATAAAAATAGCGAATAAAAACGGGAGGTTTTTAAATGAATATTGTAGTAGAGAAATATCACGGACTGGGAAATGACTATTTGATTTATGATCCTGCTAAAAACATAATCGGGCTTAATGAAGAGCGGGTACGCTTAATCTGCAACCGGAATTTTGGTGTCGGAGCCGATGGGATTCTGGAAGGACCGCTGTTTCAGGAGGAGGATGTCGATGTCCGGATCTGGAATCCGGATGGCAGCCTGGCACAGAAGAGCGGCAACGGAATCCGTATCTTTGCCAAATATATGAAAGATGCCGGATATGTCGAGAAGAAGCATGTTACCATACAGACCGTAGGTGGTCCGGTTAAGGTACAGTTCTTAAACGAAACCGGCAAAAAGCTGACGGTTTCGATGGGCAGCATCTCTTTCTGGAGTCATGAAATTCCGGTTACCGGAAAGCGCCGCGAGGTAATCGATGAAACCATGGTATTTCATGAGATTCCATATAAGGCAACCTGTGTATCGATCGGTAATCCCCATTGTGTCATTTTCCTGAAAGAGATTTCCAAAAAAATTGTATGTAATATAGGAAAGTACTCAGAATCCGCACCTTGTTTTCCGGAACGGATCAATACAACGATTATGAATGTGATTGACCGTACTCATATCCAGATTGAAACATATGAAAGAGGTGCGGGATATACCCTGGCATCGGGAACCAGCTGCTGTGCTGCGGCCGGAGTCGCTTACCGCATGGGGCTGGTTGATCCTAAGACCTATGTCGAGATGCCTGGAGGTGTCATGGAAATTGAAATTCAGGAGGACGGTACTGTGCTGATGACCGGGGAAGTACGCTATGTGGCGCGGATGGTACTGGGAGATGAACTGAGTCAGCAGCTGCGTGCGGCAGAATAAAGTTGTACTTGACAATCCGCCATAAATCTGCATTAATAGATTTATGAAAGTGGGGGTGTATAATTGTGATAACGATAAAAGAAATCGCTAAAGCATGCAATGTTTCGGTCGCTACAGTATCCAATATTTTAAATAATAAACCGGGTGCAAGTGAGCAGACCAGGAAGAAAGTTCTCGATAAGGTCAAAGAATTAGAGTATACACCCAATATTGTCGCTAAGAATCTAAAACTTCAGAAGACCAGGAGTGTCGGGGTCATTGCTGAAGATATGACAATATTCAGTATTCCTGATATTATCGACGGGATTACAGAATATTGTGAAAAAGTGGATTACCAGATTCTGCTGACGAATCTGAGATTGTATAAAAAATATAATGATACCTACTATAACCGGGATGATTATTATGACCGGGTTGCCCTGGAAATTAAAAAGCTGATGGAGAAACAGGTGGAAGGCATCATTTATGTGGCGGCCCACGAGCGGGTTATCAGCTGTATCCCGGATAAGCTGCCGATCCCGGCCGTGATGGCATATGGCTATACCCAGAACAGCCAGATTCCGTCTGTTGTTGTAGATGATACCCATGGCGCTTACGAGATTATCCAGCATGTGATCCGGCAGGGGCACAAACGTATCGGTGTGATAACCGGTAAAAAAGACAGTTTGCATGCCCAGGCGAGACTGGTAGGGTATCAAACCGCTTTGTTTGATCAAGGTATCCTTTATGATCCCAATCTGGTTATGGAAGGAGACTGGACCAGAGAATCCGGCTATGCCGCTACGGATCAGCTGCTGGAAAAAGGTGTGACTGCTGTATTCTGCATGAATGACCTGATGGCCGGGGGTGTCTATGACCGTCTTGCGGATTTCGGAAAGATGGTTGGCCGGGATCTTTCGGTAGTGGGTTACGATAACCGGGAGCTGTCCAGTTACTATAAGCCGCCGCTTACGACCATTATGCTTCCATTGCACGATATTGGTTATCGGGCCGGTGAAATTATGATAGAAATGCTGGAAGGAAAGCATCTGCGGGAAGAAGACATTATCTGTGCGGTTCCCTGTACAACATTGATCAGGGCTTCGGTAAATACCATTGGTGAGATTAGAAATCACTGAAATAATTGATAGATAAAAGGAGATGTCTCATTAGCCGGAATTGGCTTTTGGGGATCTCCTTTGCTTTGTGTAAAACTGAATTATTCATATTGATAAAATATACATACTTAAACGATTAATAATTTTACTAAATTGTGCAAAAGTGCTTTACAGAAAGATATTGCTATGGTAATATATAAATATTAAATGATATTTTTATTTTAAAATTCCAAAAAATCATAAAAATCAACAAAAATAATTAAAAAACGACTAAAATTTATTGGTATCGTCATTTTTTTTTCAACTTCTTATTAAACGTTTAACCAAATGCGGTATGGAGAGGAGGACCTCGTGGAACCAAAACGATGGCATGATATTTTTTTGAAAGATATTGTGATTACCGATGACTTCTGGAACCATTATAAAAAACTGGTAAAGGATGTTATCATTCCTTATCAGTGGAATGTACTGAATGACCGGGAAGCGGGTACTAAGCCCAGCTATTGTATTCACAATTTCAAGGTGGCAGCCGGGGAAGCAGACGGTGAGATAGAAGGTGTAGTCTTTCTTGACAGTGATCTTGCCAAGTGGCTGGAGGCAGCGGCATATTCCCTGGAGACGGACCCGGATCCGGAACTTATGGCGGCGGCCGACGAGGTGATTGAACTGATTGGAAGAACCCAGGGGGAAGATGGTTACCTGGGAACCTATTTCTCGGTGAAAGAACCGGGACAGCGTTTTTTAAATCTCCAGGAAGGTCATGAGTTATATACGACCGGGCATATGATAGAAGCAGCAGTTGCTTATGATCAGGCGACCGGAAAAACGCGCCTGCTGGAGATTGTCAGCAGAATGGCCGACTTATTATGTGAGACCTTTGGCCCGGAAGAACAAAAGCTGCATGGCTATCCCGGACATCAGGAGATCGAACTGGCATTGGTCAAATTATTCCGGGTGACGGGAGTACAGAAATATCTGGATTTAGCAAAGTATTTCATAGATATCAGAGGCTGCGGCGAGAATTACTTTATCGGTGAAGAGCGGCGGGGAAAGAAGCAGATATTTCCGGAATTTCAGGATTACCAGCCCGTCTATTCCCAGTCCCATCAGCCGGTCCGGGAACAGCTGACGGCCGAAGGGCATGCGGTTCGGGCGGTATATATGTACTGTGCGATGGCTGATCTGGCTTATGAGTATCAGGACGAAACACTGCTGGCGGCGTGTCAGCGGCTGTGGGATAACATCGTCCATAAACGGATGTACATAACTGGAGGCATCGGTTCTTCCGGGATTTTAGAACGGTTTACAACCGATTATGATCTGCCGAATGACCGGAATTATTCCGAGACCTGTGCTTCGATCGGAATGGCGATGTTCGGCAAGCGGATGGCTCAGATCACCAGACAGGCTTCCTACATGGATATCGTAGAGCTGGAGTTATATAACAATATTCTGGCCGGGATTGCTCTGGACGGAAAGAGTTTCTTTTATGTCAATCCACTGGAAGTCTGGCCAGATAACTGCATTTCCCGAACATCCATGGAACACGTCGAACCAGTCAGACAGAAATGGTTTGGAGTAGCCTGCTGTCCGCCCAATGTGGCCCGGACGCTGGCATCCATCGGACAATATATGTTTTTCCAGGATCAGGACGGGATCTGCCTGAATCTTTATATCAGCAGCAAGGTCAATGCATGTGTCGGCAGCACCCCGGTAACTCTGACGATCAACAGTCAGATGCCGCTTCAGGGCCGCTGTGATATCAGCCTGGAGGCGGATGAGGAACAGTCGTTCATGCTGGCTTTAAGGATTCCTTCCTATGCCAGAGATTTTCGGATTATCAGACCGGACGGTGAGCGTGTTCCTTATAAAAACAAGGGCGGATATGCATATATAAAGGTGAATTCCCGGTGTGATCCGTTTACCGTATCATGGGAAATGAGCGCCCGGTATATCCGCGCCAATCCGTCGGTAAAGGCAGACCTCGGCAAGACAGCAGTGATGCGCGGGCCGGTGGTATACTGTCTGGAAGAAATTGATAATGGCAGTAATCTGCCCGGTATTTTTATCGACACGGGCGTGGCTCCGCAAGAGACACTGGATAAAACACTTTTTGGAAAGACGGTTTGTCTGACCCTGACCGGTAAGCGGATCAGGCCGTGGGAGCAGCAGGCGTTATATGATGAGGAGCGGCCCCGGCTGGAGGAGGTGGCGGTGAAAGCAATTCCTTATTTTCTGTGGAATAACCGGATTCCGGGAGAGATGCTGGTCTGGATCAAAGAATTACTGTAAGACGTAAAAACAGATGGGATTCCATCTATAAAAAGGGAGGATATTATATGAAAAAACAAGGTTTGGCACTGATGATGGCAGCAGTACTGACTGTAACTGCATTAGCCGGATGTGGGAATTCAGGAACCGGAACAGATACCGGATCCGAAGCAACGGAGAGCACCGCAAATTCACCTAATTCCGCCGGAAAGACAGAGATGGAGGTAGAGGGTGACGATGTTACCACTTTGAACGTATGGACATTTATTGAACTACATCAGAGTTTCTACACAGAGATGGCCA
>JBOFYZ010000089.1:0-1209 GCA_051654925.1 Lachnospiraceae bacterium | reverse complement strand
GATTATGGGACTTGATCCGATGGATTCCGGAGAGATTTACCTGCATGGTGAGAAGGTCAGGAAACCCAGTCCGATGTTTATGCAGAACAGTGGTGTTGCGCTGGTGCCGGAGATCCGGAAAGTAGAAGGACTGCTGCAGCAGAATACGATCAAATTTAATATTACGCTGCCGGTGTTAGCCAAATTTATTCGGCATTTTAGGGTCGATCAAGATTGCGAGCAGGTAATAACCGATAATGGAATGAACTCACTCCGCATTAAGGCACCTTCAGCGGATGTGCACTGTTCCACCTTGTCAGGCGGTAATCAGCAGAAGGTATTGCTGGCAAAGTGGCTGGCGACTGATCCGCAGGTGCTGATTTTGGATGAGCCGACCAAAGGAATTGATGTCGGGGCGAAAGCGGAGATTTATACAATTATCAATAATCTGGCCAAAGAAGGTCTGGCAGTCATATTGATCTCTTCAGAAATGATGGAGGTCATGAATATGAGTGACCGGATGATATTGATGAACGAGGGACGGATTACGGGAACGCTGGATCGTGATGATTATTCGCAGGAATTAATTTTGAAATATGCTATGGGGGTGAAGGAGAATGAATAGAAAGTCAAAGAATATATTAGTACGCCCGATTCAGGGATATTTTAAACAGAATTGGGGTATTTTATTGGCTTTGCTGGTAATGTGTATCTTGTTTTCGGTGTTTGGAACCAACTTTTTGACCAAGACTAATATCGTCAATCTGCTGCGGACGTGCGCCGCTAACTGTTATCTTGCAATTGGTGTGCAGCTGGCCATTATCCTGGCTGGGATCGATCGGACCGGCGGAGCGTTAGCAGCCTTAAGCGGAGTTGTCTGTGTAATGACCTTTGAAAATGCCGGTCTGCCGATTTGGATGGGGATTGCTTTGGGTATCATTGTTGGTATCGTAGTAGGTATTATGAATGGTTGTATCATTACATATACAGGCATCCATCCGTTTGTTGTAACGCTGGCGATGCAGTCAATCTGCCGGGGGACGGCTTATCTTATGGCCAATGGTTCACCGGTAACGACCACTAATCGTTCGTTTGGTTCATTTGGAACCGGCTCTCTGGGACCGATCCCATATCCAGTAATTTATATGGCGATATTCTTGCTTCTGGATTATTTTTTGCTCAATAAGACCAGGACCGGACGGCATATCTATGCGGTAGGTGGGAATGAGA
>JBOFYZ010000088.1:0-24040 GCA_051654925.1 Lachnospiraceae bacterium | reverse complement strand
CCAGCCATTGAAGGAGACCACAGAAGAGCAATTTGAAGAAGCATTAAACGTATTGCCACCATTAAAATGGTGCACTATTGATGGAATTGAAATGTTTTGTATGTCTGAAATGTACACAGCAACATATACAAATCAATATGCCAGGTATGAAGGAAAATATTATAAAAAAATGGTTGATGTAACAGATAAAAGTACATGGCTCAATAACTATTTAAAAAAGTAGGATAAGGAGTACAATATGGGAGAGTTTTTTCAAAAAAGGTTCCAGTAGATACAAAGACAATTAATTTTATCCGGCATGGCCGGGGAAAGGGTGAGTAAATGGAACGGGTAACAGAAAAGTACAAGTTCGGATGGGGCATAAAGAGTGATGAGGGATTGCGAGTAACACTTTCTGGTGATTGCGCCGCATGGGACAGAGCAATGGAGCGTTTTGCGGCATATGAGGATACCGGCCTGATGCCGGAAGAAATAAGACACGAACTTGAAACTGCTCATAAAAATGTGCAATTACTTTCGGGGGAGTTATTGAGACTGAAAGAATCACAGCAATGGATTCCGGTGGAGGAGCGGCTGCCGAAAGATGGAACATACCTTTGCACACTTGATGGAGAGTTATGTGGATTAGACGAACCATTTACCGGGATGTGCGGGATTAAAGATGGGAAGTGGGATGAAGAGGACTGTGTTATCGCTTGGATGCCGTTGCCGGACTGGTATAAACCAGCAAATTAATTTTTGAGCTATTAGTCGATTTTGCAAAAACAATGCAGAAATAGAAAGGAAGTTGCGGAATATGGAGAAGTTAAATGATTATGTGTTATTACACGAAGGTGTTACATATCTGTGGTATAAAAACGAGGCGGTGCCATTGAAAGAGGATGCAGTGAAAGGGTTTATCAATGCCGGAGCCACTGTGTTTAAGTACGAGGGTGGAGAGGTTATACAGTTATTTGGAGGTGTGAATGAATAGGGCGGCAATAGATATACAACAGGAACGTATAAAAGGCTTACTTGAATTGATTATGGAAAATCCAGAACTGCCAATCCTTCCGCTGGTAAATTAAATTTAGAAAGGATGGTGAAATAATATGACTTGTAAAGAATGGCTTGAGAAAAAAATTTCAGATGGTGATTTACACCCCTACGATAAATTGTGGGAAGATGCGACATATCTAAGATACAACACTGACGATCTTAACAAAGCAATAAAAGAACTTAATTTGAACAGTCGTAGGATATCCAAAGTATATGGCGAGAGATCACGGTCGTATGTATTCAGGTAAATTAAAGTTTGGAGGTATATGGGAAATGGATAACATAAAATTTTATGCTGCCATTGTAAATATGGTAAAGGATGCCGAGCGATTCTTGAATAAAGATCAGTATAAGGAGCTAATATTGGATTTGTACGATTTATTGAATCATATGAAAAAACAGTTGAATTAAGATTTGGAGGATATGAGATGAGTAGAAATCCACGTAGTTGGGAGTTAGAGCAACTACAGAAAATGTGTAATCCCGGTTTTATGGACGATATAAAAACATTTGAAAGAAAGCCTATCTTTGCTACTGCTGATTTTTTTGCGCACATGAACGAGAAGGAGCATGAAATGCGGATGAGAGAAGAGGCGGCGACAAGCATGATGGAAAAGTTGGAAGAAATGCAGAAAGATACATTACTTGAAGCCCTTGCTCCTGAACTGGCGAAAAAAGATGCCAAGGCAGCCAAGCGACCGTGTTTTAATGGCTTGGATAAATATACCACCAGACAGCTTAAGGAAGAGTTGCAGCGCAGGAAGGGAAAGTAAATTAAAATTATCCGGTGAAAGGTCAGCAATGAAAAATGCCCCAAAATAAATTCTGGGACATTTCTCGCTTCATGAAGTTAGACTGCTAACAACAAATACATCTGCTAACAGCTAACTGTTATTTCTGCATTGCCGTCCATTGGCCTTCACCTCCATAAAATTTTGTGTCGTTCTATCTTAACACGTTATTATTATAAGCATTTTTAGAAATAATATTTAGGGAAAAATTGTAAATATTTAACGGAGGAACAATGAAACGAATCTTAACAGACAAAGAGCTGCACAGCATGGCCAACGCTGCGCCGGTTAATACTCACAGTGCCAGGGAACCGGCTTACAAATATACGATGTTGTGTCCCGATCCGAGATATCGACCGGGCGGGGAGTTGTATGGGAAGGTTGGCAACAATGGAGACAGAATGTATGACAAGAGGGAGGTCGTTGATGGACAAGGAAATACTAGTCCAGTATTGCGAGATGAGAGAGGAAATCAAGGACTTGCGGAAGCGGATCGGCAAGCTGGATAAGTTTCTGTCTGAGCCGCACCAGGTATCAGATATGGTTAAGGGGACGCGGCGGGATGGGACAATCGGTAGCATAAAGGTCACCGGCTATCCAGTCCCGGAGTACTACCGGAAGAAGGCTGCCCGGGAAAGGTACCAGCAGCTGCTGGAGGGGAAGGAAGCAGAGCTATTGGAGCTGGCCTGTCAGGCAGAGGAGTACATAGAGAGCATACCGAAGGTGGAGTTACGGATTATGTTTCGGTTGTATTACATTGACGGAATGACCTGGGTACAGGTGGCGCACCGTCTGAATGGGATGTTTCCGAAGCGACGGATTAAGTATACGGATGATAATTGCTGGAGAAGGAATCAAAGATTTTTTGAAAATGTCGGGTCATGTCGGGAAGAAAGGTGCTAGTATGTTACCATGCAATACTTGGATACAGGTAAACCTCCCAACGAAATATACGGCTGCCGGGTGTCATAGCCTGGTGGCTGGATCGGCTTCGACAGTATGCCAGCGTACCGAAAAACGCAGAGACTGTCACATTGCCACTATCTCCCTGGTGGCATAAACGGGATATACTATCAATGGCAGATGGACAGGGTCGCGCCTTGGGTTCCGGTTCGATTCCGGATATCACCGATAAAAAACTTGGCAGGAAGAGGTTGCGACTACACTGCCAGAAGTTACGGTACGCAAGGTTGAGCTTGGTTAAATCCCGTTGCAAGGGATAGGAGCTTAGGCGGAGTGACGAGGTCTGGTTTTGGTGAAAGGCTGTTTTGCCAGACAATTATTTTCCCGGTTTGGACTCTCCATCCTGACGTTCCGGGGCGAAAGGCATCTGCTGGCTGTGGCTGGTGGGTGTCTTTTTTGCTGTCGGATATTGCCAGGATATGTCAAAATATGATATGATACTGGTGGGGCGGGGATTAGACAGGAGGATGAAAATATGCGACAAAAGTTAAAAAATGTGATTCGGGTAATTTGGAGGAACAAAGTAAGTATTGGTACAGCAGTGTTATCCATTTTGGCATTTATCATTTCGGTACTCAGTTATTGCAATGTTGATTTGGTTCAAAAAGAGATAGATATAACCTCGTTTCAACATAACCAAGATACCGAACGGCTGTGTTATTCCCTGATAGAAAGAGAAACGGGGAAATCGAATAATATCACAGTTGACGGAAATGAGTTTAGCCTGGGAATTCCCGATATTGAGATTAAACTAAAAAGCGGTATGATACACAAAATGCGAATTATTAAATATGACGATGATTATATTAATGATATAAAGTGTGATTTCAATGATATATCATTAAGTGATAATCCTTATGACATTAGGCTAAATGGTGATAAAAATAGCATTTCGCTTTGCGTGGGAATTGATGAAGAGGATAATGGAACTAGCATCAAACAAATTGATAAAGGGATTTTTGTGCATTATTATTTTATGTATTTTGAAGGGATTAGTGGTGATAGATATATGTCTTTAGTCTGTGAATATATGGACATAAATACTGGTAAGTCAAGATTATGTTTTTTTGATGAATCGGATTTGTTTTCAGTATCGGTGCCATCCGGATTTGAGGATATTTTTAAACAATACATGAAATTGTATCAGGTGTATGTGGAAAGAAATTTGGTATAACATGCAACATAGGAGAGATCTCAAATGAGGTCTCTTTTTCTATACCCCAAAATAGGCAGAGGATCCTCGCAAGAGGTAGGTGAGGGCGAGAGGGGATGAGCGCGAAAGATTAACAGATGGGAAGGTGAGCCTGATGAACCTTGAATCAGTATTCCATAAGTTAGTAAAATTAATTTTGCCTGATTGCAGACACAGGCGAGGGCGTGGTGGCCGGAAGTATGGAAGCAGACCGCACAGACCGCCGAAGCGATAGAGAGGGGGGAATATATATGAATCGGACTCAACGAAGAAAGCAGCCGGGAAAGAAGAGCCTGGCGGGGCTTGCCGATGCGACGCAGGCACAACGTTATTTAGACAATCTACCGCTAAACGTTCTCATTGCAAGCATCAACAACAGCATAGATGTCCTGCATAGGAGGGGAGTTAAGGTCTGTGATTGGGATTGCAAGGAGCGAGAGCTATACCAGCTCCGCATGTATGCAGGGAAAGTATTCTTTTTGGCAGCTCCGTCAGATGGAGATATTGAGGCAAAAGAAGGCGGGGCGGAGACATAAAAAGGTACTTCCTAAGGGGGGATACCCTATGCGGGGCGAGGAAGGCGCGGTATTTTTCTCCGTAGAATAAAAATTTCGAGGGTACTTCCTTCCGCTTTTTAGTAGTTTTTTTAGCTCAGAAAGGGTAGGTAAAAGCAGATGGACGTGAATCAAAAAGAACTGGCTGTGATATTAGGGGTATCTGATCGCAGAATCCGCCAACTAAAAGGAGATTTCGGACTTTTCCAGCACGGATCATCCAATGGAAATAAGGTCAAGAAATATTGCCTGGAGAAGTGTGTTCCTGAGTACATAAATTATAAGCTGGAAGCGGAAGTGCAGGGGGGTACAAATGCAGACAAAGAAAAGGAACAAGCAGAACATGAAAAAATTAAGAAAAAGATATCCATTCTAAAGCTAAGGCGATTGCGCGGGGAGCTTCATGAAGCTAAGGATGTTGAAGAATTCCTGACAGATATGTTGGTAAATTTTAAAAATCGGTTACTTTCAATACCGACTAAAGTGGCTCCATTGGTCCAAGGAGAAGAAGATATTAATATCATTGTTGGCATTCTGGAAAAGGAAGTATTTGAGTCCCTGGATGAATTGAGTGAATACGATCCCGCCAAGATTAATGCCGATCACATTGACATCAACGACTTGCTGGATGATGAAGAGGAGGATGAGGACGAGTAAAGAAAGTGTGGTGATGGAGAATGCCATTCATTGAGCGGCAGCGATCAAGACAAAAAACGAACAGCTTATTTGTGAATATCATAAAGCGGACACTAAAAAAACCGGATAAGCTGACCGTTAGCGAATGGGCTGAAAAAAGCCGGATCCTTGATGAAGCCAGTAACTTTCGGGGGAGATGGAGTAATGATATAACACCGTATCTGACTGGGGTCATGGATGCGTTCAATGATCCCTACATCCAGGAAATTAACTTTTGTAAACCGACACAGGTTGGAGGTACGGAAGCGATGCTGAATATGCTGGGCTGGATCATTGTAAATGA
Organism: Lachnospiraceae bacterium; assembly: GCA_051654925.1. Taxonomy (GTDB): domain Bacteria; phylum Bacillota; class Clostridia; order Lachnospirales; family Lachnospiraceae; genus Brotaphodocola. The sequence continues at coordinate 18,523 of JBOFYZ010000088.1, read as the reverse complement.
CCCGTCACCTACCATGATCATATATGATAGTGATGATCTGGCAAAGGATACATCGAATGACCGGTTGAAACCCTCATTAACCAAAACACCTGAAATCAAAGAGCGTTTCTTCCCTAATAACTCAAAGGAATTAAACCTGAAGTTCAGAGGAATGCATATATATCTTAGGGGTTCCGGAAGCCCGGGCAAGCTATCTTCTAAATCAATTAAGTATCTGTTTTTTGATGAGATTGACAAGATGTCTGGTGCATCCAAGAAAGAAGCAAGCCCATATAATCTGGCCAAGGAAAGAACGCGGACCTTCACATACAGTAAGAAGATCTACACATGCAGCACCCCAACATTAAAAACGAATTATGTATGGCAGATCCATGAATCTGCTGATGAGCAGAGAAATTATTTTGTTCCATGTCCACATTGTGGAGAACATATTGTGTTCCGTTTCAAGCAAATCATATTTAAAAAAGATAAAACCTTATCTAATGCGGAAAGGGCTAAAACAGCAACGTATGTTTGTCAGGAATGCGGATGCAGTATTACAGATCGAGACAAAATAGCAATGCTCCGAAAAGGAGAGTGGCGGGATGTAAAAAACACACATATCGGAAAAGCCAGGAAGGTTTCTTTCTGGCTTAATTCTTTATATAGCCGATTCCTCACATGGTCAGAAATTGCTCTGGAATTTCTGGATAGCAAAGGTGATCCGGATAAGTTCCAGAACTTTGTGAATTCATGGCTGGCGGAACCCTGGGAGGATACGAAACTGAAAACCAGCGAGGAGTTGGTGATGGAACGGCAGACGAATATCCCAGAACTCATAGTGCCGCCATGGGCAAAACTACTGACCGGAGGGGTGGACGTACAGGAAAATTGCGTATACTGGACAATTCGGGCATGGGGTGACTTTATCACAAGTCAGAACATAGCACACGGACAAGCATACAGTCTTTCAGAGGCCGAACAGATCATGAATCTGGAATATATGACAGAAGACGGAACACCGAAGATTGTCAATCTTGCTTTGATAGACAGTGGTAATGACACTGATAATGTGTATGACTTTTGTGCTTTGAATGCCGGTTGGGCATTGCCGGTCAAAGGCTCCAGCAATCCAATGCAGAATCATTTTAAGTTAAGCACTGTAAATAAAGACAGTTCCAGGGCTTATGGTATGAATCTGGTTATTGTCGATGGCGGTAAATATAAAGACATGATAGCAAGCCGCATGAGAAAACCCAATGGGAAGGGGAGCTGGATGGTTTATTACGGCTGTGATGATGAATATGCAAAGCAAGTCACAGCAGAGCACAAGGTGAATGTAAAAAATGGTACCAAGGTTCGTCAGGAGTGGATAAAAAAGACAAGCCATGCGGACAACCATTATCTGGATGCAGAGGTATATGCTATGGCGGCTGCTGATACGTTAGGGGTTCGGATGTTACATTTGCAGACGATACCGGCAGAGGAAGAGCAGAAGCAAAAAGCGGTGGAACAATATGCGCCGGAAGAAAACTGGATACAGCAAAGTGAAAACTGGATATAGGAGGAATCAATCATGCAGGAAGATTTAAATCTATCAGCAGGTGAGATGCTTACAGAAGTAAACAAAGCAATATACGCTATATGCGTAGGCGGGCAATCTTATAAGATAGGATCCCGGCAGCTTACCCGGGCTGATCTGAACACATTATATAAAATTAAAAATGATCTTATGGCCCAGGTCAATGCAGGGAACAGCAGTCTTTTAGATGATTGCTATGTGGCCGTCTTTGATAGGAGGTAGGGATGGGAAATGTACTCGATAATGTAATTGCCTTCCTTTCTCCGGAAGCCGGAGCCAGGCGTGAGGCATGGCGCAAGAGTTTGGATGAAATTAGGAGTTATGATGCCGGCAACTTTGATCGGCTGAATTCCGGGTGGATTGCCTACAACCAGTCTGCGGAACAAACGGACCGGTATAACCGGGATGTGATCAGGGCCAGAGCGCGGGATCTGGAAAGAAACAGCGACATGGCCAATTCGGTGATCGGAGCCTATAAGCGAAATGTTGTAGGATTGGGATGGACTTTGCAATCCAGAACAAACGATGAAAGTCTTAATAGCCAGATCGAAGATGCCTGGAAGGAATGGTGCAAGAGAAAAAATTGCGATGTCACCGAAACACAGAGTTTTAGCCAGATGATACGAATGGCGGTAGAACGAAAAAAAGTAGACGGCGGAATTCTTTTTAAAAAATGCTACATCAGTGGTGGAGTAGTTCCTTTCCGACTTCAGGCATTGGAAGTGGATGAACTGGACATTGGCAGGGCATCACCGCATAACAAGACCTGCCGTGTTTCAGGCGGTATTGAATTTAATTCTCACAACAAAGCAGTGGGTTATTGGATAAAGCAATATACGATTGACGGTTTCGGAGTGTCGGAACCTGTACACATACCGGCAAAAGACATCATCTATTATTTTTCGAAGCGTCGTCCATCTCAAACCCGTGAAATGAGTGACCTGGCACCGACAATTACCAGAATTCGGGATGCTAATGAGTTTATGACAGCAGTCAGTGTTAAGGAGAGGATAGCGGCCTGTTTATCAGTGTTTATAAAGAAGACCATTCCGACAACTGGTATTGGGCGCGGGACCAGCACAGGGCAAGCGCCGCAAAGGGAGTATGACGGGAAGACGATTACCCCGGGAATGATCAAGGAACTGAATGCCGGGGACGAGATTCAGGTTGTTAATCCGACCGGTCAAGCTACAGATGCGGCAAGTTACATAAAACTACAGCAGCGGCTCATCGGAGCCGGTCAGGGTCTAAGCTATGAGGCTACCAGCCGGGATATGAGCCAGAGCAATTACAGCAGCGCGCGCCAGGGAATCATCGAGGATGAGCAGACCTATATTGAGGATATTGAGTTGTTGAAAGAAGTTATTCTTGATGAGGTATACGAGACTTTTATAATTTCCGGCGTTTTATCCGGACTATTCGTTATTCCACGCTTTTGGGAAGAGAAACAGAAATACTTTAAACACGAATGGGTGGCAGCTCCTAAGAAATGGATTGACCCGGCCAAGGAAGCAAATGCAACCAGGGTTGCACTGCAGACCGGTCAGAAGACATTTCAACAGATTGCAGCTGAAAACGGAAAGGACTGGAAACAGCAGATTGATGAGATTTCCGAAGTTTTAGAATACGCGAAAACAAAAGGTATAGAGTTAGGAGGTGTTATTTTTGACAAGGATGCAAGCAAGCTTTACCCAACGAAGGACGGCGGCCCCACTAACCAGGAGAGCACAGCACAATCGGGGGATGGAGAACAATCAGCAGGCACAGAGCAGGGCGGAACCGATACGGAAGGGACAGAATCCGGATCTGGACAGGAAGAAGGAACAAACAGCACAGCGAATGCTTAACATTTCTTCTATTAGAGCAATGGAAGGCGAGGGCAATGAAAGGAAGTTCATTCTTTCATTTTCCAGTGAAGAGCCTTATGAGCGCTTCTGGGGGACAGAGGTTCTGGATCATGGTTCAACAGCAGTCGACCTTACCCGGCTGAATGAAATCGGTTGCCTGTTGTATAACCATAATCGGGACAAGGTGATCGGAAAAATTAACCGAGCCTGGATCGAGGGTAGCCGCGGCCAGGCCGAAGTGGAATTTGATGCTGATCAGGAATCCGAAGTGATTTTCCAGAAGGTCAGAAGCGGAACCCTTAAGGGGGTATCTGTTGGATATAGGATTGACGTATGGGAGGAGGTCATGGCAAACAAGATATCGACGGATGGTCGGTTTACCGGACCTTGCGATATCGCAAGACAATGGACTCCTTACGAGATCAGTATTGTAAGCGTACCGGCGGATCCCACAGTGGGAGTTGGTAGGGAGTTAGAAGGGAAGCCAGTGGATGCACCAGAGACGGTGCGGACGCTTTCATATTATGAAGCGCAGCTTCAGATAAACAAAAACAAACTTTTATAGGAGGAAACAAGATGACACCAAAACAGAGACGCGATGCCGCTGCATTAAGACAGCAGGCAATCGTAAATGCAGCAAAGAACGACGGAAACAGAAGCCTCACTGTGGCAGAGCAGGCGGAATTTGACACTCTGCAGCGCGATATTGATCAGGCAACAGCCGAGATCGAGGCGGAGGAAAGAGGCTTGGCCGGGAATGCGGGAGCACCTGCCGCCCCGCCAGCAGCAACACAACAGGAAGGGCAGCAAGCCACACAGCGTGCAGTAGCAGAGGAGAGAAGCCGGGTAGCAGAAATTACAGCACTTTGCCGTGACTTTGATACCGATCCGGCCCAGTACATTGCCAATGGATCCACGATGGATCAGGTAAGAGCCGCTATCTTAAGCGGTATGAGAGCAACCGGTACTCCGGTCGGCGTACAGGTCACCAGAGATGAGGGAGATACCTTCCGTGAGCGCGCATCTGACGCATTGATGCTCCGTGCTGGAGTACAAGCCCAGAACCTGGCTGAAGGCGCCGGCGAATTAAGAGCCATGAGTTTAAGAGATTTGGCGATTGAATGTCTGTCCAGAGAAGGTCAGGATGCCAGAACCCTTTTAAGAACAGATCCTGACGCGATGTACAATGACTTGTGCCGTCAGTTTTATAATCCGACAGCGGCATTTCCGGCTATTTTAGACAGCACAATCCGCAAGAGCATTGTACATCTTTATAATGCAGTACCTACTACCTTCCAGGCGTGGACAGCCAAGGGAAGCCTGAAGGATTTTAAAAAGACTTCCGACCATGAATATGCGATCGGCGGTACCGGGGATTTCCTAAAGGTTCCTGAGAATGGAGAATTAAAGGCGAATAAACCAAGTACCGAGCTGTTACCGAACCGGCAGCTGGATACCTATGGCCGACAGTTCTCTATGAGTCGGCAGGCGTTTATCAATGATGATATCGGATTTTTGACTGAAGTACCGGGGCTGTATGCTGCCAGAGCCAAGAAAACCATTGATAAACAGGTCTATACCCTACTCTATAACAATCAAAAAACGTATGACGGTATCAACTTGTTTGAAGCAGTTAAGCATAAGAATCTGATGGCGACAGGTGCTAAGCCTTCGCAGGCAACGATTCAGGCCATGATTTTGCAGATGCAAAAGCAGAAGGATCCCTTTGGCGAAGCGATTTATATGACTCCGCAGCACATGATTCTGCCGGTAGGCTATGAGTTTGATATGGCAGTTATTTTGCACTCTACACAGGTAACCGGATCAAACAACAACGATATTAACCCATTGTACAACTATCCACTGAATGTGGTACAGACTCCGGTACTAAATGTCCTGGCAGGCACGGCAGCTGCTCCGTGGTTTATGGTCGCGAACCAGATGAGCGCAAAATCCATTCAGGTTGATTATTTGAATGGCCAGGAGACCCCGACCGTAAGAAGGATGGAAGTTGCTGGAGTGCTAGGTTTTACCTGGGATATTTATCTGGATTGGGGTATATCTGTAAGAGATTACAGGGGCATTTATAAGAATCCAGGCGAAGTGATCGCATAAAGAAAAGGAGGACGAAACGATGAGTAAGGCAACATATTTCCAGAGGGGCGAAACCCTTGATTTTGCAAATGATACGACAGACGTTATTGCGGCTAATACCATTATGCCATACGGCACCCGTCTCGGGGTAATCGGAACGGATATTATGCCGGGGGAATTGGGTTCGATTGCTGTTACCGGTGTTTTTGAGATGCCAAAGGACAGCGCCGCGATTGAGGCAGGGGTGACGGTCTATTATGATACGGCAGCCAGCAAAATAACAGCAACATCGAAGCCGGTGGTAGCCGGTTATGCAGCTCAGGCCGCGGCAGCTGGTGATGACACTGTTTTGGTTAAGCTCTTAGGCTGATGAATCGGCTTATAGCCATTTCTCCGATCCTGTTCGACAGTAAGCATTATATGCCCGGTGATGAGCTGCCAGCAACCGGGCATGTAGATGAATGGATCGGGAATGATGCGGCAAGGTGGGAGGAAGATACCGGGGGTAAGCCAGTGCCAGCAAAAGCAAAATCAGTTACAGCACCAGTCGGCCTAACCGGTGATGCCTACCCGGCGGCAGGAGCAGAACCGGATTTGGTCGGAAGAGTGCCATCCGCGAAGGTACGAGGGGCGCAGCCCGAACCAACTAAGAGAGGAAGGAAAGCAAATGACTAACAGACCAAGTTTTAAAGAACTTTTAAGAGCGGATGCTAAGACGGTCTTTCTTAATCCCGAAGAATTTGGAGAGGAGCATACTGTCAATGGCAAGAAAATGAATATAATCATTGATGATAACGAGTTGACGGAACGCGAGAAGCGGATGAAATCTAATATGGATGGCATCTACAAGAAGCAAACCCTTATTTTTGTTAGTGCTTTAGATTATGGCCCACTCCCAGGCGTTGGCAAGCCAGTAACCATTGACGGAATGACCTTTATTGTAACGGATAGTCTAAATGAAGCTGGTGTCTACTCAATCCATTTGGAGGCGAATAGAAGTTGATTGAAATATCTTATGACCAAAATATGCTGGCTGCCGTTGAGAAGAAGCTGGGGAACATGAAAGCAAAGGCTCCGGAGGTCTTAAAGAAAGCACTTAATGAGACTGCTAAGCAAGCCCGGAAGGAATTGGCTACGGAGGCACAGAAGACGTATGTCGTGAAAAGTGGACGATTTAACAAGGCCATGAAGATTAAAAATGCTACTGCCGGAAATTTGGAAGCTACTATAAAAGCTACCGGAAAGGTTATGGGACTTAAAGATTTCAAGGTCAGCCCAGCGACGATGAAAACAGGAACCGCCCGCCCAGATGTTGTTAAGGCTAAGGTTCTGAAGGCAGGCGGAATGAAGTCTTTACAAAAGGGATCCCTAAAGGCATTTGTTGCTAAGTTCCAAAGCGGTCATGTTGCTGTGGTTCAGAGGCGAAGTGAAAGTCGATTTCCGATAAAGTCTTTTTACGCCAACTCAATTCCGAAAATGATCGGAAACGAGAAGCGAGTATACGGCATAGTAAAGCCGAACATTCAGAGGAATTTAAAGGATAATGTAGAGAAACAAGTAAGAAAAGTACTGGGGGGATAGTGTATGGTGGCATCTTTTCTGCAGGATGATCTGGCGGCAGAGCTTACAAAGATTTTTGATGGCTTTAAACTTCATACACCAGCTGGGGATTTGAGTAATATTAATATCTTCAAACAGTTATTGCCCATGCCGGAAGCTCCCGACCAGGGAGATATTCTGCCAGAACAATTAGAAAATGGTCTGGTCAATGAAGTGACTGAGCTTGACCCGTATCCGTATATCCTGGTACGGGTCTCAGATGGAGAAATCGCAGATGAAGCCAGCGCCCAGACAATAAACATATTGCTGCTGATGGGAATATATGACAATAATTTTGATAAGAACGGCCATAGAGACATCATGAACATGATTCAGAAGATTTATGAGCGCTTCGCTAAGGCTCCGGTACTCTGTGGGAAGTACACGATTCAATATCCGATCTCATGGACGTTACAGGAAGAGGAGTCGTATCCGTTTTATTTTGGCGGCATGAATCTGATCTGGGAAACAGCAGCGATAAGAAGGGAGGATAAATTTGCATGACAGAAAGTAAAGAAGTGTTAACAGAAGATAATGGGGCAAAAGTCGAGAAGACAGCTCTAAAGCAAGTAACCACTAAAAAGACAGTAAAGACTGTGGTCTATATCGGGCCGAGCATTCCAGGCATTGCAAAGCAGGGAACCGTGTATAACAATGGGATACCGGAACCATTGGCCGACAAGGCTAAGGAGATTCCGGCGATCAGTGCATTGATTGTGCCGGTAGAGCGTTTGGCCCAGGTCAATGCGGAACTTGCGAAAGCGGGGAGTGCATTAAGCATTCTTTTTAACAAAGTAAAGGAGAAATAAAGATGGCATACAATCATGGTGTAAGGATTTTAGAAAATCCTACGAGCCTTGTGGCACCAGTTACCGGTACCGCAGGGTTGCAGGTTATATTCGGAACGGCACCGGTTAATATGGCGCTGGATCCGTATGGGGCAACCAACAAGCCTATTCTGACTTATAGTTTTTCAGAGGCATCCGCAGCAGTTGGGTACACAGACAATTTCAAAGATTATACCCTCTGCCAAAGTATTGATGTATCATTTCGGGCGCTAAATGTAGCACCTATTGTTTTAGTCAATGTACTGGATCCAGCACGGCATAAGAGCAATGTGGCCGCAGAAACCTATGAGATTGAGGACAGTCAGGCAACAGTAACAGTATTTGGATTACTCATGGACAAGTTGGAAGTAAAGAGCGGGTCAACTAGCCTGCAGGCCGATGTTGACTATGTGGCCAGCTTCGATACTGATGGCTATGTGGTTATCACTATCTTGGATAGTGGAAATGCAGCGGGGGCGAGTTCGCTTTCTGTATCTGGGGTAAGGATTGATCCGTCCCTTGTTACCGCCAATGACATTATTGGTGGGTATGATGTGGCGACAGGAAAGGAAAGCGGTTTAGAACTGATCCGGCAGGTATACCCATTACTGGGACTTACGCCGGGGTTAATTGTAGTTCCTGGGTGGAGCAAAGAACCGGAAGTCGCAGCGGTTGTAGCTGCAAAGTGTCTTAATATCAACGGAAGCTTTACTTGTGAAGCCGTGGTTGATTTAGATTGTTCAGCTGCAGGAGCCACCAAGTATTCCGATGTTAAGGCCGTAAAAGAGAGGATCGGCCTTGTAAGTTCCCATCTTGCAGTAACGTGGCCTAAGGTCAAAATCGGTTCCAAGGTCTATTATTACAGTGCGGTATTTGCTGCTTTGATTGCTTACACGGACGCGAACAACGATGATGTACCGAATTTAAGTGCATCGAATAAAACGCTTCCCATCACCGCCCTGTGTCTGGATGATGATGCAGGTACCGAGATAGTTCTTGACCAGGAACAGGCAAACGCAGTGAACAGTTTTGGTGTGGTAACCGCTATCAATCAGAATGGCTTCCGGAGCTGGGGCAATAACAGCGCAGCTTATCCTGGCACAACCGACCCGAAAGACAGGTGGTTTTGCTGCCGCCGATTCTTTTCCTGGTGGGGAAATAGCTTCATCCTTACCTATTTTCAGAGGGTTGATGATCCGGCAAATTTCCGCCTGATTGAAGCCATCTGTGATGCGGAAAACATCCGGGGCAATTCCTATGTAGCACAAGGGAAATGTGCCGGTTGTAAAATCGTATATCATGCGGATGAAAATCCGATTACAGACATTCTAAACGGTAAGGTTCAATTTAAGCAATATTTGGCACCGTATACACCGGCCGAAGACATCCTCAATGTATTGGAGTTCAGTCCGGCTATGTTAGAAGCAGCACTCGGAGGTGAATAAGTATGAATAATATTCCTGAAAAAATCAATAGTTTCAACATTTACAATGCGGGAACTGTACTGGTAGGACTTTCGGATGAAGTAACCCTGCCTGATTTTGAAGCAATGACAGAAACCCTAAGCGGCCCTGGCATTTTAGGTGAGTTGGAATCAGTTGCGATCGGGCAGTTTGGCAGTATGGAATTAGAGGTGCCATTCAGACAGATGGATGAAGACCTGTTTACCTTGGTGGATCAGTGTACAGCGATTGATCTGACGTTGAGAGGATCCATCCAGTTTACTGTTGGCTCCACCGGCGCAACTGATTTTAAGCCAATGCGTGTGGTGGTCCGCGGCAAGAATAAAAACATTGGTGGCGGAAAAGCCAAACAGGGGAATGGTACCGGAAGCACTGTCAAGCTTGAAATTTCTTATATACTGATTGAAATTGACAGTAAACCTATGATTGAACTTGACAAGCTCAACTTCGTGTTTAAGGTAAACGGCAAAGATTTATTAGAAAAAGTGAGGAGAATGTGCTAATGGAAAAGAAAGAATTAGAAGTTATTGACGACCAGGCGGTGAACGGCACGGATATGGATGCGCAGGATGGTGACAATGCAGAAAACAAGTATATAGTCACATTTGCAAAACCTTTTGTATTTGAGGGCAAGTCTTATGAAAAAATTGATCTAAGCGGGCTGGAGGATTTGGCGGCTCGGGATATGATTGCGGTTAATAAAATCATGGAACGTAGCGGTACGATTAATATGCTGCCGGAAATGTCCTTGGAGTATGCCTGTCTTATTTCCGGAAAGGCGACCAAGCTGCCGGTAGAGTTCTTCCAGGCATTGCCGCCCAAGGAGGCAATTAAGGTTAAAAATAAGGTGACAAGTTTTTTCTTCTCCGAGGGTTAAAGGCAAGTGACGGTGCCAGCCTTCGAAAACTCACCATTCATCTATCATTAATATTACAGACAGGCTTGGATTATCTTGAAAGCCTGTCTGTCTTTGAATTGATAGATATCGCAAAGGAGGTTTCAGAAGTCTATGGCAGCAGGTAAAGAAATGCAAATTGCCATTAAGATCGCCGGTAAGGTTGAAGAGTCATTTAAATCTGCCATCGGACACGCTGGCCAAGGAATAAAGTCCGTTGCCAAAGCAGCAGCGGCTGCCAGCATTGCAGCTGCGGTAGCCGTGGGTGGCATGGGTGTTGCGGCCATCAATGTGGGTCGGGAATTTGAAGGGGCAATGAGCCAAGTGCAAGCCACGATGCTCCTTGATAAGAGCACAGAAGAAGGGCGTAAATCCCTTGAAACGCTGGAGAACGCGGCACGAGAATGTGGTGCGACTACAGCCTTTACAGCTACACAAGCAGCGGAAGCCTTGAACTACTTAGCCCTTGCCGGTTATGATGCCGAAAAGGCGGCTACAGCGCTGCCGACGGTATTAAGACTTGCAGGGGCGGGAGCCATGGATCTGGCGGCGGCCAGTGACATGATAACAGATAGTATGGCAGCGCTTGGAATCGAAGCGACGGAAGCAAACTTAACCAGTTTCGCGGACCAGATGGCACAAACAGCAAGTAAGGCGAATACTAACGTTGCGCAGCTTGGAGAGGCTATTCTAACGGTTGGTGGAACTGCCAAGGACCTTAAAGGAGGGACAACAGAGTTAAATGCAGCGTTGGGAATTCTTGCCGATGTAGGAATCAAGGGCAGTGAGGGTGGTACCAAATTACGAAATGTCATCATGAGCTTGACCGCCCCGACGGATAAAGCACAGGACGCATTAAACAGCTTGGGAATCACAGCTTTTGATTCAGAGGGTAACATGCGCGGGCTTGATGAAACGCTCGGTGACATGAATAACGCTATGAAGAACTTGACTGTTCAGGAGCAAAAGGAATGGCTCAACACGGTCTTTAACAAGCAGGATCTCGCCGCCGTCAGTGGATTGTTGGCAGCTACGTCTTCGGAGGCTTCGAACCTGGCCGGGTTATTGTTCGCGGGATATGATTTTTATGTAGATACAGAAACCATAGAGCATTTTAAAAATGTCATGCAGGAAACCGACGGTGCAACAAAGTTAGCTCAGGAAATAATGGACGAATACGGTTTCGGTATGCAGGAAGCTGCTGAAATCGCAGGAATTGTCGGATCGAGCCTTGACGGGAACATTTCAAGATTTGAAGAATTAACAGGAGTCATCGAAGATAGCGCCGGTGCCTGTGAAAACATGTATGGGATCCAGCTTGATAACTTAAATGGTGATCTTGCTATCTTGCAATCAGGACTTGAAGAAGTCGGGATTAAAGTTTATAAAGACTTAAATGGCCCACTTCGTGAAATGACTCAGCTTGGAACATCTATGGTTGAAAAACTTGGTGAGGCATTTCAAGAGGGCGGCATGGCCGGAATGGTTGGCGCAGTCGGTGGTTGCTTATCCGAAGTGGTTGGTGTTATATCCAGTTATGCCCCTAAAGTTATGTCAATGGGTATCAGTCTGTTGAGTAGTTTCATAAATGGGATAGCAGAAAATTCTGGAGCACTTGCAGATTCTGCCGCTGAAGTGATAGGCGTTTTTGTGGAGGGGCTTTTTGCATTAGTACCACAGATTATCCTGGCAGGCATTGATATTATAATGCAGTTTGTTCAGAGCATAACTTCACGGTTGCCTCAGCTTGTAAATAAAGGAACGCAGGCAATAACTAATTTTGTTTCGGGAATTATTCAGCGCCTACCCCAGATTATTTCAACAGCAATAAAACTGGTGCAGACATTGGTAAGCAGTTTGGGAAATAATGCGCCAATGCTCATCGGGGCAGCAATACAGCTAATTGGAAGTCTTGTTTTAGGGATTGTCCAGATGCTGCCCAGCATATTACAAATAGGTATCCAACTTATCATGAGTTTGGTTCAGGGGATCATTGCCAATCTGCCATTGCTATTACAAATGGCTGTTCAGATTATTCTGAATTTGGTCAATGGGCTTTCGCAAATGTTCCCTATGCTGATTCAGTCAGGCATTCAGCTTATTATTACCCTTTTACAGGGCATCATAGGGAATCTGGGGAATATTGTCCAGGCAGCCATCCAGATTGTTCTTGCAATAGTGACTGGATTAATTCAGGCAATTCCCCAGCTTATGATGGCAGGTTATCAACTAATATTTGCCGTTGTTGATACTATCATGACAACAGACTGGCTGCAGATTGGCAAGGATATTTTGAATGGCATCAAAGAAGGCGTATTATCAATGGCTAAGGATTTAGGACATAGTGTCAAAAATGCCGTGCTTGATTTCTTTGGCTTCGGCGGAGAAAGCGGGACTGATAATACATCACAGGCAGCACTGGCTGGTCAAACAATTACTTCAAGCTATGCTGGCGGTATTATTGGCAGCGCTGCAGCAGCCAGTGAGGCGGCTAATTCCTTGTCAACGGAAGCTTTCAGCGATATGGATCTGAGCGGAGTAAGTGCGGCCGGCACCGGTGCGGGTGAGGCATATACTGCCAGCTTGACCGAAAGCATGGAAGGATTTACTTTTGATTTTAGCGGGATGGGCTTGGACGCTAGCCTAACGGATAGCATGGGTACTGCCGGATTAAACGGTATAACCGCACTTGAGACTGGGATTGGAGATAACACCGGCCTTGTTATTAATGCGATGTCATCGATGGGTGGAGATATTAACACTACCTTAGATGCGTCCTGGAGTACGGCAGAATCCAACGCTAAAACTGCTATGGACAATATGACACAGACGGTCAAGACAGCAGCTCAGGCGGCGGCTAACGCGGTTAAGGCAGCATTCGAAAATCTAACTATAAAGATCCCGAAACCCAAAATTCCGGTGATCAATGTGGCATACAGTACGGAGAATTATGGCGATGGTGGAAGTGTAAAAATCCCTAAGTTTGATGTGGCATGGAACGCCCTTGGCGGTATTTTCACAAAGCCAACCATTTTGGGAAGTTCAGCAGGTGCGCAAGGCGTGGGAGAGGCCGGCAGTGAGGCGATACTTCCCTTAGACACCTTGTGGACACAGATGAGGCGGATTGTCGGCCAGGTGGTTCGGGAGAATAGCGGGGCTTCCGTTATTGATGCTCTTATTGCTAAGTTACAGGGAATGGGTGGTGGCGGTGGTATAGGCGGACAGCCTCAGCTAGCGGGAGCGGGGGGCCCTAATTTTACTTATAGTCCTACTTATAACCTATACGGCAGTGCCGGTAAGCAAGAGATTCAAGAGGCGGATAAGTTGTCCCGGGCAGAATTTAACAAGATGATGAAGCAGTGGCGGAAAGATAACGATCGTACAAAATTTTAGGAAGGTGAAAACAATGGTAGATATTTATACAACAATTCAAGGGCAGACATGGGATCAGATCGCCTATGAGATATATGGCAATGAGTATCTTTGTGACAAGCTCATGGATGCCAACCGGGATAAATTAGATTATTTCGTGTTCCCATCCGGGATTGCTTTAAATATCCCGGGCAAGGATTTAGCCACTATAAATAGTGTATCCAGCGATTTCCCTGCCTGGAGGGCAGTGTTAAATGGCTAAAGCGAGGAGCGTCAGTTATAAAATTCTGTACGATGGGGCGGAAGTCGGCTTGTCTGCAAAATGTAAAAGTATATCCTACACGGATAATTCTTCTGGGGTATCCGATGAGATTACGCTTGATCTTGAGGACAGGGAGGCTAGTTGGGCTATGAATGCCTTTATCCCCGAAAAAGAACACGATCTGGATGTTACGTTATATTTTAATGATTGGAATCGGGAGGGAGAAACTCTGGAGTATCATTGCGGGAATTTCACACTTGATGATATCACTTATACAGGCGGCAGTAGCGGCCATAAATGCGTGATTAAAGGGGTTTCTATCCCGGCCAGCCAATCATTTCAGACCTGTAAGGCAAGTAAGTTATGGAAAAAAGTAACCGTCAAACAGATCGCTGAAGAATTTAAGCAAAAGTACGGCATGTCAGATTTATATTATTGGGCAGATGAGCCTGTCATTGAAAAAGTTGAGCAGGATGAGCAGACAGACAGTGAATTTCTTTATGATCTGTGCAGCAGCCAGGGTCTTTTTCTTAAGATTTATAAAAAAGCCCTGGTTATTTTTGATAAAGCCTTATATGAAGGCAGAGGAGTAACGGCAAAGTTTAAGGAAACTGATATGAAAGAGTGGACCTGGAACAGCACATTGAACGGCACATTTACCGGTGCTCAAATTTCATACACCCATCCTAAGAAGAAAGAAACCTTAACTGTACTTGTTGGGCAGGAGCCGCGGGTTTTGACCATCAATGAAAAGGCAGATAATGAAGCTGAAGCCTTGAGAACGGCCAAAGCTAAGGTGAATGAGGAAAACGAAAAAGCGGTAACAATTGATTTTACCTCTCTGGGAAATCCCAATATTGTGGCTACATGCAACATTGAGATTACCGGAATGGGTCGGATTAGCGGCAAGTACTTTGTTGACAAGGTGACTCACAGCTTGTCCGGATCATCTGGACACAGCATGACGGTAAGCGGGTACCGGATATTTGAACGTTTATAGGAGGATTATTTTGAGCATAAGAATCGGTTTTGTCAGTTCAGTGGGAAGCACTGGCGTAGCGGTAAACTATCCGGATATTGGAAAAACTACCGATGAACTGCCGGTACTATCCTTCGGAGGCTTGAAGCAGGATTTTAAGAAAGGGGACGCTGTTGTAGTGGCTCATCTTTCAAACGATAATTCGAGCGGCATTGTTTTAGGCACGTATTATGCAGCGGATGACCCGGGAGCTGGAATATCAGTAGATGGCGGCAGCATGACATTTGGCGATTCATCCGGGAAGATTAGTTTAGCGGAAATTATCGCAAAGTAAGGAGGGGGTACCATGGCAAAATTGGGTAACTGGGGATCCTATCTTAAGTTTGAAACCAGTGACAAGCGGATCTTAAGTTTTACCGGATTTAAGAGGGAAGTAAAGGCTAGGACGGTCATCCATACACCGATCAGAGCAAAGCCCATAATTGAATTTTTGGGAAGCGAGCTACAAAGTATTACCTTTACAATTACTTTAAATGCTTCATGGGGAGTTTCGCCTAAAAAGATTGAAAAAAAATTGATTAAATGCATTGAGAATGGAATGGTTGCTCCGTTAGTTATTGGAAAGCGTTCTATATGCAAAAAAGCTATGTTACTTGAAATGTCCGAAAGCTATGGGATTGTTTTGAAGGGCGGGGAAGTGTATTCGGCACAAATGGATTTAACAATGACCGAATACCGGTAAAGGAGAATCAGGTCATGGAAAACAAATTTAATTTTGTATTGGAAACGGAATTAGGGAATGATCAGGTAAGGGATATATTAAGAAACCTTAATAACATTTTCTGTATCCCGGAAGGTACCCTTCCCCTGATGCGTGGACTTGGGTTGTCATGGGATAATTTGTCTAAAATCCCACCCGATCTGGAAAATGACATTGTAACGGATATTGTGGACAAGGTGGCAAAGTATGAACCAAGGGTGGCAGTTAGTTCCGTGGAGTTTGAACATACAGCGGATGGGCAAACCCTGATTAGTGTTTATTTGGAAGAGGGTGAAGAGGATGGCGAGTGAAAACATTAAGGTCATTGGAGAGTATCCGGACATCAGTTTTATTGAAAACTACACAATGGAGCAGTTGGCTGCAGATATGGTCCAGTATTTTAAGGAAAAACGAAAAGAATTAACAGGGGAAGATATTGTCTTAGGGAAAGCGGACGACAGAAGGATTATCCTTTTGACGGGTGCTTATTTTATTTATCAGGGATTTATGTATACGGATGATGCCGGAAAAATGGGCCTGCTAAAGTACAGCAGGGGAGAATATCTTGATAATCTGGGAGCTTTAAAACGTGTTAGCCGAAAACCGGCGAAAGAAGCGACAATAACGATTCGTTTTCAATTAAAGTCTGCAAGGACAACCACAACCGGGATCCCACAAGAGACAAGGCTGACCGCCGGTGATGGCGTATATTTTGCCACAGAAGAATATGGAGAAATATTGCCTGGATTATTGTTTGTGGATATAACCGCAACATGCCTTACTCCAGGCAGTGCGGGGAATCAGTATGACATAGGAGACATTAAGACGATAGTGGATCCAGTGCCATATATCGATTCGGCGGAGAATATCACAAAGCCGGAAAATGGTGCTGATGTTGAAAGCGATGAATCGTTGCGCGAAAGAATCTATACAGCTCCAGCAGCATATTCTTCTGCTGGTACAGAAGATGCATGGGAATATTTCGTTCGTGAATTCAACCCAGCGATATTTACAGCTTACCTATTACATTAACCAGAGTGATCGGAACCGTGCGGAAGTGATCCAAAAGGATGTTTTGGCAGCTGTCAGCCAATACAAGTTATGGCAACGAATAAAAATGGGGCGCGATATTAATCCAGACGAATTACTGAAATTAATTGTGGCAGCGGGAGCAAAGCGGGCAGAAATATTAACTCCTGGATTTCAAGTGATTGATAGTGAGGCTGTCGCTGGATTGAATCAGGAAATTGTTATTTATGGAGGACTTGAGGATGATTAAACTAACCGATGCGGAACTCGCCTCTGTCTGGCCAGTCTACATGAAACAGAATGCCGATGCGATGGCAATAAGTTATGCTTTTCAACAGGGGATGACAAAAATGCTTGCATTTGCAAGGAAGTCGTCTCTTTACAGTAACATTGATGAACTTCCGGAAGAATTGCTTGATTTACTTGCCCTGGAGTTGAAAAGTCAGTATTACGATGAAAGTATGGATATCGGTATAAAGCGAAACATCATAAAAAATTCTCTGGCGTGGTATGCCAAAGGTGGTACGGTTGCTGCTGCAAATGAGATGATTCAAACTGTATTTGGCAGTGGAAAAGTTGTTGAGTGGCCAGAATTTGACGGGGAGCCGGGAACGTTCTCCATAGATACCAAAGGCGAATTGTCACCAGATGTAATTAGCCTTTTCAATAATATCCTTGACAAAGTGAAGAATAAAAGCGCAACATTGGTAAATGTGAAAATCAGCAGAGAAATCGAGCAGTCGCTGTACTTGGGGGTGCATGCGAGGCGGATTCCGCATGTTGTAATACATTCTTTGCCACTTATAGAAAGGGGAAATTAAGTTGTTTAATAATGCAGTAGTAACAGCGAAAGGATTAGCTCTTGACACAAAGGTCAGAGCAGGAGAAACTGTCGCCCGATTTACAAAAGTAGCTTTAGGGGATGGTGCATATACTGGCTTGGAAGACTTGGAAAGCGCCACCCAATTAAAAAATTTAAAACAAGTATTTGGCATTAGCAGTAAAACGATTTATGCCGAGCGGTCAGTTATGTTTCGCATTGTGACAAATAATAGCGGAGTGCCTGAAGGGTATAATATTACGGAAATGGGGCTATTTGCTGACGATCCGGATGATGGGGAGATTCTTTACAGCATCGCTCTTGGTGTTGAAGGGAAGATGGATTATCAGCCATCAGAAACGGAATTACCAGAGGCTACAGGTACATTTGATTTTTATACTGCAATTTCAAATGCTAAAGAAGCAATCTTCAAACTGGGGACCGGTGCAGCGGCATCATCTGAAGATCTGTTGAGAAAAGCAGATATTGAGGGCGGTGATGCGGCAAACATGGTGGTTAGTGAAATTGCGGAGTCTACAGAGGAAAGCCCTGTAATTCAAAATGGAGACAGTTTCAAAGTAATTATTGGAAAGTTTATAAAGCTGTTTACTGAAAAAGTTGATGTGTCTGGAGGGGACATTTCAGATACGGTGGTTTCATCCATAGATACCATTACGACAGAGTTTCCAGTACCGATAGCAGGGGAAAGTAGTAAGACGTTTCTTGGGAAAGTTAAAAAGTTCATCGAAGATTTCAATGCGTTTAAATCCGGTATCTTAACAGTGGGGATGCTCGTAAACAATGCAGTTACAAATAATTCGGGTCTGCCAGTTTCGGCGGCGGTGGCCTACGCATTACAGAATCAGCTTACTCAGTTAAATAGTGATAAAGCAGCGGTGGAGCATATCCATGACGAACGATATTACACCGAAGCCGAAGTGGAAGCAAGACTTGTGTCAAAATCGGACACGTCTCATATCCATAATGCTATCAGGATCTATGATGACACGGCTCG
>JBOFYZ010000087.1:0-30764 GCA_051654925.1 Lachnospiraceae bacterium | reverse complement strand
AGGACGGAGCTGGTCTGCTCAATCCTTTAAATTATTATCTAAGAAATGCTGAAATATAAGTTGTAGAGCCGTATACGAGACCCGTACGTACGGTTCAATGAGAGGGAAATAATACAAGCTATTATTTCTCTACTCTATTTTCTCTTGACAAATAGTCAGTGCTGAGTATAATAATAATCAGTACTGACTATTTAGAAAGGGTGATTATATGATTCCTCTTTATATTCTTGGACTCCTCCTCCGGTATGGGCCTCAACATGGGTACCAAATAAAAAAGTTGCTGGGAGAACAACTTGAAGACTTTACACAGATTAAATTGCCAACTGTCTACTATCATCTCGAAAAGTTGGAAGTGTCAGGCCTTATTAGCGCTTATAGTGATAAAGAAGGTGCTCGACCGGAAAAAAAGGTGTATTGCATAAGCGAAGCAGGTTCCGATAAGTTCAAGGAACTACTCATGCAGACCTTGCAGATAAAGTACCGTCCTACTTTTGATGTGGATGCTACCTTTTATTTTTCTGATTCTCTGGATATTAATGAGCTTACCGAAAGTTTAGCGCAACATACAGGCAATCTTAAAAAAACGCTTGATTATCTTGAGATTCACCGCAACGAAACTATGGAGTATATTCCAGAAGACTTCGACATTCCTACTCGTATCATTTTTGAGCATCATATCCTGCATTATAAAGCCGAACTCGCTTGGGCTGAACAATCATTAAATCTTTTGAAGGAGGCTGAACTACATGGTAAAAGCAAGAATAATTGAAACAACAGAGGGCATTCAGGATGAACTGACCGTAGAGATATTTGATACTTTCGCCCGTAGCATGCGGGATAAGGGATGGAACGGCGTGAACGAAATGATAGCTTCAGGTATTAAAGGTGGAGATGTCATGGAGATCGGGCCTGGTCCTGGCTACGTCGGGCTGGAGCTAGCAAAGAAGATCCATCCCGATTCCTTGACTGGGTGTGAAATCAGTCCAGCTATGCTTCGTGTAGCTAAGAAAAATGCAGCCGATTATCAGATTCCGGTTCGCTATGTGCAAGGCAATTGCATGGAGATGCCTTTTGATGATGAAAGCTTTGATGCTGTCATCTCCAATGGTTCCCTGCATGAATGGGAGACCCCTATTCGTGTATTCAACGAAATCTATCGTGTTCTCCGTTCAGGGGGACGATACTGCATTACCGATCTGCGACGAGATGTTCATCCGTTAAAAAAAGCTATGGTGTATAGTTCCACTAACCCAAAGCAAATGCGCCCCGGCTTATTATCATCATTAAACGCTGCATACACATTATCTGAGATTACTGAGTTACTTCGCAACTCGCTTTTGTCAGGCGCAACAGTGACAAATGATTTCTTTGGCCTCTGTATAGTGGGCCAAAAGTGAAATACAGAAAAAGCTTATCTAGCTGCTAAGGAGTTTAATATGTCCATATATGCTATTAATGATAAATCAACGATAGCCCACCTTTTTGAAGGATGGGACGAAACGATGATCTGGTCCTGTTTACAGGATTGTATGGGGCTGGCTTATGCTGACAGTCTTGATGACCCTTCCTGCGCACAAATCAGTCTGGGCGATTTTTGCTTTTTGGCAGGAGTGACCAATGATGACATCATTGGTAATAGACCGCAAAACTTGCATTCGGATTTTGCAATTCTTGTGCCACAAAACATTTCATGGGAAAGGGCAATTGAGTGTGTTTGGGGAGAAAATGCGCACCGCCGTATGCGCTATGCCACAAAAAAAGAGTGGGACGTTTTTGATTTCACAAAGCTGCAAAGCTATGTGTCTCAGCTTCCGAAGAAGTATGAACTAAAGCTTGTTGATAGTACGTTTTACCATGAGATACGCTTACTCTCATGGGCAAAGGATTTATGCTCCAACTATGCAAATTATGAGGAGTATGAAGCGCTTGGTTTTGGTATTGTAGTCATAAAAAATGGAGATATTGTTTCCGGCGCGTCGTCTTACACTTCATTTAACGGTGGTATCGAGATTGAAATTGATACCCGAGAGGACGAGCGTCGAAAAGGGCTTGCTCTTGCCTGTGCCGCAGAGCTGATTATGGAGTGCCGGGAGCGTGGACTGTATCCCAGTTGGGATGCACATAATAAAGCTTCTTTAGCTTTGGCAGAAAAGCTGGGTTATACCTTTGATAAGGAGTATCCAGTCTATGAGATCTGCTTTCATTAAATGATAAATAATAGAGCTTGTTTGGATTTGATTGACAAGATGTGGGAACAGGGCAGGTGAATAACAAAAAGAGCAGCCGTCAGAATAGCGGAGGGATGCCCAATCAGGACATCCTCCCGCTATTCTGACGACTGCTTTTTGTGTGATAGAAAAGTGCTCTATCACACAAAAAACACTCCGCTGAGGATGCGCACTACGCGCAAAGGTAGATGGTTGCTGAAGCAACCGCGTTCCGGCGCGAGAATATGCCAAGGCACATTCGTTCTACTATTCAAACAGGATCGCTCCAGCTGATTCAATCACCTTTTGGTACCAGTAAAATGATTGTTTTTTATAACGTGCCATAGTCCCGCTGCCATCATCATTTCTGTCCACATAAATGAAGCCATAGCGTTTCCTCATTTCGGCAGTTGTTAAGCTGACCAGGTCGATACAGCCCCATGACGTATAGCCAAGAACCTCAACACCATCGCGGATTGCTTCGGCGACCTGAATCAAGTGATCTTTCATATAATCAATCCGGTACTGATCCTGTACCGTCAGTTCACCAATTTCTCCCTCAATCAGTTGATCCGCTGCGCCCAGGCCATTCTCGGCGATAAACAAAGGCAGTTGATACCGGTCATATAGTGTGTTCAGTAAATAGCGCAGTCCCTGAGGGTCGATCTGCCAGCCCCAGTCAGACGCTTTCAGGTAGGGGTTGGGAACTCCACCTAAGATATTCCCCTCACCCTGGGCGGCTAAAGGATCACTGGTTTCGCAAATACTCATGTAATAGCTGAAAGATATGAAATCCACGGTATGCTCCAACACCTGACGGTCTGCTTCTGTAATATCCAGATGAATGCCCATCTCTTCAAACATCCTGGCAGCATAAGCCGGATAATAACCTCTCGCCTGGACATCAGAAAACAGCAGACTTTCTCTTTCGGTGGTCAGGGCTGCCCACATATCATCTGGCTTTGGAGTCAGCGGATATACGGGCATGCCTAAAATCATACAGCCGATCTTTGCATCCGGGATGATTGTGTGGCACAGTTTCACGGCTGATGCACTGGCAACCAGTTCATGATGTATCGCCTGATAAATTTCCTGCTGGCTAAGATCCTCTTTTCTGGTATAAATAGCTCCGCTGATAAATGGTGCATGGGCAATCGAATTGATTTCATTGAAGGTCAGCCAATACTTAACTTTATCACCATATTCCCGGAATAAGGTTTCAGCATATCGGACAAAAAAATTGATCATTTTGCGGTTTTTCCAGCCATCATATGTTTTGGCAAGATGCAGCGGGCTTTCATAGTGAGAAATCGTGACCATCGGCTGAATACCATATCTTGCACATTCATCAAAGACCTTATGATAAAAATCAATTCCGGCCTGGTTCGGGCTGGCTTCATCGCCATTTGGAAAAATCCGCGACCAGGCGATAGACATACGGAACATCTTAAATCCCATCTCTGCAAATAACTTTATATCCTCTTTGTAGTGGTGGTAGAAATCGATTCCCTGCAGCTTCAGATTATCAGCTGTCGGATATTCGGTATAGGCCTGCTTCAGACCTTTGGGGGATACATCCTGCACCGAAAGACCTTTTCCATCCTCATCATACGCACCTTCACACTGGTTGGCGGCAACAGCACCGCCCCATAAAAATTCATCAGGAAACATTAAGTTCATTTTTAGCTCCTTTCAACGGATGTTCATTTTCTTACTATATTACTACAATAATGCAGTCACTGGCTACCACTCTTTGCGGTTCTTTCGGGATAACATCCACAAATTCGTGGGTATTGGTAATGATCACAGGCGTTACCAATGAGTATCCTTCAGCAGTGATTTTTTCCATATCAAACACGATTAAATCCTGTCCGATTGTCACCTCATCACCGACACCTACAAGGGCTTCAAAATGCTGTCCATCCAGCTTTACCGTATCCATGCCGACATGAACCATCACCTGGATACCATTACTGCCAACAATTCCAATTGCATGTCTGGTGGGAAACAGCGCTTCAATCCGTCCGGAAATTGGTGCTGTTACCCGGCCTTCTTCGGGGATAATTGCCACCCCTTTCCCCATCATGCCGCTGGAAAATGCTTCATCCTTCACTTCAGATAAAGTAATCATCTGTCCCTTTAATGGGCTGAACACCTTGCTGGTGTCATTCAGACCGGAATTAACACTGTCCGGCAGCTGTTTTTCTTCCTTTTTGCCCTCGTTCTCAGCCGACGGATCTTCAAAGCCGAACAGCCAGGTGAGCACAAAGGTTGCAACAATCGAGATAGCGGCAACAATGCAGGCATTAACCAGGTTGCTGCCTCTTCCTTCGGCTGCAAACTGCGGGATCGAGGCTAATGCCGGAACCGCAAAGGTATAGGATTCAAGACCGGTGATTCCGGCATATAAACCTGCAATTCCACCAGCAATCATACAGGCATACAGCGGTTTCTTAAGTTTAAGAGTTACACCATATAAGGCCGGCTCCGTGACTCCTGCTAAAAATGCCGAGATGGATGAGGCTCCTGCAATCTGTTTCATATCTTTATTTTTTGTTTTAATAACAACGGCCAGACAAGCGGATGCCTGGGCCAGGTTAGAAGCAAGCATGGCCGGCAGGATCAGAGAGTCAGGTGTTTCAATTGAGGCAATCAGGAAAATCGGCGCAAAGGCCCAGTGCATACCGGTCATTACGATAAGCGGCATAAACGCGCCCATCAAAGCAAGGGCGAGCCAGCCGGCATGTTCTTTTATCAGCACAACCACGGCAGAGAGTCCCTGGCCAACATAGGTTCCGATCGGCCCGATTACGATTAATGCCAGCGCCCCGCATACAACGATAAAAATAATTGGTTGGGCAAAACTCTTGATTACAGGCGGGATCACCTGGTCGAGGAAGCGTTCCACATACTTCATGACCCAGACCATCATCAATATCGGAATAACCGATGAAGAGTAGCTTGCCGCGGTCACGGGGAGACCAAGAAGGGCAATCGGTTCCCCGGCACCGACCAGGCTGATAAACGATGGATGAATCATGATGCCTGCAATGGTAACAGCTAACATCTGATTGACTTTGAACTTGGCAGCAGCAGTGTAGGCCAGCATAATTGGCATGAAGTAAAAAGGAGTATCACCAAAAAAGCTTAAAAATTGATGAGTCTGCATATCAGCGGACAGAATTCCGGCCATTTCAAGCAGCATGACAATCACTTTTATCATTCCGCCGCCCACAAGTGCCGGGATCAGCGGAGACATACTGCCGGAAATGTAATCCATCAGAGCATTAAAGATACTCCCCTTAACTTCCTGATCAGTTTTCTTTTCGGCGAAATCTCCCAGCTTTAGAATTTCCTTGTAGCACTTTGCCACATCATTACCGATGATCACCTGATATTGACCACCTTTTACCATCAGCCCCAGAACGCCTGTGATTGCCTTAATCTGCGCCTGATCAATCCCGGTATCGTCATGCAGCACAAAACGCAGCCTGGTCATACAATGGGTGACAGATTTGATGTTTTTCTCACCCCCCATTGATCGAATAATTTCTTTTGCAGTAACTGAATAATCCATATTTTCCTCCTTACAAAAAAAGACCCAAACAACAAATCTGTATCAGATACAGACTTATCGCTCAGGTCTTGCTCATAATTGATAACACTCCCAAACTATAAGTTTTTAACAATTCTGGTGATATGTACCGTCAGGTACAAAAGCTCGGTCTCGTCAACCAGATAATCATACTTGCTTTCAATAAATTCTTTAATCTTTTCCGAACAACGATATGAATCGGGATACTTTCGTTTAATGATCTGGAATAATTCCTGATCATCCTCCGCACCCATCTGAGTGTTCGCCAGCAGCCGCTGGGCAAAAAACATAATATGGGTTACAAACCGGTGGTAGTCAAAGGCACCTTCATCAAACTCGGTATTATAAAACTCCTTAACAATTTCGGTAACCTCAACCACTACTTCTGTGATTCCATAGGCCTGACCGGGATTGCCATTCAGCTGGGCATTGACGAAATGCATAGCGATAAATGCTGCTTCATCATCTTCCAGTTCCGTCCCCAACTCTTTTTTTACTACCTGAAGTGCTTTCTCCCCGACTTCATATTCTTTGCCATAAAACCGTTGAATACTCCATTTCAGTGGATTTCTGAGAATAATATTATTCTTGTATCGCTGAACCACTGAGTAGAGATGATCGGTCAGGTTGACATAAATAATCTCATTCAGGCCTTTGCCCAATTTAATCTTGGCAAAGTTTATGATTTTTTCCGATACCATAATGTATTCAAGGGGGATATCGGTCAGTAAATCAGTAAATTTGTTTTTCACATCTTTTTCTTTTAAGATAAAGGTCTTTTCGATCCGTTCGATATCAAGCATATCGCCGGCCTTTTTCTTAAAGGCAATTCCGCTGCCCAGTACCAGTATTTCGATGCCGTCACTGTTTTCCGATATGACCGCATTATTATTTAATACTCTTTTTATCTTCATCCCCGAACACCTGTATTTCTCATAGTTATTACCCCTAAAAATAAAAAGCCCCATCTACTCTGAAATAGTAAACAGGTCCTGCTCGCCGGAATATAGCGATAACATCCATGAATTAAATTGTATTAGCCGATCTTGCTTACTTAATGTAATAACACTCTTACTAATTATTAAGTATAATAGCATATAGTTTTATCCTTGTCCAGTATTCAAATGATCAATTCGGCTGTTTTTGTTTAATTATAATAAAAACTATGCATTTATCTTGTGGAAAATAAATAAAATCACAATAGATTTCAGAAATGTATTGCAAATGACGCTTCAAAATGTTAGTATTAAATTACAAATTGGAAACGTTACCGATAACGTTTCCGGAGTGTTCCCCAAAAAAATAGCAAACAAAAAGGAGAGGACTATTATGAAACTTAAGCAGGCAGCAGGTATGGCATTGGCAGGTATGGCAGCAGCAGCATTACTGACCGGATGCGGAGGCGGAAAGAAGAGTGATGAAGGCTCTGTTTACTATCTCAACTTCAAACCGGAAGTGGCAGAAGTATGGGAGCAGATTGCAAAAGAATATACTGAGGAAACTGGTGTGGATGTCAAGGTTGTAACTGCGGCATCGGGTGGATATGAGTCTACTCTGAAGTCAGAGGTAGCCAAGAAGAATCCGCCAACACTGTTTCAGATCAATGGTCCGGTTGGATATCAGTCCTGGAAGAATTACTGTCTGGATTTGAAAGACACCGAATTATACAGCAATCTTTCAGATAAGGATCTGGCAATTACAGACGGTGACGGCGTATATGGTATTCCTTATGTTGTTGAAGGATATGGAATTATTTACAACGATGCGATTATGCAGAAGTATTTCGCGCTGTCAGATAAAGCGGCAGCTGTCACCACGGTGGACGAAATCAATGATTTTGATACATTAAAAGCAGTTGTTGAAGATATGACTGCACATAAAGATGAACTGGGTATTGAAGGTATCTTCTCATCAACATCCTTTGCGGCAGGAGAAGACTGGAGATGGCAGACGCATCTGGCCAATGTACCGGTATATTATGAATATCAGAAGGATGGCGTAACCGATAAAAAGGAACTTGATTTTACATTTTCAGATAATTTTAAGAACCTGTTCGACCTGTATCTGAACAATTCTGTGACAGAGCCGGGACTGGTAGGTGCCAAGACAGTTGAAGACTCGATGGCAGAATTCGCTCTTGGTAAGACAGCGATGGTTCAGAATGGCAACTGGGGCTGGGGACAGATCTCCGGGATCAGCGGCAATACCGTTCAGGCCGAATCTGTGAAGTTTCTTCCGATGTACACCGGAATGTCAGGAGATAACGAACAGGGACTCTGCATCGGTACAGAGAACTACTTCAGTGTCAATAGCAAGGTAAGTGAAGCAGATCAGAAGGCTACCATCGATTTCGTAAACTGGCTTACTGCTTCTGAAAAAGGAAAGGCCCATATGACCAATGATCTGGGATTCATTGCTCCATTCAGCACCTTTACAGCTGAAGAGCAGCCGGATGATCCGCTGGCGCAGGAAATTGTAAAATCTATGAATGATGATTCCAAAACAACGGTAACCTGGAACTTCACTTCTTTCCCAAGCCAGACATTTAAAGATAACTTTGGTGCATCTCTGCTTCAATATGCTCAGGGAAAGAAAGAATGGGATGCGGTAGTAACTGATATGAAAGCAGACTGGGCGGCAGAAAAAGCAGCAATAGCAGAATAAAAAGCAATTTTTTGCTCAAGGAGGAGCTAAAATATGCAAAAGTCAATGAAGCGTTATTTTCCAATATTTGTCCTGCCGACATTGGCAGCTTTCGCAGTGGCATTTCTAATTCCCTTTATTTGGGGGGTTTACCTTTCATTCTGTGATTTTGTAACAGTAGTCGATGCAAAGTTTGTTGGTTTATCAAATTATGTAAGAATGCTGCAGGATTCTGACTTCTTGCATGCCCTTGGATTTACGGCAGCATTTACCATAGTGGCTATGATTACCATCAACGTGTTTGCCTTTTTCCTGGCAATGACACTGACCAAAGGAATCAAGGGAACCAACCTGTTTCGAACCGTATTTTTTATGCCGAACCTGATTGGGGGAATTGTTCTGGGATATATCTGGCAGCTGATTATCAACGGTATTCTGCTGAAAGGCGGCGTTACGATCACTTCAGATGCGAGATATGGTTTCTGGGGACTGGTGGTATTGATGAACTGGCAGTTAATCGGATATATGATGATTATCTATATTGCCGGTATTCAGAATATTTCACCGGAACTTATGGAAGCAGCAAAAATCGACGGTGCCACAGCACCCCAGATTTTGAAGAAGATCACCATCCCGCTGGTCATGCCTTCCATTACCATCTGCCTGTTTCTGTCTTTGACCAATTGCTTTAAGCTATTCGACCAGAACCTGGCGCTGACAGCAGGTGGTCCGGGAAAAGAGACCAGGATGCTGGCGCTTGATATTTATAGTACATTTTATGGACGGACCGGATGGGAAGGTGTCGGCCAGGCCAAAGCCGTGGTATTTTTTATGCTGGTAGCGGCTATAGCCCTGGTGCAGCTGTATTTTACCAGACGTAAGGAGGTGGAGAACTGATGCAGGAACTGAAAAAAGGCCAGAGCAGATTACTGTCTGTATGTATGACTATATTGGCTGTGTTATTCATGATGCCGATTTTAATCATATTTATTAATTCATTTAAAAGTAAGCTTTATATCAGTGATGCGCCATTTCAATTTCCGAGCAGTCAGACGTTTATCGGAATTGAGAACTACATCGGGGGAATTGCCAAAACAGGTTTTATTCAGGCTTTTGGCTGGTCATCGTTTATCACGGTCTTTTCGGTAGCATTGATCCTGCTCGGCACTTCTATGACTGCCTGGTATATCATCCGGGTGAAGACCTGGCTGACCAGCAGTTTATATTATTTGTTCCTCTTTGCTATGATTGTACCGTTTCAGATGGTTATGTACACGATGTCACAGGTAGCTAACATGCTGTATCTGGATAACCCGGTTGGTATTATCTTTATCTATCTGGGATTTGGTTCCGGTTTGTCGGTGTTTATGTTTTCTGGATTTGTAAAGTCTATCCCGCTGGAGATCGAAGAGGCGGCATTGATTGATGGCTGCAATCCGCTTCAGACATTTTTCGGAGTAGTGCTTCCGATCCTCAAACCGACAGTCATTACGGTGGCTATATTAAATATCATGTGGATATGGAATGATTACCTGCTCCCGTATCTTGTGATAGGAAATGACTATAAGACAATTCCACTTGCCATCCAGTATCTGCGCGGCGGATATGGATCCATCGATATGGGTGCAATGATGGCGATGCTGGTACTGGCAATTATACCGGTAATCGTATTCTATCTGTCATGCCAGAAATATATCATTAAGGGTGTGGCAGCAGGAGCAGTAAAAGGATAGAAGGGATGACAAAATCATGAGAGCAAGCGGAATCTTAATGCCGGTTTCAAGTATCCCCTCCCGATATGGGATCGGATGTTTTTCAAAAGAAGCATACGAGTTTGTAGACCGGCTTTGGGAGGCGGGGCAGAAGTACTGGCAGTTACTACCTTTAGGACCCACCGGATATGGAGATTCTCCGTATCAGTCTTTTTCTACATTTGCAGGTAATCCCTATTTTGTAGATCTGGAAACGCTGATCAGCGATGGATTGCTGACAGAGGAGGAATGTGCATCCTGTGACTGGGGTGGCTGTGACGTCCAGGTGGACTATGGACGGATTTACCAGTCCAGAAAGACGGTTTTGTGGAAAGCATTCCAGCGAAGCAGTATGCAGTCTGATCAGGAATACCAGGATTTTATCAGCAGCAATGACGAATGGTTGTCCGATTATGCCCTGTTTATGGCGGTAAAATGCTTTTTTGGAGACAGAAGCTGGATGGAGTGGGATGATGACATCCGCCTTCGCGAAGCTCAGGCGCTCGACCGTTATCGGGAGAGTCTGGCAGAAGAAATCGATTATAACCGGTTCGTTCAATACCAGTTTTCAAAACAGTGGAAGGCTTTAAAAATATATGCCAATCAAAAAAATATTCAGATCATTGGCGATATTCCGATTTATGTGGCTCTGGACAGTGCCGACAGTTGGTCCTATCCGGAACTGTTTCAGATGAACGGTGACCGCCGGCTGACCGGTCAGGCGGGCTGCCCGCCTGATGGGTTTTCCGCGACCGGACAGCTGTGGGGGAATCCCCTGTATGATTGGGATTATCACAGAAAAACGGACTTTGCATGGTGGGTTAAGCGAATTGACCACCATAGAAATCTGTATGATGTAATCAGGATTGACCATTTCCGCGGTCTTGATGAATATTACAGAGTGCCGATGGGACAACAGACCGCAGAGCATGGGGCCTGGCTTCCGGGACCGGGGATTGAGATATTTGAAGCACTGACCCGTGACTTGGGAGAGCTTGATATTATTGCTGAAGATCTGGGATTTTTAACAGACTCCGTGATCCAGCTGCTGCATCAATCCGGTTATCCGGGGATGAAAGTGCTGCAGTTTGCGTTTGATTCCAGGGAATCAGGCAATTATCTTCCCCATAATTACACGGAGAACTGTATTGTCTATACCGGAACTCATGACAATGACACCGTCAGAGGCTGGTATGACAGCATTAATGAGATCGACCGGGAATATGTCCTGGAATATCTGGGGCGAGACGGACTGGAGGATGGGGAGATCTCCTGGACCTTCATCCGCATGGCACAGTCCAGTGTAGCCAGCCTCTGTGTGATTCCAATTCAGGATTACCTGGATATGGGCTCAGAGGGAAGGATCAATACCCCGTCAACCATCGGAGACAACTGGACCTGGAGACTCAGGGCAGGCACGATGACTCAGGAGCTGGCGGATAAAATCAGACAAACAACTCAATTATATGGCAGATAATAATCCGGGGGGGATTAAATGGAAGTAACTATTATTGATATCGCAAAGAAGTGTGGAGTCGGTGTCAGTACAGTATCGCGGGCGATAAATAATCATCCGGATATAAATCCGCGCACAAAAGAACTGGTTATGAAAACCATCGCGGAGTATAACTACGTTCCTAACAACAGCGCGCGTAATCTTAAGCGCACCGCGTCCAAAACGATTGCAATACTGGTGAAAGGAATCTCTAATCCATTATTTTCAACGCTGGTTCAGATGATAGAAAAAGAAATCAGCCGTAATAAATATTCATTTTTTCTGCAGCATATCGATGAGCGCCAGGATGAAGTAGATGTTGCTTTGGAGTTGATTAAAGAAAAAAGACTGAAAGGCATTGTTTTTCTTGGTGGTTATTTCTCTCATTCTCAGGAGAAACTGAAACAGATCAACGTACCATTTGTATTGAGTACGGCAGGAATTCAGGATCTGGAAGACTGCGGCATCTGTTCTTACTTTTCGGTAGATGATAAAGTGGAAAGCTATAAAGTAACAGATTATCTGTGCAAACAGGGGCACCGGCAGATTGCCATTCTGGGACCTCTGGAGTATGACGCCAGTATCGGCAGAATGAGGCTGGAGGGATACCAGGAGGCGTTACAGGCTAACGGTATCCCGGTGGATGAACGGCTGATCAGGCACATGAAAGAAGATGTGCAGTCGTATTCGATGCAGAATGGATATGAAGTGATGAAGGCGTTACTGGAAGAAGACCTGCCCTTTACTGCGGTATATGCAATTTCAGATATGCAGGCAATCGGTGCATGTAAGGCTATCTTCCAGAAGGGATACCGTATCCCTGAGGATTTTGTGGTTGCAGGTTTTGACGGATTACCAGATACATTTTTTTATGAACCGTCCATTACGACGATGAAGCAGCCGGTGGAGGCAATTGCCGAAGCCTCAATTCGGGCCTTATTCCATATGATTAAAAGTAAGGAAAGCGTGCCGGGGAAGGTATTTGAAGGACAGCTGATAGCGCGGGAATCGACCGCTTTAGTCAGGTAAGCAGGAGGTTTGACTATGTTAAAAGAAGAAATCAGGCAGGAACTCGAAGCTATTTTAGAAAAGCCGGTCGGGGAGAGCAGCAGCCAGGAGTTATTTACAGGACTTCTGACCCTTACCAAAAACGTAGAAAAAGGACAAAAACGTTTAGCAGGAACAAAAAAACTTTATTATATTTCAGCAGAGTTCCTGATCGGGAAATTGCTGTCCAATAATCTGATTAATTTAGGGATGTATGATGCAGTTTCTGAACTGCTCGAAGATGTCGGGAAGCACCTTTCAGAGATTGAAGATATGGAGCCGGAACCTTCATTAGGTAATGGCGGCCTTGGCAGACTGGCATCATGCTTTCTGGATTCCATTGCAACATTGGGACTGCCGGGAGACGGAATTGGCCTGAATTATCATTATGGATTATTCAAACAGGTTTTTTCCGATTATAAGCAGCAGGAAGAAAAAAATCCCTGGATTACCGAAACCAGCTGGCTGAATAAAACCGATGATCATTATCAGGTTCCGTTTAAAAATATCACCTTAAATGCCTGCCTGTATGATATTGATATCGTGGGTTATCGAAACGGCGTGAATAAGCTTCATTTATTTGATGTAGAGACTGTTGATGACAGTATCATTAAGGAAGGGATCACGTTTGACAAAACCGATATCGAACATAATCTGACCCTGTTCTTATATCCCGATGACAGTGATAAAGCCGGGGAATTGCTGCGGATTTACCAGCAGTATTTTATGGTATGCTGCGGTGCCCAGCTGATTTTGAAAGAGTTTGATGAAAATGGCTATGATATCCGTCAGTTATCGGATCATGTGGTGATTCAGATCAATGATACGCATCCGTCTCTGGTTATTCCGGAGTTGATCCGGCTGCTGGAACTGCGTGGCATGAACAGGGATCAGGCCATTGCCGTCGTATCGAAAACCTGTGCTTATACCAATCATACGATTCTGGCCGAAGCACTGGAGAAATGGCCGATGGAATATCTGGAAGAGGTTGTACCGCATCTGCTGCCGATCATCAAAGATCTGGATGCCAGAGTGAAAAAGACTTCCGGTGAAGTAACTGCCATTATTGACAAAGCAGGCCGTGTTCATATGGCTCATATGGATATTCACTACGGGTTCAGTGTCAATGGTGTGGCAGCCCTGCATACAGAGATTTTAAAAGCATCCGAACTGAACGCTTTTTATGATCTCTATCCTGAAAAGTTCAATAATAAGACTAACGGAATTACCTTCCGCCGCTGGCTGATGCACTGCAATCCGGCACTGAGCCGCCTGATCACAGAGAAGATCGGAGACGGCTGGAAAAAGGATGCCGGCGAGCTGAAAGGACTGCTGGCATTTCTGGATGACGAAGCAATGCTGAATGCCCTGCTGGCCATTAAACAGGAAGACAAAACAAGCTTGAAAACATATTTAAAAGAGACCCAGAACCTGGATATCGATGATCAGTCAATCTATGACATTCAGATCAAACGGCTTCATGAGTATAAGCGTCAGCAGATGAATGCATTATATGCTGTTTATAAGTATCTGGATATTAAAAAGGGCAATAAACCAGAACGGCCGGTTACGATGATATTTGGTGCGAAAGCAGCCCCTGCTTATATTCTGGCTAAGGATATTATTCATCTGATCCTGTGTCTGCAGGAACTGATCAAAAACGATGCCGAAGTTGCGCCTTATCTGAATGTGGTAATGGTGGAAAATTATAATGTAACCTTAGCTTCCCATTTGATTCCGGCCTGTGACCTTTCCGAACAGATATCACTGGCTTCTAAGGAGGCAAGTGGCACCGGCAATATGAAATTTATGTTGAATGGTGCAGTTACAATCGGTACCATGGATGGTGCCAATGTGGAGATCTGCGATCTGGTAGGTAAAGACAATATTTATATTTTCGGAAAATCCAGTCAAGAAGTGATTCGTTTATATGATACGAAGACCTATAACTCCGAAAGGCTGTATCAAGAGGATGCATGCATCAAAGAACTGGTTGATTTTATTGCTGGTGAGGAATTGGGACAGATTGGCGACATTGATCAGTTGAAACGCCTGCAAAAAGATATGATAGCAAAAGACTGGTTTATGGCATTGCTGGATGTAAAAGAATATATTGCAACCAAAGAGCGTGCCTTTGCTGATTACAAAGACCGGATGGCATGGGCAAAGAAAATGCTTGTAAATATAGCCCAGGCCGGATACTTCTCGGCTGACCGGGCGATCACCCAGTACAATCAGGATATTTGGAAATTATAAAAAAGTGGACAGATGGGGTGGGAGAAGATGAAAAAGCTATTATTGGTATTGGGATTCATTATGGTATTAACGACTGAACCAGCGTATGCTGAAACCACTCAGGAAAGTACAAATACAGAGGCGGTGCAGCTATATCAGACGGCACTGGACAAGAGAAAACGGACACATGATTATGAGATGATGGTAGATGTAGTTACCCATGTGGTGACAACAAACCGGCATGTGGTAGCACAAAAAACGATCAATCTCCAGATGACCAACCAGAATCGTGAAGGTATGAGCTATCTTGTCACAGCAACGCGTGTGGTAGACGGACAGCAGAGCACATCTACAACATTCTATACGGAAGGTACTTTATATCAGGACAAAAATGGTCAGAAGACCGCGCAGCAGACCGAGCAGACAGAGGCTATGCGCAGGTCAGAATTCTCATGGCAGAGAATGCTGCCGGATGTACAGCTTCTGGAAGACATTTATGTGAGCAATGTCGATGAGAACGGGAATATAGAATTAACCTATACCTGCGAAAAGGATGCCGGCAATCAGACTCTTGTAGAAGCCAATCAGACCCTGAATGAGTATTATGGTACGATCGTGATTAATCCTGAAGGTTATCTGGTGAAGGCAGGTATTATCGTAGATGTAGACACGCTGACTGACGGAAATACAGTAAATACCTATTCGGATATTGTTATCATTTATAATAACCCCGGACTGCCGGTTTCAATTGAACTGCCGTCCGTGGACGCATATCAGCAATAGAATTGAGAAGGCCGCGGCGGCAGATTAATCTGCCACCGCCAGGCCGCTGTGATAGGAGTAACTGCCTAATTCATCCAGTAACCGTTCCAGGTTCTTTTTTGTGTCTTCCTGGGTGCCAAAAATTGTAATGCTGATCAGGGCAAATACATTGGAGCATTTCATGAAAGACTGCCGAAACAAATCAGGAAAGGAGGCCTGGGAAGCGAGCCGCTGATCCCAGGGGTTGCACCATATTTCGTGATCGAGATTCAGGACCTTGCGTGGATTGGCTACATCATCGGTAACAATCTTATTGGCAGCAACAGGATTCTGCATAAAGATATTCTCTACGAAAGCAATTCTGTTTTTCTTTTTCCCTGAGGGGTCGGCCAGTGTCCGGACACCAAAGCGCATTGCTACGATAGAACGATGCACCATTGCCGGAGTGACCTGAAAGTTATTCTGAAAAGTAATCGGATAATAAGCTTCATTAATACATTGGGACAGGAAGTTGCAGATGAACTGTGTTTCCATCCCGTTTAAACAAATGGTTGCCGCCTGGTTGAACTGGGACGGCTTTTTCTTTTTGTATTTCATCAGAAGCAGTGCATCGATATCGTTCTCCAGGGCAGCATGCTGACCATGGCTGTGATTGGTGGGATGCTTGGCATCATATCCAATTCGCCCATAGACGTATGGATGACAGATTGAATCCCCGATGTAATGGCAGAGGTATCCGCAGAAATAAGCCAGACCTTCTTCACGCTGCTGGCGGGATGTGATTTCGTCCAGGTTGCGGATATAGCATTCAAAGAAGTCGCGGATATGGTGTTCGTGCATGTAAGATCCGACATTACGGTAGTCACGGTGCCGCAGAATTGGAATGTTGTAGAAAAACATATCGGGTCCCTGAAGACCCAGCTGGTAAAGCCAGCGGTATTTGGCAATCACATGTTTGAGCTGGTTGTTGGGCAGATCATTATAGGCTTTCATGCCAAGGATATAATGTGTCGTAAAGCCAGGCATATATTCTCTCTTTCCTTATATACAATGTAACTGTTCAGGGCGGGTATCTTCTTGAATGTCTAACGCCATTCAAGAAGCATCGGATGTTCATCCGATGTGAAATTGCATATAAAAACAGCTTTGCAAGCAAGCTTGACAGCTGTTTTTATATGCAATTTCCCGCCGTCATGAACTGTTACTATTCAATAATAAATCTGTGGATTTTATCATAACATAATTAAAAGGAAATTGCGAGGAGGAAAATGTATGGATTCTGTGTTTCAGACCATCCATTTTATGGTATGGGGGCCATGGACTTTACTCATTTTTATTGGTACAGGTATCTGGTTTACAATCCGTTCAGGATTTTTTCAGATTCGCGGCATCAGAACGTGGATAGGAGAGACTGCCGGTGAGGTAATAAGGGCTGACCCGGACAAAGAGAAAGAGAACCGCCGGGCTGGGGTGACACCGTTTCAGTCTGCCTGTACCGCATTGGCAGCGACAATTGGAACCGGTAATATCGTCGGCGTGGCGACTGCACTGACCGCCGGCGGGCCGGGAGCGTTGTTCTGGATGTGGCTGTCGGCACTGATCGGTATGATGACCGCATATGCGGAGACAACACTGGGGCAGAAGTACCGTTACCGCAGATCGGATGGTTCCTGGATCTGTGGTCCGATGATTTACATGGAACGTGGCTTACATTGTCCGGCGATGGGAATAATATATGCGTTTCTTGCATTGTTTTCATCTTTGGGTATGGGAAGCATGGTGCAGTCCAATTCCATCAGCGGAACATTGACCTTTGGGACCGGTATTCCGGGCTGGGGTGTCGGGGTGTTTGTGACAGCAGTGGTAGCAGCAGTCATTATGGGCGGTGCAATGCGGATTGCCAGATTTTCAGAACGGATTATGCCGTTATCGGCCGGCATTTATATTCTTTTTTCGCTGGCAGTCATTTTGTCCTGTTACGAGATATTGCCGGCTGTCTTTGGACAGATTTTTCGGGAAGCATTTCAGCTTCGCAGCGTTACCGGATCAGTGGCCGGGATCGTTATGAGCGGCAGTATTCGATATGGTTTGTCACGTGGGGTATTTTCCAACGAGGCCGGGCTTGGCAGCCTGGCAGTGCTGCATGGTGAGGCTGAAGAGACAACCCCGCAGAAGCAGGGGATGTGGGCGATGTTTGAAGTGTTTTTTGATACGATTGTGATCTGCACGATGACCGCACTGGTGATTCTGTGCATTACATATTATACCGGCATGCCCGAGCGGTATGACGGGGCGGCTCTGACGGCATGGTGCTTTTCCAAGCGGCTTGGTAAGTTGGGCGAGGCATTGGTATCTGGTGCTATGGTGGCATTTGCATTTGCTACTATAATTGCCTGGTATTACCTCGGACGCCAGACTGCCAGCTATCTGCTGGAGAAATTGTTTCCCGGGAAAAGAGCGGCAAAAATCGGATTATTCGGCTATACGCTGCTGTATCTGGCGGCTGTATTTACCGGCTGTATCTGCCGGTTGGATATTGTCTGGATGTTTTCAGATATATGGAATGGTCTGATGGCATATCCAAACCTGTTTGCATTGATATTGCTGGGCGGGCAGGTGTGTTATCCCAAAAAGAAGAGTAAACAGCATCAGAAATAATTCTATTGGAAGAGGGGAGATTTACAGGGGATAAAAGGGAGGAGAGCTGGTAATCAGATTACCAGCTCGAGTATTATGAAAAAAATCTTATAAGCGTTTCATGTTTATAGTATAGAAGAAAAACATGAAGAAATCGTGATCTTTATGTAAAAGGTTTTTGAATGAAGTATGAACAGTTTATGAATGGAAAACATGGCTTGTAATTTTTAGCACACAATGATATAGTTAATAAAAATAACTGATATGGAGGAATTAAAAGATATGAAACATCCTGAGATCACGATTACAATGACAGACGGAAGCAAGATCCGTGCTGAACTATATCCTGAGACAGCACCGAATACGGTAGCTAACTTTATCGACCTGGTAAAAAAGGGTTATTATGACGGCCTGATTTTTCATCGGGTTATCAATGGCTTTATGATTCAGGGCGGATGTCCGCAGGGAACCGGAACCGGTGACCCTGGATATTCCATTAAAGGCGAATTTTCTCAGAATGGTTTTGACAATGACCTGAAGCATTCCGAAGGTGTACTGTCCATGGCGAGATCCATGATGCCGAACTCTGCAGGTTCACAGTTCTTTATTATGCATAAGAATTCCCCCCATCTGGATGGCGCTTATGCGGCATTCGGCAAGGTTGTCGAAGGTATGGATGTGGTGAATACAATTGCTGATACCAGAACCGACTATAATGACCGTCCGATGCAGGAGCAGAAGATTCAGTCTATAACTGTGGACACCTTTGGGGAAGAATACCCGGAACCGGAGAAGTGCTGATAATCCATGATTCAGGAGCGATATGTAACTATAAACGGGATTACCTGCCCGGTTGTAATATCTGACTGCAGAATAACCCTTCTGGCCGCAAGCGAGGCTGGAAGGGTTATTGTCGGTTATCTGCATCCGCAGGGGGATCAGGATCTGGGGCCGGCTGAGTATCTTATTGAGTGCCTTGAGTCAGCCGATGATACCTATCTGGAACGCATTGTCCGGCGTAGGTATGGTCTGCCGTGGCAGATTGCAGAAACAGAGCGTCTGACGATCCGGGAATTCTGTACCGAAGATTGGTCCCGGATTCCGCAGGAGCCTGCTGACCGTGATGCCGACCGGATTTTTACTGATGCTGCGATGTTGACTGCGTATATCGGCTCACAATACCGGTTTTATGAATATGGGATCTGGGCGGTGGTGCGGAAAGAAGACAATGTTATTGTGGGAAAGGCAGGCGTTGCGGATAGTGATATGCGTCTGGAGTTGGGATTTCATATCTTTGTGCCTTTCCGGAATCGGGGATATGCATCCGAAGCATGTAATGCGATTCTTGCTTATGTAAAAGAAGAACTGGATTGCCCGGTGTACGCAAAAACAGAGACCGGTAATCTGGCCTCTGTGAGAGTTTTGGAAAAGCTCGGTTTTACACTTATGGAAGAAAGATATAATCCACAAGGGCAAGACTGGTATCAATATGTGTTGAGTTACTGATAATATACAGAATCGGCATCTGCATACCCAGACCGGATTCTGCGGCAAAATCGGTGCCGGACAAGTCAATGCCGTAAGCCCGGGATATGTCATCCTCGCCTTTGGCATAGACCAGATAATCCTTTACCTGTACATATGTTTCCGTCGGAAGAACCTCTTCGAGATCAACACAGCCTGACATGGCAGCGAAATATTCCAGGCTGTCGCGGTCGCCAATAATGGAATCCAGGCTTTTGGCAGCTATGGTAGCAGAGACTTTAGCCATAGAGGCGAAGTCAAGTTCGCTGGAGGGATTATCAACGGGAATAGATATTGTTTCGGTGATAATCCGTTCCTTTGGCGCCAGTTCCAGATAGGATGCAAACCCTTGCTGCAGTGGTTCGGTATTGATATCCATAGGGGTACTGCTGTTCATATAGATGCTGTGGTAGACCGTAGGAAAAGAACCCTGATATATAGTTGTGCCGATGCTGACAGCCAGGAAAATAAGTATGGCGGCCCCGATCATGTGAAATTTGTAATACTCACCGATATACCAGAGGCGGTCTTTCCATGACATATCTTTTAATTTTTCCAGTTCTGATCGCGAGTCCGGTTCTGCGGGAGGATTCGGTTCCTGCTGGGGGAGATTGGATTCTTCTGTTATTTTCATGAGTCTCCTTTCTTGTCTGGTAAAAGATTTGCTATCTTGAAATAGTATAGCACAGATATTTGCTTTTTCCGATATAATTCGATATAATGAAAGGAGTTTTTAATGTAAAGGAAAAGAGGGATTACTATGCTGACATCAATTTTTAACTACGACAATCCTGTGTGGCGTTTTATTGGTAAATTCTTTGAACTGATGATTTTGCATGTTCTTTGGCTGATTTGCAGCATTCCGATTTTTACGGTTGGAGCATCTACAACAGCAGTGTATTATGTTACCCTGAAACTCGTCAGAGACGAAGATGGCTCGACCATCCGATCCTTTTTTAAGTCATTTAAAGAAAATTTCAAACAGTCAACCATCATATGGCTGATCATGCTGGCGGCCGGTGCGATTATCGGCTTTGACTTGTATTTCTTTTTGGAATTATACACCACCGTGTCTCACTTCCGGACCTTTATGGTTGTATTGTTCAGTGCTGTAGCGATTATTTATACCGCTATTTTCCTGTATGTATTTCCACTTCAGTCACGTTTTTATAATCCGGTTAAGAAGACTTTGTTTAATGCATTTTTTATGTCGATACGCCATTTGCTTCAGACAATCGGGATTGTAGCAATTGATGCAGCGGTTATCGTCTTTGTGATGGTTGTCCCGGTATTTTTACCGCTGCTGCTGCTGTTTGGATTTCCGCTGCTGGCCTTTATTAACTCTTATATATTTGCCAGTATTTTTGCCAAGTATATGCCGTCAGATGAGCGGACAGAAGAAGACGAACTGCGTCCGCTTTTCGCAGATGAGGAAGACGGTGGCAAGATCAAAATGAATTGATCAAAAAAGAAGCAGGCTTAATCAGGCCTGCTTTTCTTTGATATTACGGGAAACAGTAATTTCCTGATTATCAATATGTTTACGGATTACCTTTTTTGCTTCGTCCACATGCCGGTTCTTTACTGCAACAAAGATCTCGTTATGTTCGTTCAGCAGGATCTGCCGCTTGTCTTCGTCCTTAATATATTCCAGACGATAGCGGTACATCTGTTCGCGCAGGTTATTCAGGATCTGTACCAGGCGGTTGTTGCCGGTACCATTGTAGATAATGTCATGATAGGCTTCATCTGTTTCGGCAATGGTCATTGAATCACCATGTTCCACGGCTTCCTGGAATACTTCCTGGGCAGCTTCCAGTTTTTCGATATCTTCTTCACTCATCCGTTCGCAGGCGAGCTCAATCGCAAGCTCCTCCAGTGAACGGCGTACTTCCAGCACATCTCGAAGGCTTTTCTCAGATATCTTGGCGACTTCAGCTCCTTTCCTGGGAATCATCAGGACCAGACCCTCCAGTTCCAGCTTGCGGATTGCTTCACGGATCGGTGTACGGCTGACTCCGAGCCGGTCAGCCAGCTGTATCTCCATCAGGCGCTCGCCCGGTTCCAGTTCACCCTTAAGGATGGCCTGACGTAATGTGTTAAATACGACATCACGCAGGGGCAGATATTCATTCATATTTACTTTCAGCTCATGTGCCATGGATAGTCTCCTTCTTATTGTAAAAATTAGTAAGATATACTTGTTTGGTTAAATCCGATGATTCACCGAAACGCAGTTCTTCATATGCAAGCTCAGCGGTTTTGGGATTCGTGAACAGGCCGAATACAGTCGGACCGCTGCCGCTCATCAGGGAGCCGATTGCGCCGTATTCTGTCATCTTATTTTTGATTTTCTGGATGACCGGATATTCTTTGACTGTGACATTCTCCAGAATATTACCAAGGTTATCGGCAATCCCATAGATATCCCGGCGATTCAGTGCATTCAGTATACGGTCGATGTCAGGATGCTGCGCGGCCGGCAAATCATTGACACGCAGATTCTCATAAACAAACTTAGTTGATACGCTGATCCCCGGCTTGGCAATCAGTACCTGACATTGCGGAATCGGAGGAAGCGGAGTCAGAATCTCGCCGATGCCTTCCGATAGTGCTGTGCCGCGCAGCAGGCAGTAAGGGACATCGGCACCGATTGTCACCCCGCGCTTCATCAGTTCATTTATCGATAATCCCAGATTGAACATTTTGTTCACTCCGAACAGTACGGCAGCGGCATCGCTGCTTCCGCCGGCCATACCGGCAGAGACCGGGATGAATTTCTTTAATTGGATATGCAGTCCTTCCTGGATACCAAACTCATTCATCAGCAGATGAGCAGCTTTATAAACCAGATTATTTTCATTGTTTGGAAGATAGTAGAGATTCGTCTCTATCTGTATGCCGGGATCCTGTTGTCTCGTCAGATCAATGCGGTCGAAAAGCCCGACCGTCTGCATGATCATTCGTACATCGTGATAGCCGTCTTCCCGCCTGCGCAGAACATCAAGCCCCAGGTTAATTTTACCGTAGGCTTTCAATCCGAGATGCTTAATCATAAGCGGCGCTCCTTTAGGAATAATTGTATTTTTTTATTTTTTTGTATACAGTATATTATAAGAGGAACGACAAAATAACGCAAGTACTTTTTTATTAAGTAGAACATGTCCTCATTTTTATTTTTACAGAAACAGTTGACAATTGGAAAAAAAGGAATATAATGTATCATATCAAGAAAACAAGGGCGTTTCTCTAACAGGAGAAGCGCCTGTTTTTTCTTATAAAAACCAAAAAAGGAGGATATGCTGTATGAAAAAATTGGAAATTATTATTAAACCAGAGAAGCTGGAAGATTTGAAAGGCATCCTGGAAGGCTGTCAGGCCAGTGGTATTATGATCAGTAACATTATGGGCTATGGCAATCAGAAGGGCTATAAGCAGATCTACCGCGGTACGGAGTACACCGTCAATCTGCTGCCCAAGGTGAAGGTGGAAACGGTGGTGTGTGAAAAAACGGCGGAAGCGATTGTTGATGAGGTAGTTAACCGGATTACGACCGGTAATTATGGTGACGGTAAGATTTTCATCTACGATGTGCAGGATGCTGTCAGGATCCGTACCGGTGAACGTGGTGAAGAGGCGTTGTAGCTTTCAGCGTAAATATAAAGATAATTTCATACAGGCTTTTATAACTATCAATGGAGATAATCGTTCAGCACGGCGTTAATCTCTTTTTTAATTGCAAAAATCCCCAACCGAACCGGTCTTTCCCCAAGGCATGGTTTCAGTAATCTGTATGAAGAAAACAATTATCAACCCCAACCGAATTATCCCCAACCAAAATAGAGGAGGACACAATTATGGAAGATATGACACTATTATTGAATGTTGTATGGACAATGCTGGGAGCATTCCTGGTGTATTTTATGCAGGCAGGCTTTGCATGTCTGGAGGCAGGTTTCTGCCGGGCGAAAAATGCCGGAAATATTATTATGAAAAACCTGATGGATTTTGTCCTTGGTTCATTGTTTTTCTTTGTTTTAGGCTTTGCTATTATGTTTGGCGGCGACGGTCCGCTGATTGGTACGACGGGATTTTTTAATCCATATTCGCTGGCTGATGCAAATGGCATGCTGAATGGCTTACCTATAGGTGTATTTATGATTTTCCATACCGTATTCTGTGCGACAGCAGCAACTATCGTATCGGGCGCTATGGCGGAGCGTACCAGATTCGTATCCTATCTGGTATATTCAGCCGCCATCAGTGTTGTTATTTACCCGATCACCGGACATTGGATCTGGGGTGGCGGATGGTTGTCAGAAATGGGCTTCCATGATTTTGCCGGTTCAACGGCAGTGCATATGGTGGGCGGCCTCTGTGCCCTTGTAGGAGCTAAAATATTAGGCGCCAGACGTGGGAAATATAATGCCGACGGCACCCCGAATGCTTTTCCGGGGCATAATATCCCATTGGGAGCGCTGGGGGTATTTATCCTGTGGTTCTGCTGGTTCGGATTCAACTGTGGATCAACAACAGCAGCAGATGTTTCTGTGGGTAATATTGCCATCACCACCAATCTGTCCGCTGCCGCCGCAACATTAGCGACACTAATATTTACATGGGTGCGGTACAGCAAACCAGATGTTTCAATGACCCTGAACGGAACTCTCGCCGGTCTGGTAGCAGTAACAGCGGGATGTGACGTTGTCAGCCCGTATGAAGCGATGATTATCGGTGCAATTGCAGGTATTGCGGTAGTGGTTATCATTGAATTTATAGACAAAAAATTAAAAATTGATGATCCGGTCGGTGCTATTGGCGTTCATGGCGGATGCGGGTTACTGGGAACCCTGCTTACCGGAGTATTTGGCGAAGGCTGCAGTTTTATGAA
Organism: Lachnospiraceae bacterium; assembly: GCA_051654925.1. GTDB lineage: Bacteria > Bacillota > Clostridia > Lachnospirales > Lachnospiraceae > Brotaphodocola. The sequence goes on along the minus strand of JBOFYZ010000087.1, from coordinate 5,977 downwards.
CCAATTGATTGGAGTAGCCAGTGTTATCGCATACGTAGCGGTTATGGCTTATATTATCTTCACAATCATTGATAAAACAATCGGCCTCCGCGTAACAGAACAGGAGGAATTAGATGGTCTCGATATGCATGAACATGGAATGGGTGCATATGCCGGTTTTAGAATAGATAAATAAAGATTTCGTAAACAAGAGATTTGCAGCGGCGACGCTGCAAATCTCTTTTTACGGTATTGCAATTCTATTGTGTTAAGTCAATATATCAGCTATTTGAAAATAAATAACAGGTACCATTAGAAAGTGCTTGACATTTCTGACAGGTACCATTATAATAAGGATTGTAGGGTACCTGTTAGAAATCAGTCAACATAAAAGGAGGAATCACAATGGAAGATAAATACACAGAACTTTATGAAAAACTATCGAGCTTACAATGGCTGCTGCGGCGGCACCATATGATGGGTCATGCGGAAAACGGCCCCTTTGCTGATACTACACGTGGGCAGGGGCGGGTACTGGCAATGCTGAAACTCCAGCCAGAGATCAGTACCAAGGATCTGTCTTATCTGCTGGGCATCAGGATACCATCGCTCAACGAGCTGCTTAGCAAACTGGAAAAGGGAGGATATATCCTCCGTAAACCGTCGGAAGCCGACAAGCGCGTTATGATCATACATCTGACCGAGAAAGGCATGGATACCCAGCAGGATAAAACAGATTACAGCAGTATTTTCGACTGTCTGAGCGAAGCAGAGCAGATTACCTTTGGAGAATATCTCGATCGTGTGATTGAAGCATTGGAGGCTCAGGTTGGAGACAAGCAGGACGAGGATAAAATGGAAAGCTGGATGGCGGCCATGCGTGGACATATGGGCGATGAACAGTTTGAACGGTTGATGGCGATGCGTGGCGGATTTGGGCATCGCGGTCACAAATCACGGGGGGTGGGATTTTTCGGGAACGGCTCCGACCGGCGTGGCCAGATCCCGGATGGAATGCCTGGAGCCGAGCACTTTTCACCGGATTATGATGGCCCCGGTACGGAAGGCCGGAGAGGCCGGAGAGGCTTTGGCCACGGCAGACGGAATATGCCCCCGTCACCGCCTGCGTCAAAAGAACCGCATGACTCTAAAGACAAGTAAGTAAATGGATTAAAATATCAGCATTGGCGCTGCCTTTTCTCACAGGCAGCGCCTTTTTTTGCCGATCAAATCCATTTTAACTGTTCGGGCTTTAAGATTAGCATAGCAGGTATGAATTCTAAAACTTTTATAAAAACTATTATTTAATTGAACCATCACTTGACAATGTGACAGGGTGTCATTATAATAAGTACATTGTCGCTAAAGTGACAACTTGTCATTGGCTATTTATTAATAGCAGAATAAAGGGGGAATTGAGTATGCCAACTGACCGGTTTAACCGGTTGTCTGATGAGAAAAAGAAAATCATACGGGAAGCGGCAATCAAGGAATTTGCCAGGGTATCGTTTGAGAAAGCGTCTATTAACCAGATTATCCAGAATGCGGACATATCAAGAGGCAGTTTTTATACATATTTTACGGATAAGCAGGACGTAGTTAGTTTTATTTTCGAGGACAGCCATGAACAGATGCAGGAGCAGTGCCTGCAGATCTTAAAAGAAAATGGCGGGAATTATTTTGGAATGCTCCGGGAAATGTTCGAATATTTTGCCGACAAAAGCCGGGAAGCTCAGGAAATGGTCAGGATGGTCCGTAACGTGTTCACGTATCAGAACAGTACTGCCATTTTTGGACTGGATCATAATACCGACTGGATTTGTAAGAGAGAGGAAGATAGCCAGTTTGCTGAGATTTTCAAACATGTTGACCTGACAACGTGGTGGCTGCATGATACGGAGGACTGGGTTGCTTTGATGATGATGGGCGGAGCGACGCTGGTTCTGGCCCTGTCACATTTTTATCAGAATCCCGATCAGATCGATGCGATTCGCAGACGTCTGGACAAAAAGCTTTATTTACTCCAATATGGTGTGTACAAAAACGACCCGGAAGAGGCTGACATGCCAGTGCTTCTATAAATCAAGAAATATATAAACTAACAAAGGGAGACAGAACGTAATGAAAAAAGGTGTAATTATCGCAAGTGTTGCAGCGGTGACGGTAGTGGCAGCAATTGTTGTACTCAGGAACTTAAAAAAAGACCCGGCTGAGCTGGCAGAGCAGATCCCGGTTGTCGAGGCACAGACCCCCGAGATCGGTAATATCGAACTTTACCGGAATCTGGTAGGCAAGGTAGAACCATCGGACGTGGTCTATATATATCCCAAGATGGCTGGAGAGGTCACAGAGATTTATGTGAAAGCGGGTGATGTGGTGGCTCAGGGTCAGGCGATCTGCAAAATTGATACGAAGCAGGTCGAAAGTGCCAGACTGACGCTGCAGTCGACTGAGATTGGCAGAAGTGATGCCCAGACAAATCTCGCCCGGCAGCAGGCACTGTTTGCCGCAGGTGACATTTCCTCTGCTGTATATGAACAGGCTCAGACAGCAGCAAAAAATGCCCAGATTCAGTATGAGACAGCCAAACTGAATTATGATAACCAGATTGAATACAGCAATATTACAGCAACGATTGCAGGTAAGATTGAAATTTGTGATATAGAAGTGCATGACAATATTTCCTCACAGAATCTGATCTGTGTTATTTCCGGAGAAGGAAGCAAAGCGGTGTCATTTTCCGTACCGGAAAAGGTTGTCAACCAGCTTCATGTAGGCGATCTGATCACGCTGGAAAAGAGCGGCATGGAGTATGAAGGCTCCATTAATGAGATCAGTAGTATGATCGATGCCAGCACCGGACTGTTTAAAATAAAAGCATCTGTCGAAGAAGGCGATGCCCTGGCAACGGGATCAACCGTCAAGCTTTACGTGACATCTGATAAGGTGGATAATGTCATGACACTTCCGGTAGATGCCATATATTATTCCGGTGGTGATGCATTCCTGTATACCTATGACAGTGGAAATGTTCATGTAGTTCCGGTTGAAGTTGGTATCTATGATTCGGAACGAATTGAAATTCTGTCAGGCATTACTATAGAAGATAAAGTGATTACGACATGGACGTCCGAATTGTATGAAGGTTCCCGGGTAGATCTTGCCGGAGCCGCGGTGGCGTCGGCCGAAAGTGTAGCAGCGATAATCGAAGAGTAGGAGGAGACAACATGGGATTAACAAGAGCAGTCCTCAAACGACCGGTTACAACTGTACTGATGGTTCTGTGTCTGATTGTATTCGGCTATCAGTCCATTACATCATCTAAGCTGGAACTGATGCCGGAGATGGAAATGCCAATGCTGATTATCAGTACGGTGTATCCGGGAGCAAGCCCGGAGGATGTAACTGATCTGGTAACAAAAGAAATTGAAGATGAAGTAGGTTCCTTAAGCGGAATTAAGACGGTCAGCTCCACTTCTATGGAGAATGCATCAATCGTTATTCTGCAGTATGAATATGGCAGGGATATGAATGAAGCTTATGATGACCTGCGCAAGAAAATAGATGCGGTAGAGTCTGATTTACCTGATGATTGTAATGATCCGACCATTTTTGAAATTAATATGAATGACCAGGCAACTCTTGAACTGGCCGTCAACCATAAAACAGAGTCAAACTTACGTAACTATGTGGATAATAAGGTTGTCCCGGAATTCGAAAAAGTATCTACCGTTACCGATGTATCGGTCAGCGGCGGCCAGGAGGCGTATATTCAGATTGAACTGATACCGGAGAAGCTGGAGCAGTATCATCTGACGATGGATTCGATTAAAACTGCAATTAGCAGCGCCAATTTTACATATCCGGTCGGTGATACGATTGTGGGTGGACAGCAATTATCAGTCAGTGCCGGAACCGAATATGATACGGAGGATTTATTAAAACAGATCCCCATCTCTCTCGGCAACGGTAATGTAATTTACCTTGAAGACGTAGCCAATGTCCGTTCAGCACTGGAAGAAAACAGCAGTATTGCCCGCTATAATGAACAGGATATTGTTTCGATACAGATAAAGAAACAACAGAGTGCCAGTGCCATGGAAGTATCCGAAGCGGTACAGAAAAGCATTGATGCGATGACCGCGTCAGATCCTAACCTGGAGATTACGATTGTCGATGATAACAGCGATTATATTACGTCCTCGCTGAAAAGTGTAATGGAGACTATGATCATGGCGGTTATAATCTCTATGATCATTATTTTCCTGTTCTTTGGAGAAATAAAGGCTTCCCTGATTGTCGGTACTTCCATACCGATTTCAATCCTGGCTGCGCTCATTATGATCCGGTTGATGGGATTTTCACTAAACGTAATTACCCTGAGCAGTTTGGTTCTCGGTGTCGGTATGATGGTAGATAACTCTATCGTAGTGCTGGACAGTTGTTTCCAGGCGACCAAAGGAAAAGGGCTTGTAGGCTATCGGGAAGCGGCTCTGGAAGGAAGCCGGCTGGTTATGGAATCAATTATCGGTTCAACCGCTACGACCTGTGTTGTATTCCTGCCGCTGGCGTTCCTAAGTGGCTTGACCGGGCAGTTATTTAAGCCATTGGGCTTTACGATTGTATTCTGTATGGTAGCTTCGCTGATCAGTGCGATGACCGTTGTTCCTTTGTGCTACTGCATGTATCGTCCACAGGAGAAAGAAAATGCTCCGGCAGGTGGCGCAGTCAGGGCCATGCAGGACGGGTACCGTAAACTGATGAAAGTTCTGCTGCCCAAGAAAAAAACTGTTATGGGAACCTCTGTTTTGCTTCTGATCGGTTCTATTTTCCTGGCAACACAGCTGCGGATGGAGTTGATGTCATCGGATGACACTGGTACCATTACGGTCAGTATTGAAACAAGGCCGGGCATGAAGCTGGAAGAGGTTGACAAGATTCTTCAACGAGCCGAACAGATTGTCCTGGCAGATCCGGATCTGGATTCCTATATGCTGACTTACGGCGGAAGTGGTTTGAGTCTGTCGAGCGGTTCCCAGGCTACTTTGACAGCCTATCTGCTTGATGACCAATCCCGGGAAACCGCTCAGGTAATCAGGGAATGGAAGCCATTGTTTAATCAGATCCAGGGCGCCAATATTACAGTAGAAGCCGAGTCTTCAATGTCGATGACATCTTCGTCCAGCGGGGTGGAGTATATTCTGCAGGGGACTCAGTATGATGAAGTAAAATCATCATCTGATGCGATTGCCAATGCGCTCCTTGAGCGGCCGGAGGTGAGCCAGGTACGTACGACGCTGGAAAATGCAGCCCCTGTTGTTAAACTGGATATTGATGCGGTAAAGGCTAATGCCGAAAATATTACCCCGATACAGATTGCTACAGCACTTAATAATATGCTTGGCGGAACGGAAGCAACCACTCTGGAAGTAGACGGAGAAGAGATCAGTGTTCAGGTCGAATATCCCAAAGATGAATACGATACGATTGATAAATTAAAAGGAATTGTATTGGCAAACAATACCGGGGGCTCAGTTGCCCTGACCGATGTGGCCAATATCAGTTTTAAAGATAGTCCTTCCAGTATTTCCAGGGAGAATAAGCAATATCAGGTTACCATTACCGGTGATGTCCTGACAGAAGATTCGAGAGAGCAGAAGGCAATTGAGGATACTCTTTATAAAGAAGTAGTCACCAAGTACATGACCTCGTCTATGAGCCGTGGTCTGAACTCCATGGACCAGAGTATGAATGATGAGTTCCAGGCACTGTTCGGAGCGATTGGACTTGCGGTATTCCTGGTATTCGTAGTTATGGCAGCACAGTTTGAATCGCCGAAATTCTCGATTATGGTTATGACTACCATACCATTCTCGCTGATTGGTTCCTTTGGATTGTTGTATTTGTGTGATGTATCGATCAGTATGACTTCTCTGCTTGGCTTCCTGATGCTGGCCGGTACGGTAGTTAACAACGGTATTCTTTATGTAGATACGGT
>JBOFYZ010000086.1:0-58414 GCA_051654925.1 Lachnospiraceae bacterium | reverse complement strand
AATCTCTAAAAGCGGAGAAATGCCGCTAAATACAATGCCAGAAACGCCAAAACTCGCTGCGCTCAAACAGTTGGCCGTTTCTGGCATTAACGCGTCATTGCTCTGCTCTAAGAGACTCTAACAGCCCTGCAAAGGCTGGATATACGGACGGATACCACCGCCGCTGCCAGGGGCCACAGGCGTTTTTTAGCGCGACAGCCCCAGCAAACTGAATGGCTTCACTGGGTATAAAACCTAAAACCAAGATGTAGTGCAGGTGGGTAAAGTAAGGGAGGAGTTCAAAAAATTCATTACCCAGCTGGCTTTGTTTCTACCTAATGGCGGTGATATAAGTAACCGGGGAAAGTGGGAGGATCGTATAGGAATCGGCGACTTTAAAAGAGGCATCGACGTTCTTTGGACAATAAAAAGCAATTTGCAGCGGAGGATTTCTGAATTCCGATCAGAAATCCGGGCGCTGAAGCCGTGAAGTCATCAAGAGTTCACGGTGCCTGGCGCCGGTGTCACTGCAAATTGCTTTTTATGGTCTTAGGAATGTCCTGCTGAGACTAATTTCGCCTCTACTCAAGCTTACCGATCTTGGGATAATAGCGGAACAGTACCTTTGCGGTTAGTTTTTCGCGCTTAACATAGGTATTCTCCCAGCGTCTTGCATCGAGGGAATAGTTGCGGTTATCACCCAGCATTAGGTAACTGTCTTCTGGGACTTCGAAGTGCATCGGGGCTTCGGGTATCATTGGTTCGCGGATGTAGGGTTCGTCTAAAGGTGTCTCTGAGCCGTTCAGATACACCTGACCGTTGATAATGTCGATTACATCCCCCGGCATTCCGATAAGCCGTTTTACGTAGTGTACCGATTCGTCATCGGGGAATTTAAATATTACAATGTCGCCTCGTTCGGGCTCGCCAAACAGGTAGGAAAGCCGGGAGCCAATAACCCGGTCACCGGTCATAATGGTGGTCTCCATTGAACCGCTTGGTACCTTGCTGTTGGCAATGATAAATGTGTTCAGCGCAAATGCAATTATGGCAGCTGAAATAATAATCTTCAGCCATTCCCACATCTCTTTTTTCCAGCCGTTTTTCGGCTGTTCCAATTCTTTTTCTTTTTCCATATATTATCAGCCTCTGTTGTTGCGGTATTTTTCCAGGATTCTGTTGATACGTCCGGTCGGGTTGAGCAGTTCACTTAGGGAAGCATCATGGTTCAGGTTGTCGATGATCAATGCAATATACTTACTCATATCGACATTAATGTAATAAGGCTTGGACAGCAGTTCCGGAGTCTGATATACCAGGTTGGTCGTCAGGATGCGGTCGATCAGGCCGTTTTCGTAGTATTCGTCAAATTTGGCCAGACCATTGGTGAACAGACCAAACGTGGAACAGATGAATACTTTGCCCGCCTTTCTGCGTTTGAGCTCTTTGGCTACTTCAAGCATACTGTCACCGGATGAGATCATATCATCGATAATCAGGACATCTTTGCCTTCCACGCTGCTGCCCAGGAATTCATGGGCAACGATCGGATTGCGGCCTTCAATAATCTTGGTATAATCCCGGCGTTTATAGAACATTCCCATATCCAGCCCCAGGACATTGGCAAAATATACAGCGCGGGCCATGCCCCCTTCATCCGGGCTGATTACCATCATATGGTCATTGTCAATCTGCAGTTCGGTCTCTGCCAGAAGTAGATATTTGATAAACTGATAAATCGGCTGAACCGTCTCAAAGCCTCTCAGCGGAATGGCGTTTTGCACTCTCGGGTCATGGGCATCAAAGGTAATAATGTTCTCTACTCCCATATTGGTCAGTTCTTTCAGTGCCAGCGCACAGTCCAGAGACTCCCGGCCGGAACGTTTATGCTGTCTGCTTTCGTATAAAAACGGCATAATAACATTGATGCGTCGAGCCTTACCTGCGGCCGCCGCAATCACACGTTTGAGATCCTGATAATGATCATCCGGAGACATATGGTTCGTCATTCCGCACAGGGAATAGGTCAGGTTGTAATTACAGACATCAACCATCAGGTATAAATCATCTCCCCGGACAGATTCTTCAATCATTCCCTTGGCTTCACCTGATCCGAATCGCGGAGTCTTGGCACGGATAATATAGGAATCTCTCTGGTAACCGGAAAATGCGATTGTCGATTTGTGCTCGCTTTCCCGTTCATGCCGCCATGACACCAGCCAGTCATTTACCTTGTCTCCTAACTCCGCGCAGCTCTTCAGCGGAACCAACCCCAGCGGTCCTACCGGAATTGTCTCAATTGTCTTCTCTCTATATATCATTTTTATCCTCCAACATGTATCGTTCCATTTGCTTGCGCTCTTTTTTACCGTTCTTTTATAACATTATGTTCCACAATAGTCAAGTTAATCCCTTGAACTTTGCTTTTTTTTCATTCTAATATCGCCGCCATAAAGCGGAATCGTCATATAATGGCTCATCAACCGGGACGTCACCCGGTCTGAATAGGCATCCCGCAGCATGTCCATCGAAAGATTGGTGGAAATAATGGTTCCCTTGCGGCGGTTAATGCGTTCATTGATACAGTAAAACAATTGCGAGGAAACAAAGGTATTGTTCACCTCAGTACCCAGATCATCGATAATCAGCATATCACAGTCCAGGATATAATGATACGTTTCCTCTATATCTTCTTCCGCCTCATAACTGAATTTGTATTTGGAAAAGACCTCAAACAAATCATGGGAGGACAGATAAATAACGGATATATACCGGTCAATCAGTTCTTTGGCTATGCAGTTGGTCAGAAAGGTCTTGCCAACACCGGTGCTTCCGGTAAATAACAGATTGCCGCTCTGCTCCTTAAACTGTCCGGCAAATGCCTGGCATCGCCGGACCACCATCTGGATATAAGCCAGTTCGGTCATCCCCAGCACCGGAACCGTGCGGGTATTATCATAGAAGCTGTATGAAAATGTCGCAAAGTTTTCGACTTTTAAAGCACGTTCCAGATTTGACTGGGCATACAGAAGCTGGAGTCTTGTCCGCTCGAAACAGTGACACCGACTCCCATCGGTATATCCGGTATCCTGACACGCCCGGCACCGGTACTGCATCTCCATATAATCTGCTGGAAATCCGGCTGCTTTCAGTAACTCATGCTTCTGTGCCTTTAATTCGGCCAGTTCATTTCTGAGCGCGGCTCTCGCTCCGGTATCTCCGGCCAGTATCCGTCTGGCACAGGCCGCCGAACTGGTAACTACGTTTTCGTCTACCGCCCGGATCCCTGGAACCTTCTCATATACTTCTGCAATCCGGTTATCCTGCTCGTATTTGTTGCGGAACTGCTGCTGTCCGTATTCCCGCATAACGGCATTATACTGGGAGTTGCTTAGTGCCATTCTTCTACTCTCCTTCTCTTATGCTTCGCCAATCCAGGATTTGACCTGATCCAGTACTATGGCATCATAATCGGTATTACGCTGTTCAAAATTGTGAAACTGGTTTGTCGGTTTACGGTTGCCGCCTTTCTGCGGGCGCTTCTGGCGGGTCTCATCCAGCTTACTGACATCGTTCAGATTCCTGACACCAGCCTTCTGCCATTGTTCCAGAATCTTGTCCGCATAGCGGAAGCTGGGCGAATGGATGGTGCTCATCGTCCGGTTGCAGGCTTCCAGCACCACATCCTTGGTAAAACCGTAAACGGAAAACCATTTCTCGATCATATCTTTCTCCGACTCTCCCGGTCTTCGGTCGGTCAGGCCAAAGGCCTTCATGACAGCGAAAGAATCTCTGGTGAAACCAGTCGCATATGCTTTCGCTTCTTCCACAGTATGAAGCCCTTTCTCATGCCAGCTGAGCGCCACCGTCTCGAGATAGCGGATACTGGTATGGCCGCTCTGCACACAATGCTCGGTCAGGTATTCCAGTAATTCAAATGACATCTCCAGTCCGGCAAACAGGTATGCATAAACCTCACATTCACGGGGAGTGAAGACTTTATTCAGATATTTCTGTGCGATATACAGCAGCTGGATGAATTCTTCATCGGAGGCCAGTTTGTTGACATCTTCCTGGCTGTATACCGGCCGCTGTTTCTTCTCCTGCTTCGGTGCGCACTCCGGTACTGCCGGGGCAGGCTTTTCACTGACACTGATGCTGGCGGCGGTCTGCTGCCGGACTTCTCTGGTCTTCAGCACACCGGTCTTCTCCCAATAGGTCAGAGCCCGTCTGATATCAGCTTCCGTATGATTGAGCGCATCTGCAATCTGTACCAGTTCCAGCTGCTTCTGCTGGTGACGCAGAACATATAAATACACCTTGACATATTCGCCGTTTGCAGCCGCCATATAACGATCAATAAACTCATTGGAAACTACTGTTACACTCACCTCGAATTCATATGTCACGTCCATAACCCCTCACTCTCTCTTACTCTTTACTTATCATAACACATCCAAATCCAAAAGAAAATAGCCGGAGTTTTCCACAGCTTTGATTGTGGATAATGTGGATAACGTGGATAACCGCCGCAAAAATAGTGTCGAATCCTGGCAGAATGTTAATAAAACCGTCATTCAACAAATTTTTAGACAGTATTTTATGTTAATTAAAAAATCCACATAGCCCCTTTACATAAAAAGTGGAAAACTATGTGGATAATGTGGATAACTATTGACCAAGCAGTCTTTCTCCCACTTTTACAATATCTCCGGCCCCCATAGTTATCAACAGATCACCTGGGGAACAATTTTCTAAAATAAATGTTTCAATGTCATCAAAGGTTGCAAAATAATGAGCTTTCGTTCCGAGAGCCTCGATCTGTTCGGCGATATCACCAGAACTGATACCAAGCGTATCCGTTTCCCGGGCTGCATAAATTCCTGCCAGAATCACTTCATCAGCAGCCGACAGCGCCTGGGCAAATTCAACAAGAAAAGCTTTTGTCCTGGTATACGTATGCGGCTGGAATACACACCACAGTTTCTTATGTGGATAATTCTTAGCCGCTTCCAGTGTCACTTCAATCTCTTTGGGGTGATGGGCATAATCATCAACAATGGCAACACCACCTACTTCACCCTTTTTCTCAAACCGGCGGTTGGTTCCGGTATAGCCTGCCAGACCTCTGGCGATATCTTCCAGGGCAATCCCCAGTTCCTGCGCCGCTGCAATAGCTGCCAGGGCATTCTGGACATTATGCCGGCCGGGTACACCAAGGGTAATTGTTCCCATATCTGTCCCCTTCACATTCAGCCTGAAGGTCGGCCTGGCCAGTTCATCATAATTAATCTCAACCGCCTGATAATCACTTCCCTCAGTCAGTCCGGAGGTGACCACCCGGCATTCCAATCCATCCAGAAGTTCCTCATACCGTTCGATATCTCGACTGATAATCAACAGGCCATCTTTTGACAGTTTTTCAGCAAAAAGACGGAAAGAATGGAGAATATCATCCAAATCCTTAAAAAAGTCCAGATGATCTTCTTCTATATTAAGAATCACTTCTATCGTAGGATTAAATGACAGAAAGCTATTGGTATATTCACAGGCTTCCGTTACAAATAAACCGGAATTACCAACCCTGATATTACCTCCGATAGAAGGCAGGATACCACCAACAGAAATGGTCGGATCGGCTTTCGCTGCCAGCAGAATTTCAGTTATCATTGAGGTTGTTGTTGTCTTGCCATGTGTTCCGGCTACGGCAACCGCCTGCTGATAATTTTTCATCATCTGACCCAGCAGATCAGCACGGCTCAGCATCGGAATACCTCTGCGTACTGCCTGGGCATATTCGGGATTATCTTCATGGACCGCTGCAGTATATACCACGACATCAATATCCTCAGTTATATTCTCTGCCCGCTGGCCATATGCGATGATGGCACCGCCTGCTTCCAGCTGTTCAGTTAATTCGCTTTTCAATGCATCAGAACCACTTACCCGAAACCCCTCATCCAGAAGGATCTCTGCCAGTCCGCTCATACTGATGCCGCCTATACCGATAAAATGAATTGCCTCCGGCTTTTTAAAATCAATCTGATACATAACATACTCCTTTCGACTTCTTTTACTTTTACAGGTTTTTCATGAGAAAGTCAATGTTTTTCTATCGTTTTTTACTTTTTTGCGTTATAATGGATTTCATAATTTATGATATCAGACTCAAGACTAAAAAGGAGATTTATGAAGATCACCAAATATATTCGTATTTTTCTCAAGGGAATTGCCAGCTTTATGGTCAGTCTGTTCGGTATCCTCGGCTGGCTCTTCCATGGGATCATGCAGCTACTGGTACTGACTCTGATTGTCACGGCTGCAGCTGCCTTTATTATCTATACTAACGTTAAGCCTCAGCTGGACTACTGCCGGGAAACCGCCTACGACAAGCTCGCTCAGATGGAGCGACACGATTTCCGAATGCTGTCTGATACGGAAGTCTACGATAAGGACAACCAGTTGATTGGACTGATCAATGCCGGACATTATGAATATGTTCCAATCAACGAAATCAGTATGAATATCCAGAATGCCTACATTGCCCAGGAAGACCGCCGGTTCAAAAGCCACACCGGAGTTGACTGGATTGCCACCACCCGGGCCGGCCTGGCACTGATTAAGAACCGGGGAGCCATCACGCAGGGCGGCAGTACGATCACCCAGCAGGTTATCAAAAATACATACCTTACCCAGGAACAAAGCTTTACAAGAAAAATTGTCGAAATACTGCTTGCACCTGAGGTCGAAAAAAAATACTCTAAAGCAGATATTATGGAGTTTTACTGCAATACCAACTTCTACGGTAATCACTGCTATGGCGTACAGGCAGCCAGCCGGTATTATTTCGGCAAACAGGCCAGTGAACTGACCGCTGATGAAGCCGCCGTTCTGGTTGGTATCAGCAACAGCCCCACTGCCTATGATCCAATCCGGAATCCGGAAGCATCGCTGCAGAAAAGAAATGATGTATTATACAGTATGTATGAATTCGGTGTTCTGACAAAAGAAGATTATGATAATCATTCTTCCAGGCGTTTAAACATTATCCAGGAAGAATCGGAAGGTACTGATGAGAACTATCAGAGCAGCTATGCCATCCATTGCACCGCACTTGAGCTGATGAAGCTGGACGGATTTGACTTTCAGTACACGTTCACTGACAAAGAACAATATACCGCTTATATGGATCAGTATCAACTGCTGTACAACGAAAAGAATGACGAGATACGGGCCGGCGGCTATAAGATCTACACTTCGCTGGACAGCCAGTTCCAGGATCTGCTTCAGCAGCAGATTGACAGCGGACTGTCCTCCTATACGGAGCTGCAGGATAACGGTAAGTATGCCCTGCAGGGTGCCGGAATCGTGGTGGACAACCAATCCAATTATGTTGTTGCAATTGTCGGCGGGCGGGGGACCGATGACGAGTTCAACCGTGCCTATCTCAGCGCCCGACAGCCCGGGAGTACAATCAAGCCGCTGATCGACTATGCACCGGGCTTTGATACCGGTGAATATTACCCAACCCGAATGGTCAACGACCACAAATGGGAAGACGGACCATCCAACAGCGGTGGAACCTACCGCGGCAATGTTACGGTCCGGGAGGCACTGACCCGCAGCTTGAATACTGTCGCATGGCAGATTCTGGAAGACATCGGGGTCAACTTTGGCCTTGACTATCTTGGCCAGATGGAATTTCAGCGGATTACTTATGTAGACAGTGAGATTCCATCCCTTAGCATCGGTGGCTTTACCAATGGCCTGCGGGTTGTTGATATGGCAAAAGGTTACAGCACATTAGCGAACAACGGCATCTACAACGACCGGACCTGTATTGTTAAAGTCGAACATGAACAGCAGGGGGAACTGACAAAGAATCTCATGCCCCAGGCCAGGCAGGTCTATCAGGAAGACAGTGCTTTTATGATAACCGATATTTTAAAGGGAGTTCTGACGGAACCTTATGGAACCGGCTACGGCCTGGCACTGGAGAATCAGATGCCGGCCGCCGGCAAGACCGGAACCACCAACAGCAGCAAGGATACCTGGTTCTGCGGATATACCCGTTATTATACCACTGCCGTCTGGGTCGGCTATGATATCCCGCGCGCCATGCCCGGTATCTATGGCAGTACTTATGCAGGTAAGATCTGGAAACAGGTTATGGACGAACTCCACTCCGATAAAGAACCATGGGACTGGGAGCCGCCTGAGGCAATCGAGCAGCGGGCTGACAGCCAAAACGGCATTACCGATTATTTCAGCAAAACCGCCGAGCTTCGTGCCCAGCAAAGCCTGCATGATAAAGAACAACATCGTCTGGAGCAGGAACTGGAAACAGCAGTAACTGAATTCGAAGCCAAGACGATCGAAACGGTTGAGGATACCTACTGGGTAAAACAACAATATCAGTCGATGATTACAAAACTCAACCTGCTTGAAGAAGGTGAACTGCGAAAGGATCTTTTAGAACGTGTAGACAGCCGCAATGATGACTTCCAGATTACAATTAAGGAAATGCAGCAGACAATCGCCTTATATGAGCAGCAAAAAGAGCGTGACCGGATTGCCGCCCAGAAACAGGCCGAAGAAAACGCCGTAAAACAGCGGACCCAACTGGAGATTCAGACCAGAAAGAATGAATTCCTGTCTGCATTAAAAGCGGTCGAGGATCTGAAATACCAGGCAACAAATGCCCGGGAACTGATTCAGACTGCCATTGATAAACTTCCGCTGGTCGCCGATTACTCCGAAGCTGAAGCCTACAGCCAGCGTCTCGATGCCGCCATCAATCGGATCGTAACGCTGCCAACCAATGAGGAATGGCAGAAAACACAGGCAGCGAAACAGGCAGCCGAAGAAGCTGCGCAGGCAGAAGTCCAGGATCAGATATCAGCTCAGCAGCTTCAGCTCCAATCCACACTGAATCGGGAAAAGAGCTCCTGGAATCGGGATGCAATGACGACAATACCCGAAACTACCGGATCAAGTCCTGTTATTACGTCGGAAATGGAGGCAGAATAGATGAGTGACATCGATAAAGTAACGCTGGAAGACACCGACAGAATTCAAAAAGCCATTGAAGATGTCGTTGATCAGGAAACAGCTGCAATTCCGATTTTAGCTGTTACGGAAGCAGAGGCAGAGGTTCATGATAATGATATGGCGGATGAGGAGGAGGACGTGGACGATATCGATGACGCTCCGGATCTTCCCCATGCTGATACAGAACTCCACAGCTGGTTTTTTACCTTTATGTGTATGAACATTCCCATTGTCGGATGGATATATCTGCTCTACCTTGCTTTTAATAAGAAGAAAACCGACCGCCGTTATTTTGCCCGGGCATATTTGTTCTATAAACTGCTGTTTTTGTTGATTTCCGGTGTAATACTTGCTATTTTGTTGTATTTCGGACTGCAGCTTCTGGATCAGATTCTGGCTTATATGGAAATGTTGTAGAGCTAAGAACGTAAAAAGAGATTTGCATTGGGAATTTCCAATGAAAATCTCTTTTTAGTCTGACCTGGATTTATGTTTTATGAAGCGTAATTCTTTTTGAAAAGGATATGTTTATAGCGTTCTAATGCTGCCAGCAGCAGATTGCCAAGTATTCCGACTGCAAGGATTTCTCCGAGCCCTACTGTAAACATCAGGAATGGGATCAGTTGGGCTTCTCCGTAGGCATAGCGTAATACCCAAGGGACGATAATGGTGTTGGCGGCTATTGGCGGTATGCATACCAGCCACTTTTTATTGCGCAGTGAATAAGAACCGACCGCTCCGATTAATGTTGCCAGACTGCCGAAGATAATATCCATCGGTACGGACCCACACAACAGGTTAGACAAAAAGCAACCAATGAAAACACCAGGGATTGCTGCCGGAGTGAAGTATGGCAAAATACACAGTGCTTCTGCGATGCGCGCCTGTATCGGACCGAAGCTGATCGGTGCAAAGAGCATCGTCAGAACCACATAGATGGCGGCAATAGCGGCGGTCTGAGTTAACAGGTATGTGGTATTATTGCGTGTTTGATTCATGTTTGATTCTCCTTTAGTTTTGTTTTACGTGTGGAAGGTCTCGAACACACGATTTCGATTCGCCCTTAAGACCTTATTTTTAGGGCTTTGTGACGGATGTTAGTGTAGCATATATTTATAGAAAAAACAAGTCGTACCCACTCTGTACCCACAATGAATTTCGGGCAGAGAAAAGAGCCAGGTCCGGCTCTCTAAAATGCTTTTGCTATCAGATCCATTTCCTCTGCTTTGGTTGTTGGTAATACATGAGAATACAGATCCATTGTCTTGATATGGTAATTGACCTAAGATTGCCATTAAAGTCTGCGGCTTCATTCCGTTTTCAATCGCCCTTGTAGCAAAGGTATGGCGGAAGCAATGGGGAGTGAACCACTCAAATGCCTTGCCATCATCGTTTTTCGCTGGACTATTCGGTTGATTTCATTCTGTAATCTTTGATGATAACTTCTGTTTTTTTATCATGAGATAACCATACTCTCCTGACTCCTGAATGACACGGCCTGCACCTGTTTTCTTTTATATCCTCGAAGAAGCCTTTCCGCTTCGTTATTCGTTGGGGGAACTCTGTAATCATGAAGGAAAAGCAGATGATTGGACATATATTCTTTCATGTCTATATACAGATTGTACCCTTCTTTATAATATTTATTTGGGGGAATATATTCGTATTCTTCCTCCGCCGTCAGGGTGGTTTTTCTGTGTAACTCAGTTTAGTTATGCAATCCAAACGGCGAAGAAATATCGGCCAATATCAGAATAAAAGAATATGACATTGCCCTGATGCGGGAACTGCGTTCACTATTCCAGTGATGATCCAAATTCCTGTCCGCACTTCGGACAAAACTGATAATTCTATAACACAAGCCCGCTGGAAATTCCACAACGACCAAACAGGAGGGAAATCCGTCATCCCTCCTGTTCCACATCGGCCATCACCCTTCCATATGTCTCCCCAAAAACCCGGCCGCCGTACTGACCAGCTTCAGTTCGCCATCACTGAATTTTGTTTTGGCGTCCCGGCTAAGTAAAGCAACTGCACCGATTGCATCGCCCTCCGAAATGATTGGCATAACCACCTCTACGGTTACTCCCTCAATTTCCTCTGTCGTAATCGGTACAAAGGTTTTCTCTTCCCGTTTCGCCACAACTGTTTCTCTTTCGTTAATTAATAATTCCAGCTGACGACTGATATTTTTCCGGATCAGCTCTTTTTTAGGACCACCGGCTACCGCGATAATCTGATCCCGGTCCGTGACGCACACCATTAATCCGGTTGCCAGCGCCATTGCCTCTGCATATTGAACTGCAAATTCACTCAATTCCACCATGGGGGAATATTTTTTCAAGATGATTTCACCTTCCCGGTCGGTGAAGATCTCCAGTGGAGTACCCTCCCGCAAACGTAAGGTCCTACGTATTTCTTTTGGTATTACTACTCTTCCCAAATCGTCAATTCTTCTCACAATTCCTGTAGCTTTCATATAGAAAATTCCTCCATTTGATGCACAAAACGATATCGGGGAACAGTGTAACAACGAGCAGTATGGCTAGCATCATAAGAATGTACGGTAAGAGAGGGCGCACTACCTTATTCTACGGCCTGTTAAAGATACCCACAGATACAAATATATTAAGTCCGAAAGGAGGAGTCAGCATACCAATTTCACAGTTAAGTACAATGACAATCCCCAGATGAATAAGGTCGATACCAATGGCCTTTGCCATCGGCAGCACCAGCGGCATTAATACAATGACTATGGAGTTTGGATCCATAAACATGCCCGCTACCAGGAAGTTGATTTTAGCATTTTCGTTATCAAAAAGCAAGTGGAAATTATTGGCAGTTTTCGTTTTCAACCGTGTCATTATGTGAACCTCATTGTCAGAGGCAATTTCATTCAACATAATTGGAATATCCGTTTTGTCTGCTTCTCCTTCTGCAAAACCACTGGCAGGCTTTTGGATAATAGACGGAATTTTATCGCTGAAAAGAGGGCTATCGCATATCAGCTAAATATTCTTAGCTAATACGACAGCCCCTTATCATTTAAAGCTTATTTAACTTCTAAGCTGCATCCTCTTTCTTTTTTTCAAAGCCCAAAATAAATGTTAAAACTGCCGCAATGACAAAGGCAACAGCAAAGCCAATAACACCTACAATAACACTTGATTCAACACCTTCGATATTGCTGATTAGGTTCGGTATAATAAAGATACTGGCACTAAATGCAAAGGTTTTTACATTAAAGAGTGCAATGATTGCACCACCAATAGCTCCACCGATACAACCGGCAATGAACGGCTTTTTCAGCGGCAGTGTGACACCATACACAGTTGGCTCGGTAATACCAAAAATAGCTGCTATGGCACCAGAACTTGCTAAACCCTTTAATTTCACATCTCTTGTTTTTAAGAAAACCCCAAAGGATGCACCAGCCTGGGCAATGACCGCAGCGACAGCTATCGGTAACAAGGTATCAAAGCCGTTTGTCACCAAGTTGTTTATTGCAATCGGTACAAGCCCCCAGTGCATTCCAAAAATAACCATCACTTGCCAAAATCCACCGATAACTAAACCGGCAACAACTGGGCTGAAGCTATAAATGCCCGTAACTACGTTTCCTAATACGGAACCAATAATTAATCCTAGTGGTCCTATTACAACGAAGGTCAATGGAGCCATGATTAATAACGTCAGCAATGTAACTGCAAAAACACTTATAGCACGTGGTACAATTTTACGAAAAAATCCTTCTACATGACTTTGGATATATACTGCAAAAATAATCGGAATTACCGTTGATGCATATCCGTTACCAAAGATAACAGGAATTCCCAAAAAGTCCAATTCCGCGGAAGCAACAAATACTTTAAGACTCGGATGAACTAATGCCATTGCTAAAGCTGCTGCTAAATATTGATTTGTTTTGAATTTTTTTGCCGATGTAAATGCCAGTGCAATTGGTAAAAAGTTTAAGAATCCATCTGCTGTAGCATTTAAAATTTGGTAAGTACCTGATGTATTCGGAATCCAGTTCAGAAAAACAGCCAGATTAAGTAATCCCTTCATTACACCAGTGCCGGCTAGAATCCCCAAAAATGGTGTAAAAATAGAAGAGATAACATCAATCAATGTATTTAGGATACCTTGCTTTTCTTTCGGAGCCTCGTCATTATACGCTACTTCACCCAAACCGGCTATGCCCGATAACTCCTTATAGACTTCACTAACATGACTTCCGATAACCACTTGATACTGCCCACCGCTTTGAACAACTTGAACAACACCTTTATGATTTCTTAATTCTTCGGTTTTTGCAACAGACTCATCTTTTAATTTGAATCGCAGGCGAGTTGCACAGTGAACAACGCTAATAATATTTTCATTGCCACCGACCAATTTGAAAACATCTGATGCAATTTGTTGATTTGTCATTCTTTAAACCTCCTTCAATTTTTAACTTAAATTTCAACGCGATATAAAGCTTATGCTTATAGTGGCCTAATTTGTCAAGACAATTTTTGACCAATTTAACGTTAGGTGGTGAACGAATTTCCCTGTAAAACATATTATCCCTTACTTTCTAGTTGATAACAGACTTGGGGATAAGCAACGCGGTGCTGCGCATCCTTGAACTGTTTGCAGATTTTAGCATTTTCATTTTCAAAAAGCAAGTGGAAGTTATTGGTAGATTCCGTTTTTCACCGTGTCAACATGTTAGGATGAACCTCATTATCAGAGGCAATTTCATTCAACATGCGCTCGCCACGGAGCACTTCCAGAACCAGCTTGGATTTGAATTCTGGAGAATAAATTTTTCGCATAATATCACACTTCTTTGATTTTAGCATTGGTGACCTAACGATAGACTATAAAAAATTAGAAACATTTCTTTTCTTGTGCTATAATATAGTTGTGTCAACAATATTCTGGAGATGATTATATGACAACTGAACAAACGAGCAATATCCGTAATGAAATCAAATCCCAAATCGCAAGATCAGGATGGACGCTTACTGATATTGTCAAAGAAATGAACAATAGGCATCCTGATGAACCTACAACATCCCAAAACATATCAAACAAATTGACCAGGGGAACCTTGAAATATTCAGAAGCAATGGAAATCACTCATATTATCGGATTTAAGATTGAATGGGTAGTTTAGTTCAATCAAGACCAGAAGAATAGGAAGGAGTTCATACAATGCCAACATTACAAGAGCTGCTACAGAAAGCCGATTCCTACAAAGAGAAAATATCATCTGCCCGGCCGCTGGAGAAGGAGGAGCTGAAGTCCCTAGACAACTACTTCCGGATCGGCTTCACATACAGCAGCAATGCCCTGGAAGGTAACGCACTTACCATATCAGAAACCAAGATACTTCTGGAGGATGGTATAACCGTTGCAGGCAAGCCCCTGAAAGACTGTTATGAAGCCGTAGGCCACGGTGATGCATATGACTTCATGCTGGATCTTGCCCGACAGCAGGACATGACCATCACGGAAGACACCATCAAAAGGCTGAACCAACTCTTTTACCAGAAGGTAGATGCAGAGAAAGCCAGCCGGTACCGCTCCATCCAGGTTTATATATTCGGAACCGATTATATCCCGCCATCACCGGAGGACGTCCCGCATCTGATGAGCCACATGGTTGATCAGATCCGTTCTTCCAGAACCACGCTGCATCCTATTGAGCTGGCAGCCATGGCACACAAACGGCTTGTTGATATTCATCCGTTCTTTGACGGCAACGGCCGAACCGCAAGACTGCTCATGAACCTGATTTTGGTCAATACTGATTATGGTGTGGTATCAATTCCCCCGGTATGGAGAAACGACTATATCAATGCTCTGTCCGCATCCAGGCGGCTGAACGATATGGAACCATTTTCAAAGCTGATTGCTGAATGTGTCATTGAAACCGGGCGGGATTACTGCCGGCTGCTCAAACTCTAATCATATGACTTGCGTGAAGCTTCATATAGAACAGGAGCAGTATAACTCGTGCGAGTTATACTGCTCCTGTAAATTTTTGATGTGTCGAAACCTATATTTCTGGTGTGGATAGCGGGTGCTATTTTATTACCCTCTACCAGATTATCCGCCAATGCCCCAGCATCAAACGAGCACCACATTCAGATTCTAGAAGAACTTACCACAGCATTGGTATCAAGATCTGAAAGACTTCCGCAAAAAAACATAATATATAGATGCTGTCCCTGAATTCTGGTATATACTATCATATCGCCGGGAATACCAAGAAAGTTTCCATTTGTTAAATCATAACGGGTCCAGTTGCCTGAAGCCAGCTGCAAATGATTTTTTGATGAATAGGCTCCCAGATCGCCAATCAACCGATCTAATGTCTCCTCTGCATAAGCCATGGCATCTTCACTCAACTCAGAAACATTCACTTCAAGATCAACATCATATATCCCAATCATGGATTGTTGATCGTAACTTACATACACAGTAAAGTAATCTATCTGATCGTAGAAATAAAAACTCTCCGGAGGAGTAAACTGCATCCCCTGATAGGTACCGGCATCTGTTGTTCCCTGGGTTTGAACTACTCCATCAATATTCCATGCACCACTTGCATCGACCTGGTAACCATCAGGTGTTGTCGTATTCATCAAACAGTATCCATCTGGAGTAAAGTAATAACACGTTCCATCAATCCAGCTCCAACCGCTGTTTTGATAAGTGGCATCGCCATTATCATACCACCATCCGCTATTGTCCTGCTTCCACTCTCCGGCAGATGCACCGAAACAGGCAATCGCACTGATTCCGGCAGTCAATACTAATAAACCCAACTTTTTCATTGCATGAGCCCCTTGTCTTTCTTTTCACTATAACATATCGACCTTTATAAATCTACCACCTAGCCGATCTTTCAAAAAAATCTCCATCTGAAAATCAACTGGCCAGTGCTTTTTCCTGTTCCAGATTCCGGTATTCAGAGAGAATCAAAATAATTGCCAGCACCAGTATTATCGCATCATTGGCAGGCAGAGCCAGCCAGACTCCAAAGATTCCAAATATTCGCGGCAAAATCAATACCAGCGGAACGACCAGGACAATCTGACGCAGGATGGCAAGCATCCCTGCTTTGCCGCCTTTACCAAGCGACTGAAAATATGTAATTGTCATAATCAGCAGTCCATAAGTTGGAAAGATCGAAAACATGGTTCTGAAATTAGTAAGACCATCGGCAACGATTGATGCATCCTTAATAAATGCAGATAGAACTGCTGCCGGAAATAGCTGTATGATCACATAGAAAAACAGTGCCAATCCGGTAGATCCAAGGATAAATATGTTGGTCAACTGTCTGACCCGGTCATAATTTTTTGCACCATAATTGGTCCCGACCGCTGGCTGCATACCCTGACTCATTCCCCAGATTGGCACGAAGGCCAGTTGGAGAACATGCTGAGATGCCCCCATTAATGCGATCTGAGATGGGCCGCCGTACTTCACTGCGGTATTATATACAACCGTCATCTGTACCAGCATCATAATCTGCATCAACATGGCGCTTCATCTTATCTCCCACCTTAATATGATATATAACAATGTTATATTACTCTTTGTGAGCCTTCAGGTCAAGTAAATTAATTTTCAATAAGGATTTTCTAATGATTCCATTGGATTTTATAACGATAAATTTTTGTTATCCATACATAATTTTCTATTTATATAACAAAATATTTCTATAATGGTCATAAATCAAGACACTTTCAAAGACATACCTCCTCATTGCTGATGCAGGCTGCCGGTTTTCAGACATCCGATCAGGGGTGCTGCGCAGTATTTTTGACTTGACACTAAACCACTATATTCTAAGATATGTACAATAAAATCAAGGAGGTGTTTTAATTATGGAAGCAATAAAACTGATCGGGGTTCTGATTGTTATCATTGGTTTTCTGCTGAAAAAAGATACCCTGGCAGTCGTTGTTGTCGCCGGTATTGTTACAGGATTGGTCGGCGGCATGAGCTTCATGGAAATCCTCGATGTTCTTGGCAGTTCCTTTCTGTCTCAGCGGGTTGCAACTATCTTTGTACTGACACTGCCGGTTATCGGTATCTGCGAGCGCTATGGTTTAAAGGATAAAGCGGTTGACCTGATCCGGGTATTGAAAAAGGCCACCACCGGCCGGTTAATCACTTTTTATCTCGCTATTCGTACCCTGTCGGCTGCTTTCTCAATTCGTTTAAGCGGTCATCCACAGTTTGTCCGTCCGCTGATCAATCCGATGGCAAATGCAGCAGCGATTGCCCAGTACGGGGAAATATCAACCGAGACGGAAGATGACATCAAAGGATTTTGTGCTGCCAGTGAAAATATGGGCAATTTCTTCGCCCAGAACTGTTTCATGGGCGCCTCCGGAACACTGCTGATCGTCTCTACACTGGTTGAACAGGGCTGTGATGTAAATGCACTGCAGATCGCCCTCATGTCAATCCCCATTGCGGTCACCTCATTTCTTATCGGTATGGTTCACAATCATCTGCTTGACCGGAAAATGAACAGATTGTATGGAAAGGGGAATAAAACATTATGACTTTAAGCATGGTACTGGCCGAAATATTTTTCTGCATCATCGGTTTGATTTTTATCCTCGTAGGCATCAAGGCGTTACAGGATCAGCAATTCTCCGACCGGGTTCCAACTGCTGTTTTCTGGTTTATCCTGGCCTTTACGTTTATCGGCGGTCCTTATTTTCCCAACTGGGTGACCGGTCTGTGTATCCTTGCCATTACCGTTATCTCCGCACTCGGTAAAGTAAGCCCAAGTAAAAGTGATATTCCGGAACCGGAAGATACCCGCCGGGCCGCAGACCGAACCGGCAACCGCATCTTCATTCCGCCCTTGTCCCTTGCCTTAGTTGCGCTGCTCGTTGCCACTTTTTTCAGTACTCAGATCGGAGCCAATAATGCCATCGGCTTCGCCGCACTTGCCGCTCTGATTCTGGTCTACTGGATTACCAAAGCGCCGCTTAAAAGCGCAGTTACCGATGGTACCCGGCTGATGGACAATATCGGTCCGGTCGGTATCCTTCCACAGCTGCTGGCGGCACTGGGCACCTTATTTACCGCTGCTGGTGTCGGTGAGGTTATCGCTTCTGCCGTTTCTTCACTCATCCCGGAAGGAAACCTGCTGGCCGCAACAGCCGTTTACTGTATCGGCATGGCACTGTTTACCATTATTATGGGCAACGGTTTCGCTGCCTTTTCCGTGATTACCGTAGGCATCGGAATGCCTTTTCTGATCATGCAGGGAGCCAATCCGGCAGTCGTCGGTGCTCTGGGCCTGACCGCCGGATATTGCGGGACACTGGTTACCCCGATGGCGGCAAATTTCAACATTATGCCGGCCGCTTTACTGGAAACCAAAAACAAATACATTGTAATCCGGTGCCAGGCTCCGGTTGCGGCTGTAATGCTGATTATTCATATTTTCCTGATGTATTTTTTGGCGTTCTGATACAACTGTACCGTCACTGTCATTCACCTACCTTGAAAGGAGCTTTACCAACATGAAAATACTTCTGACAGCATTTGACCCCTTTGGCGGAGATAAGGTAAACCCGGCTCTCGAAGCCGTAAAAATTGTCCCTGACCAGGTTGCCGGGGCAAAAATCATCAAGCTGGAGGTTCCTACTGTATTTGGCGCATCCATTCAAAAAGTCGCTGCCGCGATGGAGCGGGAACGACCCGATGTTGTTTTCTGCATCGGACAGGCTGGTGGGCGGTTTGAGCTGAACCCGGAACGGGTCGCCATTAATCTGGAAGACGGACGAATCCCGGACAACGAAGGTTATCAGCCTATTGATAAAGCAATCTTTGAGGACGGGGCTCCGGCCTATTTCTCTACCCTGCCGGTGAAAGCTATGGTAAATGCGATTCATGATGCCGGACTGCCGGCCAGTGTATCTAATACGGCCGGGACTTATGTCTGCAACCATCTGATGTATGGGGTTCTTTATACCATTTCGAAAGAGAATTATAAGATGCGTGGGGGTTTTATGCATGTTCCTTTTATTCCGGAACAGGTGGTGATACGCCCGGCACCGGCACCTTATATGGCTTTGGCTGATATTGCCATGGGGATTGAAGCGGCCATTACTGCTATTGTGGAGTATGATAGTGATATCAGGGTTGTTGGGGGCGCTGAGCATTAAGATGAGGTGGGAGATAGTCGCGAGGGGAGGTGGTGTGTTTGGGCAGGAATTCGGCTTTGTGTTTTTTACGGGGCATTCCTAAGATCCTAAACCGGGCTTTGCAGCGGCACCGGCTTCAGGGGGCTGTCGTACTCCAAGAGCCTGCCAACCCTGGCGGCGGTGGTGGTCCCCGTCCGTATTTTCTGCGGTTTCGGACCGTAAGAGTATCTAAGAGCAGATCAATGCCGCTAAATGCAATGCCAGAAACGTCAAAACTCGCTGTGCTCAAACAGTTGGCCGTTTCTGGCATTAACGCGTCATTGCTCAGGCTGTGGTGTTTTTTGTAGATTATTATTTACTGTTCAGAAAACCTTCGCCGTATACTTCTTTTGTTTCTGATACGATCAGGAATGCATCGCGGTCAATGAGGTCGATGATCTCTTTTACGAGGTAAAATTGTTTTCGCTCTACTACGCATACGAGTACATTTCCTTCTCTCCTGGTGTAGGCGCCCTGGCTTTTGAAGAAGGTTGCACCGCGTACGAGCTGTGCCAGAATTGCAGCGGCGATCTGTTCGTTTTTTTCGGATATTACCATGATCATTGTTCCGCGGCTCATACCGTATAAGATGAAATCAATACTGTAGGTGGTACAAACGAGTGAGATCAAACCGTATAATGCTGACTCCAGATTTCGGTACACTACTACTGAGGCTGCAATTACTGCGAAATCAATAATCAATAGAGCATGTCCGGTCTGCATATAGGGAAAGCGCTTTTGCAGCAGTTTGGCCAGGATATCTCCACCGCCGGTTGTCGATCCGCGCATAAATACAAGGGCCAGGCCAACCCCTAAGAAGAATCCGCCAAATCCGGAAGAGATCAGTCGGTCCCCCTGATATACAGGTACATATGGAGCTACCATAACATCGAGTACTAAACTCATAATTGTAACTGTTTTCAGTGTCTTTATTGTCAGTGCTTTTCCCAGTTGACGATACGAAAGAACCAGCAAAGGGACATTGAGCAGAAATGTCATCAGTCCGATCGGAGCCTGGGTAATATAGTTAATCAGCAGGGCAACACCTGATACTCCGCCCGGTGCAATTTTACATGGTCCTACGAAACAATGCATCCCGATTGCCTGCAGTCCGGCACTGGCGAAATCATAGACAAGGTCTTTTCCCCATTCTTTTTTCATAAACCATTCTCCTTTACTTTTCTCTATTATTATTCCAGTTACCAGCACAATTAAACCGCCGTACAGCGGTTGATTATGTTATAATAAATTTACTTAATTCACAAAGGGAACTTGGAATATGAAATTATATGATGAAGATATCAGAGACCCTCTCTTCGATTATCTCGAAGAGCAATTCGGAAAGATCCGGGTCTTCGAAGAAAAAAATATTGGCAGATCCAGAGCGGATATGTTGATGCTGACCGACGACAATATCACAGGAATAGAAATAAAAAGTGACGCTGACACCTACGAACGCTTAAAACGTCAGATCCGTTTTTACAACAGATACTGTGATCGCAACTACATCGCCATTGGAAAGTCGCACGAAAAACATGTAGAAAAACATATCCCCGATTTCTGGGGGATACTAATCCTGTCAATTGGGGAAACCGGCATTATGGTAACGGAAAAACGCCCGCCGCTGCCAAATCCAAAAATGAAGCGGGAGCACCAGCTTACGCTTCTCTGGCGTCCTGAGCTGCAGCGGATTCTGGAGAAAAACAACCTTCCTCACTACAAACAGAAGAGCAAAAAATTTGTTCAGGAAAAGCTCCTGGAAAAGTTGAATTGGGAAACGCTTAAAATGCAGATGTGTGAAGAATTGTTTGAAAGAGATTATTCTCTGTGGGAAGATGAATTAAAGGCTTATAGGAATAGGTAGTTCCAGGGAAAGTTGGAATTGCGGGCCGGATGCGGCGACTTTGAATGAGACGTGAGCATTCCTAAGATCAGAAACAGGGCTTTGCAGCGGCATCTGGAGTCGGTGCTGCTGTAAAGTCCTGTCACAATATGCTACTTTTATTTCACTTCTAAAAGATGGCGCATCATACGGTAGCCTTCGGGTTGGTAGAGGCCGGTGGTTTTGGCGGCTTCTTCGGTGTAGGTGGTGATTCCGGAGGCTTTTTTGTTGTTGCTGCGGTAGAGCAGGTATGGAATCGGGTCGGATACGTGGGTCTTCAGGGCCAGAGGGGTGGGGTGGTCGGGCATTATGAGGATGGAGTAGTCTTCTCCTACTTCTCCGAGTCCGGCAAGCAATGGACCGACAATCTTTTCATCGATCAGTTCAATTGAGCGGACTTTGCCCTCTATATCTCCGTGATGACCGCACTCGTCGGGAGCCTCGACATGAAGATAGACAAAGTCGTTGCCGTCCAATAAGGTTTTGAGTGCTGCTTCCATTTTGCCTTTAAAGTTGGTTTCGATTGTGCCGGTGGCACCTTCTACTCTGATTACTTCCATCTCGGCACCGATGCCGATTCCCATCAGCAGATCTACGGCTGAAATAACTGCGCCTCTAACACCGTAAGTTGCTTCAAATTGAGATATCTGGGGTTTGGTTCCTTCACCCCACAGCCAGATCGAATTGGCAGGGTTCAGTCCGCGTTCTGTGCGTGCCTGATTAATGGGATGATCTTTAAGTACCTGATAACTGCGTTTCATCAGATCCAGAACTACCGGATTCTGAGGGAGATAATCGGTTATCTTGCGGTCTGAAATATCATGTGGCGGGGTCAGATCGAGGCCGGTCGGACCTTCGTGCCAGATCATGCAATGACGATAGCTGATACCGGGATAGAATGAACGTTCCTGGTCATTGAATGCTTCTTTTACTGCTTCTATCAACTGCGCTGCTTCTTCAGTCGAAATCTCACCAGAACTGTAATCTACCATGGTTTTGTCTTCATAATTGGTCTCATCGGACAGGGTTACCAGATTACAGCGGAAGGCAACATCGGTATCATTCATAGCAATCCCCATACTGATTGCCTCCAGTGGAGAACGTCCAGTATAGCATTCCTCAGGATTGTATCCCATTACCGACAGATTGGCTACATCACTGCCGGGTTTCATTCCATCTGGCACCGTCTTTACCATGCCCAGCTCCGCATACGGCGCCAGGCTGTCTATATGAGGCTTCTTTGCCGCCTGCAGCGGCGTTCTGCTGCCTAAAGCTTCTACCGGATAATCTGCCATACCATCGCCTAACATTACGATATATTTCATTTTTTATTCCTTTCCTTCTGCTCTGCTATTTTTGCTGTATTCCCAGGGCAATCCTCGCTTCCATTACGCTTCGCAATTCATCAACTGTCTGCCCGGCTGTTCTTCCATTCTCATCTATGGTAATATCTGCATACGTTTCATATAATGGAACCCGTTCATCATACAGCTCTTTAAGAGTCATATCATCTTTGAGTGCAACACCACGGTCCTTTAAATCACCCAGCCGCTCTTCGATTTCCTCATAGCTGAGTTTTAAGTAAACCACGGTGCTGATCTCTTTTAAGTGCTGCATGGCTGTTTCACCATATATAACGCTTCCGCCCGGGGCAATCACAGAATGTCTGACATCCAGCTCTGCATTAATCCGGTCTTCAATCTGTAAGAATCCTTTCGTTCCTTCTGCTTCAATAATCTCCTTCAGCAAGCGTCCTTCTTTTTCCTGGATGACCAGATCCACATCCACAAAAGAATAACCCAGACGCTTTGCCAGCAGCACTCCTACCGTACTTTTTCCGGATGCCGGCATTCCGATCAGTGTAATATTCGATTTCATTTCAGTACTCCCTGTCAGCGTTTTTTCCTCACAGAATATCCAAATGTCCCCAGACATTTACCGGTTTCCAGATATTCGCCATGGGAATATGCCACCAGATCTGTTTTGTTTAATTCGAATTTCCCTTTGTCATTTAAATAAGCTGCATCCACGTCAACAGCCAAAACCTCTGCCAAAAACATATGATGGCTTCCCAGTTCCTTGACCTCGGTTATCCGGCACTCCAGATTAACGGGGCTTTCTTCAATCAAAGGTACCGAGACCTTCTGGGCTGTGCCCTTAGTCAGATGCATTTCTTTCCATTTGTCCACATCTTTACCCGAGCGCACACCGCAATAATCAGCAGCCCGTGCCAGCCTTCTGGTCGTCAGGTTCACGACAAACTCGCCGGTCTCCTTCAGCATATGGTAGGAATAGCGTTGGGGCCTTACTGAGATATACAGCATTGCCGGATTTGTGCAGATTGTTCCGGTCCAGGCGACCGTAATAATATTGCTGTTTCCTTCCATATCGGCCACACTGACCATCACAGCCGGAACCGGATATAACATATTCCCAGGCTTCCAGACTTCTGTATTTCGCATGTTGCACCTCCGCATATATGATCAGCTTATGCCTCACAGGCAATCATAATTGCCGGAATCAGCTGTTTTTTTCTTGATACAACCCCGGATAGTTCTACTGATCCCTGCCCGGCATGGCTGTCACTGTCTTCCAGGTGGAACGCATTCATAATCAGAGCCTCTGCCCCGCTGCCCTCACACAGCAATTCGGTTGATTCCGTAAGAATATTGGTCAGCATGAAAAAGATCATGTCAATGCCCTGTTCTTCGTGTGTCTTTTTCAAATAAGGAACCAGACGTTCTTTCAGATTGGATAACTCCTCCGCATTCAGTGAACTGATCTGGCCGACACCAAAGGATACTTTACCGGCACTGAAGCGCTTGTAATCCTGATAGAAAATCTCAGCATCACTCTTACCTTTGAGATTGCTTCCCGCGGCGAACATATCCGCAGCGTATTTATCGATATCAATACCTGACTTACTGGCCAAAGCCAGCGCTGCCAGACGGTCGATCTCCGTACAGGTAGGCGACCGAAACAGCAGCGTATCTGATATAATGGCGCTGCACAGAAGTCCCGCCGTCTCTTTATCGATCGGAACATTGGTTTCATTGTACATCTGATATACGATGGTAGCCGTACAGCCGAGCGGCTGGTTGCGGAAGAACACCGGTGCAATCGTCGCTACGGTTCCCAGCTTGTGATGATCCAGAATCTCCAGGATATCAGCATTCTCGATTCCATCTACGGCCTGATTCTTTTCGTTATGATCAACCAGAATAATCCGCTTTCCTTTCGCACCAAGCAAGTTACGCCGGGATATCATCCCTTTGTATTTGCCATCCTTATCCAATACCGGGAAATCACGATGGCGCTTGTTGGCCATCACATCTTTGATCTCATCGATGAAATCGGTATCTTCAAATGTAATCAGATTCTCGGTCTTCATAAAAGAACTGATCGGCATACTCTGATTGATCAGGCGAGCCACCGTATAGGTATCATACGGTGTGGTAATAACGGTACAGCCATGTTCCTGAGCCAGCTTGCAGATGGTCATGGATACATTGGCGCCTTCACATACAATAATACAGCCAGCATCCATTTCGATCGCACAAAGCTGTGACTCGTAACGGTTCCCCAGAATCACCAGATCATGCGGGGAAATGTAATACTCCATCATATCCGGGTTGGCTGCTGCAATCAGCACCTTGCCCTGATCGAAATATTGGTCTTCATCGCCGATAACCAGTGCCCCTTCCAGCGTCTCGATAATGTTGCGGTACTGGGTTCTGGCCTTTGACAGAATACTGCTGTCATATACATTCATATAGGTTCTGGTAATATCACCGACTGTTATCAGTCCTTCCAAAACGCCATAACTGCTGACCGCCGGCAAGGTTACTACTCCGGCCCCCTGCATCAGGCTCCATGCCTTCTTCAGTGACAGATTACGTTCTATTCCCTGGGTGCCTCGAATTTCGATATCCTGAACCTGAGTCTTGACATTCTCAATCAATTCGGGCGGTTCGACACCGAAATAGTTCAGGGCAAACTGCGTTTCTTCATTAATATGTCCGGCCCTCCCAGGCACGAACTGTCCCCCTGTGACCTTCTGTTTCAGTCTGGCATAACAGATTGCTGAACAGATTGAATCCGTATCGGGATTCTTATGTCCGATTACAATTGTTTTCATTCTTTCTGCTGACATACTCCCTCCTGTTGTGCATCTCTTTGAAAATCATCCATATTTAATCGATGCTTTTGTGATATTCTCCTCATGTTTTACACTCTATTTACAATATGTTCATAATCTATTCATAAATGTTATCTATACTAATTGTATAGAAAATCAAATATGTAGCTTGATTTCATAGTCAAATTGCACATAGATTTTTCATAATTGCCCCGGTTGAGCGAAAGCTCTCCGGGGTCTCCTCATTTCTTACGATTTCTATATTATACACCATCATTTACAAGCTTGTAAATGACCGTAATTCATTAAAATCCCCATTAAATAAATGGAAAAAGGCCCACCAAACCAAGCATTATGCCCAGACGGCCGACTCTCAGAGGCTGTACTTCCTGTGGTTCATCCACTTCTGCCAGCCGTACAGCGCTATAATCGTATCACGGGATTTTGATATTGTCAACTATCCCGGGAGATACTGAAACTCTACGGAACGTTTATTGTCTTTTTGATATCGGGAATATATAATACGACAAGAGGTGAAAAAATGAATCAGGAAAAAATCGGATCTCTGATCCTTAAACTAAGAAAAGAAAAACAATGGACCCAGCTCCAGCTCGCCGAACTTATGAATATCAGCGATAAAACCATCTCCAAATGGGAACGTGGCCTTGGCTGCCCTGATATATCCCTGATTACCAGCTTATCAGACATATTCAATGTCGATCTGGAGAAATTACTCTCGGGTGAACTGGACAGTAATGATCCGCAAGGAGGTAATATGAAAAAAACACAATTTTATACCTGTCCCCACTGCTCCAATCTGATTACCACAATGACCGATACCAGCATTACCTGCTGCGGTAAAAAGTTGAAAGCCGTATCGCTAAGAAAAGCTGGAGAAGAGGAAAAGCTTAGCGTTGAGCTTATTGAGAATAATTATTTTATTTCATCGGATCATGAAATGACTAAGGAACACTATATTACCTTTGTGGCATTGTTAACCGGGGATAGTATGATGCTGCGCAAGCAGTATCCGGAGTGGAATCTGCAGACCAGGATTCCGGCATTTGCGCATGGGGTTTTGGTATGGAATTGCTCCTGTCATGGGTTGATGTATCAGGTTGTATAGAGGGTGTATATAGTCGCGGGGGGCGAAGTGTCACGTTCGTGCAGGAAACGCTCCGCCCCTTATTTTCTATTTAACCCAAAATCAATTTTGCGGCTCCGTAGATTCCGGCGTCGTTGCCTAGTTCGGCGAGGCCGATTTTGGCTTTGTGTTTGGATATTGGGGTATAGTGTATATAATACTTTTCAATTGCGTCGATTAAGAATTGACCTGCTTTTGAGACTCCGCCTCCGACTACGAACATCTGGGGATCGATTGTCATGGATAGTTGTGCCATTAACAGGCCAAGGTAACGGCTGATTGTTTCTACTACTTCTAAGGCCAGCTGGTCACCTTCCTTGGCGGCATCGAGGACATTCTTAGCGGTTACCTGATCGCCGAATTCGCGCAGAACGGATGGGGTGTCGATGGCTGCCATTGTTCTTCTGGCTTCTCTGGCGATTCCTGTGGCGCTTGCTACCTGTTCCACGCAGCCTTGGCCGCCGCAGTTGCATACTTCGGTTTCCTGATCCCGGATACGGATATGACCGATTTCACCGGCCAGACCGTGTTTGCCAGAAATGATTTTTTCGTCAATAATAACACCGCCGCCAACGCCGGTTCCAAGGGTGATCATAACGATATCGGTATAACCTTTACCGCCCCCTTTCCACATTTCGCCAAGTGCTGCGACATTGGCATCGTTTCCGCTTAAGACTGGGATTCCCCCCAGCATCTGACTGAGTTCCTGCTGGGCATTGATATCACGCCAGCCTAAATTTACACAGACCTCTACATATCCGTCCGGCATAACCGGACCCGGCACGCCAACGCCGGCTCCGATCAGCTGACCGTCAGCAATATTTTTATCCGTTAATACTGTCTTGATGGAATCTGCCACATCTGCCAGTATAAAGCGTCCTGCTTCTTCTTTTCTGGTATGGACTTCCCAATTATGCAGAAGGGTACCATTCTCCTGAAATAAACCCAGTTTTACACTTGTTCCGCCAACATCAATTCCGATTGCTATTCTTTCCATTATGAATGCTCCTTATCTGTAGTCCGGTTCGTTCATTCTTACCGTAGTTTTATCTCTTTCATCACCTGTGGGCCACTTACTATATAAGTATTAGGAAATGTACCTTTTCGTATCCGTGACACCGAGAAATCAAATTCGGCCGACAACTTTTCCACTCCTGACATATTAAAAATCCGGCAGGAATCTTCATCGTGCAAAATAATCATATTGCCGTCTATATATGCCTGGGTATAATCATATGTAAAATCACGATTCATAACCGGACTGCCGTCGTTGCGGTATATCCGCATCTGACTGGCAAATTCTCCGTCATTACTTCTGACAATAATACCGACATAATCAACCGAATAAAAAATTGCCTGGATCTCATCTTCTACCGGCACCTGGGTAATCAGTTCCGGAGAGGCCAGGTTTTTGGATGAAAAGAAGGTCAGACTGTTGCCCGCAAATGCACAGGAATATGGTTCAGCCAGATACTGTACCCGTGCTATTATATTATCTTTAAAAGGTTCATCAAAACCACCGACAAGACGGTTCGGCACATTCTTTCCGACCTCGGAAAAATCATAGAAAACTACCCGGTTCTGCACTTCGCCGCTCTGTATATATACAAAAGAACTCATCAGCTGGCTGCCGTCGTCTGAAAGACTGATATCCATCGGATAACCATCACCACTCATATTGGTTCTGATCGTAATATCTAAAGCACTGCCGTCTTTGCGGAAAAAGTTGATATAGCTGGAGGTTGAATCTTCCAGAACTGCTGCGACAATTCCGGTTGTCGATACCGCTACCTTGCTGATGGGCAGTACCGTTGATGCTTTGCCCTGGCTGCCGTCCGTATTGCAGATATAAATACTGTTGCCCTGCTTGTCCGCAATCGCAGCATAGTCACCATTTACGACTGCTGTCGGGGACTTCATCTCATAACTTTCTGTCCAGATCGTCTTGCCCTTCTGATCCGTATAGGAGGCGCCGTCCTTGGTATATTTTAATACATTATTGCCAAAGGGCTCATACCCGACCAGGCTGCCTTCTTTCATTTCGACTTCCCAGGATACTTCAAATTCACTAAACTGATACGTTCGCTGATAATGAAACCAGCCTCCTGCTGCTGCCGCTACCAAAAATGCCGCTACCACTGCCAGAATCAGGCGGCGGCGCCAGATTTTGCTTCTCGCTGCGCGGATAATCTCTGCACTGTCCTCTGACCGTACAGCGGGCCCTCTGGGCTGATCCGAAGAAACAAGTCCCTGCCTTAGTTTTCTTTTTTTCGTCTCTCGATTCATGGAATTCATATCCGCCATGTTCTTCTCTCCTAAAAATGCACATACTTATGTAAGTATACATCATTTCAGGCAGATAATCAAACGTTATTCCGTAGGTGGAATCATCAGCTGCTGGCCTGCGGAGATACGATTTTCGTCCTCCAGCCCGTTCCATTCACAGATCGTCTGCAGATTCCTGAGACTCTGATACTGACTGATACAGATACCGTACAGGGTCTCACCGTCCTGTACAATATAACTGACAGCATTGGCCGGAACCTGGACAGGTACGGCGGCCTGTGTCTGCGGCTGCTCTGGTACGGCGGCCGGGCTTTCCGTTTCTGCCGGCGCTGCGGCCTCTGCTGTCGGACTTTCTGTTTCGATTACAATTGCAGCTCTGGTCGGATATACATCACCTGATACTTCCTCGAATTCCATCTCACCGTCATCGGTATCTCCTCCCCTGGTCAGGGACAAAGCCCATTCCTTGGCTGAACCTTCAGGAACTGCTGATGCAATGACACTCTCCATTGCCTTCATTTTCTGATAATTATTAAATGTTACGACACCGCTGGCCAGCACCAGCACCGTCAGCACCCCACAGGCTGTCCCAAGCATACTGACGGTTGAATTCCGCTTTTTGATTTCCTGCTTCTTATTATCCATTCGCTTGCGGAAATCCTGGATTACCACATCTTGATTACCGGATTCCACCCTTCTGGCATCCTTTCGGCAGACCATATAATCCTGCATCATCTGATTGCGCTCATAATATATGCAGTAACCCCGCAATTTGTAAAAACCGTCTTCGGATGCAATATAAATCGCCTCTTCACCTTCCAGTCCGCTGTTTAAATACATCAGCTGGTGCTTGCCGGAGAAATACTGGCTGTGCTGTTTCCAGTAGTTAAGCGGACTCAGATTACTGTCCGGAGCACCACACAGGAACCAGCCAACCACCACCCGTCGGGGGAACATCTGCTCGATCGTCTGATATGCCTTCTGCCAGATATCCTCATGGAACATCAGCTTGCCATCTTCCTGGGCGACATCCTCCAGCTCCATGGCACCATCCGCCATAATATAGGTCAGCCCATCCTGGCTGCGCAGTTCGCCAAGTAACAATCCCACCCGCAGGTCTTGTCCACCTGTCGGATATAAGCGTTTCAGATATGTATTAACATAATCTTCTACATATAACTTCAAAATCTGATCCCGTTCACCTACCTGCCTGATGTTTTTCGGCAGCTTGGGATATGGATTATACAATTCTCCCATAATATTCATCACCCCGTTGTTATATTCTTTATCTGTCAAAGTATATCACACCCGGGGTGCTGAATTTGTCAAAAAGAGGCAGCATTTTCCCAAAATTGTTCGACAAGGAAAATACTGTCGCAGATGCAGTCTGCCATCTTCATAACGACTGCCAGTCTTACACTCTGAAGCATCAGCGGATCATGAGTGCCGCATCCGCCGACTATACCGGTTATAAAGACATCTCCGACCTCGCGAAGATCCTTTTTCACACCAAGCCCCGGACGAAGCGATCCTTTTCCCAGCGTAATATAGCCGACATGATCCTGGCTTCCGACCGATGCATCAACTGCCACAACAACGTGATTGGGATATTTTAATTCGATCATGATCATGGCCTGCTCGAGATTCATAGCATGTACCGGCCGTTCCAGCGTCCCGACAATACAGGCACCCTGAATCCGCTGTTCCTTAAGCTTATATCCGATCAGCGGCCCCAGACTGTCTCCGGTGGAACGGTCGGTTCCGATACATAAAAAGACCACGCCCCGCTTTCCCTGTTCTCTCGTTGTATCATTAATCATCTGATATAAGGTGCGGGCACATGCCTCTGTCTCAAAGGATTCTCCTGAATCAAAATAAAATACTTCTCTGTTTTGTGATAATCTTCGTCTCCATCCCGTCTTCATTGCAACCTGCCTGTACTTATTTTGTTACTCCTATTATAAGCACGGCACCGAGCTTTTATACTCGATGCCGGGGCAGTTTCTTATATTCTTCGATTGCTACGCTGATGTTGGAGGCCTCTCCCCCCTGAATCATAGTGGTCAGTTCTGCTATTTTTATAGGATCCAGAAATTCCTGACCCAGATAGGTACTGTAATGGTCGGTTATATACAGCCGCTTCTCCTTTACCTGTGCTTCGATCGTTTTAAGTTCCTGGGTTTTGTCTTCATATTCAGCTCGGATATTGTCGATCTTTTCTTTGCTGTTGTGTTCAATCTCATCGGTCAGGATGTTCTTTGTGACATTCTCAAACGTATTCAGTGCTTCTTTCTTCTTCTCTGCAACCTCAGCCAGTTCCTGCTCTGCCTGAGCAATCTCATCATCAAACATCTCGAGGTTGTACTGTGATTCATTCCGGTCTTTCCTGATTGTCGAAGTGATCACATGAATCTTTCGGTTGTTGCTGTGGATCTGATCCATAATCGCCCGCCCGGTCTTCAGTGCTTCCAGATGCTGAGTGCGGGTCTTATTGCCGATGATAACATAGATACCGCCGATCACAATGACATCCAGCAGATAAATCCCGGCCAGATACATCGGCTGGTGATCCGGAATCAGATAATAGATACCGCATGGAATGACCAGAAAACTGATCAGCAGGAAAATCAGCAGAACCAGAATCTCCTTAAACCAACGGGGAAAATACAGGCTGTAAAATAACGAAGTATTGCAGAATCCGGGCACCCGGTCCTGCTGAAACAGTCCCTTCATCTGTACCCGGAGCTCGCGGTTGTGGCTGTGCAGCTCTTCCGTCTCTTCTTTAATCCGTTCTTTTACTCCCTGGCTTTTAGCTTTTTCACGTTTGCTGCGGGCACGTTTCAGGCGCTCCTGTCCTTTGGTGATCTCTTTATCATAACTGGAACTGATCTCGTCTAAACGCTTCTTAATGGTCTGGCGGATATTATCTGCCACTGTTTTCTGTTCCGCTTCCAACTGACGTTCCAATCTCCGCGTCTGCTGCTGCAGATGGCCTTCCTGATCTTCCAGCATAGATACCTGATCCAGTGCTTCGCGTGCCTCCGACAGAAAATTCAGGCAGTCATCTTTTGTCTGTATCATGCCCCCAAGTCCTCCTTTGCCAACTTTTCCCAAAAACCTTATTTATTCAGTTTACTATAGATTGTCCTGCAGGGCAAGAGGGAAGAAAAACTCTTTACACAATCTGCAAAATCACGTATACTCTAGGAAGCAAAGGAGGCTGCAATATGTTTCGTATGTGGGGAAAAATCTGGAAAGACAATCATATGCTTCAGGATACTGTAATCTGCATTACTGATTACAGCCTGTCCCGTACCACCATGGTATTCCAGTCACTCGATGATATCTGTTATGAATTCGACCTGGGCAAGCCGATCTGGCTGGCTGCTAATATTAATGACTTTAAGCGGCATTCCAAAACCCGCTTTACCAGTGACAGCTTTATTGAAGAGATCGAGTTTGATTATCTTGAGATTCAGGTGATCGAGGAATAACAGCTTCCATATAGTCCAGGAATTTATAAAGGATTGGATTGGGATTCAGTGGATTATAGATCACAATTTTCTTATATCGCTCTAGCAAATCCGTCTTTAATAATTTAACCTGGTTATCGGCACTCAAGCTGTGGGTTTTGTTTACAAAAGCCACCCCCAGTCCCAGAGATACAAGTTCAGAAAGACCGGTCAGGTCTTCCAGATATTTCACAGAAACCGGCTGCTGTGGGATACCGTTATTATAAAACCACATGGTCAGCGAATCATAGTGGCTGCCAGGAATATTGTTGATAATCGGCAGGATAAACGGATAATCATGGAATAGCTGGATACATTCCTCTGAAGATAAAGTCTCATCTTCGTTTGCCGGAAAACTCTTTTCAATCGCAAAATATCCTTTTTCTTCTGACAATAAGATAGTCTTTAGATCCTTAAAAAAATGCTCTCCCAATAATATAGTATTAATAATATCAAACCGTCCTTCCAGCAGATCTGCCCGGATCGTATGAAGGGCGCATTTTTCAATGGTTATATTAATATCCGGACAATTTAAATGAAATTTTCTTATGGCAGATTTGAAACATTTACTTATCACCTGATCTTCCGCCAGGGCAATTCGCAGATTACCGGAAAATCCCTGCTGAACCTTGGTTACATTTTTTACTAATTCGGTGTAAGAACCGTATACTTTCTGCAGCCCCAGATACAGGGTCTGACCAGCCGGAGTAAGTGTCACAGCATTTTTCTCCCTGATAAACAGAGTCACATTCAACTCCTGCTCCATACTGATAATCTGCCTGGAGAGCGTTGGCTGGGTAACGTACAAACTCTCTGCTGCCGCAGTAAAATTCAGACGCTTTGCTGTTTCAATAAAATAACACATCTGTATTGTAGTCATAATTCCCCTCCCATTTCTTCCTGGTACAATTCCCATGTGAAACATGACAGTCTGCTTTATATCTTCCACTCCAGGTCATGGCACTATAGTATAACATCCTTTGTATTGCAGTCAACATTTTGTATCTATTATACAATTTTCGCATGAGCCCATGCAGATTACCACTTAGACTATTTTTTGACAATCAATTAAAATACAATTATGAACTCCATGCGCAAGGAAAATAAAAAGTTTGGAAGGGGATTATATATTGTGACTAACTTTATTGGTATTTTGGGTATTTCACTTGCCTTTTTTGTCGTAATCTACTTTACTTACAAAGGCTTTCATCTCGCTTATGTAGCAGTCATCGCATCGCTGATTGTAATGTTCACAAACGGAATGCCCATTTTGGAGACATTCTCAGGTACCGTTATGCAAGGCGTGGCCTCTCAGGTTCCGACACTGCTGCCGCTCTATCTCTTTGGGGCGATTTTCGGAAAGCTGTTTATTGACTCAGGTGCCGCCCACTCTCTTGCTCACGGAATTATGGGGGTATTTGCCAAAAACGCTGAAGGTGACAAAGAACGAACGATTGGATGTATGGTTATTATTATTGTTAATATTATTTTTAATTTCGTGGGAATCGATCCCTTTGCATCACTGTTCACGATGATCGGGATTGCTACCGGTATTATGGCAACCATTAAACTGCCAAGGAAATTTATGCCGGTTCTGCTGGTAATCGGTTCTTCTATCGGCAATGTTCTTCCTGGCACACTGGCCGTACCAAATATCTTGTGTACGATGTTTCTGGGAACCGTTTCCTACGCAGCACCGATACCGGGCATCTTTTTCTGTTCCTTTTTATTTTTGTCCTCAACCTGGTACTTGAACAAACTGGTGAAAAAGAGTTCTGCTGCCGGTGAGACATTCGAGTACGGACCGCTTCAGCCATCTAAGGTGGATTTTGATCATGTGCCGCCGGTCTGGATTACCCTGATTCCGCTGGTCATGATTCCGGTCAGCTATAATACCTTTTTAGACTCCCAGCCCTGGGCCTCAATGGCATTGGGATGCTTTCTGGCAATCATTCTGTTCGGTAAATACATACCAAAGCTGGATGGCAATAGCAGAGTTATGACGATCGTTGAAAGTATGAATAACGGTGTAACTCTGGCAGGTGTTCCGGCGATTATTCTTTTGAACTTTGTGATTGGTTATACCATCGAAGCAGCTCCATCCTTTGACGTGATTGTGAATATATTTACCAGTCTGCCCGGCCCGGCCTTGATTTCGCTGGCGATTATGGGAATTCTCCTGCTAGGTGCCGCGGCTTCCGCATCAGGTCTGATTATCGCTCTTGGTGTCGCTGCATCCGTATATATTCCCACAATGGGTGTGACTGCTGAAGCTGCCCACCGGGTGCTGATTTGTACTAATACTACCCTGGATTCCCTGCCTTTCTGCGGAGCAATCGTGGCTATGATGGCTATCGCCGATATCAAGTACAAAGATGGATATCCACCAATTGCTGTCACGACCGTTGGCTTTACAATACTGGGAACTTTTCTAACTACATTTTTGATACTTTTATTCCCGGGATTAGCGTAAAGGAGGACAACAAATACTATGAAACCAAGATATAAACACTTATTGTCGCCACTAAAAATTCGGGGACATATTTTAAAAAACCGTATCACTGCCGCCAATTCCCTGCCTCATTTCCTGCAGGGACCAGAATCTTATCCGGCCAATGGCGTGATTTCCCATTACCGCAATAAAGCCAGAGGGGCTTCGATGGTATGCTGCATGGGTATCAATAATGGGACGACCGGCAAGCAGCTTCCGATGGAGCTGGATTTTGGTCATATGCCAGATTACAA
Source organism: Lachnospiraceae bacterium (assembly GCA_051654925.1). Classification (GTDB taxonomy): domain Bacteria; phylum Bacillota; class Clostridia; order Lachnospirales; family Lachnospiraceae; genus Brotaphodocola. Next base: position 23,460 of record JBOFYZ010000086.1, on the reverse strand, counting down.
TCTGTATGACTGTACCAGCCAGAATTATCTGCTGCAGCTGACAGATGTGATCCATTACTATGATTCTCTTGCCGGCATGAGTATCTTTGTCGGGCCGCCGTCCAATTTTCCGCTGATGAAAAAACGGCAGCCGCATGTCGTCCAGGGCAATGTCAACGCCTGTGAACACAATGCCGAAAAACCGTTCGATATTCCATTAGAAGACGGATTTGATATTGAGTGGATACCGGCCCACAAAGCACCGCATGAGTATACAGAAGAAGAACTTAATAAAATTGCTGCATCCTATGCCGAGCAGGCAGCGATCTTAAAAATGCTGGATTTTGACATTTTGAATCTTCATTTTGCCTACCGTGCCAATGCTCCGGCCAAATTCTTTTCTCCGATCACCAATAAGCGGACCGATCATCTGGGCGGTTCCTTGGAGAACAGAATGAAATTTCCGCTGCGGGTCTTAAAGGGGATCCGGGAACAGGTCGGCAATGATTTTCTGATTGAGCTGTTATGGAGTGCCGAAGATGTGCCGGGCGGATATACGCTTTCAGATACTGTAACTTTTTTAAACGAAGCGAAACAATATATTGATATTGTTCAGTTAAGGGCTCCGGATGCGGATCCCGCTCACCCCACCGGATTCACAGCAGAGGCAACACCATTCCTGCACTATGCGGAATATGTGAAGCAGCATGTCGATGGTCTGACTGTCGAAACAGTAGGTGGATATCACGATCTGGAAGCCTGTGAGCAGGCAATTGCAGAAGGGAAGACCGATTTGATTGCGATGGCAAGAGCCTTTATCTCCAACTCCAATTATGGCGAACTGGTAAAAGAAGGCCGCGGGGAAGATGTCGTTCCCTGCCTGCGTTGCAACAAATGCCACGGCCGCGGGGAACGCGATCCGTTCCATAGCGTCTGTTCTGTGAATCCGGTGATTGGACTGGAAGATCGCATTGATGCGATGATTGCACCGGTTAAGAAACAAAAGAACATTGCTGTTGTCGGGGGCGGACCGGCCGGAATGCGTTGCAGTCTGTATCTGGCCGAAAGAGGGCATCTGGTCACCATCTACGAATCAGAGGCAACCCTGGGCGGGGCAATCAGGCATTCTGATTATGCAGTATTTAAATGGCCGTTAAGGGATTTTAAGAACTATTTAATTCGACAGGTAGAAAAGACTGACCGGATAACCGTTAAACTCAATACTGCTGCTTCTCCTGAATTACTTGAAGAAGAGCATTACGATACGATCATCTGCGCACTTGGTGCCAAACCTGTCGTTCCGCCGATCAGCGGGCTGACTGAGACCAGCTATGTCACCGCAGAGCAGGCATTTTCCAATCCCGAAAGCCTTGGCCATCAGGTAGTCGTCATCGGCGGTGGTGAGGTCGGGGTAGAGGCCGGTATTCACCTGGCTCAAAACGGTCATCAGGCAACGGTTCTGGAGATGCGGGATCAATTGGCAGCAGATGCCACCAAAATCCACTATCGCCTTACCTTTCAGGACTACTGGGAAAGTACCAGCGGCTTTAGAGGAATCGTGAATGCCAGGGTAACCCATGTGGAACCGGGAGCAGTCTGCTATTCAGATCCGGATGGAACCGAACATAAAATTACGGCTGACAGCATTGTCGTATCTGCAGGGATGCGCGGAAGAAGTGAAGAAGCACTTGGATTCTATAATATCGCTGAAGAATTCTATATGATTGGGGACTGTAAAAGAGCCGCTACGGTGCAGCAGGCGATGCGTTCTGCATTTGCGGTGGCGATGCAGGTCTAAACTGGGATTGGTCTTTACTACGTGTGGCAGGCAGCGCTTTCATATGCGCCGCCTGCCACGTTTCGTAAAAAATATGGCTTATTCAAGGCTCTTTCAATAACGATTTATTCAATGACATCCATAACCGTCCCCATCAAAACCGGCATATTAGTCTGACAATCCAGAATCAGGTATACAAACGGCCGGTCAAAGGTCACATAAACCGGATCTTCGATGATCTCTGTACTTTCATATAATTCAACTGATGTCGCCACGCCCGCTGTCGTACCATCTTCATTTACATCTATATACGTTTTTTGTACGATAGATTCAATATATATGTTGTTTTCTTCCAAACTGGCAATACCACTTAAATCTGCCTGCAAAGAGTCAAAAGCATCTGTAATCCCTATATCTGCCAAAGAATCATCCAGCTCCACTGAAGATTGGATCCGGAACTTAGGTAATTCGACCATTACAATCTTTTGCCCAGCCTGATTAATCATCTGTAACAGTCTGTCCCCAGTCAAAGACGAAAGGTAATCCCGTATAAAAATGCCCTCCTCAGGAAGCAAGGCGACAAATGCATAGCGATAATCAGTATAATACTTCACTACTCCGGTCGTTTTCTCTCCATTGATATAAAGGAACTCTTTACTGTCCATCATCTTGACATTACGTACAACCCCACTTTCTGTCGTAAAGATCCCTTCGCTGACATCGTGGTCTTTGTATGGCGTCGCCCATTTGCTGCCAAATTCCAGCGTACTGAACAGATACATCACCGCCTGATCCGGAATCTCTGCCAGAACCTCCTCAATCATTCCGTTGGTTTCCCGACTGATATAATGATTAATCAACTCCAGGCTTTCTTCATTATGAAAAGGAATCTGGTAAACATGAGCCCCTGTATAATCTGCAATAGCCTGAAGAAACGGTTGCTCCAGACTTAGTTTTTTATCTTCATTCAGCCAGACAGAATTATTTAATTTCAGACTGCATGATTCTGAATCCGGCAAATCCTGACGATACAGATAAACATACTCATTAAGTTCTTCCACTGTGAATCCTAATGCATCTTCTATCTGCACTTTGGTATTTCCTTGTGCCCCATCAGCAACCATTGCCATTGCAACGAGTGAGGATAAGGGTGAAATCAATGTATTATCCGAACTCGATACACTGTTCTGAAACAGTTTTACCGAAAAATCCATGATTTTATTTACTTTTTCCTGATCACTGATATCCATTTGTGAATTAATCGAATTGAGCGTTAATCTTGAAGTTAAATCTTTTACCCGCAAAGCGAAAACCGATTCCATGATAAATATCACTGAGATCAGCCCGCCTATCAGGCATATCATTGATATAAAATAACGCTTTGGATACTTTTTATTTCGTTTTCTCATTTGTTTTTCCACCATAAGTTCGTGATAAAGGAGCAAATCCACAAAAAGCACCGAACAATCATCCGTTCATCAACGAATATTGTCAGGTGCTTTTTAAATGTTCTTTTATAATCTCTTCAACAGAGCTTCCCGCTCCTCTTCAAATCCTGGTTTGCCAAGGAGTGCAAACATATTTCTCTTGTAGCTTTCCACGCCCGGTTGGTCAAACGGATTCACGCCCAGAATATATCCGCTGACCCCACAACCAAACTCAAAGAAATAGAACAGCTCACCAAGGCAGAACTCGCTCTGTTCCGGAATATGGATAACCAGATTCGGTGTGTTACCGTCTGTATGGGCCAATATGGTGCCGTTCATGGCACTCTTGTTGACAAAGTCTACGCTCTTGCCCTTGAGGTAATTCATACCGTCGGTATCTACTTCCTCTTCTTTCAAAAGAATCTCTGCCGGAGATTCGTCCAGGCATAATACTGTCTCAAATAAAGTCCGGGCACCGTCCTGTATAAACTGCCCCATTGAATGTAAATCTGTCGTCAGATCTACTGCTGCCGGGAAAATACCCTTCTGGTCTTTTCCTTCACTCTCACCGTACAGCTGCTTCCACCACTCTGATACGTAATGCATACATGGCTCGTAGTTTGCCATGATTTCAATTGCTTTACCTTTTCTATGTAAAATATTGCGTACTGCTGCGTACTGCAATACATCGTTAGACTCATACGGAGATTCCAGTGCCTTCTGTCTTGCAGAAGCTGCTCCTTCCATTAACTTATCAATATCCAGACCGGCTGCTGCGATTGGCAGCAGACCTACGGCTGTCAGGACGGAGAAACGTCCGCCGACATCGTCCGGTACCACAAACGATTCATACCCTTCTTCATTCGCCAATGCTTTCAATGATCCACGCGCCTTATCGGTGGTCGCATAGATTCTCTTATTGGCTTCTTCTTTACCATACTTCTCAATCAGCATTTCCTTAAATACCCGGAATGCGATCGCCGGCTCTGTGGTCGTACCGGATTTTGAAATCATATTGATGGAAAAATCTTTTCCTTCTAATACATCCTGCAAATCTTTAATATATTTACTGCTGATACTGTTGCCAACAAAATAAATCTCAGGAGTTTTACGTTTGTCCTTACCCAACACATTATAGAAGCTGTGAGTCAGAAACTCAATGGCCGCACGTGCCCCCAGATAAGAACCGCCAATACCAACCACCAACAATACTTCAGAATCATTCTGAATCTTAGCTGCAGCTTTCTTAATACGGTCAAATTCTTCTTTATCATAGTTGACTGGCAGATCAATCCATCCCAAATAATCATTGCCGGCACCTGTTTTATTAAGCAGCGTTTCTTTTGCACTCATAACGGTGCTTTTAAAATTTTTAATTTCTTCTGCTGATACAAAACCGGCAGCTTTGGAATAATCAAATGACACTGTTTTTAACATGGCTTTCGTCTCCTCTTTTCATCTGTTTCCATTTCCGTTGGAATCAGTATATCATAATCTTACTTAAATTGCGATGTAAATTACGCCAAATATTCTTTTAATATTTCCCCCAATATCTCCACTTCTTCTGGTTTTAAATTCTTCAGCCAGTCGGAATCGGGCGTCCTGGCCTTCTCTCTGCTGACGGCAATCTGTTCCAGACTTCGTTTCAAATGATCGACTTCATTGCCGGTGTCAGGCGCCGCCTGGGCTGTAACTGCAGTAGTTGACTTGGCCGTGTCCCTTCTGGTCAGACGTCCTTTCTTTTTCCCGATGATCTCCCGCTCCGTCTGCGGTGCACGATCAGCCAGTCTGGTTAAGTTGCGGGTTCCTGACCGGACAGTCTCAGATGCACCTTCCCGGACGTTGTCATCCGGAAGACTTTTGGAAAGTCTCGGACACATTACATTTTCCAGATAATCCTGCAGGGATGCCGACAGCTGTTCCCGCCGACCGCTCATCGTACCATTGTCAAACAACATTGTCAGCATTGCCATCAGAACTGCGCCGCCGCCATACATTACTACATAATAAGTATCCATCCTAAACCAATAAGAGAAAAATGCTCCGGCTCCACCCAGCAGCAGACACAGCCAGGTCAGCTGATTGGAAACATTGTTCCACCCTGCCAGGGTCATTCCTATGTAACGAAAATCACTTAACTGATGCTCCAGCCATGCGCCACTGTCCCGTAATCCCTGATTCATACGGTAGGCACTCTCGGCCTTTTGTTTCAAATCCTTCAGACTTTTGTTCTTGGTCATGGTCATGTTGGTTGTTTCTTTTATTAATCTTTTGTAAAGGTTTTTTGTCATGAGTCTGGTCGAAATACTAAGTACACAGACTGCCATCAGCACATATAGTGCCTGTCCTGTTTCTAATAAGGCTATCATAAAACAGCTCCCCTTTCTTTTTTCTGATTTTTTCAGACAAGCCTATTATAGCGAGCCAAAATCAATTTGAAAAGTTAAGGGAGCCTAGAATCGTTCGTCAAATATCGCTACAATTCGATTCTCAAGTTAAAGTACATATAGTTTACAGGCGCTTAATCAGGGCCTGGGTCAGGCTCACGCAGCGTTTAACTGCAAGCTTTTCGAACTCCTCATAGACCATCTGGGCACTGTCATCAGCCTTATCGGATATCGATCGGATAACCAGACAGGGGATTTTGCTCAGATAAGCTGCCTGCGCAATTGCGGCTCCTTCCATCTCGGTACAGTAACCGTTAAAGGTATCTGAAATCTGTTGTTTCCTATCCTTATCGGAGATAAACTGGTCACCGCTGACAATTCTGCCGCAGTGTGCTTTCGCTTCGAGATGCAGAGTCTCAAAGCAGGCAAGGGCAGCCTGGCGCAGTTCTTCATCGGCCGGAAATGAAAATACGTCCATCTGGGGAACCTGGCCCAACGGGTATCCGAATTCCGCTGCATCCATATCGTGGTGTACCAGATCTGTCGCCAGAACAATATCACCAATATCGATCTCTTTTTTTAAAGAACCGGCAATTCCGGTATTGACAATACCCTCAATCCGAAAATGCCCGATCAAAACCTGCGCACAGACTGCCGCATTGACTTTTCCGATTCCTGACTGCACGACTACAACTTCTTTCCCACTGATAGCTCCGGTATAGAAATCCATTCCCGCTAATGTAACAACCGCAGGCTGGCTCATTGCCTCTTTCAACTGCGCCACCTCTTCGGCCATGGCACCGATAATTCCAAGCTTCATATATAAATCCTCACTTTTTCTTTTTTCATTCCAATTATACCTAAACTTGTCCATCTTGACAATTCATTTCACCTGGGACTATAATTGTAACAATTCCTAGCTGGGGGGAACGACAGGAAAGATAGTTAAGGAGGATATTAAAATGGTCTATAAAACACATGGAGTTTGTTCCAGAGAAATTCAATTTGATATTAAAGATAATAAAATCATACATGTCAAGTATGTCGGCGGATGTTCTGGCAATACCCAGGGTGTCGCCCGTCTGGTTGAAGGCATGGATGTCGATGAGGCAATCCGCCGGCTGGAAGGAATTCATTGCGGCCCGCGCGGTACCTCCTGCCCGGATCAGCTGGCAAAAGCGCTCAAAGAATACCAGAATTAATACGAAAGCAGAATATTCCACTGATGGTAACCAGCCTGCTTCAGACTCTATACAATATTGTGGATACGGTAGTCGCCGGTCAGTTCATCGAACCGGGGGCTTTTTCTGCAATCAATAATGCCGGATTGGTCATGAATATGCTGATACATCGCCGCCCGCTTTCATCCTTCAGATCCTCTAAGGTCAACTGCTCCCAGTCATAGTATGGATGCCCCTGACAGACCAGAATACATACACCATTCTTTATCACGCAATCCGTTCAAATAAACTGGAATGCAACTTTTTCCAGATTATTAAAACCAGACCCTGCACTGAAATATAAATCTGCTTGACCGCATCGATATAATTACTGTGGACCTTTCTCCACTTTACTACGGCTCAATCTGCTGTATGAATGTCTGTATACTGTCTGATTCCACCGCAAGGTCAAACCATTTATTTAAATTGTCCTGATCCTGCTGAGTTAATATCATGTCATGCACTTCATGTGGAATCGGGCCCATTCTGCGTAATAATCTTATGATTGCTTTTGCCATGCCTTCTGCCTGTCCCTTTTCCATTCCTCTTGCCATTCCTCTTGCCATTCCTTGTGCCATTCCTTGTGCGGTACCAGCCTCTATTCCTATAGCTTCGCGCTCCAGTAATTCGTCTGCAAATAACTCTCTTAATGCTTCACACATCAGCCTGCCCTCCTCGTATTGGTTTCGATTTGCTCTTATTATGATGTCCATTACCGCCTCATACATGGGGATCTTTTCTTTTCCTTTATATACCTGTGCCAATGGCTCAATATCCTGCTTCGCCTGCAAGTTCATTCTTAATCTGCTAAGCCAGATGTATTCCCGGCATGGCAGCTCTTCTGATATAACAATCTGCAGCGGAAACATCAACCCTGATATCTTATAAATCCCTAACGCCTGGCTACTCACACCCCCACTATATCTTTCCTGTAAATGCTGTATCAGCTTCTTGGGAAAATGATTACTTACAAAAGTCAACGTGATCTCTTCTGGTCTGACTTCCATTATTCGTTCCGTATTTGACTGGTATACACAGGCATAAGCAATCACGCGGTAAAAATCATTTATACTGATATAATCTCCCGGACTTTTGTATTCGATGATGTTATATTTACGAAACATTCGACCTATGCTTTTTTTAATTCTGATACCAGGTTGAAGCTTTATGATTAAGGTATCGATCTGCAATGGTTTTTCAGTCAGGTTGTATTCCCGGGAAAATTGCAAATATTCTGCATCTTCTTCCAGTTCGATCTGTAATGCTGCCTGGAATGCGGGATGCCATTGTAACATCTTTTGTGCCAACTGGTGGCCTCCTTTCATTATATAAGAAATAAAGCCTAAGTTCAATAGGATGGGAATGCAAATTATAAAATTTTGTAATTTAGACAGATGACCGAATTGGCCGGAATTGGTATAGAATTATTGAAGCTTCAGCCGGTAGTGTTTCAGTTGCCAGCTCTGTCTCATGCATATCAAACAGCCCCGGCACTACTCAATACCGAGGCAATCAAAAAAGCTCCTTAATAGGCATTGTAATTAATGCTTCTGACCTCATATGAGCTCCACTTATCTCAATCTGCTGTATAAATGTCTGTATACTGTCTGATTCCACAGCAAGGTCAAACCATTTATTTAAATTATCCTGATCCTGCTGAGTTAATATCATGTCATGCACTTCATGTGGAATCGGGCCCATTCTGCGTAATAACCTTATGATTGCTTTTGCCATGCCTTCTGCCACTCCCTTTTCCATTCCTTGTGCGGTACCAGCCTCTATTCCTATAGCTTCGCGCTCCAGTAATTCGTCTGCAAATAACTCTCTTAATGCTTCACACATCAGCCTGCCCTCCTCATATTGGTTTCGATTTGCTCTTATTATGATATCCATTACCGCCTCATATATGGGGATCTTTTCTTTTCCTTTATATGCCTGTGCCAATGGCTCAATATCCTGCTCCGCCTGCAAGTTCATTCTTAATCTGCTAAGCCAGATGTATTCCCGGTATGGCAGCTCTTCTGATATAACAATCTGTAGTGGAAACATCAACCCTGTTATCATATAAATCCCTAACGCCTGGTTACTCACAACCCCACTATATCTTTCCTTTAAATGGTGTATCAGCTTCTTTGGAAAATGATTGCTTACAAAAGTCAATGTAATCTCTTCCGGTCTGACTTCCATTATTCGCTCCGTATTTGACTGGTATACACAGGCATAAGCAATCACGCGGTAAAAATCATTTATAATGATATAATCTCCCGGACTTTTGTATTCGATGATGTTATATGTACGAAACATTCGGCCTATACTTTTTTTAATTTTGATACCAGGTTGAATCTTTATGATTAAGGTATCGATCTGCAATGGCTTTTCAGTCAGGTTATATTCCCGGGAAAATTGCAAATATTCGGCATCTTCTTCCAGTTCGATCTGTAATGCCGCCTGAAAAGCTGGATGCCATTGTAACATCTTATGTGCCAACTGGTGGTCTCCTTTCATTATATACAAAATGGAGCTTAACTTCAATAGGATGGGAATGTTTCTGAATATGAATTTTTAATGTTTAAATAAATGACCGAATTGGTCTGATTTGATTTAGAATATTGTTTTATTGATAGATATCATTACCATGTGTACCAGCTATCCAACCAGAATCGTTCCTGCGTAGCTAGTCGTAGCTTCCACTACGTCATCGCTTAGCAGAAACGACTTTGATGCGGATATCAGACCCCTATGATTGCAAATTTATGCAAGACCGTACTTGGCGCAGTGGATTTTAATAATTTCGCTGCTTCGTCGCCTGGTTTTCTGACCTGAATTCAGAAAACCTCCGCTACAAAGCCCTTATTACCATCTTAGAAATACCGACACCTCTCTCAATGTCGCCACTTCCCGCCCGAACTTCTCACATTTCCCAGAAACTTGGTTGGCGTGCTATGGATGAGAAACAAAAGCAGATCGAAAATATAGTACTGGGTATCTTTTTATAAGATCTCTTGCATCTGATTAATTTATTGGTATGAACGATGTACGGGTCGAGAAAAGTTCTCGATTATTATCTGCATCATATGCCATATGATTACAGCGAAGCCTGTATTGTGCACTACGGTCCATATTCGTAATATCAAATGAAACAAATACGAAGTTCAGATCCGATTCATAATCTTCAGCATCCCAGATATAATCATAATAGTCAAATGTATACCAACCATCATTTTCTTCGCCATCCTCTACAACATCAAGATATATCCGCATAGTAATTTTACTCATCGATCGGTGACATGCAGTATCTGCATATACACCAATGACCCCACGCCCTTCGTCTGTAATCCGAAGCTCACATAACGAAAGCAACATACCTCTAGGAGTTGCCTGCATTATCGATTCATTTTCATCAGACTGCAATACCACACTTTCTATAGCCACTTCTTCTGTCCCTAACGTTTTGGATAAATCACTATTCTCAGCATATGTAGGTATAACCATAATAACAGATAGCAAGCAACCAAGTATTGTTTTTAGCATTTGTTTGGTTCTCATAATAGAGGCCCCCTTTAACTCTCAAAATATTTTAAACTATCGATTATCCTTAAAAACTCCTCTTTATCTAGAATACCATGCAGATGATAATAGACATCATTCTGACTCATCTCTGCAATATATTCAAACTCACCGGTTTCCAATTGATTTTCTGTTATTATAATATCCATATCAATCAAGACATTATATACCACTATCGTGTCACTCTTATCCGACAATAGACTACTTGATATTCTATTTCCCGTTAGCTTTGATTCTTTCAAGTATAATTTATTTTCATTATTAACAAACTCAATAATAGCAGTATCTTTTTCAATATGAACACTATTAAATTTCAGTCCATTGGGAATATAACCCAATACAAGTCCATCTATTTGTACTTCATTCTGAATTCTCTCATATACCTGATCCAATTCTCCTGATGAAAATATATACGAATTATCATCCCAAATATTCTCATTTTTTATCAAGCCAACATTTTTCTTCTGATACGACTTATGAGCAGTAGCCACCAGGCTGGATCCAACCATCAATACAATAATTGCTGCCACCAGAATCCCAACATACCGGAATTGCTTCAGCCGAATTACCCGGTGTTCAGCTTCCTCCTGCTGCTGTTCATACATCTCTTCTGTGACGGGCTGTATGTCTTCGTTATGAATCCGCATCATCAGCGCATCAAAACCACGATCCAGTTCTTCCTGGGCGGGCTGCGCTTCTTTATCTTCAGCTATGGTTTGTTCCCATTCCTGCCGGGCTTTATCCATTTCCTTCTGAATCGTTGCGTCATCAAAACCGAGCAGCTGTCTGGCTGTATTCTCTATGAAATTCAGGTCATCAGTCTTTGATCGTTTCACAGAAACTCCCTTTCATTCTAATGAGTTTTCCACAGTTTACTTAACTTCTTGTGGATTTTGGTTGACTTTCCATCATTATGGTTACTATAATACAATAAGTTCAATTATTCAGGAGGCAACCTTATGAAAAAAATAGTTTTGACAGGCGGCGGCACGGCCGGGCATGTCACTCCGAATCTGGCACTTCTGCCATCCCTTCTGGAAAGAGGTTATGAGGTACATTATATTGGTTCCTATCAGGGAATCGAAAAAAAGTTAATTGAAAATGCCGGTATTCCTTATGACGGTATTTCCTCCGGTAAACTTCGCCGGTATTTTGACATAAAGAATTTTTCTGACCCTTTCCGTGTGATCAAAGGCTACACCGAGGCTCTACGCCTGATAAAAAAATATTGTCCTGATGTCGTGTTCTCCAAAGGCGGTTTTGTTGCTGTGCCTGTTGTCATGGCTGCAAAGCGTCGCAAAATCCCGGTTATAATTCATGAATCTGATATGACTCCCGGCCTTGCCAACAAGCTTTGCTTTTCCCATGCAGCAAAGGTCTGCTGCAATTTCCCGGAGACGCTTGCTTATCTTCCGGAAGATAAGGCTGTACTGACCGGCTCGCCCATCCGCAAGGAACTGCTGGAAGGAAACCGGCTGACCGGCCTTCAGTACACCGGTCTCTCGGCTAACCGGCCAATCATTCTTGTAATTGGCGGAAGCCTTGGTTCCGTTGCTGTTAACAACGCTGTCCGCAGCCTCCTGCCCCGACTGTTAGAGACATACCAGGTTATTCACATCTGTGGTAAAAGCAATCTGGATGAATCTTTAATCGGTAAATCTGGTTATGTACAATATGAATATGTTGACGCTCCATTGCGGCATTTATTTGCAGCGGCGGATCTTGTGATCTCCCGTGCTGGTGCTAATTCAATTTGTGAAATCCTGGCGATGCGCAAGCCTAACATTTTAATTCCGCTCTCTGCAGCGGCAAGCCGCGGCGATCAGATTTTAAATGCCAGATCTTTTGAAAAACAAGGATTTTCTACAGTTCTGGAAGAAGAATCACTGAATGACGAAACATTAATGGCTGCCATACAAAATACAAGTACAAACAGACAAACCTTCATCGGTTCCATGGGGCAAAGCACCTTATCTGATGCTGTCAGCACCGTTATGGATCTGATTGCTGAATATGGCGAAACTCATTGATCATGCTTCCGGACATACTTAAGCAGATATTTTCTGCCTCTGCTCAGACGGGTGCGGCACGCCGCATCCGTAGTCTCCAATATCCGGCTGACTTCACTAATCGGATAATCATACACAATGTGAAGGATAATTACCTGCGCCCACTGCTTATTCATGGATTTTATGCCGTCCCATACCAGCCGATACTTCTCGTCTTGAACAAGGATTGACAGGGAATCCTGTGCAATCAGCCGGTCTAAGACGCCTTCGGTCTGTTCCATATGCTGTGGATCATATAATATCAGCGGATGTCTTGAGCGCTTTCGCACATAGTCAATGCTGCGGTTTCTGACAATTGTTCCCAGCATGCTTTTTATCTGACTGTCATTCCATGTCAGCGGATACTTCTGGTAGTACGCAAAAAAAGTATCCTGAACCACATCTTCAACATCATTCTCCGATACGCCATACTTTCTGGCACAAATACGAAGAGTCGGCAGATATTGCTCGTAAATCGAGCGAAACAGCTGTTCTGACTTCTCCATATTTCCTCCTTCGTACATTCATAAAAATCCGTTAAGAATTTTTCCGTAAATGTTCTCTCAGAAATTTTCTACCCCTGGTCACCCGTACCCGGCATGCTGCCTCTGTTGTTCCCAAAAGTTCCCCCACCTCTTTCATTGGTATTCCCCGGATGAAATGCAGAATAAATACCTGCGCCCAGTCTTTCCTCATTTTGTTAAGACCATCCCATACCACCTGATATTTTTCATTTTCCAGTAAAATGGCAAGGGCATCGTCCTGCTCTGTCAGTTTGTCCATAGCAAATCCCGTTTCTTCAGCCTCCTGCGGATTGAACAGATCCTGAGGATGTCTGTTCCGCTTCCGATGATAGTCGATCGAACGGTTTCTCAAAATCTGTTCCAAGGCACCATGAATCTGATATTCCTGCCAGGTCAGCGGGTAATTTCTGTAATACGCTACAAACGTTTCCTGAACCAGATCTTCTGCATCCTTTTCATCTACGCCAAGAATCCTGGCCTTCTTGAGAAGATATGGATAATACCGCTCATAAATGGAGCGAAACAGTTGGTCTGATGACGTCATGTTTCCTCCTGACTGCATATTACTGCAATTTATTTGTTATCGATTCTGATATCTGTCTGAGTTCTGCTGTCTCGGCCGTTCCCGGTTCCCACGAGATCATGGTCGGGCCATTCTCATATCGGGGAATCACATGGACATGCAGGTGGAATACCGTCTGCCCGGCGCTGGTGCCATTGTTCGAAACCACGTTGAATCCGGCTGCTCCAAGCCCCTTCTTCATCGCCGTTCCTACTCTTCCTGCCAGGGGCAGGATTCTTGCTGTTACATTCGGATCTGCGTCGCTTAGATCCTTGAAATGCTGCTTGGGTAATATCAGGGCATGACCTCTGGAAGCTGGACTCATATCCAAAATCACCCTACAATCCTGATCTTCGTAGACGGTTGCCGCAGGAATATCGCCATTGGCAATCTTACAAAAGATACAGTCATTGTCTTTCATGTCATTTACCTCCTGTTTTTTATTTATGAGATTCCCATAACTCCTGAATCGGAGTCCGCTTCGGCTTGCGGTACATAACAGCACCGAGAACGATACCAATAACCAGACCGGCTATATGGGCTACATTATCGACGTCTATACTGGCAAAACCAAAATAAAGGGAAAACACAATCACAAGCATTAACTGACGGGTACTCAAATCTTCCAGCCTTCCTTTGTTTACAATAACAGCATACAAAAGCCCCCCAATGACTCCAAAGACAGCCCCAGATGCACCTGCACCGACGGCATAAACCGGTTCATTCATTCCAGCCGCCATAGATATGACATTAGCACCTATACCGCAAATGATATAAAACACAAAATACTTTGCACTTCCCAGTGCGCGTTCCAGATGTTCACCCAGTACAAAAAGAACCAGCATGTTGTTGGCAAGATGACTAATCCCGAAATGCATAAACATCGCTGTAAGAAACCGGTAATATTCATGCCTGTCCAGAATATACGGTGTGTACATGGCGCCTTGCTGCAGCATATGCAGCGTGTCCTCGCTTGAACCGCCAATCTCCAGAAACACAAAATATATAAGATTAATTATTATCAGTGCTCCATTTACCCACGTAATTCTTTTGGCAGTACTATACATCTGGATATCTCTCCTATCTGTTATCCGTATACGTATACTGTATTATATCATAATTTACAATTTTTGTTAAGTAATTTTGAAAACTTATATATCAAATTGATACTTATATACCGATATCTCCACCTCATCGCCCGGATTCAGACTTTTTGTTTCATTATTCTCCAGTTGTCTGCCTCTGATTTTGGTACCATTAGTAGAATTCAGATCTGTTATGAAATACTGATCCCCGGACTGATCAATTTTAAGGTGCAGCCGGCTCACCGATTCTTTATCGAGGACGTAATCGACCAGATTTTTTTGTTTGCCGATCACGAAAGGATAATATGCCAGGGCAATATCCTCCGCCGCACCATCAAGGGACCGCAGCCATGCTATTTGGGCATTATTGCGTTCGCCTGTATCCAGAAGCAGTGCCGTATCCTGCCCCTCCGACACAAAATCGGTGGCCGGCCGCTCGATTGTTTCCATGATAGTATGCTTCCAGGGCATCGCTTCTACTCTTTCCTGATTCTGCTCTGATGTTTTTCTTTTTCTGGTAAACCATCCCTTTGTCTTCTCCTTCCAGCTCTTTTCTCCTTCTGCAACTGCCGGTTCACGATGTAAGCCTGTGTACTCATGAAGTTCAGGAACAGGAAGCATTTCCGGTTCCCGGTTTGCTTTTCCGGCATCACTCTTCTGGATTAGCTTCATAATATCTTCGATACCATAATTTTCTTTTCTTGTCTCCTGATATAACCCATATGCCAGAATTACGCTCTCCTGATTCTGATGATCAACATGCCCCAGCAGATATTCCAGCAACTTGCTGCAGGCTTCGGGGAAGTCATGGTTCAGGCCGGGAACCAGACACAGCCACAGCCGGAAAGAATCAGGCTCAACATAGACATATTCCGGCAACAGCAGAATGCCGCTTTCATTGAGCAGATAAAGATCCAGCTGATCCAGAATACCCGCAATGCCAAAGATCAGCCGGCGGATCTCTTCTTCCGAGATTGTCCGGCCTTCCAGAAGTCTGGTCAGCGGCTGCCGGGAGGTAATCTCATAGTAAAAACGGGTCTGGCCATCCGTCTGCATCATGGAAAAAGGCAGCAGTCCGCTTATTGAATTCTCCAGAATCATCTGGTATTCATAACCTTTCCAGGAAATCCCCTCAGGCTCCACAATCAGGTAGTTGCGTTTCATCTCCCTGCGATAGCTGATCTTCACTGATTGCCCTCCATAATGCTCCACAACCGCAGCGATTGTTCCGGACGGAACACCGGGGCACTGATTGTTATGCTCCACCCCTTCCCCTGTGCCGCTTTTTCGATCTGTTTTTCTTCGCGGCTGGCAACCGCATGCCGCTCGGCTTCGACCTGATAATGGACACCCATAATTCCTCTCACCTCAGCCTGCAGCGAAAATGCTGCCCGTATAATAATCATAATTGTAAACAAAACAGCAGCCATGACACCGGCAGCTTCTACCGTATAACCGGCCTGAAGTTTTTTATTCATCGTTATTCCCCCTATCCATTCAGAAAAACCAGCCAGACCCCTACCGGAACCAGAAACGGCAAGAACGGCACCGTCTGATTCCTCACATTCTGTCCATTACGGAGCTGACAGATGACCAGTTTCAACAGACAATAGCTTCCGCACAGCAACATGCCATAAAAAAGCAGCGCCAGATTTTCCCAGAATCCCAGCAAGATCCCGCTAACCAGAAAAAAACAGCCGTCACCAAACCCGATAGCATCTTTCCAAAAGACTGCCGCACCTATTATTCCTGCCGCAATACACAAATTGCTGACCAGGTCAATCCAGCCATTCCAGACTCCGGTTGTCCATTGATAGACGGACAGCATTACTGCCAGCAGGCCAAACAATGCAAATACCCGTACTTCCACGTGTTTATCCCGGATATCCTGCCCGGCTGCTACCAGCAAAAAACATAAAAACAATCCATTGCGTTCCATTTTTCACTCCTTTCTTAACCGCCGGAACAATAAGAGCAGGGTCCCAGATGACTGACTTCAGACAGCGGTACCATCTGTACATAGGCGATAATGGCAGTACAGGATTTGCTGGTATGGAAGCTGCTGCCGCTTGGCATAATATAAACCACGCTGCCGCTGGCTGCGCCTTTTCCGCACACACTGCAGGGATGGTATTTACCTCCCCCGCTGTTGCGCAAATCGCCCACTGCATCATAAGAGACGGCAGACAGATCATTCGAGAGGTAATGGCAGCTGCTGCTCTTATGATAGCGGCTGCTGTTCTTTCCGATATATACCATTTCCTCCTGATCCCGATCAGATAAAAAATCATCCTCGTCCTTCTTTCCGGCCAGGCCGATCCAGGCCCGCCTGCTGCATCTTGCGCTCCGCTCTACTGCCGACAGACACAACACCGGAAACGGCAGCTGTACTTTATAGTCAAGAATCAGATCAAACACCTCTCCGTCCTCCATAATCCGGGAACGCTCCATTGTCGCCCAGACGACATTGTTTGTATCTGCATATTCCAATGCCTTCGACATCGCATAACCTTCGGCCGTACCGGCTGACAGATTGCGGCAGAATTCCAGCACAAAGCCATCCGTCCCCGGAATCAGAGAGGCATCGCCCCGTTCCAGTACATCCAGGATATATGCATACCGGCTGAAATCTTCGCCTACTGATTCCAGACCGGCCTGAATCCGGCGCTCGGTATTCAATATCTTCATTGGCAGAATCAGACAGACCGAAGCAAACAGAAACAGCACCAGCACCATTGCTGCTTCCAGTGTCATCGCTGCGGGGACGGACAGGAATGCCTTTTTACCAAAATCTTTATTTATTGTGATTCGTACCTGGAGAGGGATTTGGTCAATTATAGGATCGATGTTTTTGTTTATTTTGGAAAAAGGCATTGCTCTCCGCCCCCCTTTCTATCAATATGTACGTTCCGTTACAATTTCCATCGGATAGTTGTGATCCCCTCTTCCGGTCATTTTTTCCACAAAACCAAGTGCAAAAAATACGTGTTTTCCACAGAGTTTTGTCTTTATCCTCACCTGATACACACATTTATGCATCCGGAAGTTTTCCTGATCCCGTTTTAAATTCATCTGGATTAGATCCATCATCCGAAAATCGCGGCACACCGGTTCCTCGATAACCAGCAGGAATTTCAGCCAGGACAAATACCCGAATCCACTGTCACTGCCTCCGCTGCCGGTTTCCCGGCTGCTGCCCATCGCCAGCAGATGCTCCAGCGAAAGCATCCAGGTTTCATCCGTTTTCAACAGTACGACATTTCTGCCCTCCAGCAGCCCCCGGATATCCATGACGGATTCTCCCAGTGCCCAGACACAGATGATGAAAAATGTCATCACAAAGACAATCGGCGTTGCGGCTCCCACACCGGTGATTACCATGGCGAGATTTCGCGCCTGCTCGCGTTTGGCTGGATTCGACAAGATATGGATCAGATTGAGTCCCTCTCTTACTGCCAGCAAACGCATGACAACCTGCTCCAGATTGGCCCGGTCACTCTCCTGGCCGGCAATCAGGTATTCCATCTCATAATTGCCTTTATCAGACAGAAATGTGGGGAAGAACATCCCGCAGTATTCATTCACCAGTACCTGTTCCACCAGCGAAGTATCCTGCATCCCTTCCGTCCATTGTGATGTCCGTGATGGCGCTTCAATCAGATCCAGAACTGCTGCCGACACTTCCTTACCGTCGGGAATCACCAGTTCCAGAAGTCCCTGACCGCACATGGCTTCTACCGACTTCAGCCAGCCTTCCTTTTCTTTATCGGCGATGCCATGGGAAAAAGAGATGGGCACTATGGATATCTGTTCAAACTTCTGCCGGACCGGCCGCCACAAAGCTGCCAGGTCAGGGCCGTCATCATCTTCGTCATCGTCCTCCCATTCATCGATAATCCGTTCTACTTCCAGCGCTTCTTCGATCAGCGCTTCGACTACCGGTATCTGACTGACGGCCAGGGTCTCTTTCTGCTCAATCTCCAGGCGGTGTTCACCATCCTGAGCCGTATATGATTCATATTGGCGGATCTCCTGCTCCAGCAGATCCAGCATCTGCTCACTTAATTCGTCTGTCTGACCGGCAAATCCCCGGCGGCTTTCTTCCAGTCCCCTTGCCAGTGCATCCGCCTGCCGGCGATATTCAGCCACCAGTCCCGGCATCCGTTCCAACTCCCGGATCAACCGCCTGGCCGCATCCCGAAAGGCCGGACCATCATATCGCTGCAGTGCCGACAGACCCCTGGACCGCCATGTCTCCTGGTTCGCAAGGCTTTCGCTGACCGCTTCCAGAGCCCGTTCCAGTCGCATCGCCTCATTGGCATGGCTCCGGTAATTGGCGGTGATGTCTTTGACCGCCTTTGCCTCTGTAATGCTGTCCCACAGCCCCTGTACGGACTCCCCGTCAAAGTCCAGGTTCCAAATGCCATAACGCATATAGTCCAGGATTTCCTGTTCCAGATAACGGCCGTGGTCATCGGTCGCTCTGATTACAGCCTCAGTCTCAGCACCGGTTATTGTGATCGGATACCAGTTATCCGTTTCCAGATATGGAGTCAGGTAGGTCTGGAAATCTGACGCAATCCCTTCCGGCTTGTCATATTCCGCAAACAGCAGGCGGTAATGATCCCACAAAGGACGATGATAACGGCTGAAAACCGAATCCATGGAAGATGATGCCGCCATCTGCAGAAACCACCTGGCACCTTCTGTCCGGGCTGACTCCACCAGACAGCAAAGCAGTGCAAATACGCACATCATAATTAAACTGATAAATACCGTTACCTGTCCTTTCAGCCGCATCATCCCCCACCTTTCTTAATAGACCTCTTTTGACTGTTTATTAATTTCACTGAAAACGTTGTTCAGAAGCGTTGTAATCTGTGACTTAAAGATAATTACCAGACCAATTAAAACGACCAGAATCAGAACCACCTCAATCACGCCAATCCCATCCTCATTCTGTATAAATGCTTTCAAATCATATAATAAGTTCATTGTCATATTCCTCCTTATCGTTAACCCATTGTCATCATTGCCGGTACCATAATCATCACCATAACAATCCCCAGCATCAGGAACAGGGGTGCCAGCAGCTTAGTTCCGGCTTCTTCCCCCATTCTGCGGGCGAGATTCTTTCTCAATTCCCAGGCATCATGCATTTCCATGTGGAGCATGGTACGCAGATGTTTGCTTCCTTCCCTGCGGTTCTGTTCCAGCAGACTGCTCAGCTTAAGATAAGGCTGAAGCCGGCAGCGTCTGCCAAATTCACGGAAAGCCTCACCTTCCGAAACACCGCTCTCCAGCTGATAATACGTCTGGCACATTTCTTCATAAGCAGCCCGTTTCTGCTGTTTTCCGGTCTGCAGCAATCGTTCATAATCCTTGACAATCCGTTCCCACACCAGCCGTATCGTCATCCCGGCGCCGATAAATACCATCAGCTTGGACACGATTTCAGCATAGTCAAGAAGCAGTTGTTTTTCCCGATCCTTCTCACGGGCCTGAGCATCGGTCTGAGCCTTTGCATAACATAAGACTGCCAATAAGACACCCAAAACCAGTAATATGGAGTAACCGGCATCCTCCTCCGTTCGATAATGCAGGACTTTCCCTTCATATTCTACAGGCAGCGACAGAAATTCTTCTGATTGCTGCCCCTCCTCCCTTCTCTTAATCTCTTCTTCAAGCCCTGCTGCCAGCAGCTCCGCTCCCGACCTAATGCGGGGCAGGAGCCGGACCGGCAATTCATAATCCCGCCGGATATCTCCGGCAGACAGCTGAACATACAGCCTGAGAAATTCCCCTGCCTCATCTGCCACACCGGCCGAAGCAATCTTTCCAGTTGAATCCATCCGTTCCGGATCAGAAGAGTACCATCTCAGACGGACACCATAATCATCCAGCCATGAAGGAAGATACAGATCGCTCCGAACCTCCAGCAGCGACGGATTATCGCCCCTGATCCGCTCCGCCAGATCATCCATAATCTGCTCAAATACAGCTTCAGCAGCTGCCTCAGTATAACTTCTGGCCCGCACCGCAACCGCAAGCGGAACTGCCTGTTCTGCCAGGCCGTCCACATACAGCTGGATCTGCTGGTCCGAACCGCCATATCCACTGCGGGCAATGGTGCCGTCCTCGGATACTGTCATAACCGGCCTGGCGGTCAGTGTAAGAATACCATACAGCAGCACACTGCCGGCCAGACAGCCAGCCGCCTGGATCTTATATTTCTTCATATTGTTCACACCTCGATATCAAGGATCTTTCTGGCCAGCACAAATGCGATCAGATATGTGATCAGACAGCCGGTCATCAGAATCCGCCCCAGCCCGGTCTCGTACATCTGGTCAAAAAACCGGGGTGAAGAATGTTCCACATAAAACACAATAAAAAATGGAATCAGATTCATAATCTTCTGCTCAAACTGCCGGGATGCTGTCAGGGTGGCAATCTCTTCTTTCACCTGCATCTTATCGCGGATCACATCGGCGGTATGGCGCATAATGGCACTCAGGTCACCGCCGCTTCGTTTGGCGACACAAAATACTTCAGCAAAATTGCGGATGTCCTCCAGCCCGCTCCGGTTTGCCAGATCTTCCAGCAGCTGCTCCACCGGCCGGTTAGTACGAATTTGCTGAATCATATATGAAAATTCCCTTGTTATTAATCCCTGTTCTCCATAGAGAAGCATCAATTCCCGGGTACCGGCAGATAATGCGTTCTCAATGGAATATCCGGCCCCAAAAGAGGATGCCAGAACCATCATGCCTTCTTTAAACTGGGAAGCCAGCTCTTTCTTCCGCTTCTTTTTCAAGACTTCCCGCTCATAAAATGGATACAAAATTCCCAAAGGCAATAAACAGCCGGTGATAACGATGCTCCGGTAAAACGTATAACCGACCAGGACAGCAGCCGATGTTCCCTTCAGCACTGCCACCAGCAGCTCCTTTAGAGACAGCCGGTAACGGTCATACCGGATAACCGGCTGACCGGAGCTTTTCAACGGACTGGAGGGTTCCGACTTTTTTAAGTTCGCCCCTGACATGCCCGGGATCCTGCTCCCGGCTCTCCTCGAAACGGTATAAGGGGTTAAGCCTGATCTCTCCATCGATATATCCTCCTATCTCTACAATCTCAAGGACTTTCCTGCTCTTGTCACGAAGCCGTCCCAGATGCACCAGAATATCTATGGCTGATGCAATCTGGCTTCTGACCGCTGCCAGCGGCAGATCAGCAGCCATTAATGTCATGGTCTCCAGACGGGACAGCATATCCCGGGGATTGTTCCCATGCCCGGTCGATAAACTGCCGCTGTGTCCGGTATTCAGCGCCTGCAGCATATCCAGGCACTCTCTGCCCCGGACTTCTCCGACGATAATACGAGTCGGCCGCATCCGCAGCGAGGCACGGATCAGGTCGCTGATCTCAATCGCTCCTTCGCCTTCCGCATTGGCATTCCTGGTCTCCAGACGAACCAGATTGGCGACCTGGCGAATCTGCAGTTCTGCTGAGTCTTCAATGGTAATGACCCGATCCCCGGCCGGAATAAAGCCTGACATGGCATTAAGAAATGAAGTCTTTCCTGATCCCGTTCCGCCGCTGATGAACAGGTTATATCCTGCCTTCACAAGCCTCTCCAGAAATTCAGCCACCTCCTGGTTCAGTGATCCAAGGGTGATCAGCCGGCGTATGTCAATCGGTTCGGGAAATTTGCGAATCGTCACTACCGGGCCATCGAGTGCCGCCGGAGGCAGTACCACGTGAACTCTGGAACCGTCCTCCAGACGGGCATCGGCAATTGGACTGGAGACATTCACGGTTCGGTTGATCCGGCTGACAATCTGCTGGATCAGATCTTCCAGCTGCTCGACCTGATCAAAACCATGATCCCAGCGGCTGATGATTCCCTTTTTCTCAATAAAAATATTGTCTTTACCATTGACCATAATCTCCGTCACCGCGGGGTCATCAACCAGCTCCTGCAGAATCCCCAGCCTACGGAATCCGTCAAACAGACGGTTCCTGATCTCAATCCGCTGCTTCAGGGGCAGATATTCCCGTTCGGCAGTCTCCTGAATTGCCTCATTAATATAAGTAAATAACTGATCATCACCAATCTGCCCGCAGTTCTGAAGCTGCTCCCTGAGCCGGATTCGCAGATCTTCGAGCAGGCCGTCTCCGTTTATTGCTGCCATTGTGTCTCCTTATCCTGTAGCTGAAGCAGGCGCCGGATATAACCGCCGGTCTCACCCCACAGCAGCTGATCCAGGACTGAATCGACCGGATCCTCCCGCTGGGGCGGTACCCGGATCATCTCCATCTGCCCCCACAGATTCCCCTGTCCGGAATATTCCAGAAAATGCTGCCACTCTTCCAGCTTAGCCTGTGAGATACGATCATCCAACACTGGAATATACAAATGGCTGCACAGGGAAAACAACTGCTCGATACCTTTACCAAACTGGGCAAAATCCACAATAATTGTGTCATATCCGCCGCATCGTCCCGTATATGCAAGAATCTGCTCGAGTTCCTGAATTGTCAGCAGGGCCAGATCCTCTCCATATGCAGCCGGTGGAATGTAATCCAGTTCATCCAGACTGTAGACGAATGCACCCAGGCTGATCCCATGCTCGCCCCGCTGCCGGAAATAATAAATAAAATCCGACAGGCAGGTCTTATAATCCCTTCCGGTCAGCCGGGAAAAACCCGAATTCTCCTCCAGGCTGATATACAGTACACGGTTATCCTTTGCCAGAATCCTTCCCAGAGTAAGGCAAAAACCGGTCTTCCCGCAGCGGTTAACCGGGGAATATACGCCGATAATGCGGCTGCTGATCCCGCTGATAGTATCCAGACACTGGCTGGCCTGCATCTGATA